>CAYVRK010000023.1:0-71411 GCA_964453785.1 uncultured Bacteroides sp.
TGTCTGTGCCTACGGCAAGCGGACAGGAGCTGAATGCCTGGATGATCAAACCGGCTGATTTTGACGCTTCCAAAGCGTATCCATTGTTTGTTTTTGTGTACGGAGGACCCGAATCCCAGAAAGTAACCGATTCATGGGGGAGCAGGATCGCCTGGTTCCAGATGCTGGTCCAGCAGGGTTACATCGTGGCCTGTGTGGACAACAGGGGGACCAACGGACGCGGGGAAGCATTCCGGAAATCCACCTACATGACCCTGGGCATGCTGGAAACCATCGATCAGCTTGAAGCGGCTGAATGGTTCGGATCTCAGGACTATATCGATGCAGGCCGCATGGGTATTTTTGGCTGGAGTTATGGCGGTTTCATGACCAGTCTCTGTATGACCAAAGGAAAGGGGCTTTTTAAGATGGGGATTGCCGTGGCACCGGTAACAAACTGGAGGTACTACGATTCGATTTATACAGAACGTTTCATGCGTACCCCAAAGGAAAATCCGGATGGGTATGACCGGAACTCCCCCATCCATTTTGCCGGAGGACTGGAAGGCAAATTCCTCCTGATTCACGGGAGTGGCGACGACAATGTGCATTTTCAGAATTCGATGGACTTTACGGAGGCTCTTGTTCAGGCCGACAAGCAGTTCGAGATGCAGGTCTATCCCAACAACGATCATCGCATTACCGGAGGGAACACCACGTACCACCTCTACACCCGGATGACAGATTTTATCCTTGAGAACCTCTAGGAACCACGCAGAATTAGTATCTTTGCGGGATTTAAAAATTGAATCTCTATATGATCAAAATAACTTTTCCGGACGGATCGGTGCGTGAGTTTGAAGCGGGCGTTTCAGGGCTTGATATTGCCAGAAGCCTGAGCAACAGCCTTGCACGCGAGGTATTGTCCGTCAATGTGAATGATGAACTCTGGGACCTGACCAGGCCCATTCACAAGGATGCTTCCATCAAACTGAACAAGTGGGACGACGAGGATGGAAAGCATGCCTTCTGGCACTCCTCAGCCCACCTGATGGCAGAAGCCATTGAATCGATCTACCCCGGTACCAAATTCGGGATCGGACCGGCCATCGAAAACGGTTTCTATTACGATGTGGATCCGGGGGATGATGTGATGATTAACGAAGGTGACCTGACTGAGATTGAAAAGAAGATGAAAGAACTGGCCTCACAGAAGAATGCTTACACGCGGGAAGAGGTCAGTAAGGATGAGGCCATGAAATTCTTCAGTAACAAGGGAGATAATTACAAGACCGAACTCATTGGTGAGCTTGAAGATGGAACAATCTCCTTTTACCACCAGGGAGAATTTACCGACCTTTGCAGGGGTCCGCATCTGGTCGATACCTCCCCCATCAAAGCCATTAAATTGCTCAGTGTGGCAGGCGCATACTGGCGGGGGGATGAAACACGCAAGCAACTGACCAGGATTTATGGTATCACCTTCCCCAAGCAAAATATGCTTGAAGAATACCTGGAAATGCTTGAGCAGGCCAAACTGAGGGACCACAGGAAAATTGGCCGGGAACTGGAACTCTTCACATTCTCACAGCGGGTCGGTCCAGGACTGCCATTGTGGTTGCCCAAGGGAGCCCAACTGCGTGAAAGACTCGAAAACTTCCTGAAGAAATTGCAAAGGGAGCACGGATATGAACCTGTGATCACTCCGCATATTGGTCAGAAAGAGTTGTGGGTGACTTCCGGACACTATGCAAAATATGGGAAAGACAGTTTCCAGCCTATTCATACACCCCAGGAGGGTGAGGAATTCCTGCTGAAACCCATGAATTGTCCGCACCACTGTGAGATATACAAGTTCAAACCCAGATCCTATAAGGATCTTCCAGTGCGGCTGGCCGAGTTTGGCACTGTGTACAGGTACGAACAGAGTGGGGAATTGCACGGGCTGACAAGGGTAAGGGGTTTCACCCAGGATGATGCGCACATCTTCTGCCGGCCCGACCAGTTGAAGGATGAGTTCCTCAAGGTAATTGATATCATCCTGTATATCTTCAAAACCCTCGATTTTAATGACTTTGTTACACAGGTTTCACTCAGGGATCCGAAGGATACGGAGAAATACATCGGAACGGATGAAAACTGGGAAAAAGCAGAAACAGCCATTCTTGAAGCTGTAGAGGCAAAAGGTATGGAAACAACTGTGGAATATGGTGAGGCTGCCTTTTATGGCCCAAAACTTGACTTCATGGTCAGGGATGCCATAGGCAGAAAATGGCAACTGGGAACCATCCAGGTGGATTACAACCTGCCTGAAAGGTTTGAACTGGAATATATAGGTGCTGATAACCAGAAACATCGGCCGGTGATGATACACCGTGCACCCTTCGGATCCATGGAACGTTTTGTGGCCGTATTGATCGAACATACAGCAGGAAAATTTCCCCTTTGGCTAACCCCTGATCAGGCTGTAATCCTCCCCATCAGTGAAAAATTTCACGATTATGCAGAAAAAGTTTCAGAATTCCTTAAAAATTACGATATTCGCACCCTGATTGACGAGAGGAGCGAAAAGATAGGTAAAAAGATCAGGGATAACGAGTTAAAGCGTATTCCATATCTGCTGATCATAGGTGAAAAGGAGCAGGAGAGCGGTTCAGTCTCCGTTCGCAGGCAGGGAGAAGGGGATAAAGGGGTGATGTACCTTGAAGATTTTGCAGTTTTTTTGCAGAAAGAGGTTCGGAGTCAGCTTGAAACAATTGAATCAGATGTATAATTTAACTATAGGAGGACACTGTCATAGCAGGACCAGGTCAATTTCGTAGAAGAACCAACGATAGCCGTAACAAAGACCGGATCTTTTACCGGACCAACGAACAGATCCGAGCCAGCAGCATAAGGCTTGTTGGTGAGAACATTGAGAATCCGGGCGTAGTTTCCCTTGCTGAAGCGCTTAAAATTGCTGATTCGCTCGACCTCGACCTGGTAGAGATTTCACCGAAGGCCGATCCGCCCGTTTGCAGGGCTGTGGATTACCAGAAATTCCTCTACCAGCAAAAGAAGAAACAGAAGGAGATGAAATCCAAAGCCACTAAAATCGTGGTTAAGGAGATCAGATTCGGACCCAATACAGATGAGCATGACTATACCTTCAAACTGAAGCATGCTTTGAAGTTTTTGGAGGAGGGGGCCAAGCTCAAAGCATTTGTATTCTTTAAGGGAAGATCGATCTTGTACAAAGAAAAGGGTGAGATCCTGTTGCTTAGACTGGCCCAGGACCTTGAGGATGTTGGAAAAGTGGAACAGCTTCCCAAACTGGAGGGCAAGCGAATGACCATGTTCCTCGCCCCCAAAGTGAAAGTGAAGAAGAAATAATTTTTATTAGATAAATTGTAGGAATAATGCCAAAGATGAAGACGAATTCGGGAGCAAAAAAGAGATTTACGCTCACCGGAAGTGGTAAAATCAAAAGAAAGCACGCATATAAGAGTCATATTCTTACCAAAAAGTCAACGAAGCGCAAGCGGAACCTGACCTATTTTGGGGTGGTTAACAAAGCCGATGAAGAGAATATCAAGCGACTGCTTGCCATGAAGTAAAATCTCAACTCTTTTGAATACCAGGTAAATGATTATTGACCAGAGTGCAGCGCAGAAAGTGTCATTTTAGACCGCCTGCATTCAAAAAAAATGAAGTAGAATGCCAAGAACTAACAATGCTGTCGCATCGCGACAGAAAAGAAAAAAAGTACTGAAGCGGACCAAAGGTTACTTTGGCCGCCGGAAAAATGTCTGGACAGTATCCAAAAACGCTTACGAAAAAGGACTCACCTATGCGTATCGTGACCGTCGTAAGAAGAAAGCTACTTTCAGGGCACTCTGGATACAGCGGATCAATGCTGGTGCCAGGGAACACGGCATGTCCTATTCTGAATTTATGGGTAAATTAAGCGAAGCAGGTATTGAGATCAACCGCAAGGTGCTCGCTGACCTGGCCATGAATGACCCCCAGGCTTTTGAAGCCATTGTAAAAAAAATACAATAAGCCGGAACGAACCATAATATTCATGGAAGCTGGACTGCACAATGTGGTTCAGCTTTTTTTTGTCTGTTCGCTGCAGTCACGTTTGGTAAAAGTTATGATATGAGAATAGCAATCATTGGATACGGGAAAATAGGCAGGGCCATCGAGGCCCTGGGAGTGCAACAGGGACATACATTCCCCCTTGTCATTGATCTGGACAACAGCGGGGAACTGGTTGACAGAAACATGAAGGAGATAGATGTGGCCATTGAATTCACAGGTCCGGCATCAGCCCCGGAAAATATCCGAAAATGTATTGAAATGGGTGTGCCTGTTGTGTCGGGCTCAACAGGATGGAACCAGAGGTTTGCAGAAATTGAACGCTTCTGCATTGAGCACAAAGGGGCCTTTTTCTATGCCAGCAACTTCAGTATCGGTGTCAATATTCTTTTTGCCATGAACAGACAGCTTGCCAAAATCATGAACCGGTTTCCGGACTATACGGTCTCCATGGAAGAGGTCCACCATATTCACAAGCTTGATGCTCCCAGCGGAACCGCCATCACACTTTCTGAACAGATCATTGAGGAACAGGAAAGGGTCAGCAACTGGAGTCTTCAGAAACAGGATGACCCATCTATCATGCATATCATTGCCATCAGGGAGGGAGAAGTCAAAGGCCGGCACACCATCACCCATGAATCAAACCTGGATACCATTTTCCTCGGTCATAACGCAAAATCAAGGGATGCCTTTGCTGTGGGAGCGTTGATGGCAGCAGCTTTCTTAAAAGATAAGGTGGGAGTCTTCAGCATGAAGGATATGCTCAGGATCTGATCAACGAAATGAAAAAAAACTGGCGGTATATCTGGTTTGGAATCTGCGTCCTTTTGTGGTCGGCGATCACAGTATGGGCCCAAATCTGGTACCTGCTCCTGTTCAACCTGGTACTTGTGGATCTGTTCCTTACCAGGAAAGTGGACTGGACCTTGCGTAAATACGGATTACCCAGGATCCTTCAGTCTACCATCGAATGGCTGGCTGTCATGTTGATGGCGATCGTATTCTCCTTTACCATCAAGGTACTCTTTGTGGAGGCCTATAAAATCCCTACCCCATCCATGGAAGAAACACTGCTGGTTGGGGACTACATTTTCGTGAGTAAACTGTCCTATGGACCCCGGCTTCCGGGAACACCCCTGGCCATTCCTTTTTATCATAATAAACTGCCTTCAGGAGCCAAATCATATTCCGAACGGATCAGTCTGCCCTATAAACGGCTTTGGGGAATCTCGAAAGTTAAGCGCGATGATATCATCGTATTCAATTTTCCCGAGGGAGATACCATGGTGGTCCAGTATCCGGGTCAAAACTACTATTCACTGGTCAGACAGTATGGCCGGGACTATATCCTTTCCGAATTTGATATCATTACACATCCCGTTGATAAGCGGGAGAACTACATCAAGCGCTGTATTGGCCTTCCCGGGGATATCCTGGCCATTGTGGATGGTGAAGTGATGGTAAACGGCAAGGTAAGACCCCACAATCCGGGAGAAAAGTATAAGTATTATATTACCACCAGGGGAGAACCACTTCCTGATCTGCTTCTTGATTCGTTAAAAATTCATAAATCTTCTGTGACATACAATCCGGTTAACTCACTCAGCGTTCTATATCTGACAGCAGAAAAGGTGGATGCACTAAAGTCCTACCCGGGGGTAAGAAGTATAAAAAGATATACAGAGCCCATGCTCTCCTTTCAAAATCAGGAGATCTTTCCGCATAGTCCGCATTACAAGTGGACCGGTGATAATTTTGGCCCCGTTAAGGTTCCTGCAAAAGGAGACAGCATCAACTTGAATATGATCAATATTCCTATTTATCAGAGGATTATTGAGGTCTACGAACACAATGAACTGAAATTTGTAGATGGTGATATAACTATCAATGGTCAGCAGGCCAGGTCCTATACATTTCAGATGGATTACTACTTTGTCATGGGTGACAACCGCCACAATTCTGCTGACTCCAGGTACTGGGGTTTCGTACCGGAAGATCACCTTTTGGGAAAAGCGGTGACGGTCTGGTTTTCCCTGGAGCCAGATAAGCCCTTCATTGGGGGTTTAAGAAAAGAGCGTATCTTTAGCACCATTAAATAACTGTATAGAAATGAATCTAAATAAACTACTAAAACACAAATATTTCAAATTCGGAATTGCAGTTACTGCATACATTCTTTTTGTCATCTGGCTAAAAAATTTCTGGTTTCTTTTCGGTTTGCCCGTGTTGTTTGATATATACATAAGCAAGAAGGTGAACTGGTCCTTCTGGAAAAGCCGGAAGAAAAAGAACAATGTAGTCGTTGAGTGGCTGGATGCACTTATTTTTGCAGTGGTAGCTGTATCAATTATCAACATCTTCCTTTTCCAGAATTACAAAATCCCCACCCCTTCCATGGAGGGCACCCTGCTTGTGGGCGACCACCTTTATGTGAGTAAAACAGCTTACGGTCCCCGGACTCCCAACACACCCCTGGCCATTCCTTTCCTGCCCAATACCGTACTGGGCAGGAAATCCTACCTGGAGTGGATCCAAAGGCCATACAAGCGTTTGAAGGGATTCAGTAAAATTAAAAGGGATGATATTGTGGTATTTAACTTCCCGGCTTCGGATACGGTTGCACTGGAAAAACAGGATCATAAACTGTATGCCAAGGGGAACTTCGACTATTACGACCTTATCAGGGATGAGACCTACTATCTGATCATGTCTGACTCGGCCAGGTATAACCGTACGAGGCCCTATTCATTCTATGAGAATCATGTGCGGACCCAGATCGCACAGAAATTCGATGTGGAAACAAGACCCGTGGACCGCCGTGACAATTATATCAAAAGATGTGTCGCCATTGCAGGAGAAACCCTCCAGGTGGTCGATAACAATGTGATTGTGAATGGTGAAAAGCAAAAAGAATTTGAAGGTTTACAACGCTGGTACAATGTGAGAACCAATGCTACGCCCATCAATCCGAGGTCCCTAGAACCCTTTGGTGTGAATCCAGCGTTGGCTGATGTGAGGAACAATCCCAATTATACCTTTCCCCTTACCAAGGAAAGTGCCAGACAATTGAAGGCCTTTCCGGGCATAGCCAGCGTGGAACCCATGAGCCTTTTTACAGAAGGGCAGTATGACAGGGATATATTCCCCCACGACAAGCGTTACCCCTGGAACCTTGAATTTTTCGGCCCCCTGAAGGTACCCGAAAAAGGTGAAACTGTGGAGATCAATACCCTGACCCTGCCGCTTTACAGAAGGATCATAGAAGCCTATGAGCACAACAAACTTGAGGTCAGGGGCGACCAGATCTATATTAACGATGAGCCTGCCACAACCTACACCTTTCTAATGAACTATTATTTCATGATGGGAGACAACAGGCACAATTCTGCTGACTCACGCTTCTGGGGCTTTGTTCCTGAAGATCATGTCATAGGAAAACCAAGGCTGATATGGCTTAGTGTTGACAAGGATTATGGCGGAATCAGGTGGAACAGGATGTTCAGGATTGTAAGGGCCAGCAGATAATACTCTTCATCCTTGATCTTCCCTTTGCTTTACAACGGACCGGTAAACTACTTTGCCAGGCTGGTCAGAGAGGAAAAGATTATCCTTGAGCAGTACGATAGTTATCATAAACAGTCTTACCGAAATCGCTGCCGGATCATGGGCCCCAATGGTTTGCTCACCCTTTCCATTCCGGTAAAACGACAGCGCGGGCGAAAAAACCTTTTTAAAGAGATCCGAATCGATTATGAAACGCCATGGAATAAAATTCACTGGAAAAGCCTGGTGGCTGCATATGCAGCCTCACCTTTCTTCGAATTCATCAGGGATGACCTGGTTGTGTTCTATGAGCGCAGGTTTGATTTCCTGGTGGACCTGAATATCCGGATGCTGTCAAAGACAATGGATTTCCTGGGATTGGACATTCCTGTTAGTCTGACCAGCACATTCGAACTGTCCGGCGGTACGGATGATCCCAGGGAATTTATCCATCCCAAAGCAAATACCCCGGAGGCAGACCCTCTTTTCTCGCCGGTGGTTTACCACCAGGTATTTTCTGACAAGCATGGCTTCCAGGCCAATCTGAGCATCCTCGACCTGCTGTTCAATGAGGGTCTCAACAGCCTGACGATCCTCAAAAAAAGCCTTAGAACCGCAGACCCATCGTAAGCAACAGATTATTCGGATTCACCTGATTGATGGATGTATAGCTTGATTCAGGGGCAGAATTATTCGGGGAATAGAGGCCATATACCTCAGTCCGGCTTCCCCTTGAATAACTGATATCAAAGAATGCAGCCTTTGTCCGCACTCCAAATCCGCCCGAATAGATCCACTCCCTGGCATCGTTTCTCGGATCGGCATAGGGACTCATCAGGTACTGTACCCCGGTCCTGAAATACAAAAAATCTATCCTGACCTCAGCCCCTGCCTTTAGATTATGCACCTCCCGGAGATTGTTCCTGATGTTATCATTTTCCGTCAGGAAGCGGTCATTGTACGAATCCAGCCGGACATCGGAGTAATCCATATACTCATATGCCGCCGATACGGTGGCCATCTTGAAAAGGATTACCGATGCATGGGCATTCACTTTCATGGGAGATTTGAGCTTGTAATCATAGTACCCGTATGGTGAGACCCCGTTGCCATCTGAAATTCCGGAACTTTGATCCCACGTCGAATTTGCATCTGTATATTTTTCATCGTCCAGGTAATAAAAGGTAGGTATCTGTATGGATGCGCCCAGTCTGACTGAATGTATTGGCCTGAAAATCATACCAAAACGAAAATTATACCCCCACCCGGTGGTGCTGTTGAACTCCCTGAACTGGAAGTCATCAATGGTCATCAGTACATTGCCCGGATCAGATTCAGTATGATAGATATCTTCATAGAACCTGACGGATTGGATTCCGAGGGTGGCACCGAAATAAAGCAGATTGCTGAAGTTTACGGCAGTGGAAAACGAATATTCACCAATATAACCTGACTGCTCGACAAAGTGATAGGTCTGTTGCCCGTACCCGCCATCCTGGATATCATTCCAGAATTCCCCGCGGACGGAATCATAGGGAAGCAGGAAAGCATCGGATGCAACCTGTTCGTAAAATGGATTGAGGTTATCCGGGGTTTCATTGGCACGCCAGGTAAAATCATCAAGGAATGAACTCTCTTTGTTGGTTCCATTCATGGTGGTCCTGTTGTTGAAATTGACCAGGGTGTTGTATCCCACTGCGAATGAAGCACCTACAAATCCGGTTTTCTGCTTCCGGTTGAAGGCTGCAACATATCCAAGACTACCAACATTGAATCGAAACCGTGAATCGTCTGTAACTGTTCCAAGGTAATCCGAGGATGTGTTTACCCAGTAAAATGAGGGTGAAAAAGAGAATTCGGAAGAACGGTAAAACCCAAAACCTGCCGGATTGACCTGAGCGGCAGACAGATCTCCGCCAAGGGCTCCAATGGCTCCTCCCTGAGCAGCATAACGTGCTGTTCCGAAGGGATTATGCATGGAATATCTCAGGGCCTGGGTTTCATTTTGTGCATTGGTGGCAACCACTGTGCACACCAATAGCAGGGCTATGATTAAAATCCTTCTCATGGCTGTATCGAATTTATATATTTAAAGCCAGGAACCCGACCGGGTCCTGGCTGTGATGGTAAAATTATCGTCTCGAACCGGATGAACTGGACCGGCTGGCTCCGCTACTGGAGCGGCTGGACCCTCCTGAGCTGTAAGAACTGCTGCTGCGGCTTGGAGAACTGCTCGAACGGCTGTATGAGCTGCTGCTGCGGCTTGGAGAACTAGAACGGCTGTAAGAACTGCTGCTGCTCGGACGGCTGTAAGTACTGCTGCTGCGGCTTGAACTGCTCGGGCGGCTGTAAGAGCTGCTGCTTCGGCTTGGTGCAGTGGACCGGTTGTAGGTAGTGCTGCTACGGCTCGGGCTGCTTGAGGGATTGTACGTTCCTGATGAGGACCTCCGCTCAGAATAGCTCCTGTTATAGGTAGATGAAGAACTGGTTCTGGGCTTGCTGTAACTTGGCGTATAGGCACGGTTGGTTGTCTTACTGGTTGTATTTCTTTGAACCGATGTTGGTGTTGTGGTCCTTGTGGTCTTTACTGCAGTCCGTTGGGTGTTCGAAACATTTGACCGGTTCTCTCCACTGGTTGTCTGTGTGGTACTGACACGTGTGGCAGATCTGTCACCTGTTCTTGCAACTGTTCCACTGCTTGTAGCAGTACGTGAATTCACTGCAGTTGAATTGCTCCTGACAGCACTTCCAGCGTTCTCGTTAGTGCCTGTACGGCTCCTGTATTTGGGATCTACATAAGAGGCACTTTTTGAACTGGAACCGCTTGAGGTGCCTCGGGAGTAGCCATAGTAGGAACGGTGATCAACTTTGCCATAGTAATAACCACTCGACCCGTAATAGCGCCCATCATAATAGCCGTTGTAGTAACCGTGGTTGTATCCGCTCCAGTAAGAACCTCCGTAGTATGGATAATATCCTCCATAGTAACCGCCATAGTACCCATCATATCCCCAGGAGTAATAAGGATCATAATATCCGCCGTATCCGTATCCGGGGTATCCGTATCCGTAACCATAACCAGGGTATCCGTAAGAGAATCCAAGTCCCCAGCCGGGATAACCCCAGCCCATGCTCATCCCCCAGTTCATGCGAACTCCGGGATAACCATAACTTGTATAGTAAGGATCGTAGTAATCCCATCCGTAATATTCATCTGAAAACCGCCTCAGGTTCGAGGAATAATAATATTCGTTGGGATCGCTGTAGTAATTGTAGTTGTTTACAATCACAGGAGCACTTTCACTGCCATACTGCAGCTCCTGCTGTCCAATGGAATCATACGCCTGATACTGGTTTACAGAAATGGCTTCGCTACCTTCCGGTGCGTAGGTCTCTCCCAGCATCTCTGCTTCCCGCTGCATCTTATACCTTTCATAATCGCTCAGGTTCTCCTCAGGTACTGTCTGGTATTCTGAATAAACCTGCTGCTGGACAACGGGCTCAGCTGCAATAGATTCAACAGGAACAACCGTTTTCTGTTCGGCTACCTCTACAGCACTGGGATTATAATATACATCGTCATACTCCGAAGCTGCAGTTTGTTTTGATGAACTGCAAGATGTCAGAACTATCGCTGTACTTAAAATGGCAAGTGTTAAAGTTTTCATGACAAATCCTCCCGGTATTTTTTGCATCTGGTTGTTTTACCTGAAAAGAAACAAAGTTCGTGCCAAAAACAGGTTTGCAGGCTTTCAAGTGAATGCAATATAATAAATAATCAGAAATGTAACAGACAGGTCGGGATAAAGTAACAATGGGCTCTTACCAGCCCGGCAGGGAGCGGCTCATCTGGTGCATGGATTGATTATAAAGGGGAATCCGGTCCGGGTTGGATGTTTTTCCCATGCGGGGATTGTCATCCTGGGTATAGATCCATAGCTCCCTGTTGTCCCAAACCAGAACTTCATCCCGTGCATCACCGGTGAGATCCTGCACCATGTAGCATGTTTCCGGGTGGCCATCAGCGGGAAACCTGACAGAAAGCTGACCGAACTTGTCATACATTCCACCAGCAATGGTATCTGCAGAAATAATAAAAAACTCCTCACCGTCACCTTTCCAGTTTACAGGAACACATCTGCTAACTCCCGAAGCGGGTAAAAAGTTGGTTCTGACCTTGCCGGAAGCATCCACTATATGAATCAAGCCGTCACTTCCCCAACTGTTGGAAGTAACTATTTCCAGTCCAGCGGATTCCATATCGAAGTCAGCCACCGACAGGTAGTTTACATGTCCCATGATCTCCTGCTTCAGGAGGTTCCCTTCAAAATCCATATACAGAAGGCCCCAGTCCCCTGCTGCATAAAGTATGCAGGGAGAAACCCTGTCACCTTCCACCAGTTCAGTTACAGCCAATCCATTACACCGGTCACCTATGAACTGTCCTGAATTAAACAACAGGTTGCCCTCATCATCGAAGGCCGAATACCCGATCAGTACATCATCATGACCATCCCCGTTCATGTCATGAAACACCGGCTGAGATCCACCCTCCAGTTCCTTGTCCCACAGTAGCTCCAGCTTTTCATTAAACACCGCCAGCTGGTTTTCCCTGTCCGAAAGCAGGAGGCAATTGTCCCTTCCTGTCCCCAGCAGATCACCGAACATGATGGTTGATGGAACCATGGATCCGGCTATCCTTACACTTCGGGTCAATTTCCCGGATTTACCATCCAGTACACCTATCCTTCCCCTGTTCACAAAGATCACCTCACGTTGACCATCTCCGTCAAGGTCATGGATCTGGACAGGTAGCTCCAATCCCTTTTCAGCAAAAGGGGCTCTCTGGTTGCCATATTGCCAGATCAGCTTACCATCCAAGGTCATGGCGCTGATGCAGCAGATCGATGATCCATCTTTCCCACTCCTTGTGAAGATGATCTCCTTGTTCCCATCCCCTGTGAGATCGCCCAATCTGATATTCTGATCTGTCCCAAACGCAGCAATATCCATTGCTTTCCACCTCACCATCGCCGGATGTCCATCCAGATGAAGTTCCATCCTCCTTTCCAATAGCCTCTTTTTCCTGTTCAACTGCCGAAGCTCTCCCTTTAACATTTTCACTTCAACCCGGTTAAATTTTGCAGGCAAATCCGATATCAATCCTATTCTTCCCTGTCTGATCACTTCACTGCCTTCGTACATCCGGATGGAATCATTGAGAATGACAGAGATATCATTCCGCCTCAACGTCACAATGGCGCGCATCTCATCTCCCGGGGTCCATACAAGCGGTTTATGTGCCAGGATCTTTTCTATGGGCCTCAATGGGGTAACCGACTGCATCACATGTTTCAAAATGACAGTATTCCCTTCAATCCCGAAAAAATAGAAATCATTTGGGTGCTGGTAACCGAAGACCACGCCACACTTATCAAATTTGGCCTGGGGTGAAAAATCCACCTCAATCTTGTAATCCTTCCACAATGAATCTCCTGCCACCACCATGGGATGGGTGATCAGGCTTAACGGTTCATTCTGTTTATCAAGGTTGTTAAATGTCTGCACCAGGAATGTGCCACTTTCATCCTTACGTACCTCCCAGGCCTCACTGAATCCTTTCTGCCGAAGTGAAGTGGCGACAGTCCACTGACCGGCTATGCCACGTTCTGGCTGGAAATAGATAGCCGGATTGACAGAGTCTGTAAAGGGGATCACTACAGGATCAAGTTCACTGAACCCGTCAGAAAACACAGTTGTCTGGATGACGCTTCCAGAACAGGAATAAATCAGGATAAGCAGCAGGATGGGCAGAAACCTTGTGTTCACAGGTCCGGCGATAAGGTTAAGGAATTAACTTTCCGTAAATATACACTAAATCATCGCTGTTCCCAATTTCACTTCTTTAAAAGAATCTTTAATATATTTACAAACAGAAGGAAAAACTGGAATGCGCCTTAAGTCTATATTCATCATATTATTTCTGTGTCAGTCGCTGCTTGCGCAAAAGCCTGTGATCCTTTCAGATTTTATTGACCAGGTGTCCATTTCTGATCTTCAACTTTATTACCTCGCTGATAAACAATGCAATACCCAGCCCGCAGAACTCTTTTCCGGAATGATGGACTACAGCTTTCACCCGGTTGATTTCAGTGACCCTGATCCCATTTTACTTAGCTCGCAACCTGAGAGTTGTATCTGGTTCCGGATCTACTTTGTAAACCGTTCCACACGCCAGTACAACTTCCACCTGCAGCCCAACCTCTTTTCGGAGTTCAGTGAATTCAGGCTTTTTCAGCGATTTGAAAACGGTATGATCACGATCAGAAAATCGGGGAACAGTATCGCTCCTAAAAACAAGGATGTAAACATCTGCGGATCGGATGATCTGCGGATATTCCTCCCGCCCGGAGAAGCCGACACCCTTTACCTGAGGGTCTCCCTGTCCGAAGAGTCTTTCATTTCGGATCTGACTTTTACTGTGTCAACCCATGTCAGCGTCCTCCAGAAAGACCGCTCGAAAAGGCTCATTTTCGGAATCTTTGTTGGGATTATGATGATCATGGTCCTTTATCATATTCCCCTGTTCGTGCAGGGAAGGGAGAACAGCTACCTGTATTATATTCTTTATATCCTTGCCTTCCTCTTCTTTTTCATAAACAAGGAGGGATACATATATGAAATCACCCCCCGCTTTACTTCTGCTCCCATAAACATTTTCCTGCTTGAGATTTTCCTGCTGTTTTTCCTTCTTTTCGGAAGATCCTACCTGGATACAAGGAATACACTCCAATCCTGGGATACCATTCTGCTGCTGGCAGTCTGGTTTACTGTCGGCGGTCTGATCCTCAGCTTCATGATCCTTATGTTACAGGGACTGGGTGTTCATGTTCCCGTATTCATCCAGCTTGGAGGGCTGGCCATCAACATTGTTTCAGCCATCGGATCATTGTTTCTGGCTATTGTCCCGGCCATGATCCTCACCAGGGAGAATTTCCAGCCGGCACGTTATTTTCTATTCGCCAACCTGTTTCTGATCCTGGGGATCGCCGTAAACTATGCCCTGAAAGAGTATTCTCTGGGAAAGCATAGCCTGGAACTTGGTGTAACCCTGCAGATACTTACGTTTTCCATCGGTCTGAGTGAACGTATCAACCTGCTTAAGAAAAGCAAGGAGCTGGCCCAGCGAAGGATCATTGACCAATTGCGTGAAAATGCAGGCCTTAAAGACAAAGTGAACAGAGAACTGGAGGAAAAGGTCCAGGAAAGGACCAAAGAGATCCAGAACCAGAAAGAGCATATTGAGAAACAGAACAAGGAAATCAAATACAGTTTTGATTACGCAAAGAAAATCCAGAGCACTGTTTTGCCCCAGCACGATGTGTTTGATAATCTTTTCAGCGAACATTTCATCTTTTTTAAACCCAGGGATATTGTGAGTGGTGATTTTTACTGGGTCTCCCAGAGCGACCACCGTATCGTCCTTACGGCAGCTGATTGTACCGGACATGGCGTACCGGGTTCACTGATGAGCATGCTTGGGATCACCATGTTGCATGAGATTGTCAATGAAAAAGAGGTGATGAATTCTGATGAGATCCTGAACCAGCTTCGCCTGAGTATAGCCCGGACCCTGAAACAGGAAGGTAAGATTGGGGAGCAGAAAGACGGAATTGACATGGCCCTGATGATTTATGACACCACCACCAGGAAGCTGGAGTTTTCCGGGGCAAACAATCCGCTTTATATCATTCGCAATGGTGAAATGCTGGAATATAAAGGGAACAACATGCCCGTGGCATACTATGAAAAGATGTCTGATTTTACCCGTTATACCATTGACATGAAACAGGGTGACAGGGTCTACATGTTTACAGATGGTTTCCCCGACCAGTTCGGAGGCCCCCAGGGCAAAAAATTCAAATACCGGCCCTTCAAGGACCTGCTCCTTGAAGTACATGAAAGGCCCATGGAGGAACAACAGAGAATCCTGAGCCTGATTTTTGATGAGTGGAAGGGCGACCTGAGCCAGATTGACGATGTCCTGGTGATTGGACTAAGGCTTTAACCCTTCGCCTTTTTTTCCTTTCTTTGTAGCATAATTTTTAACAATAACAGAATGGCCAAAGTATTAACCAGCAAGGAAGAGAATTATGCGCAGTGGTACAACGATCTGGTGTTGAAATCCGGGCTTGCCGAGAACTCGGCAGTGAGGGGTTGCATGGTTATCAAACCCTATGGCTACGCGATATGGGAGAAAATGAAAAATGAACTGGACCGGATGTTCAAGGAGACCGGTCATGAGAATGCATACTTTCCCCTTTTCATCCCGAAATCATTCTTCAGCAGGGAGGCAGAACATGTGCAAGGTTTCGCCAAAGAGTGTGCAGTGGTGACCCATTACCGCTTAAAAACAGATGAAGTGAGCGGCGGACTAATCGTAGATCCCGAAGCCAAACTTGAGGAGGAATTGATTGTAAGACCCACTTCTGAAACCATCATCTGGAACACGTATAAGAACTGGGTTCAATCCTACAGGGACCTTCCCATCCTCATCAACCAGTGGGCCAATGTGGTCCGGTGGGAAATGCGAACCCGGCTGTTCCTCAGAACTGCTGAATTCCTTTGGCAGGAGGGGCACACAGCCCATGCCACACGAAAAGAGGCTGAAGATGAAACCATGCAGATGGTTCGGGTTTACGCTGATTTCTCTGAGAGATTCCTGGGTATCCCGGTAATTGTCGGAACCAAAACTGATTCAGAGAAATTCGCCGGTGCCGTTGATACCATGACCATTGAGGCGCTCATGCAGGATGGCAAAGCATTACAGGCCGGCACATCACACTTCCTGGGCCAGAACTTTGCAAAGGCTTTTGATGTACAGTTTACCAATAAGGCGGGAAAGCTGGACTACGTGTGGGCCACTTCCTGGGGAATGACCACCCGCATGATCGGTGCCCTGGTCATGGCTCACTCCGACAACCACGGATTGGTCCTGCCGCCCAGGGTGGCTCCCATCCAGGTAGTGATCGTTCCAATTTACAAAGGAAGCGATGAGTTCCCTGCCATTGCAGAGGTAGCCAACCGTATCAAAGCGCAGCTTACTGCCCTGGGGATCTCTGTGAAATTTGATGACCGGGATACCCAAAAGCCAGGATGGAAATTTGCCGAATATGAATTGAAGGGTGTTCCCATCAGGCTTGCTCTGGGCCAAAGGGACATTGAAAACGGAAATGTGGAACTGGCCCGCAGGGATACCCTGGAAAAGAAGGTGCTCCCACAGGAAGGAATCGCCACCTATATACAGGAACTGCTTGAGAAGATCCAGGAGAATATTTTTCAGAAAGCGCTCTCTTTCAGGAGTGAAAACACCCACAAGGTAGACACCTGGGATGGGCTTTTGGATGTACTCAACAACAAGGGGGGATTTGCACTGGCACACTGGGACGGTACCATAGAGTCAGAAGATAGAATCAGGGAGACCAAAGCCACCATCAGGTGCCTGCCACTGAACAATAAGGAAGAAGACGGGAAATGTGTGGTCAGCGGAAGGCCTTCCAAACAAAGGGTATTAATAGCCAAAGCGTATTAAATAAAAACCCACAACGATGAAAACCAGGATCATTTTTTCTTTTATCCTTGCCCCATTGCTGCTCCTCGTTCAAAGCTGCAATGAAAAGGAAACCATCTCCAGCCTTTTTTCGGGTACACTCCCCTCGATAGAAATCACAGGGGGTGAATCGCCCGTTTATACTGAGGCTAAATCTCTTTTTATCAGGCTGATGAATGATGAAGTTGAAATAGATGGAGAGCTCTACCCTGTGGATCTGCAATCGGAAACCAATGAAACCATCACATTCAGTTCAAATTTCCCGCTTGCCCCTGAAATCACCGTAACAGGCATGACATTCAGGAAAACAGACCAACTCCTTATACTGGAAATCGGATCCCTTGGAAAAGAGATTGTACTGGAACTTTTTGACAACATGGTGAAACGAAAAGCATCAGAATTTGCCCGGGTTGACCTCACTGCGGATATCTCCCGTCTGTCGGATGACCAGAAGGAGATGATTCGTTTGCTGTTTCGTGTAGCCGACATCATGGAAGACATCTACTGGGCACAGGTATTCCCCGACAGAGATGAAGCCCTTGCGTCTATGGTCAATGAGGATGTGGCCAGGTTCTTTCAGATCAACTATGGTCCATGGGAACGACTCAACGGTAACCTGCCTTTCCTGCCCGATTACGGCCCCAAGCCTGCCGGTTCGGGTTATTACCCTTCCGACATGACAAGCGAGGAGTTTGACGCACTTGGGGATCCTGAAAAAACCAGCCTCTATACACTGATCAGGCGCAATCAGGAAGGGTTGCTTGAGGTGGTGCCTTACCATGTGGCCTACGCAAGCCAGGTCCGGGAAGCTGCTGATCTGCTGAACCAGGCTGCCGAACTAGCTGAAGACAAGGAGTTTAAAAAATACCTGAAGCTCAGGGCCGAAGCGCTGCTGACCGATGACTACCTGGCTTCAGATATGGCCTGGATGGACATGAAAAACAACCAAATTGATTTTGTGGTTGGCCCCATTGAAAATTATGAAGATGCCCTTTACAATTATAAAGCTGCACACGAATCTTTTATCCTGATCAAGGATAGCGAGTGGAGTGAGAAACTGGCGTTTATCGCTTCGGTTCTTCCAAAGATGCAGCTTACACTTCCTGTTCCTCCCGAATATAAAACGGAAGTGCCCGGAAGTGCCTCGGATCTGGGGGCATATGATGTGATCTACTACGCAGGTGACTGCAATGCAGGCAGCAAGACCATTGCCATTAACCTCCCCAACGACGAAAGGGTCCATGCCAGCAAGGGATCCAGAAAACTTCAGCTGAAGAACTCCATCCGCTACAAGTTTGAGGAGATCCTGGTCCCCATCAGCAATGTGCTGATTGATGAAACACAACGTGAACATATCACCTTCGATGCCTTCTTTGAAAATGTCATGTTCCATGAAGTGGCCCACGGACTGGGGGTCAACCAGACCATCAATGGCAAAGGAACCATCCGTTCTGCTCTGAAGGAACAGTACAGCGCACTGGAAGAGGGAAAGGCCGATATCCTGAGCCTCTACCTGATTACCAAAATGACGGAAATGGGCATGCTCGGAGAGAAAGACCTGATGGACAACTATGTCACCTTCATGGCCAGTATATTCAGGAGCATACGCTTTGGTGTGGCCAGCTCCCATGGAAAAGCCAACATGATCCGTTTCTACTATTTCCAGGAGAGTGGTGCTTTTTCCAGGAGTGAAACCAATGGCACATACAGGATCGATTTCGAGAAAATGCAAAAGGCCATGAATAACCTGGCCGAACTGATCCTGACAACCCAGGGTGATGGCGACTATAACCTGGCCAAAAGGCTGGTGGATGATATGGGATTCATACGGGAAGAGTTACAGGGTGACCTGGACAGGCTCCAGGAGTTGAGCATCCCTGTGGACATTGTATTCAACCAGGGCCCGGAATTGGTCGGACTATAGTTCTAATAGCAACTATTTTAGGTTCCGGATGAACCACTGGCATTTTCTGTTGTTTAATGTTTTTGTTAAATCATTAAAATCATTAAAAATGGCAGTATTAGTTGGAAAAAAAGCTCCCTCATTCAGTGCGGATGCAGTGGTCAACGGGGTTGAAATCGTTGAAGGATTTTCTCTGGATCAATATAGAGGGAAGAAGTACGTACTCTTTTTCTTCTACCCGGCCGATTTCACATTTGTCTGTCCCACGGAAATCATTGCATTCCAGGACAGGATGGAGGAATTCGAAACCCGTAACGTGGCAGTGGTCGGCTGCTCGGTGGATGCAAAAAACGTACATTGGGCCTGGCTTCAGACCGAACGGAAGGATGGCGGAATCAAAGGTGTGAAATACCCCCTGGTGGCCGATGCCTCCATGACCATCTCCGAGAATTATGATGTACTGGCCGGATCATGGGAATATACCGAAGAAGGAGAAGCCGCATTCAACGGGGTCCCGGAAGCATACCGCGGACTCTTTCTGATCGACAAGGAGGGTGTGGTGCGCCATCAGCTGGTGAATGACATGCCCCTGGGAAGAAGTGTAGAAGAGGCGATCCGCCTGATCGACGCACTCCAGTACAGTGAGGAACACGGCGAGGTTTGTCCGGCCAACTGGCAGAAAGGCGACAGGGCTCTCAAGGAAACCCACGATTCCATTGCCTCTTATCTAAGTAGCAAGTAGCAAGTAACAAGGTAAAAGGAAAAAGATCTTGCACCTTTTGCCTGAAAAAAGGGAGATTCGCCGAGTCTCCCTTTTTTCTTAACTTGCTTTTTATGCAGGCTGACTTTCAAAGGTACATCGAGGAGCAGGGATTTTTCGGATTCGGGGAGCGGGTCCTGCTAACGGTGAGCGGGGGGGTGGATTCGGTGGTAATGGCCCACCTGTTTGCTGCGGGTGGATATGATTGTGCCATTGCCCATTGCAATTTCCAGCTTCGGGGGGCGGAGTCGGATGCGGATGAAACGTTTGTCCGGACCCTTGCCGACAGCCTGGAGATGCCTGTGTATGTGAAAAAGTTTGATGTTGACAAAGTGGTGAAAGAGAAGGGGATCTCGGTTCAGATGGCGGCCCGGGAGCTCCGGTATGCATGGTTTGAGGAACTTGCCGACCAGCACGCCTGTGATCATATCGCCACAGCACACAACCTGAATGATTCTGTGGAAACCTGTTTTCTGAACCTGGCGCGGGGGACCGGAATCCGGGGTCTCACAGGGATTCCGTCCAAGAACGGGAGGATCATCAGGCCTGTTCTGTTTGCCCCTCGAAGAGAGATTGAGAAATTTGCCCGTTCGAAACAACTCTCTTTCAGGGAGGATGCCAGCAACAGGGAAATCAAATACCAGCGGAACAAGATCCGTCATGATGTGATCCCAAACCTGGAAAAGATCAATCCTGGTTTTATCGAAACCATGGCGGCCAATATGAAAAGGTTTGCCGAGGTGAATTCGGTGGTAAAGCAGGCTACTGAACAGGTCCGTGAAGAGGTCTTCGAAGAAAAAGAGGACCGGATTCTGGTAAATATTCACAAATTAAAACGTCTCACACCTTTTCAAACCTGGATGCATGAATTGTTCTTCCCATTCGGATTTACCAGGGCCCAGTGCGAAGGAATTGGTCAGATCCTGGATTCAGATCCGGGGCGGCGGTCCATATCCCCCACTCACCAGCTTTATAAAGACCGGGACAGGTTAATCCTGGTGGAAACAAGACCTGTAACTTTCGAAAGATATTACCTGGACACCCCGGAAAGAATGTCATCTCTGCCCTTCTCCATGGATGTGGAATTGATTTCGCGAAATGAGCTTGATGCAATTCCCAGGGAATTGTTCACGGCCTGCCTGGATTATGATGAGATCCAGTTCCCGCTCACCATCAGACATTGGCTGCACGGAGACTATTTTTTTCCCCTGGGGATGGACCGGATCAAGAAGTTGAGTGATTTTTTTGTGGATGAAAAAGTCCCTGTTCCTGAAAAAGAACGTACATGGATCCTGGCCACCGGCAGGAAAATAGTATGGATCATGGGCTACCGGATTGACAACCGCTTCCGGATTACCGACCGGACCAGGCGGGTATTGATGCTACGCCTTCAGTCCGATGTTGGTCCGCAGGTTACCGAAAAAAACCTTTAGCTGCTCTTTATCCCTGGATTTGATCATCCCGATCAGTGCTTCCAACTGTTCATTGATCCGCTCCACCTGTTCCAGACTGTGGGGGCTCAGCAGTATCTCGGAAAGCAGGTAGTCATCCTCCGAAAGCAACCCTTCGGCAATGCTGTAGTGCTTCTTAAAAGTGGTTCCGGGCGCTTCCTGTTCCTTCATCACTGCAGCAAAAATCAAGGTGGAAGAGAAAGGGATGGAGAGAGAGTAAGCGATGGTCTTATCGTGTTCCTGGAATGTATACTCGTGGATCTTGATCTTCAGGCTGCTGTAGAATTTCCTGAAGAACTCCTTCCCCTCCTCGTCCGATTCGCTGATAATGATCGCATTTTCGTTCTTCAGGTCTTTCACATTCCCAAAAGTAGGACCAAACATGGGGTGGGTGGATACAAACCGCCTGCCCAGTTTTTCATAGTATTCCGCCAGCCCGTTCTTCACCGATGTAATATCTGCAACAATGCAGTTCTCCGGCAGGTAGGAAATGATCTCATCGAACAGGGATATGGTCTTATCCAGGCTCACTGCATTGATCAGCAGGTCGGGGGTAAAATCAAGAATCTCTTCATAGTAGAGAAATTTTCTGGAGTTGAAAAAGTATTTCAATTTGCTACGGTCGGTATCATAAACCCCCACTTCATAATCAAGACAAAGGGATTCAACCAGCCATGAGCCCATATTCCCGGCTCCGATAACTGCAATGCGCATAATGTTTATTCTTGTTTAATTGTGTAAATTCTGTTGATCTTTTGTGCCTGCATCATGAGATCGGCAACAACAATGGACGTGGCCGCTTCCACCACAACCGGAACCCGCAGTGCAATGCATGTATCATGCCTTCCTTCCACCGCCAGATCCTCCATCTGACCCGATTTCATATTCATGGTCCGCTGCACCTGATGGGTACTGGATGTGGGTTTTACTGCCACGCGGAACACGATCTCATTGCCATTGGTAATTCCACCGTTGATCCCTCCGGCGTGGTTGGTCTCGGTAGCACCCAAGGCTGAAATAATGTTGTCATTGTGCGTTGCTCCGGTCATTTTTGCGGCTCCAAAACCCGAGCCAAATTCAATGCCCTTGATAGCAGGGATGCTGAAGACCATATGGCTGAGCAATGCCTCCACCGAATCAAAAAAGGGTTCTCCCAGTCCAACCGGTACCTCCTTAACGGTACACTCCACAATTCCGCCAATGGAATCCATGGATTCAACGGCACGGTCAACGGCCGCTTCAATATCACTGCTGCCTCCGGCTTCAATGAGCATGGCATCCACGCGGACCGGATCGATGATTTTTTTAGCAATGACCCCTGCAGCGACCAGCCCCAGGGTGAGCCGGCCCGAGAAGTGACCGCCACCGCGATAATCCTGGTATCCCCCGAATTTCAGCTGCGCAGTGAAATCAGCATGTCCCGGCCTGGGTGTCTCAATCAGCTTGCTGTAGTCGCCAGACCGGGTGTTTGTATTTTCAAACATGATCATCACCGGTGCACCGGTTGTCCGTTCATTGAAAACACCACTCATGATCAGTGGATTGTCTGGCTCCCGCCTGGGAGTGGTGCCGCTGGCACCGCTTTTTCGCCGTGAGAAATCCTCATTGAAATCACTGTGGGTCAGTGGTATTCCGGCCGGGCACCCATCGATCACAATACCCACCGATTCGCCATGGGATTCACCGAAAATACTGATTTTAAATAATTTACCGAAGGTATTCATGATTGGTCTATCACTTTGTAGATGGCTTGTAATTGTGCTGCGTTGATTTGGCCGGGTGCTGTCTCATATCCGGAACCGGGTGAAGCAAAGGTAAACTCAGCCCCCAGGTAAGGGCCTATCACCCGGGTGATCCTTCCTGCATCACCCATACCCAGGACCACCTTTCGTCCCGGCAGCTCATAGAGCGATAACAGATTGAAAATATCTGTCCGGTTGTTCACTGTTGTGGTAATTTTTGCCACATCCCCACCCCTTTGGAAGCAGCGTTCAAGGAGGTGTTTCAATTCATCCTTGCCCGGAGTAGCCTCGAAGTTGTGGTACGAGAAGATAACATCACATGCATGATCGGTGGTCGAACTGATCACCTGGTCAGCATAACTAGCGGATGCCTCCAGTTCAAGGTCCACATAGCTGGCACCCAGTTCCACGGATTCCCTGAGCAGTCTGATCCGCTCTTTATCAGTGTATTCCCCCGGACGGCAGGTCACTACTGTTCTTATATCCCCGGGCAGTTGGTTAAATATAACGGCCGGACTGATCCGGAGCAGGTCCAGCCTCAGTTCGATGAGTTCTGCACCTGCTTGTACCAGGGGCCTGATCTGACCGGGTTCACTTATGCTAACACAGATCATGCAACATGGATTTTAATTCATGGAGCGGTATGGCGCGGACCACTGCATTTCCAAGTCCCTCCAGCAATATAAACTGAATGGCCTCCCCACTCTTTTTCTTATCCTTCCTCAGGTTGGAGAAGAGTTCCGCAGGATCGAGGGCCATTTGAACCGGCAAACCGGCAGCGGATAACAGCTCCTCCAACAGAATGGCATCTTTTTCTCCCAGCATCCCAAGCTTTACTGATAATTTTGCAGCCATGACCATGCCAAGCGAAACCGCATAACCATGAAGTAGTTTCTGGTCGCGCTCAATGGCATGACCGAAGGTATGGCCGAAATTCAACAAGCGTCTCCGGCCCGCCTCTTTTTCATCCTTCTCCACGATCTTCACTTTGGCCATTACTGATCTGGTAACCACCTCCTTCAAAACCGGGAGGTCCAGGGCCAGCAATCCATCCATATGACCACCGAGGTATTTCAAAAACTCCCTTTCCATGATGGCCCCAACCTTGATCACTTCTGCAATCCCGGATATGTACTCTTTCCTTGCCAGCGTTGACAACAGGGACAGGTCACACCATACAAATTCGGGCTGCCTGATGGTACCTACCATGTTTTTATATCCATCCAGATTGACCCCGTTTTTACCACCAATGCTTGCATCAACCTGTCCAAGAAGTGTCGTGGAAATGAATCCGAACCGGACCTCCCTGAGGTAAGTAGATGCCACAAATCCGGCCACATCGGTAGCCAGGCCTCCACCCACTCCCACAATAAGTGAAGAGCGGTCAGCTTCGATACGCAAGAGTTCACGATAGAGATGTTCCACCGTAAGCAGGGTTTTGTATTGCTCTCCGGAAGGAACCGGGAGACAGGTAAAAGGACTGAAAATATCATGGTGGTGGCTGAGCACATGTTCATCCACCAAAAGAACGGGTTTCGGACTGAGTTTGCCCAAACCTTCCGAAAGGCCTTCTCCAACTTCAATTGATGTTTTTCCTGTAGGTGTAGAGAGGGTGATCATCGTCGGGGCTTATTTTTTGTTCATGACACTGGTCTGGTGATTAATGGATTCCTGGTGGATGGACCTGAACAGCTTGATGACAAATTCTTCGCTAAGACCTTTTTTGACACCCAGCCGCAACCGGTTTTTTAACATATCATCCCACCGTTTGGTTTGCAGGATGGTAATGTTATTGATCTTCTTATGTTCACCGATCCTTTCAGACACATTCATTCTCTCTTCCAGTAGATTGATAATCCGGTCATCAAGTTTATCGATCTGGTCCCGTAATTCGGCAAGGGTCAGCATCAGTTCTTCATTCACATCCGGATCCCTGAGCACCAGGCGGTTGATAATCTCCTTTAAACCATCAGGAGTCACCTGCTGACTGGCATCGCTAAGCGCTTTATCGGGATTACAGTGGGTCTCAATGATCAGTCCGTCGAAATTCAGGTCCATGGCCTTCTGTGAGATATCCAGCAGAAACTCCCTGTTTCCGCAAATGTGGCTGGGGTCGGTGATGATGGGCATATTGGGGATCCTTCTCCGCAATTCAATGGGAACCTGCCACTGGGGAATATTCCTGTAAAGGGTTTTATCGTAACTGGAAAAACCGCGGTGAATGGCAGCCATCTGTTTGATACCCGCATTGCTTATCCGCTCAATGGCCCCGATCCACAGGTCCACATCCGGATTGACTGGATTCTTTATCATCACGGGAATATGGACTCCCCTGAGGCTGTCGGCTATATCCTGGACGGCAAACGGATTGGCGGAAGTCCGGGCACCAATCCAAATAATATCCACTCCATATTTAAGCGCTTCGTACACATGTTTCACATTGGCCACCTCTGTGGCGACCAGCATCCCGGTCTCCTTTTTAACCCGCTGCAGCCATTTGAGCCCTACCGAACCTACTCCCTCAAAAGCATTGGGTCTGGTACGGGGTTTCCAAATTCCGGCCCTGAAGATTCTGATCCCCATTTCTGCAAGAGGAATAGCCGTATTCATAACCTGTTGCTCTGTTTCAGCGCTGCAGGGTCCTGCTATAAAAATGGGTTTTGAGAAAATATTGCCATCAAAAGTCAGCGGTTCCAATTCAATATCAACTACCATATCACCAGCTTATTCAATTTCAGATTTACCTTTTTTATACTCACCCAGTATTCCAAGAGACGGTGTAAAGGGCGAAATGGCATCCAGGGATTTCTTATACATAGTATAATCATTGATCTCCACATCCACATAAAACATGTACTCCCAGTCCTTTCCCGGGATGGGCATGGACTGGATTTTGGCCAGGTTAATCTCGTAATAAGAGAGGATGGAGAGGATCTTTGACAATGATCCGAATTTGTGAGCCACCGTAAAATGGATGGAAGCCTTGTTTACCTCTTCCGGTGGAATGGTGCATCCGTTTTCGGCCAGGATCAGGAATCGCGTGTAGTTCATTTTATTGGTCTCAATGCTTTCAGCCAGAATGGAAAGCCCGTATTTATCAGCGGCCAGCCTGCTTGAAATAGCTCCGGTATCCATTAGTTTTTTAACGGCAATCTCTTCTGCGCTCATGGCAGTATCCATACTCTCAATCAGCCTGATATCAGGATATTGATCAAAAAAGTCCTGGCACTGGAGGATCGCCATGGGATGGGAATACACCTCCTTCAGCTCACCGATAGTTACTCCGGGCATGGCAACCAGATTCTGATTGATCCTCAGGTAGATCTCCCCGATGATATGCATGCGGGTATTGATGATCAGATTGTAGTTGGGTATGATGCTCCCGGCTAGAGAGTTCTCAATGGCCATGATGCCAAAATCGGATTTCCTGTTCTTCAGGGAAGATACCATGTCCCTGAACGTGTTCCTGGGAAGGATCTCAATCTCTTCGTTTTCAAAATAATGGTGTGCTGCAATTTCATGAAATGCCCCGTATCCACCCTGTATTGCAATTGTTTTTATCATGTCTGTAAAACAAAAAACCCGACCAAAGCCGGGTACCAAATGTGTAAATCAATCCCGACCCGTTATATACCGGTAAAAAAATAGAAGTAATATACACTGTTATAATGGACCATTTTCTATGATTCAGGTGGTAAAAATATATAATTATTACCAGAAAAGCAAGTATCATTACGATTTGAAAGATACCCGGAAAAATAATTATCTTTTGTTAATATTGCCGGCATGAAAAAGAAGGAGCTTTTCGAAAAAGTCATCGCCTATTTCTCAGAAGCCATGCCGGTTGCTGAAACAGAGCTGGATTACTCAAATCCATACGAGCTTATGGTGGCAGTGATCCTCTCTGCCCAATGTACGGACAAACGTGTCAACCTCATCACTCCAGGCTTCTATGATCGTTTTCCTGATGTGTTTGCACTTGCTGAAGCTAAACCGGAGCTGGTCTTCGAGATGATTAAAAGCTGCTCCTACCCCAACAACAAAGCAAAACATCTGACCGGGATGGCCCGCATGCTAGTGGAGAAGTTCCAAGGTGTTGTGCCACATACCATGGAAGAGCTTCAGCAGCTCCCGGGAGTTGGCCGGAAAACTGCCAATGTAATCCTTTCAGTTGCATTCAATCAGCCGGCCATGGCTGTGGATACCCATGTTTTCAGGGTAGCTGCAAGAATCGGTCTGACTACCGGAGCAAAGAGTCCTTATGAAACAGAGATGCAACTCGTAAAGTACATCCCTGAAACAAAAATTCCACTGGCCCATCACTGGCTCATCCTTCACGGCAGATATGTATGCACCGCCCGGAACCCGGCCTGCGACAGTTGCGGGATCAACCACCTCTGCAACTACGTTGATAAGAAAAGAAAAAAATAGCATCCCTTTTTTGTACATTTACTCAGTGTTGTAAACAAGCTGTAATGCGGAGTATCACTACAAATATATTGTTGTTTATCATTTTTATTGCAGGGACGTCTGCTTCAACTCCTTCCATCGATTTCAGAACCGGAAGACACAACAATGTATGCAAGGACCTGAAAAATGATGTCCTTCTCTATTTTGTTTTTGTAGACACCAGATCAACCTCACCCTGGACCGAGTTTGATATTCTGACAACCATCGATTCCATCCAGGTAACGTCCCGTTGGCTTGAAAAACAAGCCATGTTGCATCAAATACCCCTGAAGATCAAGACAGATTACTATATCGGTGACCAGTTTGCTACCATTGAGCGGAATCTTCCCAGGAAAAGTGTGAATGAGACCATAGAAGAGCTGAATCTGGTTGAGGGGATGAAGGCGCTGAGCCGGTGGGGAGATAACATATCAAAGAAAATAGGGGAATCACTCTATATGAAGGAGAAAGACGGTATCCCTGCTCAGAAACCGCCTGTAAACAAAGAACGGTTGATGGCCTATATGAGAGATGAGTACCAGGTGGAGAGTGTGGCCTTGTTGTTTTTGGTAAATAACTATTACAGATCCGATATATCCCTGGCAGTAAATACCTTACAAAACGAAGACGTGGAGTTTGCAGTGGTCAGCTACAAGTACCCTTCAGAAATCGCTCACAGCATTCTCCACCTCTACGGAGCTGCCGATCTTCATGAATCCTACTTTCGCAGAAGCAAACGGAATATCCGGTTTGCCGAACAGACTTTCCCCGATGACATCATGTCTGATGTCTATGCAAGGCCGTTAAAAGACTTAGAGATAGGCGAATACACCCAATATATGATCGGTTGGACAGATGATTTGGACCCTCAATTTGAACCTTTAATGACCGAAAGATTTACACTTTTTAAATAAAAAAAAAGTATTATTTTTACTTTGATCCAATTAACCAGTGCATAAAATAGTTTACCTATGAACCGAAACTTGATTTTATCCGGTAAATTCTTCCTTCTTCTTTTCGTTTCTCTCGGCCTTTTTTTAGCAGGCTGCAACCGTGGACCAAAGGCAGGAGGTGAAGGATCGGGGGAATTTAAAGCCTCCGGCGCCCTGGATGCGGAGACCCAGGAGCAACTGAATACCGCAAAACGGATTTTCTATTCGCTTCCCTCTCCCCTTGAAACAGCAATGCTGATCAAAAATGCAGGTGCCGAATACAACGAAGAGCTCCTGAATCCCACTGGAAATACCTCCATGTACATCACCTCAAAAAGCAAAGCCTTGAACCTGGGGGTTTACTCTACTGACCTGAGTTATGCCAGTCTGTTTGACCAGACCCAGGCCACACTGGACTATATTGCAGCAGCCAAAGAGATGGCAGACGGCCTGAATATACTGGATGCTATCAGCGAGGAGACCATTAAATTCCTGGAAGAGAACATCAACAACCGGGATGCAGTCATCGACGTCATCTCGGAAACACTGATGAATTCAAGCTCCTTCCTCAAGGAGAACGGCCTGGAAGCAACTGCCTCGGTAATCCTTGTCGGAGGCTGGATGGAAGGTCTCTATATTGCAACAAGCCTGGTTGATGAACATGAATTAAAAGGGAATAAACTGGTCGAGCGCATTGTGGATCAGAAACTTTCCCTTGATATCATGGTCAACCTCCTGATGCAGTCGTCTGAAGATACGGATGCCATGGCAGTACTTGAGGATGTGAAAGCCCTGAAAGAAATTTTTAATAAAATTACCATCGAACAGGGAGAGGTTACCGCTGTTGAAGATCCGGATACCAATGTGACTACACTGAAATCAGAATCATCCATTAAGATTACCAGGGATGTATTCATTGAACTGAAAACGAAAGTTGCAGAGATCCGTAGTACCTATATTTCTTAAATCCATTTCACCATGACAAAAAAGGGCATTCTATTATTATACCTGTTTGTGGGTATGCTTTCTCTGCCTGTAGCTTTGAATGCACAATGCAAACAATTCGCCAAGAATACCTGTAAACCCGGGCTTGATCCTTATCAGCACGATGGTAATTATGATGCTGCCGCCCTTTTGGTGGAGGGTGAGGAAGCAGATATGTACCGTGTTCTCCATGCCGATGTGAATTACAGGATAGGTGTGTGTGGTTCTAGTAATCTTTCAGCCATTCATTTCACAATACAAGATGTCAAAGACAATTACAAAGTGCTTTATGATAACAGTGAACACAATTTTGAGTGGAAATGGGATGTGAAACTTGAATCAAGCCGGCAGTTAAGGATTGTTGTATCTGTTCCGGTCTCCAATGAGAATACCACAACACCTGAAGAGGGCTGTGTGTCTGTAATGATTGCGTCCACCGATTTCTAAATCCTGAACTCTTAATTCATGCACCATGACTAAGAAAGGCATTCTCTATATTTCCATAATAGCTTGCTTGTTCGTTTTACCTGCAGCCCTGAATGCACAGTGCAAACAGTTCGCCAAGAATACCTGCAAAGCAGGGCTGGACCCTTACCAGCATGACGGAAATTATCATGCTGCCTTACTTATAGAAGGAGAAGAAGCCGAGCTTTACAAAACCTTCTATTCCAACAGGGATTACAGGATCGGGGTTTGTGGTGCACCCAACTTGTCCACCATCGAATTCAAGGTCATCGACACAAGAAACGGAAAAGTCCTTTACGACAACAGTCTGAACGACTATGAATGGAAATGGGATTTCAGGCTTGAATCCAGCCAGCAATTGAAGATCATGGTGAAAGTCATTGCTCCCGATAGCAATCTGACTGAGCCGGAAGAGGGATGTGTTGCCATTATGTTTGGTTCAAAAGATGATTAGTTAAGGGCATTTTAAAGAACGTGTATAATTAAACATCAGAAGGTTGTCCTGCACTTGCGGACAACCTTTATATTTCTATATTTAACCATGCTAACTTAATACTACCCACCCCAATGGACCCCGATCAGAATCAGAATCAGAATCAAAATCAGTATCATTTCAGTTTTTTTAAACCCTCCACCGAAAGTGCAAGGCATAACAGGAACATGGTTGTCCAGTTTGTTCTCATTTGGGCAGTAGCCATCTTTGGTTTTCAGATCCTTTTGAAAATCATGGAAAAACCAACACCTGAGCCCGTGTATTCGCTGTACGAACAGAGCTGGAATAATATCCAGTCAGGGTTTCCCGAAGCCCTGGATTTGCAAAAATCGGCCCAGGCTGCGTTGTCCGTCCTGGGCAAGGTTGCCATCCAGCCTGCACATCGTGAAGCCCTTGACAATGCTGTTAGCTGGTTCGCCTGGGAACTGGCCGACAGCACCCAGAAGATTGAGTTGGTAACTTTGCTGACAGATTTTGAGGCTACTGCGGAAACCGTCACGATGGTTACCGATGAAACCTATGTGAGCAAGAAGAACAAGCTCATGCCCCTTCTGGGAGATCTCTATCACCTGCCATCCAATGATGTCAGGGTGAAGATCGCTCCGCTGGAGGTAAAAACCTCACTCATGGGATCTTTTGATGATGAAAACAGGAAATTGTTTGTGGAATCCATGAATTTTTATCTGATCCACAACCAATCCGTGCTCACGGATACCAAGTTTCTTGGTTTTCCTTTTCATTATTTCTATACAGCTGTATTCCTGCTCATCCTGTTTGTGGGACTTTGCTGGTTGTATTGTGTCCGGACCGACATGTTCAACAAGAAATACGGCATAGAAGATTAATCAATTCTTTCCATCATCATTCCAAAGACAAAGACCATGAAAAAAATTATTATACCTATCCTTCTGCTCTCTTCTTCCTCCTTGCTTCACGCCGCTACAGCCGCCACCCAACTGGAAGGCGGATTCAAAGTCGGGCCAGCCATTATCCTGATCACCATTCTGATCCTGTTCGTGTTGGTCGGAATCGTATTCAGAGCAAAAGACACCACCGATTTTTATGCTGCCGGAAGGGGTATCTCCAAAGTGGGATCGGGAATGGCCATCGCATCCAACTGGATGAGCGCTGCATCCTTTCTTGGAATGGCTGCCCTGATGTATGGTTCGGGATACCACGGGCTGGCCTATGTGGTCGGCTGGACCGGTGGCTATGTGCTTCTGCTTATACTGATGGCAGGCCAGATAAGGAAATACGGTAAGTACACTGCAGCGGATTTTATTGGTGACCGCTATTACTCCAAAGGACTCCGTGCCGTGGGTGCCATTATAGCCATCCTGATTTCAATATCATACTGTGTAGGCCAGTTCGGGGGGATTGGTCTTATGTTTAAATGGATTCTGGGTATCGATTATGGCCTGGCAGTAATCATTGGAGGGGCGGTGGTCCTTAGCTATACATTGATCTCAGGCATGCTCGGGGTGACAAAGAACATGCAGATCCAGTACGTGATCATCATCATCTCCTTTCTCCTTCCCCTGTTTATACTAACCGCAAAATTTGACTATTTCTGGCTACTTCCCCAGATCGGTTACGGTTCGGTAGTCTCTGATGCCATCAGCGGACTTCCGGTGAAGGAAAGCGCACAACTTTTTAATTCCCTGGGCCATAACTTTGCCGTGGTCCCTGTGCCTGAGTTTGCCATGCCATGGGACCCCCCCACCGGAAAAACCTTTTTCCAGTGGATGGCCATTGCCTTCTCTTTGATGATTGGTACCGCAGGACTGCCCCATGTGATCCAGAGGTTCTACGTGGTCCCCAAGGCAAGGGATGCCAGATGGTCTGTGGTCTGGGGCCTTTTTTTCATTTGCATTCTCTACTGGAGTGCACCGGCTTATGCAGCCTTCGGAAAAATCCTTTCGTCTCACCCGGAAGTAGGAACACTGGCCAAGGATGCCATTGTGGTGTACACTGCCCAGTTGGGGAATATCCACCCGCTGATTGTCGGATTCCTGGCAGCCGGTGGTGTATCTGCGGCATTTTCGACTGTTTCAGGACTCCTGGTCGCAGGCTCATCCGCATTTGCACATGACCTGTATGTGAAGGTGATCAAACCGGATGCAAGCCCCAAAAGCCAGCTTCTGTACGCCAGGCTCGCTACCATCCTGATGGCCATCATTGTAACACTCATTGCATTGAAGAACTTCGCCCTCATCGGTCAGCTCGTTGCAGTAGCCTTCTCACTGGCCGGTTGTACCATATTCCCGCTTTTCCTGCTTGGGATATGGTGGAGTGGTTCCAACCGTGCCGGCGCCACAGCAGGTTTGATCACGGGTGGGCTGGTTTCCATCATTGCCATTACCTATTTCATTGCCGGAAAATCAGGTGTCACACTCCCTGCCCATCATTTCATCAGCTATTGGCTGGAAGCGTGGTACTTCGCATGGATTGGTGCACCCCTGGCTATCATTGTTCATATCGTTGTGTCCAGGTTTACCAAGGAGACTCCCCTTGAAATCAGGAAATTTCTGGTTGAACAGGTTCATAGTTGATGGAAGGTACCCGTACACATTCCATAAGGACCCTGATCCTGGTGATGGTAGCCATTGTGATCACCGGGGTCCTTATTGCAAGATCTTATTACGGAAATAAAAACAGGTCCGTTGATCCAAGGGTGTTGCATGCCCGGGAGCTATATTCCCATTATGATCAGTTTGCCAGGGCAGGTGACTTCCCCGGGATCTTTCTCCTCCTGGACAGCATAGAGGATATCTACCGGCAAACAGCCCATTACAGCCAATCCTTTGAAGTAGGGGTTGTTGAGAACAACAGGGCTGCCGCCTTTCTCACCCTGGCATTATATGGGGACAGCATTCCCCGGGAGAGAAATCCATTTCACGAACTGCTGCCCGATTCCATAGTACATATGGCGCTGAATCATGCTTTAAACGCCATTCAAATCTATGAAACATGGCCTTTGATATACCAAGGACTTTCCGGGGAAGAGATCAGAGAGACCCTGGAACCAGGCTTTGTGGATGGTTTGAATCCTGACGACCCTTCCATGGTGGAAAGGATCGTTTCGAACCGTGTCAGGGAAATTGAATCTGCACTCAGGGAGAATGACCGGAGATTATCGGTTTGCCATACCAACCTGGGCGTGATTTACAGGCTCCAGGGAAACCATATGGAGGCCGTAGGCCAGTATGAAAAAGCCATTGCTCTCTGGGACAGGAACCTGGAAGCAGAAAACAACCTGAACAGAATACTGAACAAACCCCTAAAAAAGAGGAATATCCTGCAGAAGATCTTTCCGCCGGAAAAAGGAATATAATACTAAAACCCAATCACAAATGAAACGAATAACCATTGCATTCCTCCTGATCCTGATTGTCCAGGGACTCTGGGCACAGGAAGAAGAGGAGAAGAAATTCGGAGTGAAAATCTCGGGATTTGTCAAGAATGATTTCTTCTATGACTCAAGACAAACTGTTGCTGCCCGCGAGGGGCATTTCCTGCTATGGCCAGCTGCAGTGAACCAGGATGAAAACGGGGAAGATATCAATGCCGGCGCCAATTTCAACATGCTGGCCCTGCAGTCCAGGCTAAGCCTGGCCATCAGCGGCCCGGACGCTTTGGGGGCAAAAACATCAGGACTTATTGAGGGAGACTTTTTCGCTCAGAGCAATGACAACATTAATCTGTTCAGGCTCAGGCACGCCTTTGTGAAACTGACCTGGACACATATGGAGGTTCTGGCAGGACAGTTCTGGAATCCCCTGTTTGTGACCGATTGTTTCCCTGGAACCGTTTCATTCAATACAGGTACACCACTGCAGTCCTTTGCCAGAAATCCGCAGATCAGGGTATCATTCAATACAGGCGGACTGAAAATTACCGCTGCGGCACTCTCCCAAAGGGATTATTCCAGCTATGGCCCGGTTGGCGCCGGTTCACAATATTTAAGGAATTCAGCCATCCCCGATATGCACCTTCAGGCCCAGTATGGATTCAGCAGTGAATCGGGAACCGGACTGATAACCGGTCTGGGCTTGGCATACAAGACACTGGTTCCACGGCTCTCCTCAACAAACGCCATGGGAGAAACTTATAAAGTAAACGAGAAGGTGGGTGGACTGACCGCCATGGCCTTCGCCAAACTGACCACCAAACCGGTTACTGCCAAACTACAGCTCCGATACGGGGAAAATATATCAGACCTGCTGGCTATCAGTGGCTTTGTCATCACCGAAGTATTGGATCCCGTGACCGGCTTGGCCGCCTATTCGCCCTTGAAGAGCATGACCTTTTGGGGAGAAGTACATACCAACGGCAATCCCCAGGTGGGTGTCTTCGGAGGTCTGACCATGAACAATGGATCCAAAGAGGAAAGAGCCAGTGAATTGCTTCCAGTATACGGACTTGCAACCAATATCCGCTCACTGTTCCGGATCTCCCCCAGGGTTATTTACAATGCCGGCAAGGTGAGGCTTGCCCTTGAAATGGAATATACCTCCGCAGCCTACGGTGAAAACTATAACCTGTTTTACATCCCTGACCAGACCATAAAAGCAAACAATCTGAGGGGATTGTTGGCGGTATATTATTTTTTCTAAAAAAAACAGACAGGACGAGACATACTGAGTACTGGGCACTGAGTACTAAGTACTTATATTGAGTTTTTGCTGCAGGTAATGGCCTGTGTGGGATTCCTGCGACGGCACCTCTTCGGGAATGCCCTCATATACGATCTGTCCACCGTTGTCACCTCCCTCAGGGCCCAGGTCAATGATCCAGTCAGCACATTTGATCACCTCCAGGTTATGCTCAATCACCAGTACTGTATGGCCTTTCTCCAGCAGGGCTTCAAAAGACTTCAACAAAAGGGAGATGTCGTGCATGTGCAGTCCTGTAGTAGGCTCATCGAAGATGAACAGTACCCTTTCCTGATCTGACTCCTTGCTCAGAAAATAGGCAAGTTTAATGCGCTGGCTCTCACCACCGCTTAGTGTGCTGGATGACTGACCAAGTTTCACATACCCCAGGCCCACCTGTTGCAGTGGCATCAGTTTCTTCACAATCCGCTTTTCTGTAGAGCCGGGAACACCTCTAAAAAACTCCAGTGCTTCATCGACAGTCATCTCCAGCACATCAAAGATGTTCCTGTTCCGGTATTCCACCTGAAGGATCTCATCCTTGTAACGCTTTCCCTGGCAGCTTTCGCAGATTAGCCTGACATCGGCCATGAACTGCATCTCCACTTTGATCTCCCCCTCCCCCTGGCATTCATCACATCTGCCACCATCTATGTTAAAGGAGAAATGAGATGCGTTATAGCCATGGATCGCTGAAGCCTGCTGGGTGGCAAACAGCTTCCTGATTTCATCAAACGCCTTCAGGTAGGTAACCGGGTTGGAACGGGATGATTTGCCGATGGGATTCTGATCCACAAACTCCACCCGGTCTACCAGATGAAGATCCCCCTCCAGTTGATCATGCTTGCCGGGCTTCTCCCCTGCTCCACTGAGTTTCTTATTGAGGGCCGGAAAGAGCACGGAACTGATCAGGCTGGACTTCCCGGATCCGCTGACCCCGGTCACCACCGTGAATACATTCAAAGGAAACTTCACATCGATCCCCTTCAGGTTGTTCTCCCTGGCCCCTGTCACCTTCAGGTAGTTGCTCCATTTTCGGCGGCTAACGGGTACCGGTATTATTTCCAGTCCGTTCATATACCTGGCTGTCAGGCTCTCCTTATCCTTTAGCAATGCCTGGTGATCCCCCTGGAAAACCACTTCACCTCCATGACGGCCTGCCATGGGCCCCATATCAATCACATGATCCGCAGACCGGATGATCTCCTCATCATGCTCAACGATAAGTACCGTATTGCCAAGCTGCTGAAGCTCCCTGAGCACTGTTATCAGCTGGTCTGTATCCCTGGAGTGCAGACCGATGCTGGGTTCATCAAGTATGTAAAGCGAACCCACCAAACTGCTTCCCAGAGATGTGGCCAGGTTGATACGCTGGCTTTCCCCCCCTGAAAGGGTGGAGGACAGGCGGTTCATCGTCAGGTAACCCAATCCCACATTGGTCATAAAGCTGATCCTGGTATTGATCTCTTTCAACAGGCGGCCCGAAACCTCCTTCTCTTTTTTGCTCTGCTTCAGGTTCCTGAAGAAATGCGCCAGGTCAACAATGGGCAGCTGAACCAATTCACTGATGCTCCTGCCTCCCACCCGGACGTACCCTGCTTCTTTCCTTAGCCGGCTCCCAAGGCATTCGGGGCAGACGGTTTTTCCCCTGTACCTGGACAGCATGACCCTGTACTGGATCTTGTATTTCTTTGCTTCAAGATGATCAAAAAACTTGTTCAATCCCTTAAAATAACGGTTTCCCGTCCACAAAAGGATGCGCTGCCGGTCGGTAAGTTTGAAATAGGGTTCATGGATCGGGAAGTCGAACTTATCTGCATTCATGACCAGGCGGTCCTTCCACTTTCGCATCTTCTCTCCCTTCCAGCAGACAACTGCATCATCGTAGACAGAGAGACGCTTGTTTGGGATTACAAGGTCTTCATCAATTCCCATAACCTTGCCGTATCCCTCACAAACCGGGCAGGCGCCAAGTGGATTGTTAAAACTGAAAAGATGTTCAGAAGGCTCATCAAATTCAATCCCGTCGGCTTCAAAGCGGGTGGAAAACTCTTCCATTCCACCTGTTTCAGGATCCCAGACCATGCAGTGTCCATGACCGATCTGCAAAGCGGTCTGTGCTGAATCGCCAAACCTGGAGATTGAATCCTCATCCCCAACCACCTCGATCCTGTCCACAACCAGGTTCAGAATCGGATTTTTTACCAAAGGTTTTTCTCCCTTCAAGGCATCCAGTAAAACAATCTCATTGTTGACCATCGCGCGTGTCATCCCCTGACCGGCATAAATATCAAGCTGGTAATCTGTCTCCCGGTCCGACTGCAGACATACGGTGGAGAGAATCACCAGCCTTTTTCCGGGTTCCTGTGCCACAATATAATCTACCACATCAGATACCGTATGTCTTTTCACCTCTTTTCCCGAAACAGGTGAATAAGTTCGTCCAACCCTGGCAAACAACAGCTTGATATAGTCATAGATCTCGGTTGAGGTCCCCACAGTTGACCGGGGATTCCTGGTATTGACCCGCTGTTCCAGGGCCACTGCCGGGGGTATGCCATGTATGAAGTCCACGTCAGGCTTATCGATCCGGCCAAGGAACTGCCTTGCGTAGGCTGAAAGACTCTCCACATAACGCCTCTGCCCCTCCGCGTAAAGGGTATCGAAAGCAAGAGAGGATTTTCCCGATCCTGAGAGTCCTGTGACGACCACCATCTGATCACGCGGGATCTTGATTTCCACGTTCTTCAGGTTGTGAACCCTGGCCCCTTTAATATGTATTTCCTGGTCGTTAATAGCTGGCATAAAATTTGCATTAAAAATACTACATTTTGTTATAACAATTATTTTTGTTTACTTGCAGCATTAGATAAATCTAAAAAAAACAACCTGCCTATAGAACACCTCTACGCTTAACCAACAGGAACGAGAGTTTTGAAAAAAAGCGAATTGAACGACCAGGATTTGGTTCAAGCATATATCAAAGGTGATCAGTCAGCCATTGAAACGTTAGTTAGCCGGCACCGCAGCAAGGTGTATACGTATATTTTGCTAACAATTAAGAATCAACAACTTGCTGAAGATCTCTTTCAGGAAACTTTTATTAAGGTAATTCAGTCCCTCAGGGGAGGAAAATACAAGGATAACGGCAGATTTCTGTCGTGGGTAATCCGTATTGCCCACAACCTGATTATTGACCACTTCAGGAAAGAGAAACAGATGAATTCCATTTCCAATGACGATTCGGATGTAGATCTTTTAAACAGCAGGAAATTTTCTGAAAAAAACATCGAAGAGATGATTGTTCACAGCCAGATCAAGGCGGAATTGCGCTCCCTGATCAATGAGCTTCCGGACGACCAGCGTGAAGTTGTACTGCTCAGACACTACGGTGAGTTGAGCTTCAAGGAGATTGCAGATCAGACCGGTGTAAGTATCAATACAGCCCTGGGAAGGATGCGGTACGCCCTGATCAATCTTCGTAAACTGATCAAAGAAAGGGATCTGTCCCTTACAGTTTATTAGGTAACTTTCACATTTGTTCACAATATTCCATCAATATGGCCGTTTTAAGGGTGAGAAAACCTAATTAAAATTGCCTATGGTAAAAATCTCTACCTATTTTCACCGGGTAGATGGCTTCGATAAAAAATTATCTGACCACACCCGGGAACTTCCAGATCAAGACATAGAAACCCAATTTTTATCCAGATTACTGGAACCTTTGTTATTCGATCCGGGAGACGAACTGGTGCAGCGGTTGCTGCGTAACATCTAAGAAAAGGAGAAAGTATTTATTTAAGCACTTTTACCTTGTCCCTCAAGTATCTGGATAGCAGAGCAGAGATGAACCCCTGCGGTTTCGGTGCGCAGGCGGGAATCGCCAAGGTGAACCGGTCTGTATCCAGCCTTGATGGCCATTTGAATCTCCTCTTCGGTAAAATCCCCTTCCGGCCCCACCAAAAAAGTATAGGGTCCGGACAATTCCATCTTTGCCAGCGATATACGGTCAGTGGGCAGGCAGTGGGCAATCCCCCTGGTTCCGGAATTCTTCTTTTTCAGGAAATCAGCTACCTGAAGCTGTTCTGACAACAATGGTTTGTATGCTTTCAGAGATTGTTTCATTGCCGAAACCAGGATCCTCTCAAGCCTTTCCTGGTTCACATGCTTTCGTTCGGTCCGATGGCACATCAGAGGAGTAATCTTTGAAATCCCTATCTCGGTTGCTTTCTCCAGGAACCATTCGAAGCGGTCCATGTTCTTGGTGGGTGAAATGGCAATGTGCAGATGGTAGGGAAGCGGATTGTACCCGGGGGTATATGACAGGATCTCAAGGACACATCTTTTGGGATGGTCCTCCCTGATCACTGCACGGTACCATCCCCCTTCCCCATCCACCAGGATGACATCATCCCCTTTCGCCAGCCTGAGCACCCTGGCTGCATGTTTTGATTCCTGCTCGTCAAGTTCATGGATGTTTCCAATGATATGTGGGGTGTAGAATAAATGCATGGCCCGGATTTGAACTTAAAAATAGTAAATTAACAGGCTAATTTCTCAGGTAATGTTCAGAATCGGTTTGCTCTCTGATACCCACGGGTTTTATGATCCCCGCATTGCGGAACACTTCAACCAGTGTGATGAGATCTGGCATGCCGGGGATATCGGGGATTATGAAGTGATCCTTCAACTGAACCTGATCGCCCCCGTCATCGCAGTCTATGGCAATATTGACGGAACCTCCATCAGGTCACGTTATCCGGGTCACCAGCGACTCACCAGGAACGGCCTTGATATCTGGATGACACATATCGGGGGTTATCCGGGTAACTATGACTCCAGGGTAAAACCAGATATCTATGAAAATCCACCCGGCCTATTCATATCCGGGCACTCCCATATCCTGAAAGTGATTCCTGACAAGAAGGGGGGATTCCTGCATATGAATCCCGGCTCTGCAGGGCGTAACGGGTTGCATCAGGTCCGTACGCTGATTCGTTTCGGGATTGTGGAAGGAAGAGTGGATCATGCAGACGTCATAGAACTTGGCCCGCGTTCCTCCGGTGCAACGGCTTATTGAGATCCACTATCCTCAAACTCAAGGAACCGGTCAATGAAAAGCTCCATCCTGCGCTGGGCAGCCAGGCTATATACATACTGTGCCTGTCCAAGTTGTGCTTTAACCCGCCGGTCAGCCGGCTTCAGGTCGAAGACTATTGCATTGAAATCCCTGTTGGACGATAGTACCTGCAATCCCCCCGGAGAATAGGCTATGTAATACCAGGTATTGCGGTTTACCTTCAGGTAGATATCAAAAATGTCTCCTGACCCTTTTTCCACCAGTTCTATGTAGGCATCCACTTTTTTATTGATCTGGATATCACCAATATTACCGATTCCCACCTTGCCATTGTGACGGAAAGATCTGGTCTCCTGGTTCCATTTCAGCGGTAACTCATTGAAAAAAATGGTATTCTTCCAGGCAGGGGGAATCTCATCATATGCACCGTTCAGGGCCAGCTGCCTCTCCAGGCTTCGCGCCTGTGTTTCACCCAGCAGATCTCTCATGGCCAGCTGATAGTTATAACGGATCATGTCAACCGGCTCCAGGTCAGGCAAACTGTCAATTTCACTGCCCATGACACGAAGTGCATCGGGAGAAAAGAAAAAGTCGAGACCCAGTATGAGGTTGGCCGAAAACTCATCTTCACTTACCCTGTGCACTGCATTTCCGGCGGATTTGATCTTCACCTGACCATAATCCAGGGTCAGATCGATGGGCCCTTCTCCATAAAGCCTGCAGTTGGCTGTTTCCAGCCTCAGGTAATGACCAGGCAGGGTAGAATCGGCCAGTTTTGCTTCACTGGCAATCATATAACTCTCTCTTTCAGGATCATGGACAAGATATCCTGAAGCGTTTGTAATGTTCGTATCAAAGTAGTCTTTCCGGGAACTCAGGAATGCAGCATAGATATGGGTTGAATCGCGTGTGATTATCGAACCGGCAATCATCTTGTTCAGGTCCACATTTTGCATCTGTTCTCCCACAGGAATCCGGATATCTGACGGATCGATTTTGGAAGTAAACCTTAACCAGCCTCTGCTGATATTGCAATCATGAACAATCCGGACTCCTCCGTCAAAAGTCAGAAAGGGACTGGAAGCAGTCATCAGGACCTCTCCCATGAAATCAAAGTAAGGACTTAGCATGAAAGTATTGTCAGCATCAACCTGACCCGAGGAACGGCTCACAAGTGTTGTATCCACCCAGATCCGGTCAAAATGAATTTTATGGCTGTTTCCAAATGCATCCCTGTAGTCGTAGTAGCCTGAACCTTTGTAGTCCTTTGCACCGGTTATGGCAATGGAAGCATGATACATTTTGTGCTGCCTGTTGTACTGGTTTGCCAGAATTTGTGCATTTTCGAGTAGATCCATTGTGGCCTGATATCCGATGGACACCTCACCCGTATCGGGGAAAATGTAAGCATCCGCCACTTCGATAAACGGCACCCTGTGGGCATGCAAATGGCGCGTTCGGTATTCATAGGTGGCTGCAGGTGCAACAAAATGGAGTCCGTCCTGCCTGGGGTGCAAAGAGGTGTATGTGGGCCCGTTTGTTTTCAGGGAATCGATTCCAATATCTACCGTGTTCCCTGGCAGTAGTTTATTCTGGGACAATTCTACCTTGCCTTCATCCATAAACCAGGTCATCTTATCGAGCCTTGTTTCATACAGGTTATAGGGCAGCTCAATTCTTGTCTGGTCACCGTTGGCCGTAAATGCTCCCTTTCTGGCATCCAGATCCACAAAGAGGTTCACATCATCCGTAAGAAAAGAGAACTCCTGCAAGCCTTCCCCCCGCAGCTGTACACCAGCCGAATCTGCGTAAATTGAACGGGCATCGTAACGGAAGTGATCCGACGCCAGCCGTGCCTCTTTGAGGGCCATGGCCCCATCCCCTGAAAGTCCTGAAGGTCTTAAAGCCAGATTACCCCCATGAAATATAGAATCTGTGAATATCCGGAAAGTTTCATCCACCCGGGATACCTGCATGACCTGCCGATCGGGGATGAGTTTGATGTCAGCTATATTATTCTCTACGTAGGGAAACTCCGTAGCTTCCAGTCTCTCCCTGATCAGGAAACGCCTTGACCGGGCCATCATGGAATCGGGATGCATCAGGAAATCATCCGACCAGGTTGTGGATGTAAGGTAGTCAAAGGAGCCATATCCATGCAATCCCCTGCTGCTCATCTCAATGTCATTGTAGAATTTACCAAAACCTCCGTAGAGGTCAATCCCTTCCTCGGGGGTTTGCATATAGAATCCCAGTGAGTTGTCCTCACGCAGTGTCATCTGCATCTGGAGCGGTGGAAGAATCCCTGCCGAAGTAAAAGTACCGTCAGGAGCAATGGCCTCGGGCCTGAAATTATCAAGGCTGTCGATGGTAAAGGGATTCAATTCAAAAAAGAATACATTCCGGTCATACACTCCTTTTTGTATCTCCGGGTTATCAAAATAGATGAATGAATTCTCCCGGCTGGTGAATATGGGATATTGCGGGTAACGCTCCAGTCCCGATTTGTTATCGGGAGCATCGATATACAACTCCCCGGTCATATTCTCAATGGCATTATCGATCCGGGTCAGAATCGGCTCTCCATACTGATTGACCTCTCCAGTGTAAATGGAGAGCTGAAGAGAATCAATTTTTTGAAGGACTATTTTAAAGCTGTCATACTGGAAAAAAAAGTTGCTTCCCTTAAACCTGAACAATCCAGCATCCACTACTCCATCAAACTGGAAGCTCCTGTTTCGCTTCATGATAATGCTGTTCCCCTTGGGAACCAATCGTACGTTTTGAGAATCACTCAGGAAGATAACCGGGATTCCCCGGATGGTCAGGTCCCGGGTTTGGAGATTCAGTTCAGCATTGGACATGCCTTCAGTTCTTGAATTGAAACGGATCACATCGTAATCACGGTTCCTCATGGATGATTCGATATAATCAAACAGCTTCTGCCTGATGGTAACTGTGCTTCTCTTGTCATCAAAATAGACAAACCCAAGCTTAGCAAGTGCCATGAGCTGATGATTGATCTGGTACTCCGGGTAACCAGTGTAGTCTGCATAGGAGCCTGAATTAAAGTCCCTCCCGTTTAACAGCCGGGCAAAGGATGCAAGCTGGGCCAGCGGATGAACATAATCCATCCCCTGGATTGACATGTAAAAATCGTAATTAAAAAACGCATTGGATTCAAAAGTTGCCCGCCCGATGGAAGATCCCTGCAGTGCCTGGATTTTCATAACCGGCTCCCCCCTGGTCCAGTGAAGTTCATCAAAATTCATGTCCATATTGTGGTAGGAATTGGAGTAAGGACCCTGGGAGGTGAAATTCTCGGACTTATTCAGCCTGAGCTGCTCCTGGGCAGCATCGTAGGCAAATACAAGATCAGGATGGAAGACTGAGTCCTGCCCAAAGTAGATGGATACTGCGGTCTGAGGGGACCTGATAAACCTTCCGTTCATACTTATCCGTTGAGATTCTGCCCGGATCCTTAGGGTATCATTGCTATATATCTGAAGCACCGCAGGTTCTTTCAGTGTACCTGATCCCACCAGACTGGCTCCTTCGATGGATAATCCACCCTGGTAATTAATTCCCGGTAAAAGATCCTCTATCCGGTAGGAGTTCTTATAGGAACTGAACTGGGGGTATTTTATGCTCTGAATATCTTTAATCACAGTAACCTTGTCTTCCAGTCTCCCAAGCACTTCCTCCTGGAAAAGAGCCGGATAATAAAGTACAGCAGAATCTGCAGAATAACTTGGCATTTTCAAGTTGATGCGGTAGGTTCCGAGGCTGGCATACATTTCCGTATCGGGCATTCCCACTCTTTCCCAAGTCACTGTACCTTTGGTCCCAATCCACTCCAGGGATATGGGATCGATCATCCCGGTGGCATTCATGATCTGGATAAACTCTCTTCCAGAGTAACAGGCAACAGTTACATCGTCAAAAACCACTTTCAATGTCTCATCGGTATGAAATGTAAAAGACGGGGTGGATACTTTCCAGGTGATTGCACTGGATGCATAGAATATATTGTCCTCCAGCAACGATAAGGAGAGGGTCAGCCACTGGCCAACTGCCCTTAACAAAGTTTCGTCACTCGTAAGAAAAAGCTTGTAACCCTTCAGCCATTCCTCATACCCGTGCATGGTTTTGTCTTCATAAAAAAACTCCATCATCACACGCTGGTACAGAATGAAATGGGGTCGTGGCCTGCATTTGATATCAAGCATCAGATTGGATACCTCAATGATCTCCATCTGCCTGTCATAGGGAAGCGAATCAAACAGATGAATGAATCTTTGAAAATCGGGTTCTTCATCGGATTGAAGCGTTGTTCCTGTAAAAGAGATCAGTTCCGTGATAAAGGTTGCCGTATCGGGTTTGAACTCCCTGATGATCTGCGAATGCAGCGGGATTGTCAGGAGAATGGAACCAAGAATGACGAGGACTCTTTTCATGAGAAAACAGTGTTAGGCCTGTGGTTTAGCAAAAGAGAGGGCCAGCCAGTTTGACTCCTCCATTGTATTTGTATGATTTAGTCCGGACTGGTAAGCTGCATTCAGTACAAACTGTACATCTTCTGCAAGAATCCCACTGATCAGCAGAAGTCCACCCGGCTCCAAATGGGCAACATATTCAGGGATATCCCGAACCAGCGTATTCCGGGTTATATTGGCCAATACAATTTCAAACAGTTCCCGGTCCAGGACATTTACATCACCCAGCCTGACTTCCATGACCGAAGTACCATTCAGTGCCACGTTCTCCAGTGCATTCTCATAAGCCCACTGGTCATTATCCACAGCCAGTACCCGTTTAGCCCCCCTGAGACAGGCAAAAATACCAAGCACACCGGTTCCACAGCCTATATCCAGCACTTTCTTTCCTTCCAGGTTTTTCTCCAGCAATGCCTCGATCATTAACCTGGTGGTATAGTGATGGCCCGTTCCAAAAGACATCTTGGGCTCAATGACCAAAGTACAGGGAAGGTCCTTGTCAGAATCATGAAAAGGTGCCCTGATGAGCACCTTTTCTTTGATAACTACAGGAGTGAATTTCTTTTCCCACTCCTTGTTCCAGTTCTGGTCGATAGTCTTATGAAACCTGTACTGAACCTGAAGCCCCAGGGTTGACAGTTCATCTATCAACTGATTGAATGATTCTGTTGAAAACTCCTCTTCCCTGATATAGGCCTTGGTCAGGTTCTCGTCCTCTTTAAAACCTTCAAATCCGATCAGTGACAACCGGGCCAGCAGGATCTCTCGTTCATTGCTGCTCCATGACCTGATCGGGATTTCGAACTCAAGGTATGCCATACCGGCTTTTCAGTGGATTTTAAAAGGAGTTGACGATGGCCAGGAAGTCCTCTGCTTTCAATGCTGCACCACCGATGAGACCTCCGTCAACATCCGGATTTGCAAAAAGTTCCTTTGCGTTGGAGGGTTTACAGCTACCTCCGTAGAGAATGGTCATATCTTCTGCAACCCGGGCATCAAAAATCTCTGCAACAATATCCCTGATAAAACGATGCATCTCCTGAGCTTGCCCAGGGGTGGCAACCACGCCGGTACCTATGGCCCAGACCGGTTCATATGCGATGACAACTTTGCCGATTTGCTCCATGGAGAGTGCTTTCAAACCTGCCACAAGCTGTTCCCTGATCACATCATACAGCTTGCCGGATTCCCTCTCTTCAAGGACCTCTCCACAGCAGTATATGGGCTTAAGACCCTGTGATAGTGCAAGTTTTAGCTTCCTATTCAACAGCTCATTACCTTCTTTGTAATAGGACCTTCTTTCGGAATGTCCAAGGATCACATACTCCACGCCTGCCGAAACCAGCATTGCAGGGGATACATCACCGGTATAGGCTCCGGAATCCTCAGAGGCACAATCCTGTGCACTCAGTTTCACACTGCTGATAAGCTCTCTGACCTTGCTCAGGTGCGTATAGGGGGGTGCTATAATCACAATGGCGTCACTCTCCTTATCCTGAGCCAGTTTCTCAACAGCTCCGGCAAGTTCCATTCCGTCTTTCAGCAAGGTATTCATTTTCCAGTTTCCTGCTACAATTTTCTTTCTCATGTCAATTCTTCTTGTTTGTTGTAATAAATTTAGCAATAATTATGTTTTGATGGGTACGATCCAGTTTGAGAGAAGGATGAGTAGGAGAATTCCTAGGACAAAGGAGATGATGACCCCTCTTTCAATCCCTGATTTCCCTGCATGATAGATAAGAGCCGGCATAAATGTATCAAAGTCCAGCACACTGAAAGAGAAATCTTCATAAATTCCGGATTCTATCAACATCTGCGCATCTTCATCCATGGGCACTGAAGCATTTCCAATAAGTTCCAGTGCTTCAGGATTCAGATCGCCCACAGACGGGAAATCCCTGTAAGCCCATTTACCGATGATGGTTCCATTGGATATAAGCATGAATCCCGGATTGGAGCGAACAATGGTCTTCAGCAAGATTTCGTCAGCTGAAAAAAAATTGTACCCAAGCTCCAGGGTGGAGACAAGGGCATCCACAGCTTCGGTTGGAGAGGAAGTCACTGCATAGAATGAGAAATCATCTGCCAGGGTCTCCACTCCCTTCCATTCCTTCGCCCGTATGAGTGCTTTTTTATCTGCCTTTTCCAGGTCATCACTAACCATTAAAAGGCTGTAACCGGGATCGGCAAGGATCTGGTCTACCAGGTTGGTCCCATACTGATCCATCAATGCAAAATCATGGATGGGGGGGTCAAATCCCTTTTTCACCAACCGGGAATCACTGCTGACAAATTCCCACCGGACGGTATCTTTGGGATAATCCCCAATGGTAAATCCGGTACTCTTCCCTGTTTCCCTGTCGCGGTAAATAAGTGTGGTCTCATATTCATCCACAGGCACCCCTTCCGGAACCTTCATTTCACTGGCGATCACAGTACCCACATCATAAGCCCGGAAATCAATCAGGGGCAGGTGTTTATAATTCCAGACCGAAAACAGGCAAGCCCCCACATAAATGCTTGCCATCATGGCCCACTCCATGACCGGTCTGCCGGAGTCCCTCTCCCCTTTTCTCTGTATATAGAGGGCCAGGACAAAGACCATAAGGACCACATTCTTCAGGAATGTTTGCCAGTTGGTCAGAATCAGTGCATCACCAAAGCACCCGCAGTCTGATACGGGATTGAAGATGGCCAGTATCAGTGTAAGGGAGGTGAAAAACAACATAAACCAGAATAGAATCACAACCATGGTCTTTCTGCGGTAACCCAGGATCAGGATGATCCCCAGAACGAGTTCAAAGGCTGCCAGCAGGATGCTCAGTGGCAGTGCTGAAAAGCCAAGGAATCCAAGGTCAAAAGCCTCGAAATAGTCCGAAAACTTGTAAGCTGATCCCAGTGGGTCCACGGCTTTGACAAAACCGCTAAAAATGAAAACCATCCCCAGAATGATCCGGCTCAGTAGCTTGATGTACTTCATAACTTGATCTTCAAATGTTGTGTAATAATTCCCGAAATCTCATCCGGGGCTCTCATACCTCCCGTTCCATCTGTACAATCAATCAGTGCCAGGTCATCCACGAATTTCTGCAGGGAAAGATACTCCTGCCTTACCTGTTCCTGGAAATCCAGGTTCTCTTCATGGATATCGCGTTCACCCTTCAGGTATGCCCTGTCCTTTCCATCCCGGACATTGTTTAACTGCTGCCTGGTAAACGTGAAGGGCACATGCAGGAACAGGTTCAGATCGGGCCTGGGCAGATTGTTGCGGCCATACTCGAACTCCAGGATCCAGTCTCGCAATTGTTCCCGCTCTGCAAGAACTTCGAGTTTGGCACACTGGAATGCAATATTCGAATAAACATAACGGTCCACGATCACCAGGTACCCTTCATCCATCCATTTTCTTATCATCCAAGCGGCATCGGCCCTGTCTCCTGCAAAAATCAATGCCACCAGGTATGGATCCACCTGGTCGTTTGCTCCCATTTCACCCCGAAGAAACCGCGCTATAAGCCCGCCATATACCCCCTCTTCAAGCCTGGGGAAGTGCAAATACTTGTACAGAATCCCCCTATTCTCAAGCAGATCCCTTAAAAGTTTCAACTGTGTGGATTTACCTGAGCCATCCAGTCCTTCTATCACAAAAAAGCCCATGAATCGATTTCGGATTATTTGATGTATTTTTGGTTGAACCAGTTTCCAAACTTACAAAATATCAACTCAACAACGATGCATAAATGAATAACTTCTCCACATCATCAACCCTCTTTTCAAGGAACTTTTCACTTCACCTGGGAGACCGGATTGTGGATCTGTCCAAACCCTTGGTAATGGGCATCATCAATGCAACACCTGACTCCTTCTTTCAGGGAAGCCGCCTTCCCCAACCGTCAGAAGCAGTGGAAGTTGCAGGTCGAATGCTGGATGCGGGTGCCGTGATCCTGGATGTGGGAGCTGTCTCCACACGGCCGGGTGCTCAAGAGATTCCGGAAGAGGAGGAACTCGGCCGCCTCTCTCCCGTTGTGGAAGCCATCAGGACCAGATTCCCTGAAAGTGCCATTTCAGTGGATACCTGGCGCTCGGGTATTGCCTTAACCATGCACCAGCGGTTCAGCATCAACATGGTCAACGATATTTCGGCCGGACAACTGGATCCCCGGATGTTCTCCACCATGGCTGACCTGAAAATCCCCTATGTGATGATGCACATGCAGGGTAAACCTGAGCACATGCAGAAAGCACCGGAATATACAAACGTAACAGATGATCTTTTGCAGTTCTTTGGAGAGAGGGTATTCAGGCTTCGTAAACTGGGAGTTCATGATATCGTGATTGATCCGGGATTTGGTTTTGGCAAAACCCGTGAGCAGAACTACCAGCTCCTTCGGGAGCTGGGTGCTTTTTCCATGCTCGAACTTCCGGTGATGGTTGGTGTATCCCGTAAATCAATGATATACAAGACATTGAATACCGATCCGGGGAATGCCATGAACGGGACCACTGCTGCTCATATGGCCGCTCTGCTTGGAGGTGCCAGCATCCTCAGGGTTCATGATGTAAAGGAAGCGGTGGAAACAGTGAAGATCTTTCAGCAGATTGTGAACAGGCGTTCCCATTCTGTATAACTTCTTTTACTAAATTTGGCATCAGATCTTTTACATGATCACTGCATTTATCCATATCCGGCTGCTTGATGTTATTGACATCATCCTGGTAGCCTTGTTGTTCTATCAGCTTTACATACTGATCAGGGGTACTGTGGCTTTCAATATCTTCCTGGGAATTGCAGTCATCTATATATTCTGGTGGGCCGTTCGCGCCCTGAAAATGGAGTTGCTCAGCACCATCCTTGGATCGGTCCTGGGTGTGGGTGTAATCGCCCTGATCATTGTATTTCAACAGGAGATACGAAGGTTCCTGATCTATGTGGGATCCAGGTATATGGACGGAAACAAAATCAGTATTGAGAAAATCCTCCACCTCAGGTTCGATTCCAAATCGCCTGTGAAGATACGCTCGATCCAGAAAGCAGTTATGCAGTTTGCACAGGAAAAGACCGGTGCACTGATCGTGATCAAACGGAAGTCCAACATGGATATGTATGCCGAAACGGGTGATGTACTCAACGCAGAAACCTCAAGCCGCCTATTTAGCAGCATCTTTAACAAAACCAGTCCGCTCCATGATGGAGCCGTGATCGTGGAAAATGACAAAGTGAAAGCTGCCAGGGTCATCCTTCCGGTTACAGAGAAACTGAACCTCCCCCCCGAATATGGCTTGAGACACAGGGCCGGCCTTGGGATTTCGGAAGTAACAGATTCCCTCGTCATCATTGTGTCGGAAGAGACGGGTCAGATCTCCATAGCAGAGAATGGAATTCTTCAGAAAAACATCACCTCCAAAGTACTCAAAGAAAAGCTGGAAAAAGATTTCACCTAAGATTCCATGCCCTGTATCAGTCTCCTGATGTTGGAACGATGTGTAACTATAACCAGGATGGGTACCAGGATCGAAAACACCCAGAGGGAGTGGAAATCTGTTTTAATAACCAGGATCATCCAAACCGGATAGGAAAGAACAGCTGCAAGTGAGCCCAGGGAGGAGACCTTTGAGATGAGAAACACCACAACGTAAACACCAAGCGCGCCCAGGGCAGCCATTGGTTGAAGCGCCAACCCGATCCCTGCCATTGCTGCCACACCCTTCCCTCCCCTGAATCCGGCAAACACCGGGAAGATATGTCCCGCGATGGCCAGCAATCCCAAAAAGATCCTGAAGATCATCCATGATTCGGTCCCGGGTTCCATGAGTAACTGCAGATGAGACAGGGTCACTGCCAGATAGCCTTTCAGCATATCCACCGCCAGCACAGCAATCCCGATGGGTATTCCCAGCACACGGAAGGCATTGGTTGCCCCGGCATTCCCGCTGCCGTGCTCCCTGAGGTCAATCCCTTTGATCCACCTGCCAATCCATACAGAGGTGGGAATGGATCCAAGCAGATACGCAAGAATCACTGAAACAATGATCAGAATCATAGTGTACAATATAAAGAAACATCCCGACCCTCTTACCGGATCGGGATGCATTTATCTATTCAAGAGAAACATGTTTCAGGGAAGCAACCTGGGATTTTTTGCGAGTGCAGCGAAGCAAATAACCACGTTGCGACATGAAATATGTTTTGTCAATTTATAGTTGTGGACCGGCGGCAACCAGGGCTTTCCCCTCTTCGTTGTCCGTGAATTGCTCGAAGTTGGCGATAAAACGCTTTGCAAGGTCTTTGGCCTTGTTTTCCCACTCAGCTTCTTCGGCATAGGTGTCCCTTGGATCAAGAATTCCCGGATCCACATCACAAAGTTCGATGGGAACCTCAAAATTGAAATAGGGTATCTTTTTGGTTGGTGCATGATCAATAGAGCCATCAAGGATTGCATCAATGATTTTACGGGTATCCTTGATGGAGATCCTTTTTCCGGTACCGTTCCAGCCTGTATTTACCAGATAAGCCGTAGAACAGGTTGCTTCCATCCTCTTCACCAGCTCTTTCCCGTACTTGGTAGGATGCAGGGTCAGGAATGCAGCACCAAAACATGCTGAAAATGCTGGTACAGGCTCGGTTACTCCCCTTTCAGTACCTGCAAGTTTTGCTGTAAACCCGGAAAGGAAATGGTACTGAGTCTGCAAAGGGGTCAGCTTGGAAACGGGCGGCATCACACCGAATGCATCAGCTGTCAGAAAAATCACCTTTGAGGCGTGACCACCTTTTGAAACCGGTTTCACAATGTTGGTAATGTGATAGATGGGGTATGAAACCCGGGTATTCTGGGTCTTGGAACCATCATCAAAGTCAACCTTGCCATCGTCCGCCACAATCACATTTTCCAGCAGGGCATCCCTTTTTATGGCATGAAAAATATCTGGTTCGCTCTCCTGACTCAGGTGAATGGTCTTGGCATAGCAACCTCCCTCAAAGTTAAAGATTCCATCATCGTCCCACCCATGTTCATCATCCCCGATCAATGCCCGTTTGGGATCCGTGGAAAGTGTGGTTTTACCGGTCCCTGAAAGCCCGAAGAATATGGCTGTATCACCATTGGCACCCACATTGGCTGAACAGTGCATGGCCGCAATTCCCTTCAGGGGAAGATAATAATTCATGATGGAGAAAATCCCCTTCTTCATCTCGCCTCCATACCAGGAACCACCGATGACACCCATTTTCTCGGTCAGATTGAAGAATACAAATACTTCGGAGTTTAATCCCTGTTCCTTCCATTTCGGGTTTACCGTTTTGGCCGCATTCAAAACCACAAAATCGGGTTCGAAGGTAACCAGCTCCTCCTCGGTTGGACGAATGAACATGTTTTTTACAAAATGCGCCTGCCAGGCCACCTCCATGATAAAGCGAACCTTCAACCTGGAGTCCTCATTGGCGCCGCAGTAGCAATCCACCACAAAAAGCCTTTTCCCTGAGAGCTGGGATGAAGCCAGATCATAACCATGATCCCACACCTCCCTGGTGATGGGTTTGTTGTCAGATGATTTGGCCTTATCGGTTTTCCACCAGACTGTGTCTTTGGTGGTTTCGTCCATCACCACATATTTATCCTTTGGTGAACGTCCGGTAAAAACACCTGTATCCACCTTCACTGCACCGAATTCACTCTCCACTCCCACCTCGAAGCCTTCGAGGGAAGGATCCATCTCCTCTTTATAGAGCTGTTCATAAGAAGGATTGTAAACCACATCGCTTACTTCGGTGATATTGTACTGTTCAAGTTTTAATTTTTTCAAAATTTGGGTCATATTGTTCCGTTATTAAAGCTTGTGGGGTTATTTTATATCAATTTTAAAGTATTTATAGAGATTTTCTAATAAAAAAATCTGTGCAAAGATCCAAAAATAAAGTGGTAAAACCAAGTTTTACCACTTTATTGATATGTTAAAATGAGCGCTTAATCAAACTACCTCAGGTTGGCCTGTGCTGCAGCCAATCTTGCGATGGGCACGCGGAAGGGCGAACAACTTACATAGTCCATTCCAACTCGGTGACAGAATTCCACTGATGCGGGATCTCCGCCATGCTCTCCACAGATACCAACTTTCAGTTTGGGATTTTTAGAACGGCCCTTGGAAACACCCATTTCAACCAGCTGTCCAACACCTTCCTGATCCAGGGTCTGGAACGGATCGTTTTTCAACAGTCCCTTCTCAATATAAATAGGAAGGAATGTTCCGGCATCATCACGTGAATAACCAAAGGTCATCTGGGTCAGGTCGTTGGTCCCGAATGAGAAGAACTCGGCATGCTCTGCTACCAGGTCAGCTGTGAGAGCGGCCCTTGGAATCTCAATCATGGTACCCACCTGGAAGTCGCATCTGGTAGCCTTCTCCTGGAATACCTTCTCGGCAGTGGCACGGATAATCTCCTCCTGCATTTTGAACTCCCTCCAGGTACCAATAAGCGGAACCATGATTTCGGGACGTGCATCCACCCCTTTCTTGGTCAGGTTCACAGCAGCTTCGATAATGGCCCTTGCCTGCATTTCGGTAATCTCCGGATAGGTATTTCCCAAACGGCAGCCACGGTGGCCCAGCATGGGGTTGAATTCGTGGAGGTCCTCCACCAGGGATTGAATTTCCTTCACGGTGATTCCCATTTCATCGGCCATGATCTTCTGGTTGGCTTCATCATGAGGTACAAATTCATGCAGGGGAGGATCCAGCAGGCGGATGGTTACACCAAATCCGGCCATGGCTTCAAGGATACCCTCGAAGTCCTCACGCTGATAAGGCAGTAATTTATCCAGTGCCTTGCGACGTTCAACCTCGGTGGTGGCCAGGATCATCTCACGCATGGCCTTGATGCGCTCACCTTCGAAGAACATATGCTCGGTACGGGTCAGACCAATACCTTTGGCTCCAAAGTCACGGGCAACTTTTGCATCGTGCGGTGTATCAGCATTGGTGCGGACATCCATTTTTGTGTGTTTTTCGGCCAGCTCGAGGATGGCTCCAAAATCACCACTCAGTTCCGGATCAATGGTCCCCACTTTTCCTTCCAGCACATTACCTGTAGATCCGTTCAATGAGATCCAGTCTCCCTCCCTAAGCGTTTTACCTGCAGCGGTCATGGTGCGGGCTTTGTAATCGATCTTGACACCACCAGCTCCTGATACGCAGCATTTTCCCATTCCGCGGGCAACCACAGCAGCGTGGGAGGTCATTCCACCACGGGCGGTCAGAATACCCTTTGCAATGTTCATGCCTTCAAGGTCCTCGGGAGAGGTTTCAATCCTCACCAGGATGGATACGGGATATTTGGCTGCTTCATCGGCAAAGAATACAATCTGACCGGTAGCGGCACCCGGAGAAGCGGGAAGTCCCTGCGCAAGTACTGTTGCTGAAGCAATCGCACCCTTCTCAAATACGGGGTGAAGCAATTCATCCAGTTTGGCGGGTTCCTGACGTAGCAGGGCAGTTTTTTCATCGATCTTGCCCTGACGAAGCATATCCATGGCAATCTTAACCATGGCAGCTCCGGTGCGCTTTCCGTTTCGGGTCTGCAGCAGCCACAATTTGCCTTCCTGAATGGTGAATTCCAGGTCCTGCATGTCAGAGAAATAGTCCTCAAGTTTCTGTTCGGTTTCGTGAAGCTCTGCATATACTTCGGGCATTACCTCTTCCAGTGAAGGGTATTCTGTAGCACGCTCTTTTTCTGATACTCCGGCAAGCTTGGCCCACCTCAGCGAACCCTCTCTGGTGATCTGGCGTGGAGTGCGGACACCTGCAACCACATCTTCGCCCTGGGCATCGATCAGATATTCGCCGTTAAAAATATCTTCACCCGTACCTGCATCACGTGTAAAGGCAACACCTGTACCTGAAGTCTGACCCATGTTGCCATAAACCATGGCCTGAACATTCACAGCAGTACCCCAGTCGCCAGGAATCTGGTTCATGGTACGGTAGTACTGGGCCCTTGGAGTTTCCCAGCTATCGAATACAGCCATTACTGCACCCCAGAGCTGCTCCCAGGGATCAACCGGAAAATCGTGTCCGGTCTGCTTCTTAACGGCAGACTTGAATTTCTCAACCAGTTCTTTCAAATCCCCAACGGTGAGCTCGTTGTCGTTCTCCACGCCACGTGCATGTTTCACCTCTTCCATGATCTCCTCGAAAGGATCGATATCTTCTTTGGATTCGGGCTTCATTCCCAGAACCACATCACCATACATCTGAATGAAACGACGGTAGCTGTCCCATGCGAATTTTTCATTACCTGTTTTGGCAGTCAGTCCCTGAACAGCATTCTCATTCATACCCAGGTTCAGAACAGTATCCATCATACCCGGCATGGATACCCTTGCGCCGGAACGTACAGAGACCAGGCACGGATTCTCATTACTGCCGAATCCGGTTCCCATGATATCTTCTATGTGCTTGATAGCAGCTGTGACTTCTGATTTTATAAGTTCAACCACCTTGTCCTTACCCAGGGTGTTGTATTCGGTACACACCTCAGTTGTAATGGTAAATCCGGGAGGTACAGGTACACCAATCAGGTTCATCTCTGCCAGGTTTGCACCTTTTCCACCCAATAAATTCTTCATGTCGGCTCTACCTTCCGCTTTCCTGTTACCAAAGGTATAGACGCGTTTTAAATTTGACATTGGAAATTTGCTTTTAGTTATTAATAATGAGTTATTTATAAGAAGTTTCTCGAAAATTTCAAGACACAAAGGTACCTAAAAAAACATTAAAACTGTTCTAAATAATGTTAATTTGAGGTTCCAAAGATTAGCCGAACTGCCTGATTCCCTCCAACATGGCCAGCACATTGGGCAGAGGAACATTGGCCTGGATGTTATGCACTGTATTAAAGACAAATCCACCTCCGGGGGCAAAGATCTCACACTCTCTGATCACGTGGTCTCTCACCTCTTCAGGAGTGCCAAAAGGCAATACTCTCTGGGTGTCTGCTCCCCCGCCCCAGAAAACCAGCCTGTCGCCGTATTTCTCCTTTAAATGAACCGGATCCATTCCGGCCGCATTGATTTGTACCGGGTTGATGATATCGAACCCGGAATCGATGAAGTGGTCCATGAAGGGTTCAACGGCCCCACAGCTGTGTTTAAATGTAAGCCAGCGGGTATTCTTATGAATCCAGTTGTTGATCTTTTTATAATAGGGTGCATACAAAGCATCAAAGGTCTCCAAAGAACAGAAGGAAGAGTCCTGGGTACCGAAATCAGTCCCGCAAATGAAGATGGCATCCACATGATCGCCTGTGGCCTCTTTGGCCATGGCCAGGTTTTGCAGGGCAATATCCGTCTGCTTCTCAAAAACTTTGTGAAGGTAATCAGACCGCATCAATGTGGACATATACCAGTCAGCCACATCCCTGATTCCTTTGGGCGCCTTCAGGTTGATGGCAGGTACCAGGGCGATATCCCCAATGGCGGTCCCGCCGAAATTGGCAATAATCCCCTTTCCTTTATCCCTGACTTCCTGAACTGACTTCTGCCAGTAGGCCAGGTCATCATCGGATATCAGGGAAAACTCTTCCAGGTTGTCCTCCGGATCCAGGCGTGAATCATCGATGGGTTCCTGCCTGTTCACTGCGTCGAAAAAGTAAGCTGCTTTTGGCATTTTCGCAGATGGCGGAACAGACATATCTCCCTGGGGAAACATCAGGGTATCCCCTTTTTCATCTACACTGGTGTTGAAATCGCCAGGCACAAGGACCACCTGCCCCCAGGGTGTACGGTACTCCTTCCACCGCTCCTGCCTGTGCCCGAACATGTTGGTGGAGGGCGAAATTCCGATCACATCGACCCCCATGGCCTCTATCAGGTCGTCTTCCAACTCGCCCAGCATCTGGTATGGCTCGTGAACCTTCACCGGTTTCTTCTCCAATGAGAAATGGTCACGCAGCTTTTCGACCACCAGCGCATGGATACCGGTAACCGGTGTGGCACCAAAATCAACCACCACCCTGTCCGGTTGCTCGTGGTTCAAAGTCTTTAAGAAATTTTCCCTTGAATTCATGTGAGTACAAGATAATGATTCATTTAAAAATCTTTGAGCACAGTCAGAATTATTTTAATTTGCATAAATATCCTTCATCTGTGATCCGACCGGTAACCATCTGTCTGTTCCTGCTACTGCCCCAGGTTCTTCTTCATGGACAGGAAATGTACTTTTATGGTGTAAATTCCAGACCCCTTGAGGACGAACAGCAGGCATTAACCCTCAAAGAGGTCCGTAAAATTGCTCCGTATAAATACAGCATTCTTACAAAACACCTTACAGAGGATGGCTGGGAAAAGGGATCCAGGCAGAAGGTCAGGATCAGAAGCGAAAACTCCCTGGTGATCCGTGAGTCAGACCCGGACGGGTTTTTCCCCCGGAAAATCTTCAGGGAAATGGGTTTGACCGCCACCGGTACTTTTTCTTTCCGGGATTCAGACAGGAATGGGGTGATCCGGGAAGGAACTTCATCCAGATTTCTTCCCATTCACCTGGAGGGAGAACTTACCGAATATTACCCGGGCGGCCAGGTCAAGTCCATCTCTCAATACAGTGACAATCAATTGACCAGCAATGAAAACTGGCTTTCTGACGGGACCAGGTATACGGACAACCTTTTTTACTCGGTTGACCGGCTACCCGAATTTGAATACGGGGTTCAGTTCTTCAACAGTTACCTGATGCAAAAGCTGAGCAACTCAGAATTAGACCTTTCCCAGATCGAAGACAGGGTGGTCATTGGATGGGTAATCATGGAGACAGGAGCGCTTGATAACCCCATTGCCCTGGAAGGCAATTCAACCCAGTTGAAGCAGATTCTGATAGGCATCATGGCAGCTTTGCCCGGTGTTTGGAAACCCGCCACCCTGAATGGAAACCCGGTCCGCTATTTTGTGACCTTGCCTCTTAATTTCTACCACAGGGATGTCAGCTTCCAGAACATTGAAACCTCATCCGGAGTCCTTATTTACGACAAATTCTGAGATTTACTTCAATGTAAGCACAACAATGGTATCCATGGGCTTTTGCTTCTCTTTTGGAATGGTCAAAACCATTCCTGTCTTTCCCTTCTTCACTTTCACTTCAACTTTTGAGCCATCGTCGAAAAACAGTGCTGATTTAATTTTGGGCAGATAACCTTCAATCTCAATGGCACCCTCGCCTGGATCAAGCACATGTACGAAAACCTTTTTCCCTTTGGTGGTCAAGGCCCCCCACTCCTGCGGCAAGACGGGTCCTTTCCTGGTTCCGTATATGGCATCCCCGTACAGGTCAAGCCACCTGCCAATGGCCATGAGCGTATCCACATTCTCCGGCTGGATCTTTCCATTGGGCATGGGGCCTGTATTGAGCAGAAAATTGGCTCCGAATCCGGCGGCTTTTACCATGGTCTGCACAAGCCGTTCCACCGACTTGTAATTCGTGTCAACCAGGTTAAATCCCCATGAGCCATTCATGGTTTCACACATTTCAAGGGGAATATCCTTGGGAATCTCAGTGTTGTTGAATCCCATGGAGTTATCCCCCGGAAGATCGCGCTCAAACATCATGAAGTCCTCTCCGGGGAAAGGCATCATGTGATGGTTACTGCCAATCAAGGCACTGGGCTGTAGCTTATGGATCAATGCATATGTTTCATCCAGTCTCCAGTCCGCATCTGGCTTGTCCCACATGCCGTCAAACCAGATTCCGCCAATCCCACCATACTGCATGAGCAATTCGGTGAGTTGGGTATTCATGTAACCGAGGTAAGCATCCCAGTCACCCGATTCGGGGCGTCCCGTATATCCCCGTCCGGTTCTGCCCCTTGGAAAATAATCAGGATGGTGCCAGTCCAGCTGGGAATGGTAAAAGAAAAGCCTGACCCCCTGCCGGTCGCACTCCGCTTTTAACATGCCAATTACATCCTTGCCATAAGGTGTCGCATCTACAATGTTGTAGTCACTCACCTTTGAATCATACATGGCAAAGCCATCATGATGCTTGCTTGTGATGGTGATGTATTTCATTCCTGCCTTCTTCACCATGGAAACCCATGCTGCCGGGTCAAAAGCCACTGGGTTGAAAAATGATGGCAGTTTCTCATATTGTGCAATGGGGATCTCCTTCTGATTCATGATCCACTCAGCAATCCCCTGGTCACCTCCACCGGCCATGACTGAATAGACCCCCCAATGAATAAAAAGGCCGAATTTGGCATCCTGGAACCACTCCCGGTTGTCCAGATTTTCAGCCGTTGGCACATAGCCTTCCTGGGCATATAATCCCATGCTGAGAAGAGATATCAGCATGATGGTGGCTTTTACTTTTGCGAGGATTGATTTCTTCATGTTGTTGGTTTTATAGGTTCAGTATCTGGATATAATATTACGAATAAACCAGCTTATTCCGACTCGTTCATCCTGATTTCCTTGGCTGCATCAATCATCCCCATAAATCCTTCAACTGGCACATATCCCGGAATGGAATTTCCTGAACCCAATCCCCAGCCCTTTGTCATCGCACGGAAACGGGTTCCCGATTCTACCACCTTCCTGAATACTTCATCGTAGGAATTCTGGCAAAGCAGATCCACATCAATCCCGCCAAACAATCCGATCCGGTTGTTATAGAGACCGATCCACCTATCGAAGGGAGCGATCTGGTCCTCATTGGAATGCTTGGCATCAATGCCACATGCAATAATCTCTTCCATCACAGGAAAAATATCCCCGCAACTATGCAGTAAAAATTTCTTTTCTCCCCGGTGGACCGCACGGATCACTCTCTTATACTGTGGAAGTATATGCCGGATGATCGTCTCATGAGGCAGCAATGTGGAGGTTTTGAAACCCAGGTCGTCCCCCATCCGGAAAAAAACAAACAAATCGCTGTACTTCCGGACCATCTCATTCCAGAGCTTTTCGTAAAGATCACCTATCCTGACAAAAAGATCAGCAAAGAGATCAGGATCAACATAGAGCATCACACATAGTTGCTCATATCCGACCAGGTCCTGACTGGTTTCAAAGATGCCGTAGCCACATCCACCATAAGCTTTCATCCCGGGCGGCATCACCCTGGCCAGGGATTCCAGATGCGGCGTGTAGGTCTCCCAGAAGATCCGTGGTATGTCATCGAAAGGGAATTTTTCAAAATCAGACCGGGTCCGGATCGGTCCGGACCTTCCTCCAAAAATGGCTCCATGACCGGGAAGAATATCACAAATGGGAGCCTCAAAGTCCATTGCATCGTAGGTCATACTCCTCCAGAATCCAAGCAGCTCAGCATAATAGTGGTCCAGATCTCCGGTATCGCTTCCAGCCAAAATGATCTCCTTACCAAGCGCCTTCGAAATAAAAGGCGCGTCAATATGATGCTCGTAAAGGGGTAAGCGGGCAGGTTTCCTGTTGTGCATGACCTCCAGAATATGGGTGTAATCAGGATGAAACTCTTTCCGGCTGTTCATGGGTTTGTTGCTGGAGGTCTATTTTGAAATTTAATACCTGCAAAATAATAAATCTCCTGATCATTCGCAGAATTGGGTAGTACCTATTATATTTATGGGTCATCCGGCTTCTTTGCCCGGCCAAAACGAACCTGTCATGAAACCCCTGAGCTCCCTCCTCCCGATTCTGCTGATCACGACCGTGTTTCATACCGGAACAGAACTGAAATGCCAGGTAAGCATGTGGGAGGAGACAATCACCCTGCCTGCCTATGATCCGAAACCGGCAGACAAGAACCCCATGTTTTCTGTGGCAGATGCTTACCAGGGTGCCAGCAGGGTGGTATATCCTTACGCCCTCAGGGATAACCTTTCTGAAGTGAAAGTTGAGAAGAAGTACAAAGCACTTTTCCTTGAGAATGAATTTGTAAAGCTCTGCCTGCTTCCTGAGCTGGGAGGGCGCCTGTTTTATGCCACGGACAAGACCAACGGATACGAATTCTTCTACCGGCAACACGTCATCAAACCTGCCAACATCGGAATGCTTGGTGCATGGATCTCGGGTGGAATTGAATGGTGTGTATTCCATCACCACAGGGCCTCCTCCTACCTTCCTGTGGATTACAGGCTGATGGAAAATGAAGATGGCAGCAAGACCATCTGGTTCGGGGAGATTGAACCCAGGCAGCGCATGAAATGGAGTATTGGTCTTACCCTGCATCCGGGCAGGTCCTATATAGAGGCCGATGTGAGGATGTACAACAAAACGGCAAATACCCATTCCATTCTTTACTGGGCCAATGTGGCTACCCATGTCAATGAGGACTACCAGGTAATCTTTCCTCCCAGTGTCCATGTAGGTGTCTATCATGCAAAAAACAGTTTTATCCACTGGCCTGTATCTGACGAGATTTACAACGGGAGGGACTATACCGGTCAGATCGATGTGAGCTGGTGGAAGAATCACCCGGAACCCATATCCATTTTTGCCCACGACATGAAAGAGGACTTCATGGGCGGATATGATCATGGAAAACAGGCCGGTACAATCCATGTGGGAAACCATCATATTGTAAAAGGGGCCAAGCTATGGGAATGGGGACCGGGAAAATTCGGTCATATGTGGGACTGTGAGATCCTGACCGATGCGGATGGCCCCTATGCGGAAATCATGGTGGGTGGATTCTCTGACAATCAGCCTGATTACAGCTGGATCAGTCCCGGGGAGGTAAAAAGCCTGAAACAATTCTGGTACCCTGTCCGTGAGATGGGTGGATTCAAGAACGCCAACCTGGATGCGGCTGTGAATCTGGAACAAAAGGACGAAAAAAGGATACGGATCAGTCTGAACAGCACCAGGCCTAGGGAAAATTGCAGGGTGCTGCTGAAAGAAGATGGTGTCACTGTTTTTGAAAAACAGGTCAACATCTCCCCGGACCACCCGTTTTCATCAGAAATCACCACCACCGGGGAGAATGATATCACACATTACCAGGTTGAACTTCTAGATTCGGATAACAATACACTCATTTCATATCAGGAGAAGGAATTTACCTATAAACCCGGACTCCCGGAAACGGTAAAACCACCCCAAAAGCCAGCTGAAATAGAACAGATTGAAGCCCTGGTTCTGACCGGACAGCGAATCATGCAGTTCCACAATCCGGGTTATAATGCTGAAGACTATTTGAATGAGGCCCTTCGAAGGGATCCGCTCCATTCACTGGCCAATCTGCATATGGGGAACCTTTCAGCCAAAGCAGGAAAATATGAGGAAGCAGCCGGTTTCTACCGGAACTCCATTTCCAGGATCACTGCCGATTATACCCGACCACGTGATTGCGAAGCGCTGTACAGGCTGGGCGTAGTGCTGAAAGCGCAGGGTAAGTATGAAGACGCTATTGACTCCCTTTACAGGGCGACCTGGGACCAGGCATGGATTGCGGCAGCCCATTTCGAACTGGGCGGGATCTCCATGCTGAAGGGAGAATATGAAGAGGCCCTGGATCATTTCAACAGGTCACTGACCATGAATGCAGTCAACCCGAAATCCCTTGATATGAAATCAGCGCTGTTGAGACTGCTTGGAGATTCGGCTCATGCCATTGAAAGTGCTCAGTTTGCGCAGACCATAGATCCGCTGGACCATATGGCAGCTTACGAACTGTTGCTTCTTAAATGCCTTTCCCTTTCCGAGTTCAAGTCCATCCTGAATCACAACAGGGAGAATTACCTGGAACTAATCACTGATTATTTGAACAGCGGTCTCTACCGTGAAGCGGCAGGCGTTGTTGACATTGCTCTCAACGCTGAAGAAATGGAGGTTAATTCATACCCGATCCTGCTCTACTATGCTGCCTGCATCAATGAGAAACTGGGAAATAATGAAATCGCTGGCACGCAATATGCAGCTGCCTCCGGCTCATCCACCGATTATGTTTTTCCCTTCCGCTTTGAAACCCTGGAGGTCATGGACGCTGCACTGCACCGCAACCCGGGAGATGCAAAAGCATGGTATTACAAGGGAAACATCCTTTATGATCACCAGCCCGGACAGGCAATTGCCTGCTGGGAAAAGGCAGTTGAACTGGATCCGGACCTGGCCATTGCCTGCCGGAACCTGGGATGGGGTCAATTCAGGTTCCTTGGTGACCCTCAGGGCGCCATCAGGAATTATGAAAAAGCCCTGGCCCTTAACAGGAATGAACCCAGGTATTTTTACGAGCTTGATGTACTCTATGAAATGAACAATGAAGCCCTCGAAACGAGATACAAGCTGTTCGCGGCCAACCGCGAGGTTGTCCGTGAGAGGGATGATTCCTACATCAGGGAGATAGAGGTCCTGTTGCTGAATGGCAAATATGATGACGCGCTGGTTTCATTAACAGATCATCAATTCATACGACGGGAGGGCGCAGAGCAACTGCATGACTTTTTTGTGGATGCGCATCTTCTCAGAGGCAGAGAATACCTTCAGTCCGGTGAGCCCGAAAAAGCACTTGAACATTTTTTGCTGGCTGATACATATCCTGAAAATCAAAAGATAGGGCGGATCCCGGGGTATAAAAAGGAAGCCCAGATTTTCTATTTTACCGGCCTGGCATATAAGGAACAAAAACAAAAGAGCCAGGCCAGTAATCTCTTCAGAAAAGCAGCAGAACTCCCTGTGGGTGAAACAGAATATCTTTACTACCGGGCTCTGTCCCAATCGGAGCTGGGTCTTCAAAAAGAGGCAGAAGAAACCTCGGCCAGACTTTTTATGGCCGGAAAGAAAGCACTTGAAAATTGCAGCGAAGGGGATTTCTTTGCTAAATTCGGTGAGAAAATGACTGTGAGCGGCCGAAAGGCCTTTGCCTATTACAACATGGGGCTGGCAGCCAGCGCTTCCGGTGATCAGCAGAAAGCAAAAGCGTCCTATAGGAAGGCATTGGATTTAAAGAACAGCATCCTTTGGGCCAATGTATTGTTGGAAGAATAATAATCCTAGAAACCATTTATAAGCAAAAGACTACTTTATAAAAAACCAAACACATGAGAAATTCATTTCCAACCCTTGCCATGATCCTCCTGGTCATCATCACAGCAGGATGCGGTCCGTCCGCAAACAAAGAAAAAGGTAAGTCCAACGGATCAACTAACCCATCAGTCATGGCTGATATTTTGGAAGAAAGCCTGTTTAAGGATATCCTGGACCACTGGTATCCCCTGAACATCGACTCACTGAACGGAGGATATATTTCCGGATTCCAAAGGGACTGGAGTCCCACTGAGAGACCCTTGCCCAAGTCTCTTGTTCAACAGGCAAGGCATGTATGGGCCACATCTTTCATTCTGGAACACTACCCTGACCACAAAGAATTCCTCGATTATGCAGCACATGGATTCACGTTCCTGAAAGATGCCATGTGGGACCAGGAGTACGGAGGGTTTTACGTGAATTGCAATGCCGACGGAACTCCGGCGCTGACCAGGGGCGATGGAAAACTCGTGTATGGACAGGCCTTCGCCGTCTACGGCTTATCCCAGTATTACGCAGTCAGCAAAGACAAAGAGGCCCTGGATCTGGCAAAAAAGGCCTTCCTGTGGATGGAAAATGCACATGATCCCCAGTATGGAGGCTATTTTGAGAACCTGAAACGTGATGGATCCGGAGATGGGTTGAAGGATTACAACAGTTCCATCCACCTGATGGAAGCAATTACCAGCCTTTACAGGGTCTGGCCCGACAGCCTGGTTCATGCCAGACTGGAGGAAATGTTTTACCTGATCCGGGATACTTTCGTACATCCGGACGGGTACCTGCAGCTCTATTTTCACCCCGACTGGACCCTGGTGACGGATGAAGAGATGGCTGAAGGATCTGAAGGAAGAAACCATGTGATTGAGCACTTTACCTACGGGCACGATGTGGAGACCGCCTTCCTGCTTCTGGAGACCGCACATGAATTGGGCATGGGAGAGGATGAAGATACCCATGCCATTGCAAAACAGCTGGTGGATCACTCACTGGCATCAGGCTGGGACAGTGAGGTTGGTGGATTTTTCGACGCAGGTAAACAAATCGGCGACAGCATCGAGATCATCAACAACGGGAAAGCCTGGTGGAGTGAGATAGAGGGCCTTAACGCACTGCTTCTGATGCATACGCTCTATCCGGAAGATCCCCATGATTATTACGGGCTGTTCCTTGAGATGTGGGAATACATCGACACTTACCTGATCGATCATGAGTACGGAGGTTGGTACAATGCCGGGCTGGACACTTCTCCTGACAGCAAAAACCAGTTAAAAAGCCACGGCTGGAAAACCACCTATCACAATGCAAGGGGAATGGTTCACTGTGTCGAGATGCTTCGTTCCCTGTGAGGGTGATCAAGGCCAATCTTTTTTATCCCAGATTACCGGATGAAAAATTTTATTCCCATTGCCTGTGTCCTCCTGGTTTGTACGCTGGCAACAGGTCAGCCGTCTCCGGGAGATCTTTACAGAGAGTATTCCTGGTACAATGAAGTGGATGACTGTGGCGGAGCACTTCGCGTAGGTGGAAAGATCGATTACAGGTTAACCGGAAACGCCGTCCCGTACAGGGGGAACGGAGTGATCCAACCTGAATTTGATGTGGATCTCCATGGGGCTGTAAAAGCGGAGCTGGTCATTGAAAAGATGCTCTGCCACGCGGGTACTGTGGGTTTAAGGGTGATGATAAATGGCCACGAACCGGTTCCGGTGCCCGAGCCAGCACATATTCCCGAACCACAATCTTCCTATGCCCATCATTTTAACCAGGTGGCAGCTGTGGAAATATCAATGCTGAAGGAGGGAAAAGAGAACTCTTTTGTTTTCGAAGTGGACACTACAGGCCACTGGTGGCCCCAGAATCTGATATATGGAATGGTCCTTCGTATCTATTATAAACCCGCTCTGTTGACAGAAAGGGTGGAAATCACTTCTCCGGTACCTGGCGCCGTCCTGGAAGAACCGGTCACGATCAAACTGGATTTTCCCAATCCTGACCATATTGAAAAGGTTGACCTGGTGGGTTTCTATGATGATGCAGACCTGGAAGGGGATGGACTGTACCGGCAATGGCACTATGGGTATCACCATGGAAAGATTTACAATCATACGGGGACCATCACAAAACCACCTTTTAACTATATCTGGGAAACCGATTGGCTGCCCGATCAGCAGGAAAAGATGAAGCTGGCCGCCATGGTCCATCTGACAAACGGACTTATCTATATGACCCGGGCAGTAGAAGAATTGGAGCTTATCAGGTCCGGAATTTCGGTGGAGTTATGCAGGCCTTATAAAAGACCCAAAGAGTGGTTTACGCGGAATGGTGAATTTACAGAAAGATTCCAGATCAAAGGGAACCTGGACCATGCCGTGGAGGCCAAAATGGTGTTTCGCACCTGGAGTCCGGGCTACTTTAACGGAATCTATATCAACAATTTCCTGGTGTTTATCAAGGAAGGTCCCACATATGATTATTTCCAGCATGACATTCCTGTCACAGACCTGCATGTGCTCAAGCAGGGAGAAAATATTCTGAAAACCGGAAAAACGCCCCTTTACCACGACCAGATGGTCCATGGAGTAGAGGTACAATGGCCAGGTATCATGATCCTTATAAAATATGACCGGAACACTAACCCAATAACCCAATAACCCAATAACATACTAACATACTAACCCCTCATATCATGAGAACTTCGCTGGTGCTATTCATTAGTTTATTGCTTACAGGATCCCTCAATGCCCAATCCTTACCTGTAGACCAATGGAAATATATCGCTGTAGACTCCAGCAGGGAAAAATTGCAGCCCATGGGCGGGCCTGACTGGCTGCGTTCCTTTGGCATCGATGCGGTTGATATCAACAAGGATGGATACAAGGACATTGTTTGTGGCAAATACTTCTACCTCAATCCGGGAGAAGAGATGACCGGAGAATGGAAACGTACCGAATTTGGTTTTGAATATGACGGTTACAGGTTTATGGATGTGGACGGGGACCAGCTGGCTGACATCATCGCCGAGGACCTCCCCAATGTGATCTGGCTGGAAGCCGATGATTTCAACGGAACCTCCTGGAGTGCCAGGTTGATCGGGCATATTCCCCGTACGGGGCATAAAAACGGACAGGGAGCCGGTATCGCTGATATTGTTCCCCAGGGCAAAGATGAGGTTTTGCTTGCGGCTGAAGGGGGTATATACTGTGCCGTGATACCTGACCAGCCTGCTGCAGGAGTGTGGGACTTCAAACTGATTGCGGAATCCAATTCCGATGAAGGGATCGGTATCGGGGATGTGGACGGCGACGGGGACCTTGACCTGGCTTTCGGTGATTCAAATGAGGCCGGTGAAGAGGCTGAGCTTTTGTACTGGGCCGAAAATCCCGGCAACATTAATCAACTCTGGATCAAACACATGGTTAGTGATGAAGTGGAGGTTGTGGACAGGGTAGAGATCGCCGATTTCAATGGCGATGGAAGGCAGGATATTGCAGTGTCGGAAGAGCGTTACCCGGGATTGGAGCCCACCTCAAACCTTCGAGTTTTCCTGGCTGGAAATGACCCAATATCGGACGTCTGGGAACACAGGGTTGTGGTCACCCAATGGTCCATGAACAACCTGGATGCAGTGGATATGGACAAGGATGGCGATGTGGACCTGGTCACCAATGAACACAAAGGCACAGACCATAAAACCGAAGTGTACCTCAACGACGGTAAAGCAAACTTCACTGCCCGGCTGGTTGGTACAGGTCATGAGATGCACCTGGGAGCCAGGTGCTTTGACCTGGACAGTGACGGCGATGACGAAATCATCGGGGTGGGTTGGGATCACTTTGAAACCCTCCACCTTTACCGGAACGATGCCCTGAAAAGAGAATTCAAGTGGAAACACCTCTCTTCGGCGAACGGGGACATTGATGTGCCCAATGGTGGGGACGAGCAAACAGCAGCCCTGGTTACTGACATGGATGGCGACGGAATTGATGAGTTTTTTATTACAGAGCGGACCACTGCACCTTCGGTGGTGGCCTATAAGTACAACGGAAGTGGCTGGGATCGTTATATTATCGATGATACACCCCAGCGAATCGAGGCAGGCTCCACATCCCTTGACATTGACGGTGACGGGGACACGGATATCGTCTTCGGCGGAGAGGGCCGCTCTAACCAGGTGTGGTGGTGGGAAAATCCATTTCCCAAACTTGATCCTGAAATACCATGGAAGAGGCACCTGATCAAAGACTCGGGAGCAAACAAGCACCATGACCAGCTCTTTGGTGATTATAACGGGGATGGCGTGATGGAACTGGTTTTCTGGAACCAGTCAGCCGGAAAACTGTTCCTGGCAACTATCCCTGAGAACCCTGCAAAACATAAGGGAGAATGGCCCATGAAAGTCATTTACACCTATGGTATGGACAGTGAAATGGAGCAAACCGGACAAACGGGCTACCCGGGCTGGAAAGGCACCAACGAGCAGGAAGGTCTGTACGCCTGCGATATAGACCTGGATGGGACTGATGACATTGTGGGAGGCGGACGATGGTTCAAATACGACGGAAATGGCAGATATGCTGAAAACATCATCGACGCCAGTTATACCTTTACCCGTTCGGTGGCAGGCCAGTTTATCGAAGGTGGTCGACCGGAAGTGATCCTGCTGGCCGGTGACGGGCATGCACCCATGTACATGTATGAATACAGTGAGAAAGGTACCTGGAAGAAAACCATGCTCATCCAGCAGGTGGATGACGGCCATACCATCGACGTGCTGGATTTCAACGGTGATGGGCACCTGGATATTTTTAGCGGAGAAATGGGGCTTGGAGGTGGAAATCCCAATGCAAAAATCCGGATCTTGCTGGGCGACGGGAATGGAAACTTCATTCACCATGTGGTTGCCACAGGGATTGGAACCCATGAGAGCAAGATCACCGATCTGGACGGGGACGGGGATTACGACATCTTGTCAAAGCCCTACCACTGGAAAGCTCCCAGGCTGGATATCTTTATCAACGAAACAAAGTAAAAAATGAAAACACCACATAGCTTGCAACTGTTTTTCCTGGTATGTTGCGCTGCAGGGTTCCTCTTTTTCAAGGGATGCACAAAAACCATTGAGAAACCCAACATAGTATTTATCCTGGCCGACGACATGGGTCATTCTGACCTGGGTTGTTTCGGTGCTGAGATCATTGAGACTCCGAATATTGATCTGCTGGCCGCTGATGGGCTCAGGTTTACCAACTTTTACAACACCGGACGGTGCTGGCCTACCCGGACCAGCCTGCTGTCCGGTTACTATCCCCACCAGGTGCTGTCCGATCCCATTCAGGGAGTAGACTATGATTCCGGCACATTCACCCCGGTCAACAATACCTGGCTGCCGGCCCTTTTGAAAAATCACGGCTACAGCTGTTATCATTCGGGCAAATGGCACATTTTCAGAAGGATTCCCCAATACACCGAGATGAGCCAGACAGAAGTGGGCTTCGATCACTCATACAGGACCGAGGATGGGAGGCACCTGAGACCCCATCTGCTTCGGGAAGACGGAGATACCATCCCTGTGCCCGAGCCGGGTTCTGAATATGAAGCATCGGTGGCCATTGTGGATCACGCCATCAAATACCTGAAGGACCATGCAGAGAATCACCCCGGGGAACCCTTCTTTGAATATATTGCCTTTATAGCCCCCCACTTCCCCCTTCAGGCCATGCAAAAGGACATTGACATGTACAGGGAAAAGTTTCTGATGGGCTGGGATACGATCAGAGCAATCAGAACTGAAAACCGTGAGAACCTGGGGTTTGATGCGCATGAAGTGAATCCCCTGGAACCCGAAAGGTTTGCTCCCTGGAACCTAACCCCGGAGGAGCTTATTGACCAGATCGATCCGGCTGAGATCGGACGGGCCATCTCCTGGTGTGACCTGACCCATGAACAACAGAGGTTCCAAGCCACCAAAATGGCCATCCATGCCGCCATGATCACCCGCATGGACAGGGAAGTGGGCCGCTATATCGCTACTCTGAAAGAGCTGGGCTATTTCAACAACACCATCATCTTCTTCTGTTCGGATAACGGGGCAAGTACCGAGATGATGAACAGGGCTGATAAGCATACACCGGGTTCCGTTCCCGGTTCGGCCGATTCATACATTTGCCTGGGCCCGGGCTGGTCCACTGCAGCCAACACCCCTTTCCGCCTGCACAAGACCTGGGTGCATGAGGGCGGGATAGCCACACCGCTGGTGGTGCACTGGCCCAAAGGCATCAAAGATGCCAACAGCTTCAGGAAGATGCCGGCCCATGTCATTGATATTGCCCCCACCTTACTGGAACTTGCCGGAGGAGATCCGGCTGAGCTTGATGGAAGATGTGAGGCACCCGGGGTTAGCCTTGTGACTCTCCTGAACCAGGACACAACATTTGAAAGGCCTCCCCTTTTCTTTCACCATGAGCAAAAGAAGGCACTCAGACATGGAAATTGGAAAATTGTCACCATTGAGGATGGGGGAGCCTGGGAATTGTATGATCTGTCTGAAGACCGGGGGGAAACCAACAACCTTGCAAAAGAGCATCCGGAAAAGCTAAATGAACTTATTTCTCTATGGGAAAAGCAGAAAGAAGAGATCATCGGGCAGATTAGCCAAACAAAATGAAGCAGGCAGAATTATACAATAATAAACATTGATGCAGCCCTGCTATTGAAACAGATATTTTTGATCGACCGCCTTTTGGATCCTTTTATCAAGCGTCCATAAAAGGTGATCCCCATCCAGCACGGATTTAATGATCAGATCATTGATTCCGATTGATTGATGTGACAAAACAGAAAATATCCTTACCCGTACAACGGTCCATATGCCTTACAGGCACGATAGTCAGCTCCTTCCTTGTCCATTCCAAAAGCTGACCAGGAACTGGGCCTGAAGATCTTTTCCCCGGAGACATTGTGCATCGAGACCGGTATGCGCAGCATGGCTGCCAGGGCCATCAGTTGTGAACCAAGATGCCCATATGAGAATGCACCATGGTTGGCTCCCCAGTTGGCCATCACCGAATAGACATCTTTGAAATTCCCCTGACCGGTCAGGCGCGGCACAAACCAGGTGGTCGGCCATGACGGATCGGTACGCTCGGTCAGGGTCTTGTGAACCTCTGCAGGCAACCCGATGGTCCAACCTTCAGCAATCTGCAACACAGGCCCAACTCCCTTGACAATGTTGATCCTGCTCATGGTAATGGGCATTCCACCCCTGGTATTGAAGGTGGAAGAAAATCCACCTCCCCGAAAATAACCAATATTGGCTGCTCCCCAGGTGGTGCTGTCAAGACATTTCCGGGCCTCTTCAGCAGTAATATCATACCAGGGCTTCATGACAGGTTTCCCGTCGATGGTCTGCTCACCGGTCCCATCAAGGGCAGAGGGCCCTGAATTGATCAGGTGGATAAATCCGTTCCTGGCATCGCCTTTAAGGGTGAATCCGGTAACGCGCTTTACTGCATCCGGGCTCCAGTAGGTGCGCACATCACTGAAAACCTGGGCTGCCCCGGTAAGCAGGTGGCCAAACAACATGGCCACCCCATTCAGGCTGTCATTCTCCGTGGCCAGCATATAGGGCTGCCTGATGCCATTCCAGTCAAATGATGAACAGAGCACTGCCTCCATAAAATCACCATTGGGAAAATGGTCCGTCCACTGACGCTGTCCCTGGAAACCTGCAGCAATCGCGTTGTGACCCAGAGCCTCTTCTCCATAACCAATCTCCTTAAGCCTTGGATTGCCCACCATCAG
>CAYVRK010000024.1:0-9491 GCA_964453785.1 uncultured Bacteroides sp.
CAACGATTATGAGCAGTAGCGCTTCAAATCAATCTATGCAGCAGATCAAGCAGTTTGTTGATAACTGCAACTATCTCGGATTAAAAAACCTGGCCCAGGAATACCAACAGATCGTTGATAGAGCAGGAAAGGACACAGTCGGGTATTATGAATTTATCCGTGAGATCGTTCAAGCAGAATCAGCAGTTAAACGAAAAAGACGCACCGATTATCTCATCCGAAAAAGTCGATTGCCAAAACCATTAAAGATGATCGCAGGCTATGACTTTGACTTCCAGCCCAGGCTTGACCGCAGGTTAGTGATGGATCTTGCAACACTCGAGTTCCTTGCCAGAAGGGAATCAGTACTTTTTATCGGTGATGTAGGCACCGGCAAGTCGCACTTGGCACAAAGCCTAGGCATGATGGCTTGCCAGGATGGATACAGAACCTATTACACCACCTGCAGTGATCTGATCAATGATCTTAAAGATGGTGTGTATGATAATACATTGAAAAAGAGGATTAAAAAATACATTAACCCGGATCTGCTTTTGATCGATGAAATGGGGCATGATCGACTCGAGTTGGAGGTTGTTAAAGAAGCACACCTGTTGTTCAAGGTGATCGATCTGCGATATAATGATAACAAATCTCTGATCTTTACAACCAATATCAACGAGGAGGACTGGGCAGAGTTCCTGGGTGATCCGATCTCGACCAGTGCCATCCTGGATCGAATCTTTCATCACTCGGTTATTGTTGAGATCCTTGGTCCCAGCTACCGGAAGTACCAGAGTGAATTGTTGCAGAAAAAGTATGGCACAAAGAAAAAAGTTGATAATAATCCGGGGTAGTGAGACCTCATTCTATCTGGAGTAAGGTGTTGACCAAATGGTTGGCACCTTTTTTATTGGTGAACAAGGTGTCCGTTTTGCGCAGGAATCACTGTCCGGAATGAACAGGAATGAACTTAAATGACTGTATTTGTGGATAATAGATAGCACACTTTGCTCCGGAATTGGTGGTACACATTACTCCGGAATTGTTGCCCGTTCTAACTTAAAAAAAGAACCATTGATTTTACACCGGAATAAACCAAAAACCGATGTTCTGAAAAAGGCAGTACACCAGCAACACAGAAGGGTGGTATCATTTTGTTCAGTTTACTGGTAATGTTATAAATCCCTGTTATAAGCCTAATAGCAGGATGATCTAACTCAGAAAGGAATTTCTTATATTTGATACATATACTATTCTGATATGTTAACCAAGACTCAAATAATTGATTCTCTTAGTAATCTTCCTGAGAATGTGACTATTGATCAGGTAATTGATCATTTGGTCGTTGTTGAGAAAATCCAGAAGGGCTTAGAAGATTCAGCAAATGGGCGAGTATACAATAAGGATAAAGCCAAGAGTAAGCTTAAGAAATGGCTGAAATAGTCTGGACAGAATCCGCGTTAAATGATTTAGATGATATTGGTGATTATATTGCGAAGGATTCTGCTAGATATGCTGAACTCAAAGTAGCAAAGCTTTTCGAATCACCAGATATTCTAGAAACTCATCCACTAGCGGGAAAAATGGTACCTGAACTTCAAAATGAAGCCATCCGCCAACTGATTATAGGAAGCTATCGGATTATATACCATGTTGAAGATGATTTTCGTATAGAGATCTTAACGGTTCACCGGTCTTCACGATTGCTTGGCAATACATACGATTTCGATAATCTTGTAAATGAATAAAAGGCTACAAGGCCTAACATTAGGTATACTCCATTTGCTATGTCATGCTTTTTGGATCAAAAAGCCCGCCATTAGCAAACGATAGTATACCCGAACCGTTATGGGCAATCTAATGGATTATTATGAGGTACAAGCTCTTATTCTTTGGACTACTGTTTTATACTTCATTGGGTTTATCACAGACCTTTCCAATTCCAGCAGAGGATTCTGAATGGAATGAGGCAGATGTAGACCTAGAAAGTATTATGTCTAATCATATTGCTACTAGATTTGCTAGTGGAAGAGATACAATTATTGATTCTGTAGGATATACGACTTTATATAGGACTTGGTCAGCCAATTTCTTTCAAGACGGACCATGTCAGTTTCAATATACTAGTGGTCCCTTTCAATCCAATTCATATTTGGGTGCCGTTCGAACCAATGAAGAACAACAAGTACGTTTTATTCCAGTTGATGATACTTTGTCATATTTGATCTACGATTTCTCACTCTCAATAGGCGATACAATCAATTGGATAAGACCTCATAATTATGAAGAATTCACAGCATATATAACTGAAATTGATTCTCTGTTGATCGAAAGTACATATAGAAAGCGAATACACTTGGAGGTTTACAATAATTTGCCTGATCAATGGATAGAGGGTATAGGCAGCGCTTTTGGATTCTTTTCAACTTTTGGTTATCGATCATGGGAGAAAGTGATACATGGACTTATGTGTTATCGTGATAATCATATTCCCCAATTATTGTTTGGCGGTTACAGTTGCAATATGTGTGATGTGGTTACAACCTCAAAAGATATTTCATCGAATGATAGATTGAAAATCTATCCAATCCCACTGGAGGAATCCTCAGAAGTGGAATTACCCGGGACTGCACTACCTTCATCTTATAGAGTCTATGACCTGTCTGGTCGAGTGGTATACTCCCATGAAGTAAAAGGATCAGAGCAAATAATTCTGCATCGAGAAGATTATGAAGAAGGATTAATATTACTTGAAGTTATTGATCAAAATAAGAAAACATATCTGAAGAAAATCGTAGTGAATTAGAATAGACAGCCCATAACAATGTGCAAACTCCATGTGGTATGTCACATGTTTTGCATACCAGGTCAAAACGAATAATAACATGATCTGTGGTAACGCAAAACACGCGCCATTACCCCACATCGTTTGCACTGACCGTTACCCACAATTGCATTTAAATACCACTAATTGTGTTTTTCTTATCTTTGAAAAATGAACGATTCTTCGGATATAATAAAGGAAATAAAACGAATAGTAATGGAGCAGGATCCAACTGCTAAAATCTATTTGTATGGTTCTAGAGCGAAAGGCTCAGCATCCAAGGAATCCGACTGGGATCTTCTCATACTCCTTAAAAGGAAAAAGATTACTCCGGATATTGAAAGATCCATTACTTCTCCATTGTATGACCTTGAATTTGAAACTGGAGAATTAATAAGCCCAATGGTATACGCAGAGAATGAATGGAATACGAAATATAGAATCACACCATTCTATCAGAACGTTATGAACGAGGGTAAACTGATATGACCGACTATTCCCCAGAAGAATATTCAGAATATAGACTTCAGCGAGCCCTTGAGACAATCAAAGAAGTAGAAACTCATATTGAAAAAGAATTTTGGAATACTGCAGTTAACAGAATGTATTATGCTTGTTTTTATGCAGTTGGAGCATTACTCATAAAGTACAACGTATCACCTTCTACTCATTCCGGTGTACGACAGAAATTTGGACAACTTTTCGTAAAGACTGGCAAAATTAGCAAGACATTGGCAAAGCATTATACCGATCTGTTCGAGAAGAGGAATAAAAGCGACTATAACGACTTCTTTGATTATGATGAGGATACTGTTAAGAGCTTACTCCCTCCTACCATAGAATTTATTGACTCAATAAAGGAGCTAGTTGAAGAATAGCAACTGTGGGTAACACTGTGTATACGCCATTTCGCCTGTCACGTGTTTTGCGGAAAGGCAAAACCAGCGCCAGTTAAACAGCGTATACACCAACCGTTAGGGCTAATAATTATCCCAGAAAGGAGTAAAGAAACCATGAGAGCCACAAGAAAAGTTTTGCTTTGCTTATACTTACTAGCTTCTTTAATTATTCTGGGTTGCCAACCTACCGTTGAAACTCACTCAATGCAACCTACAGAAGGTTATCCCTTTACAAAAGATATAGATGAAATAAAAGATCTCTTAAAGTCCAAGTGTCTTGATACTATTAGCTTTGAGAGCGGCGAGGTAATAGCCGATATTGGGGCTGGAAATGGATATATAGAGGCTATGCTGGCAATGTTTAATGACAGTCTAACATTTTATATTCAGGATATAGATACTTCTGTTTGTAATGAGTCCGAAGTGGCTAAAGTATTTAAGTTTTATGAGGAGGTTAATGGTAAACCATTTACAAGTAAGTTTTTAACAGTAAATGGAAGTGACACAGACACAAACCTACCTGATGATACTTTTGATAAGATACTAATGCTGTGGACTTATTCATACCTCAAGGAACCTGTAAAATTCATAAACGATATTAAGGAAAACCTTAAAGATGATGGATTATTTTATGTAATTAATCCAGGAATTGAAGAAACCGATTATACTAAATCATTAAGAGAAGAAACTGGATGGAATGTATCCATATTGGAGAAACAGATAGATGATATAATAAACTGTGGATTTAACCTTGTAAGAATAGCTAGAAATTATAACGAAGGGAATTACAATGAACCAGTAATAATGATTTTTAGAAAGAACAATTACTAGCCCTAACATGCGGTCATATTTAATGCCGCTAAGACTGCAACTAAGAAAATATCGACTTGAAAAAGATAACCCAACATAATTAATCAAAGACCTGGAAAGCGGCACTAAATATACCGCTGACCGTTAGGTGCAATGCTTTCCATTAAATCAAATACTCTTCTAAATTTGGATATAGTTGCCTAATTAGGTAACTTTGTCAAATGGAGAAACGAAGGAAGATATTCTTCTATGGCAACCATTTTCATGTTTTCTATAGTAAGCTTGATGCAAGTACTAAGAAGAAAATCGACTGGGTTTTAGGAATTATATGCGAACTTGAAATCGTACCGGCTAAATTTTTGAAACATCTTGAGGGTACTGATGGACTTTATGAAATACGTGTACAAGTTCATCGAAAAATCTATAGGGTTTTCTGTTTTTTCGATGAAGGCAAGCTCATAATAGTCTTGCAAGGATTTCAGAAGAAGACTCAGAAAACCCCAAGGAATGAAATTAAAAAAGCACAAAGACTTAAACGAGAATATTATGAGCGCAGATAAAAAATTGATTTCATTTGATGATCATCTTGACCAGCAATATGGTAAGAAGGGCTCGCCTTCTAGAGAGAAGTATGAACAAGAATTCGAAGCCTTCAAAATTGGTATCTTGATTCAAGAAGCTCGGAAGAAAAAGAACCTAACTCAGGAGGAGCTTGCACAAAAAGTTGGCACCACTAAGAATTATATCTCCAGGATCGAGAATGACGCTAGTGATATTCGGTTATCAACATTGCTCAGAATTATTAATGATGGTCTTGGTGGACACCTAAGCTTGTCATTTGACAGTTAAAGAAAAGTGGCACAGCACCTAACAATGTGTATACACCATCATCGCTTGTCACAGCTTTTGCAACCAATGACCGAACATAACCGACTGAATTTTACAAAGCAAAACCTGCGCCAAGCTAACGGCGCATACACTAACCGTTAGCAACAAGCATAAGAAAACTGAAATGAAAAGACAACTTTTAACTTTCATTGCGATTGCAATGTTTTTTCAAGTTACAGCTCAGGAAGCATTCTTTGATTTTCAATATTCGAATAGTAGCCTTACCTCTTTTCAAAAATCTATCGGATTTGATCTTGGATATTCAAAATATACCAAATCCGGAAATAAAATTGGATTACGTCTTGGATTCGCATTTAATCCTTTTGATTACGACTATATTAAAATTCTCACATCAGATCCCAGTTCCTATTATATCACAGAAGTTCATTCAAATTCTCAGTGTTTGAACATCCAAGGAATATATTATTTCCGCCTATTTGAGAAAGAGCGTATCAATATTTATCTAGGTCCTTTGATAAGTCTAAATTACTATTTCATTATTGGCTCTGGCCATATAATTCCAAATGGCTCATACTCAAAATTAGATTATGTTGTAAATGAAAAATTTTTAAATAGGCCTAGGCTAGGCTTAATATTTGAATCTCAGGTGAAAAATATATTATTTAAAAAGTTGGATCTTATTTATTCGATTAGTCCAACAATTGGAAGCTATGAAAAATTCGCGGCAATGGGCAGCAATGATCCTTGGTTCTATCTCTCAGTGGATTTCAAAGTCGGAGTGAGCTATACTTTTTAGGCAAAAAATGATGATGCCAGTTCAACACAGTGTATACGTCATATGGTAGTCACGGCTTTTGCGGAACATAATACAACGATATATGTCACGGATCCACCACTCGCACAAGCTCGTGCCAAAGCATGATTTTCGAGAAATGTCAAAAACTCATGCCAGCAAGCTGTCCCATACGCCGTATACACATAACGTTAGCGGTAATGGTAGTTGTTCTTTCAAAGTGTGTTGCTAAAATCATATCTTTGCTTTATGAACCTGGATAGTAGCCAAATAGAATCCATCGAGAATTATTTCAGAACAAGACCAGTTCTGAAGGCTTACCTATTTGGGTCCTATGTTCGTGGGGAGGCTGATAATCAAAGTGATATTGATATCCTGGTTGATCTTGACCATACAAAGACCATAGGCCTTCAGTTTATTCAAATGAAACTGGATCTAGAAAAGATCCTAAACAGCAAGGTCGACCTTGTTTCTTCAAATGGTTTATCAAAATACATTAAGCCAATAATTGATGGCGAAAAGCAATTAATCTATGCTCAGTAAAACTGGAGATAAGGTCCGACTGCAGCATATTTTAGATGCCATTCAAGAAATTGAATCTTATTTAGTTGATGTTGATTTCCATAAGTTTATGGAAAACTCCATGATGAGATATGCATGTATTAAACAGATGGAAATAATCGGAGAGGCAAGCAATCATATCTCCGATGAAGTGAAATCAGAATTCTCAACAATTGAATGGAAGCAAATTATTGGGCTGCGAAATGTGTTTGTTCATGAATATTTTGGCGTTGATGCAAAAATCGTATGGGAAATAATCAAAGGAGATATTCCCGATCTGAAGGACAAGATTTCCGATGTATTGCAAAAAATTATTTGACCACTACCGCTAACAAGGCATACTCCAGGTCGCATGTCACATGTTTTGCAGACCAGGACAGAAACAATAATAAGATGAACCCCATAAGAGCAAAACACGCGCCATTACCCAAATCGTTTGCACGGTAAGTTAGAGACAGGTGTACGGTTGACACACCCAAGGATAAAACCAAGTATTCAGCTTTTTAATTAATCATTCGAATTTGAAAGAATTTATTTAGCAGACAATGGTTTGGCAAAGCTGAAAATTTAAGCAAATTTTAAGTTTTGCTTAAGCAAATTTAAAAGCGGGTGTCCCAATATTTGTTTAGAATTTAAAATCTGAAATTATGTTTACAGCAACACATTTACATGCAATGATTGTTCATTTCCCGGTTGCCCTGGTATTGGTGGCATTTGTATCGGAACTAATTGGATATATCCTTAATAAACCGTTTTATCTTAAGGCTTCGTTTTATATTTTAATATTGGCAGGTTTAGGGGCTATCGCTGCCTATATTACGGGCGATGCTGCTGGTGATGGTATGGATGGTGGCTCTTTACAACGGGCACTGGAGGCTCATGAAAAATCTGCTACCTTAACTCTATGGTTAACCATCGCAGCAGCCGGAGCGAAAATTATTCTCTATTTTGTTAAGAATGAAATGCGTTGGCTAAAAATTCTGGCTTTTGCTTTATTGTTCGCTGCTGCTGGTAGTGTAGCCCGTACAGGTTACCTGGGCGGTCAGTTGGTGTTTAAACATGCCGCAGGTGTGGAATTAGGAATAGGAAATTTTGATGCTTTACAGTCCAACGAGCATGTTGATTAAAGCATTAAATTCCAGCATAAATAAGATATAGATTAACAGGGAAGGCTCATAAACAAAACCCATGCGAATTTTATTAGTCGAAGACGAAACCTCCATTTCCAATTTCCTTAAGGAGGGACTGGAAGAGGAGGGTTTTGCCGTAGATATAGCCGATAATGGAAAGATAGGTCTGCAATTGGCTCTGGATAATCTGGAAGAATATGATACCATAGTTCTCGATTGGATGTTGCCAGGTATGAGCGGAATAGAAATATGCCGGAATATTCGTAAAGAGAGTCAGGTGGTTCCGGTTATTTTTCTTACAGCACGTGATACCACCGATGATGCCGTTTTTGGGCTTGAAGCCGGGGCCAATGATTACATTCGCAAACCCTTTGCTTTTGACGAATTGCTTGCTCGTATCCGGGTACTAATGCGCGGAAAAGGCGGAGAAAACTCGGTCTTTCGATACGGCGATATAATTCTCGATATAGACTCGCACCGTGTAAGCAAAGCAGGTGAGAATGTGGAACTCACCCAAAAGGAATTTGCCTTACTTGAGTTTTTACTCCGCAATAAAGGAAAAGTGAGTCGGCGCACCCGTATCATCGAGAAAGTATGGGATATTCATTTCGATTATGATACCTCGGTAATTGATGTTTACATCAATGCACTCCGCAAAAAACTCGACAATAAAAACAGTGAATCATTTATTGAAACCATTCGCGGAGTTGGATACCGGATAAATGAGGAAGTATGAACCTACATTTTAAAAACCGCATAGCCCTTTTTAATACCGCTGCAGCTGCCATTACAATGCTGGTAGTATTCGCCATGGTGTATGCCATGGTTTACATTACCACATACCGACACCTCGATAGTAATATACTGGAAGAAAAAGCGGAATTGTTTTCGCAGATAAGCACTGTTGGTGATTCCCTGGTATTTAGTCTGAATGCCGAGTGGGAAGAGCTGGAACATAATAGAGCAGAAGTGGATCCCATTTTTTTACAGATGGTGGATGATCAGGGAACAGTCATCTTTCATTCTCGGAATCTAGAGAACGATCAGTTGCAGTTTGCTGATTCCCTGACTTCTGAGCTGTTTTTTAATGTAGAGCTTAATGGGAAAAAGATCAGGCAGGGACAATTCCCCATCAAAACTGAAAGTGGTAAAATAATCGGCCAGCTCGATATTGGAATTTCCCAGGTCGATTCCATTTTAATTCTTACTAACCTGCGCAATACCTTTTTTGTAGCGTTTCCGTTGATGTTATTATTTTTTTATGTGGTTACATCGCTGGTGGCGTCGCGCAGTATAGCTCCTGTGAAGCAGCTTATTGCTTATGCTGAAAAAATGCATTATAACAATATTAATCCACGTCTGCCCTTGCCTGCCCACCAGGATGAGATTTACCAGTTAACAGCCACCATTAATGCCCTACTTGAACGAATTGAAACGGGACGGAATCGGGAAAAGCAGATTACAGCCGATATTTCTCACGAACTACGTACTCCCCTAACCAGTATTAAAGGAACCCTTGAGGTACTTATTCGCAAAACCCGCGAGCCACAACAATACGAGGAAAAAGTGCTGCAGGTGATTCATGAAGTTGATTCCATAAACCATATTATCAATCAGTTGCTATATTTAGCCCGATTAGATTC
>CAYVRK010000024.1:9591-16544 GCA_964453785.1 uncultured Bacteroides sp.
CAGTCAGGTAAATCAGGGGACTCAATTTTTTCTCCATTTTAAAGAATAAAAAATCTTAAGCTGATTTTAAGAAAGGCTAAAGAAAGCTTTAATGGTACCAGTGCCATATTTGCATTGTAAATTATTAATTAAAACAAAAACAGAATAGAAATGAAAAAGCTTTTATCCTTATCAGCACTAGCCGTAGTCATCGGCATCCTCAGTTCATGTAATACAGGAAACAAAAATGAAACAAAACTACAAAATCCCGTAGCTAGCGAAAGTAAAGAAAAGCAGATAGCACCCGAAGAAACCAAGGCCAATACTATTGCCGACTTGCAGGAAGCATTTAAAGGGGAAACCACAGCATCAGCCAAATATGCAGCCTATTCTGAAAAAGCAGAGCAGGAGGGATACCATAACATCGCTTTGCTGTTTAAGGCCGCATCGATGGCCGAAAATGTGCATGCCAACAATCATAAATCTGTTCTTTTGGAATACGGAGAAGCAATTCTGAACATCACACCTGAATTTACAGTAAAAACAACCAACGAGAATTTGCAGGATGCCATTGAAGGGGAATCGTATGAGGTGACTACCATGTATCCTGATTTTTTGCAAGATGCCGCCAACTCGAAAACCCAATTGGCACAAATAAGTTTTAACTATGCCTTCGAGGTGGAGAAAAAACACCTGGTAATGTACAAGAATGCATTGGCAGCGCTTGATAATAACACAGTAAACGAATTATCCAAGGTTTATTATATTTGTCCTACCTGTGGAAATACCTACGACCAAACACCTCCCGAACGTTGTGGTATTTCAATGACTAGTTCCGAAAAATTCATTAAAATAAACAGTTTATAATTTATACTATAACACACTAACAAGGAGGCTGTCTCAGAAGGGGTAGCCTCTTTTGTTTTCTAAGGGATGCATATTCGTAACGTGGTTCTTCGCCTAAGGGCTCAGTTCCTTCGGTTTTTTACTGCGTAAAATGCCAGGTTACTTCTTAAGCATCCCTTAGAATTGAATAAAAAGGAACTACACATGATTTAAATTCAACAATTGGATGTAGATATCATAATATCCTTATTGAGATAATGGCCAGAGCAATTACAATGATTGTTAATTGTAAAAAAAAATCAGTTCAACGTTGGCAACCATAATAATGAAAATCCTATCAACGTTCTATATCATGTACATGAAAAGGATTCTTCCCCTGGTTTTTGTTTCATTCATATCCACTCACCTTTGGGCGCAGGAATCAAAGTTTATAATCGGACTTGATCTAACGGCTTCGACAACTAATCACTGGGGAGATTTCGATAGGAAATTCGTCGACCCAATCCAAGGAATATATCCAGGACTTAATATAGAATATGCTCTTCCTAACCAACTCTCATTGAAATCGGGATTGGCGTTTGAAAGAAAAGGTATTTCATATGAAGCAGTTGCATCTAATATAGCCGGAACAGAGGAATGGAACATTCGCCACTCCGAATATTGTGAATACATTTCCATCCCAATCGTCATATCATATTCAACCCAAGGAGTCGTCAACTTTTACCTAAATGGAGGTGTCTTTGGTGGATTCCTACTTAAACAGATTAGTGAGTTCTACTCTGAACGAGACAAAACAACTAATATTGAGGTATTAAAAGATAGGTCGACAAATTACGATGCCGGATTATCAATTGGTGCAGGCATCAATAAATCGTTTGGGAGAAGGTTTTGTCTTGATTTCGGTGTTAGGAACAATCTAGGATTAGTAAATCTAGCGTCTTCCGAATCTTCAGGTTCCGGATCATACAAGACAAACTCATTTGGTGCGGTTCTAGCTCTGAAGTTGAAAATATAGACCGTTGGCAACAATTAAAATCTAAAACCCAACAATATGAAGTACATTCAAATTCTAATCCTCCCATTTGCAATTCTCCTGCTGACAAATTGTGATAAAAACGACGATTACAGCAATTACGAACTTAGCTTTGGAGAAACCCAGAAAGGCTTCCTGCTTGATTCTGTTTATCAAACTGAGACAAATGGCACATTAATCACATGGACCCCAATCTATTAATTAACCGTTGCTAACATTTAGCAAACGTCATTTCAAATTGTCACACCTTTTGAATTCTCAAAAGATTGTGCCAAATTAACACCGTTTGCACTATTCGTTGTGTGCAAGGTGATGAAAGAATCAACATCATCTAGATTTGCTAGATTTTATATAAATATAGACTTAAAATAAGGAGGACAAAAATTATGAAAATCCAAAAAGTTGAAGCAATCGAAATACTCGATTCTAGAGGAAACCCAACCGTAGAAGTGAATTTAAAGCTGGAAGATGGAACAATCTCTCGCGCAATGGTTCCAAGTGGAGCATCAACCGGAGAAAGAGAGGCTACTGAATTAAGAGATGGTGATAAAAAACGTTACGGAGGAAAAGGCGTTTTAAAGGCAGTTGGGAATGTTAATACTATCATTGCCAAATCCATTGAAGCTAAATGTATTAATAATCAAAGAGAGCTTGATTATTTTCTGATAGAACTGGATGGAACAACTAATAAAGCGAAGTTAGGTGCAAATGCAATACTTGGTGTTTCTATGGCTTATGCCCGAGCAAAAGCCCAGAGTGCTAATATTCCATTATATCAATACCTTGGAGGAAGCAATGCTCATATAATGCCTGTTCCTTGTATGAATGTCATAAATGGTGGTAAACATGCGGACAATACAGTGGATTTTCAAGAATTCATGATTGCACCTCATAACGCTCCTTCATTTAAAGAAGCTATTCGTATAGGTGAAGAAGTATTTCATTCCTTAAAAACTGTATTAAAAACCAAAAGCTTAAGTACTGGAGTTGGTGATGAAGGTGGATTTGCTCCCGATTTAAAATCTAACGAACAGGCTGTCGAAATGATTTTAGAAGGAATTCAAAAAGCCGGTTTTAAACCGGGAACAGATGTAAGTATTTGCCTTGACCCCGCTGCCAGTGAAATGTGGGAAAATGGGAAGTATAAATTTTTTAAAAGTTCTCAAAAATTGGTTTCCAGCGATGAAATGGTGAAACTTTGGGAAAGCTGGATAACTCAATATCCTATTGTCTTGCTTGAAGATGGTCTGGCTGAAAATGACTGGGAAGGGTGGAAAAACTTGACAGATATTATAGGTAATAAAATTGAAATTGTGGGCGATGATTTGTTTTGCACCAATAAATCAATTTTAGCAGAAGGTATTGAGAAAGGGGTAGCAAATTCAATCCTGATTAAATTAAATCAAATAGGTACTGTTACCGAAACGCTTGAAACAATCGAGCTTGCTTATAAAAATTCATATAATTGCTTTGTATCGCATAGGAGTGGCGAAACAGTAGATAGTTTTATTTCAGATTTAACCGTTGCTATAAATGCAGGACATTTAAAAACAGGAAGCGGTTGCCGTGGAGAGCGTATAGAAAAATTTAATCAGCTTATGCGTATTGAAAATGAATTGGGCAAATCATCACAATTTGCAGGTTTGAAAGCATTTAAAAACGCTAAATAATGATAGATAAATAATAACACCCAGCACACAAGCGGTATAGCCAATAAGGGTTTAGCTTCGCTGAGCTCCCTTCGGTCGGTTCAGTAGTATGCGAAGGGTTGTAGCCTGCTTCAACTTTTCCTGTATCTTAATATGAAATCACCAGCTATCCCTCACTGGTCATACCGACAACCGTTGGATGCCATTATTAAAATTGCCAATGAAACATAACCTAAAATATGAATTAGGAGGTAGCATATGGATAACGAAAATTTCGATTCTTTTTGTGGAATATATTGTGGAGCTTGTGAAATATTAATGACATACAAAACAGGTGCTAAATCTAAGCTTGCATCCTTTTGGAATGAAAAAACAGTAAAGTCATTTCAGAAAAAAATAGGAATACATTATGATGAAAACAAACCATTTACATATAAATGCAATGGGTGTAAAGGAGATACGCAATTTATAAATTGTTCTGTTTGTCAAATACGAGGATGTGCTATTAGAAATAAGGTGGATCATTGTATTGATTGTAGCGAATATCCATGCAATTTAATTATAGAATCAAAAAGAATAGTATCGATTTTACCTCATTTAAAGAATAACCATAGCAATATGGAGATGATTAGAAAAGTTGGGGTTGCAAAATGGTTATCTGAGCAAGAGGATATCTGGAAATGTCCAAACTGCAATACAAGTTATTCTTGGTACACAAAGAAATGTAAAAACTGTGGAGAAGACCTTAAAAATACATCTTTTCAATTCTCATTTTTCAAGGCAATGATTTTAAAATTAGGTATATATCTATCTCCAAGTGGTCAAAAATAATGGAACAAATGTAAAAGGCTACAACATGATTACTGTAATTTTGAGATAAGAATTATAACAATTAAAAGGAATCGAGGCGAATTATGAAGAAAGCAATGCTGGCACTTGGTATTCTTATAAGTTTAGTTCAAAGTATTTACGGACAGGATTCCTGTATGAGCAAAAATTCGTATGGTATTCTGTTCATGGCAGGTGGGAGGTATGATAATTATCGAATGTGTGTTGCTAGTCCTGCAGGAGTAAAAGGTGGATCCATAGCAGACATTATGTTCATCACTAAACACAGGCTTAATGATAGTCATTCCTTAACTTTTAATCTTCCAGTGATGCGTCCTGTCCTGTTTGGAGTGGCATTTAAAATGCTGCAGTTTGAACCCGAGCTTACGCTTGAATGCAATAAATTAATAAGCGAAAGAATCAACCTTGTAACAGGTCCTGGAATTGGGATTAGCTTTCACTATGGGCCCGATTATAAATCTGATCTTAGTAACCTTGGTGAATCATTTTTTGCTATGGGTCCTTTCCTTAGCTGGCAAACCGGAATTGAATTTAAAAAGGAATCAGTTGTTAAAAGTGTTGCTGGGTTAAAAGCATTTTATGTTCCCCTCTTTGCAAAGGATAGATCCGCAGGAACGGTTCTGGGAGGAGCATTACTCTATACTTACTATTTTTAATTACATGAATGTCCTTATGAATAACTAAACCTGGGTTTTCGAATCGAAAACAACCTACGTGGGCATGTTTGGTGTCGATAATAAGGCATGGGTTAATGAGAATATCATCAATAACCATGGACCGCTGTGTGCCATTTACCCGCCTTCTGCAATGGCTGGTGATGGAGTGATTGAGGGAGATTCGCCTTCGTTACTGTACCTTATCAGCGCAAACCGGGGATTCAATAATCCCGAAGATCCAACACAACCAAGTTGGGGTGGGCAATTCGTTCGCGATAGCTCTACCAATCATTACGTTAAGGGTCCAGGCGGATCAACCATTTCCATCCAAATCCAGCAAATAATATATTACATATTTATTTGACTGACTGTAAGGAAATTAACAACAAGCTATCCATATTCAACGCTAACGGCAAATTAGCTAAAGATGTTTCCACTCTGCAAAATGAAAACAATATAGATATTGGTGGAATGTCACCCGGTCAATATCTATTAGTAATTGATCATATGAATACCCAAATTTGTAAGAAATTCATAATAAATCAGGATACCATGAAAAATAAAAGAGTATTATTATTCCTTGCTCAAGGTTTTGAAGAATTTGAAGCAAGTGTATTTACGGATGTGATCGGATGGAGCAGGATTTACGGGACAGAGCCTGTGGATTTGGTAACAACTGGATTGCGAGATGAGATAAAATGTACATGGAATTTTATGGTTCAGCCAGAGAAGGATTTTGATCAAATACATGTAAGTGATTTTGATGCATTAGCTATTCCTGGCGGATTTGAAAAAGCTGGATTTTACGAAGATGCTTATGATGAGCGATTTCTAAACCTGATTCAGGAATTTGATAAACAAGGAAAAATAATTGCTTCAATATGTGTTGCTGCATTACCAATTGGCAAGTCTGGAGTATTAAAGGAACGAAATGCAACTACTTATGATTTATTAGATGGAATGAGAAGAAAACAACTTTCAGATTTCGGAGCTATCATTCAGGACGAGAGAATAGTGGTTGATAAAAATATTATTACCTCTACTGGTCCATCAACTGGATTGGATGTTGCGTTTAAATTATTAGAGATGTTGACTAATAGAGAAAATGTTGATCTAGTTAAGAAATATATGAGGTTTGAATAAAGATAATGGACAGCCTGCAATACATAGGGCTATCGTGCATTACTGCCCTGATGAGACAGCAACGACACCATAGCTGAAAAGTTAGCGGAAAGCAAAAACGACTGAACGGGAAGTACCAAACTAAAATTGAAATAATACAATAATCAGGAAAGTTCTTATGATTTTACACATTACAACACACAGAGAATGGGAAAATGCAAAGATCGAAGGTGAATATTTGACCCCTTCTCTTGAGTCCGAGGGATTCATTCATTGTTCAACCTTCAAGCAGACCGTTGATACAGCAAATATATTCTTCAAAGGGCAGACAGGATTGGTGTTACTTTGTATTGATGAAGATAAGCTAAAATCCAAAATAAAGTACGAAAGTCCAACTGGTGGAGGCAACATGATCCAAATGTTGGCATTCTATTTCCGCATGTATATGGCTCAATTAATACCTCAGCCGTGATAAAAGTCGTCGATTTTCCCTCGAATGAAAATGGACTTTTCTCACTACCCGAGGAAATTCGGTAAATGATAAACAAGGAACACATGACATGCACAAGTCACTTAATAACAGAATATTATGAATAAGGGCGATTGGAATCCTGATTTATACTTAAAGTTTGATAAAGAACGTATTCAGCCTTCAATTGATTTAGTTGCAAGGATTGATTCTTTACAACCCGGGAGAATTATTGATGTTGGTTGTGGACCAGGTAACAGCACCCAGATTTTATATAATCGATGGCCTGATTCAGAGATTATTGGTGCGGATAACTCACCTGCAATGATAAAAAAAGCAACTGAGGATTA
>CAYVRK010000024.1:16644-20507 GCA_964453785.1 uncultured Bacteroides sp.
CAGGACTATCCATTACAAAACAATGGTCATGTACTTTTTCCTTTTAAACGGCTATTTTTCGTGGCAAAAAAGTGACATGCACCCAATACGTGGTATATTTCATTGAGCTTTGATTTATATCAATCGGGATGGTTTGGTTTAAGTTCTTTTCCGGCTTGAAAAAAACTGCACACTTTACTCCGGAGAGCACTGCTCAGTTTAAATCGGCAACCCGCCATACTACTTGATCATGAGGCACAATTTTAAAAATTCAAATGACATGAAAATGCCTGTACCAGGTAAAATTCTATTGCTAACTTTCTTACACATACTGGCAGTGTGTTTATTCTACGGCTGCGATTTTAGCCGCACAAGTTTGATTGCCGACAGTATGTCAGATTCAATATCTATCTCAAACGAACTAAGAAAATTATACAATATCAGTAATTTGCCTGAATACGAGAATGCGGCGAAAAGTCATCAAATTTCATCCTATGACACCACCGGAGGCAATGATGATGGTTTTAGTGGTAAATATTCATTCCTTCGACGGAATAGCGATAGTTCCCTTGTGATCTTTGAAGCATCAGGCGCCGGAGTAATAAACCGGTTTTGGACGCCCACCCCTACGAATGATACATTGGATTTTTATATTGACAATCCGGATCAGATCTCATTTTCAATTAAATACTTGGATCTCTTCTCTGGTGATGTTTACCCTTTTATTGGCCCTCTTTGCGGCAATCAAATCGGCGGATACTTTTGCTATTTGCCCATACCTTTTCAGAAATACTGCAAAATTGTTTGCCGTGGTAAAAAAATGCAATTTCATCAGATTCAATATAAATCATATGCTGACTCCACCAAAGTAAAGCGTTTTTCTTTGGCCCTGACAGCTGAAGAAAAGGCTGTTATGAATTGCGTCATTAAGCAGTGGAGTCTTCTCAATAAGGAACTATCAAATTTTTATGAAAACGATGTATTGCTTTCAGAATCCGGTTCAATGACATTAACACCGGGCAAAAGTCTGACAATTTTTAACTCGAATAAAGCAGGAAGAATACTTGGTATAGAGTTGAGTCCGTCCACTATTTTTGAGGGGACAGAAAAACTGATTGATATAAGAATTACATGGGACAAGGAACCGGAGCCTGCCATATATTTACCTGTTCATGATTTTTTCGGATATGCATTTGGGAGTCCTTCCATGCAGAGTCTGTTGCTGGGAAGTCAGGGAGATATAAACTATTGCTACTTTCCGATGCCATTCGATGAACATGCTAAAATTGAGCTCGTTTATCGTAGAAGAGATGAAAATCAAGCTCCGCTGAATATTGACTATAAAATATCTTATTCGGAAGAACCAAGAAACAAGGAAAAAGAAGGGAAATTCTATGCCGAATGGAACAGGGATATTAATCCGGGAAAAGGGAAGCCTCATACCTTTCTGGAACAACAAGGAAAAGGTCATTACGTAGGTACAATACTCCAGGCTCAAGGATTAAAATCCGGAATGACATTATTTTTTGAAGGAGATGATTTTACTTCTGTGGATGGAGAACCAATTATTCATGGTACTGGGTCAGAGGATTATTTTAACGGGGGATGGTATGCCTTTATCGACACATGGGATACAAAAATGAGTTTGCCGCTCCATGGGGCACTTGACTATTCACTGCCCATGTGCAGAACCGGTGGCTACCGTCTGTATTTAACGGACAAGATCCCTTTCACAAGAAACATTACCCACACGATAGAACACGGTCCTGTTGGGAATGCATTTCCGGTTGATTATACGTCGGTAGCACTCTATTATTGTGATTCACCAAAGCATGCTGTGCAAAAAAAACCAACAAATGAATTAGCCACAGTATACCTCCCTGATACCCTGGTGGTTTATCCTCAACTCATGTCGTATAATGTATGGGATAACATCAATTTTGAATCAAGCTGGGCTTACAACACAGGAGGACTAAGCTACCAGTATACGGTTAATAATGAATCGAAACTGAGAATATCACTGAAGGAGATTCCTTATAACAGCTACAAGTTATGTCTTGATATAGCTGAGCTTGATCAAGGGTGTGCGTTTTCAATTTGGCAAAGGCAAACTCAAATATCTTCATGGATCAACACTGGAAATACTTCTGCTACGCGAATTAATGAATTATATGTATGTGACATTGATATTGGAGATTTTAAAAATACGCTAACCATTCGATTTAGAACAGACGAAAAACATAAGAAGTTGATTCTTAATAGATTGATTCTAATTAAGATGCTTCGCTGAACCCTTAAACCCGGCTGCTCAATAATTTGTAAATTCAAGGACTGCAATTACGATGAAGCTCAAAATCTTATTCTTATGATAAAGAAGACAAAGATCATTCTCATCATCCTGATATTTTTTGGTCTTCATATGGGGACACTTTTCGGTCATGATTCCATCACTGTTACCTATATCGCGAACTGTGGATATTTGATAGAAATGGATGGATATAAGATCATAGTTGATGGCTTATTTAAACATGGACACAACAACCACTACGCTACACCAGACACAAGTGTGCAAAAACTCCTTGTATCAAATTTATATCCGTTTAATGATTTAGACCTGATATTGGTTTCGCATACACATGAAGACCATTTTGTCAGCGATATGGTTTCAGCGTGTATGCTGAGTAATCCATCTGTTCATTTGCTGTGTCCGCAACAGGTAGTTGACAGCATGATAAAAAATGAGTCTGCCTATAGCATCATCAAGCCTCGCATCATTGAATGCACTCCAGATACTTTTATTTCACAGTTGGTGCATGTTGGCCATATCGAAATACATGCCTGCCGGTTTGCGCATCCCGGAGAAAAATATAAAAATGTTCAAAATATCGCTTATCTGATTTCTGTAAATGGCAAATCGGTTTTCCACACTGCGGATATAGATCCCTCGCAGATTTGCAAGTATGCCGGAGTGAAAATCAATGAACTGAACATTGATATAGGTATGATCAATGAAGATGATGCAAAAATTGAGAATGCAGGATTGGTAAAAAACTTCATCAATGCAAAATATAACATAGCGATGCATCTGCCTGAGTCTGCCGCAAGTGCTTGGCTAGAATCATTGAAGGAAAAACCGGATTTATTTTCAAACCCATTTATCTTTACCAGAAAAATGGATAAAAAGGTCTTTTATGTGGGCCGCCGGGAATAAATGCTGTGCTTATCCCCTATCTTTAATAACCCTTAGTGAAAAACAGATGAAAAGAGAACCTTGTATGACCACCCCTTCGTTGAATTAAAATGAAGCAGCGCCAGGAAAAAGAGATGCCATTGGCAACCGGGGAGTGGGGTTGGAAATTCCATCATTTGGGAGTTCCCACCACAGAAATGAAGCATGGAGAGAAATATCTTCAACAGTTCAAGTTTTCAGTATCAGGATTTTACGATAGCCCTTTTGGTGTAGAGTGGATGAGGTTTGAAGAGGATTGTGAAATGCCTGAATTAATAAAAACGGTTCCTCATTTGGCGTTTGTTGTTGATGATTTGGACCATGAGTTGACCACAAGGGGTTTCCATGTAATAGTAAAGTCAAATCCTCCAATGAAAGGAGTACGGGTGGCAATGATTGAGCATCATGGAGCCCCCATAGAATTAATGGAATTTGAAAAATGAAATATGGAACTTGAAAAGCACTATATCAATCGAAGTGCCTGGCTGAGAGCTGCTGTTTTAGGTGCAAATGACGGGATTCTCTCTACTGCAAGTATTGCCATTGGTGTAGCAGCTGCCAGCGATATACGAAATCCAATTGTTCTGGCATCATTGGCGGGATTGGTTGCCGGGGCCTTTTCCATGGCAGCAGGTGAATATGTATCAGTTAGTTC
>CAYVRK010000024.1:20607-21735 GCA_964453785.1 uncultured Bacteroides sp.
CAGTACCTCTTCGCAATCATTTTTTTAATTGCTTTGGGATCCCTGGCTGCAATGGCCGGAGGTTCAAGTATCATAAAAGCCATCGTAAGAATTACATTTTGGGGAACCATAGCCATGGGAGCAACTGCTCTGGTTGGATACTTATTCAATGCAAATATTTTATAATCGGGTGGACATGCATGCAATGAGATACAGATTTCCATTGCTATTTCTTACTGGGTTCTATTCTTGGTTCATCGCAAACGCTCAGGATGTATCCTGGGGAGATGAATTAGAAAACAAACTTCATCATATCGCTGATTCACTTACATCAAACCTAAAGCCATGGAGTGTGCCTCCGGCGATATTTAGAGTTGAAGATTTTGGTGCAATTGCGGATAGCCACACCATCAATACCAGAGCCATACAAAATGCAATTGATGCATGTTCATTATCTGGCGGTGGGACAGTGCTGTTTTCAAAGGGTAATTATGTAACAGGAACGATTGACCTTCAATCAAACGTAATGCTTGAGGTCACAGAAGAGGCAAAAATACTGGGCAGTACAAACCTTCATGATTATCCGGAAAAGACTGAGTCCTTCAAAAGTACCATGAGTGAGAAGTATGAGTTTCGTCAATCCCTGATCTATGCCGAAAAAGTCATCAATATTGGTATTCGGGGAGCGGGAGAGATCTGTTTCAGAGGTGAAAAAGAGAACTTTTCCGGGCCAGAGACCAAAACCAGGATAGAAGGCCGGCCGTTGGGCATCAGAATGATAGAATGCAGTCATGTTGTGCTGCAAAATATTTCTTTAAGAAATTCCGCCGCCTGGATGCAAAATTATCTTCTCTGTGAAAACCTGATTTTTGATGGAATAAATGTATTTAACCATGCCAATTTTAACAACGATGGTTTGGACCCCGATGGATGTAAAAATGTAATCGTCAGAAATTGTTTTATTAATGCGAAATATGAATATGGGTATGGAAGGCGGAGGAACCAGGGAAATGGCAAATTCAACTGTAGTTGAAGATGAAGGAGGATATCCGGATGCACATCAATTTTCAAGAGCAGGGCTTCCTTCTTATGGGTTTTTTATCAGACATGCGAAAAATATTATACTCGACAATGTACTTATTTCTCCAG
>CAYVRK010000024.1:21835-27616 GCA_964453785.1 uncultured Bacteroides sp.
GCAATTCCTGACTCCGTTGCAAAATATGCCAGGGTCTTTTTATATGACAGGGCAGATATTGGCAAGTCAGACACCTCAAGATTGGAGAGAACAATCCCAAATATGGTATGTGAATTACGAAGTCTTTTAGAAAATCAAAATATAAATCCGCCTTACATTCTGATCGGACATTCAATGGGGGGACTTATTACACGCTATTTTGCGAGCAATTATCCTGAAGAGGTCATGGGATTATTGTTACTTGATCCTGCTCCGGAATCATATTGGAAAAGTATGTCAAAAGAAGCATTGGAAGAATATGTGAAGGGAGGAACAGAATGGTATGAAACTAAATTTCTTCCTCAATACCGGAAAGAATGGGTTCAGTTTGTTCCGAACCTTGATTATATGAATAATCTTCATATTGACAGGCATTTACCTGTAATCCTTGTTTCTGCAACAGCATGGAACTGGTTCAATTATCATGAAGATATATTGCTGGGGCTTGACAATTCCAGGCATGTTGAATTAGAAGGCGAACATCATATATTTAAAGATCATCCGGATTCAGTTTTGAATTACATTTATGAATTATTGAATAAACAATGACATCGCATATGGTTAAAAAGCCCGAAATGAATGGACTTATGAGAATAACTGTTCTGACAATCCTTTTACTGCAGCTTTCCGCATGTGGTTTTCAAGACAACTCGAAGAACAAGGGATTATGGATCAGCACAGCACCTGCTGGCAACGAATTCACAAAAATTGACAGAAGCGGAAAAACAGTGATCCCCAACGGAAGGTATATTACCCCGGCAGGGGTAAGCATTTTAACCGCACCCCATCCATTTGGGTTGACCTTAAGTTCAGATGGAAACACAGCTGTTACGGCCAATTCCGGAACCAATCCACTGTCCATTACAATTATCCGGGAACTCTTATCCAGCCATCCGGAAGTGCAGCAGATACCTCCGGGCCCTTCCACAGACAGAGGTGTCCTGGCTTCTGTTTTTATGGGTCTGGCCATATCTCCCGATCAACAAACCATCTATGTTTCGGGCGGCCAGGAGAATAAAATCTATTTGTTTGATTTGAATTCAGGCGATAAAAAAGGCTTCATAGACTGTTCCTATTGCGATGAAAATGTCGATTATACCCACGGCTATATCGGTGATCTGAAGTTGTCAAAAGATGGGAAAAAACTTTACGCAGTAGATCAGATAGGTTTCAGGATGGTTGTTGTGGATACGGAACTAAAAATGCTCAGGCACTCTGTTCCTGTGGGCCGTTATCCGTTCGGGATTTGCCTGTCGCCCGATGAAAAAAAGATCTATGTGGCCAATGTGGGCATGTTTCAGTATTCCTATATAAAAGACGGTACCGGGGAAAATGCCAGAATTAAGCCCATTGATTATCCTGCCTTTGCCTATGGCTCAGATGAGATGAAAACAGGGATTGAAAATGATACGATATCCATTCAGGCGCTGGGTGATCCCAATGCCATTGAGGCTTTTTCCGTATTTGCCATTGATATCGAGGACACCCTTGCCCCCAAGGTTGTTGCTAAAATTAAAACCGGGCATTTGGTTGGGGCAATGGTGGAAGGCATTCCTGCTGTGGGAGGTTCAAGCCCAAATTCAATTGTGGCAAGCGATGACTTTGTATTTGTGAGCAATGGAAACAATGATCATATTTCGGTTATATCCACACTCCTTGATTCGGTGGTAAATACCATCTATCTGAAGCCAGTGGATCGAATGAAGCAATTTCGGGGAGTCATTCCATTTGGGCTGGCCCTTAGCCCGGACCAAAAACGATTGTATGTGGCTGAATCGGGCATCAATGCAATCGGGGTCATCAATATTTCCGATCAGAGTGTTCTGGGGCATATACCAAGCGGATGGTTTCCTTCAAAAGTTGAAGTAGGGTACCAGGGGAAGAAATTGATTATATCCAATGCCAAAGGTTATGGAAGCGGCCCCAATGGCGGAGGCTCCTATCAACCGGGTCCTGAGGGAAGCTACATTGGATCGTTGATGAAAGGAACGGTCCAGATCGTAGATATCCCAAATGATGAACAGTTAAGGGAAATGACTGAGCTTGTCATATCCAATAACTTTCAATTGAACAGAGCAAATGATCAAATATTTAAAAACCGGGAGGACAATCCCCTGCCCTTATACCCGGGAGAAAAAGACAGTCCCATTAAGCACATTGTATTTATATCCAAGGAAAACAGAACATATGATGAAGTTTTTGGTCAGGTAAATCAAGGCAGAGGGGACTCTTCCCTGGCTCGTTATGGCAGGAACTCAACTTTTATGAACAGCAAAAAAACCGACACCATTGTGAATGCAACGGTGATGCCCAACCATCTGGCACTGGCCAGGCAGTTTGGCATTTCAGACAATTTTTATGTGGATTCCGATGTGTCTGCCGATGGCCATCGCTGGCTGGTAAATACTTATCCAAATGAATGGTGTGAAACTGCTACAGCTGCAAGTTATGGCGGCAACCGGAACTTCCGGGAAAATTCAAAGGCCCCTGGTGTTTTTGCCATGAACGGGGCAGCAGGGGCCATTTATCCTGAAGATTATAATGAAGCAGGATCGATGTGGGATCACCTGGAACGCCATGGTGTGGACTTTTATAATTTTGGATTTAGCATCATGTTCGAGCCTGCGCTTTACAAAGCTGAATACAAATATACCGGCCTGAGACAAACTGTTAATTACCCCATGCCACAAGCTCTTTTTGAACGGACTTCCAAAATGTATCCGACGTATAACCTGGCTATCCCGGATCAATTCAGAATCGATCAGTTTATCAGGGAATTTGATGAAAAATGGATCAATGGTCAACATGCAATGCCGGCATTTACTACGGTTATTATCCCCAATGACCACGGAGCAGGAGACCGCCCCGATGCCGGATATCCCTTTCGGGAAAGCTACATGGCCGACAACGATCTGGCAGTGGGGCGTATTGTTGAATATCTTTCAGGAACACCTTACTGGAAAAATATGCTCATCGTAATTACGGAGGACGATGCACAAAACGGTGTGGACCATGTAGATGCGCACCGTAGCATTCTGATGCTTATTTCACCCTGGGTGAAAAGAGACTACGTGAGTCATGTACATTATAGTTTCGGCAGTCTGTTTAAAACGTTTTGGAATATTTTGGGTGTGCCTTACCTGAACCAGTACGACGCCGGGGCCACAGATTTAGGCGACTTTTTTACGGCAAAACCAGATTACAGCGTGTACCATGCCCTGGCGGCTGATGCCAGAATTTTTAATCCTCAGAAAGCCCTGGATCCTTTTGATGAAAAATTCAATTGGAAAGCGGTTCATGAATCCCCGCAAATTGATAATTTGGAGGATATGATCCGTGAAAGCAAAGAACAGGATGAATACCGCTTGGAAAACAGAGAGAAGAAATAAGAAACCCATTTGAGAGCATGAATGATCTTAAAGCGATCCTACTGAAAATCCGAAGCCTATTTGGAATGAAACAAATCTTACTGGTATCTTTCCTCCTGATCACCGGTGCTATTTCATTTGGTCAGACTGCCAAAACAGTGGGCTATTTACCCACCTACAGATTCTCTTTGAGCAACCAGATAGCGTACTGCAAACTGACCCATTTGAACCTTGCTTTTGCAAATCCGGATAGTCTTGGGAATATCGTTATGCAAGACATTGGTTCGGTCATGTCGGATGCGCGGAGTAGCAATCCGGATATTGTTATTTGTATTTCATTTGCCGGCGGGTCAGGACTAACAGCACAACAAGCGAAGGATTGGTCCAAGTTGATTGATATCCCCTCCAACAGGCCCGCATTTATAGCCAACATTGTGGACTATGTGCTTACAAATAATTTAAATGGCGTGGAAATTGACCTGGAATGGGACCAGGTTACCTCCGGCTACAGTGATTTCATCACTGAACTGGATGCCGCGTTAAATCCCTATGACAAAATACTCACGGCAGCATTTCCCAATCAAACGCTGTTCAGCAATGTTACCCCTGCAGCGCTTGATGCACTTGACTTCATCAATATCATGTCCTATGATGCCACCGGTCCATGGAACCCTTCATCTCCCGGACCGCACAGTTCATTTGGCTTTTCCACCAACGGGATCAACTTTTGGAAAAACACAGTCGGAATTTCCGGCGATAAACTCACCCTGGGAGTTCCCTTCTATGGATATGATTTTGTCAATACAACTACGGTGAATGATTTCACCTATGGCAGCATGGTTGCCACCGATGTGAGTTATGCTGATTTAGACAATGTTGGAACTGCCTACTACAATGGAAGACCGACCATTGAAGCGAAGGTTAACCTGGCAAACAATGAAGTGGGGGGAATCATGATCTGGGAAGTCGGACAGGACTCCTTTGATGACTATTCTCTTCTGAAGACCATCCACGACAAATACACCTCTCTGGGAACAATTACAACGGGTCTGTGCGGCAACGATGTTTCATCGTCTATCTCCGGTTCAATCTTCCATGACAACTATACAATCTATCCAAATCCTGCTTCTGATTATGTTACAGTAGAACATGAATTTTCCGACCATCCGGAAGTTACTATTACAAATACACTGGGACAAATCGTCCGTGTGGAAGCCATTCAAAAAAACAAGCGGGAGATATGCTTTCATCTCAGCAGTCTTCAAAGCGGAATTTACCTGATCACAATTTCAGACCAGGATCATGTGCAAACAACACATAAATTAATTGTGAATTAGATATCTTACCCTGGAAAAGGGTATTTCAAAAATAACTGGCTCCTATGAAAATTATAACAATACAACTAATATTGTTAAGTATGTCTGTATCACTGGGAAATTGCAACATGAAAAAAGATGAATTCGCTCAGGTTCCTAATACTGTTATTTCTAATAGCGAAGTAGAGATGAAGGTATATTTGCCCGATCCGGAAAAGGGCTTATACCGCGCCACCCGGTTCGACTGGTCGGGCGTGATCGGCAGTGTTCAATACAAAGGGCATGAATATTTTGGCTACTGGAAGGAAACCCAGGACCCCCTGTTTCATGAAGATTTATGCGGGCCAGTGGAAGGGTATATTGAACCCGGATTGGGTTATGCCGAAGCTGAACCAGGAGGAGGGTTTATCAGAATAGGCGTGGGTATTATCCAGAAGGAGGATGAAACAGCCTACGACTGGAAAGAAACATATAAAATTCTGGACCATGGCAAGTGGACAATAAGCAATGGGAAGGACTGGATCAAATTTTCACAAGAGATAAACAGCGGCTTCGGATATGGGTATATGTATGACAAGACCATTCAACTGAAAAGCAACGGTTTCTTCATCGAACACAAATTAAAGAACACAGGAGAAAGGTCAATAGAAACGGATCAGTTCAACCACAACTTCTTCATGATTGACCATCAGCCCAGCGGCCCCCCTTTCGGGATCAGCTTCCCTTTCGACATTTCAACAATTGATGATCCAAAAGGCTATCTCGAAATCAGTGGGAAAGAACTCCGCTTTATCAGGGCACTCGATGATAACACAGTTTTTTTGAACCTTGCCGGCTACAGCGAAGATATATCCGATCATCAGGTTACTGTTGTCAATGGGTTATCCGGAGTTGGTGTTACGTATTCAGTGGATAAACCCTTGCACCGGATGGTCTTCTGGGCATGTGAAACCACATTATGCCCCGAGAATTCAATCTGGATTTCTGTTGAGCCCGGCAAGGAGATGGACTGGACCTCTGAATACACCCTTTTCGTGAAATGAGCAGTTGCGTTTTAT
>CAYVRK010000024.1:27716-71271 GCA_964453785.1 uncultured Bacteroides sp.
TTCCATGAAAAAAACAGTCCTTTCTCTCCTGATCTTCAATTGCTGGATCCTGGTTATGGCTCAAATTGAAGAATATACAACAGAGACAGATATCCCCTATTACAGCAAAACGATAAATCAATCGGATGAATATATAAGTCAGCGTTGTGTTTTGGACATTTATTATCCCGAGAACATGGAAGGTTTTGCCACCATTGTCTGGTTCCATGGAGGAGGCTTAACGGGAGGCAGCAAAGAGATCCCGGAAGAACTGAAGGGCAAGGGAATCTGTGTTATCGGGGTGAATTATCGCCTCTACCCAAAAGTAAAAGCCCCGAAATACATTGAGGATGCAGCTGCTGCCGTAAGCTGGGTTTTCCGGAATATTGCGAACTATGGCGGTGACTCTTCACTTATTTTCATATCAGGACATTCGGCCGGTGGTTACCTGACCAGCATGATAGGTCTCGACAAAAGGTGGTTGGGTGCCCATCAAATCGATGCAAACAGGATCGCGGGGCTGATCCCCTTCAGTGGCCACGCAATCACGCATTTTACAGTGAGAGAAGAGAGAGGCATTCCCGGAACCCAGCCCATCATCGATGACCTGGCTCCTTTATACCATGTTCGCCCTGATGCCCCTCCCCTGCTGTTAATTACAGGAGACCGGGAATTGGAGATGCTCGGAAGGTATGAGGAAAACGCTTACCTGATGCGGATGATGAAAGTCGCGGGTCACAAAGAGACCAGAATCTATGAGTTGGACGGATATGGGCATGGAATGACCGGACCTGCGTTCCCTTTGCTTTTAGAAGAGGTTCGGAGAATTACGGAAAAAAACAGGAACATGGAAAATAGCACCAGGCCATAAGTTGCCAGGGTTCTCACAGCCCTTCTGTTTTGGTCGTGTAACCATGAAAGCCAATGGCTGGTACTGGAACCCAATAAAAAAAGGTAGCAAGCATACCTTTCCCATACAGCTTCAGAGCAGGGGAAGTTTCAGCAATGAAACTGATGGAGTTGATGTTTCAATGAAAAAACAGTACTTTCAAAGTTACACTGCAACAGAATCAACATGAAAAGAGTATCGATTTTAATCCTGACTGTAATCCTTGTGGCAATAAACGCCTGCACAACAGGACAAGCAGATTACAAACCGGATATCACAACATATGTTTCTCCGGAAGGCACGGATGTATTCTCCCCGGACTCAGCGTCCATTGCGCAGAATTACAGCATACCCGATTGGTTTAAAGATGCCAAATTCGGGGTATTTATTCACTGGGGAGTCTATTCTGTCCCTGCATTCGGGAATGAATGGTATCCCCGCAACATGTATCAGAAAGAGAGTGAAACATACAAACACCATGTTGAAACATACGGCGATCTGACGGAATTCGGTTACAAGGATTTTATTCCCATGTTTAAGGCAGAGAAATTTGATGCCGATCAGTGGGTTGCTCTCTTCAAGGAGGCCGGGATCAAATATGTTGTCCCCGTAGCCGAGCATCATGACGGGTTTTCGCTCTATAACAGCGTGAGAAACCCTTGGAATTCGGTGGACATGGGGCCCCATAAAGATATTGTAGGAGAACTTAAGAAAGCCACCCTGGAAAATGGATTGCATTTTGGCTTATCATCCCATCGGGCGGAAAATGCATGGTTTTATAACGGGGGTACTGAGATACCTTCGGATGTTCAGGATCCGGCGTATCGCTCGCTTTACGGTGAATGCCTCAAGGAACCGGGAGGCCAGACACTGGATTGTCCTGAGGGAGCAGGGTTTAACGAGCAGTCCATGAAAAACTGGCTGGCTCACACCTACGAGTTGGTTGATTTGTATGAACCGGAATTGATGTGGTTTGACTGGACAGTAGGAAAATATCCTTTTCAACCCACTTTTTATCAGTTTCTGGCCTACTATTACAACAATGCCCTGGACTGGAACAAAGGGGTTGTCGTCAATACCAAGACTGGTTATGGCAACAATATTCAGGTATTTGATATTGAACGGGGCAAGTCTGACAAGATCCTGAAATTCCCCTGGCAAACCGACACGTCCATCGGGAAGAAATCCTGGGGATACATTGACGGAGAAGAAAATAAATCACCCAATCAAATCATTGATGACCTGGTGGATATTGTTTCCAAGAATGGCAACCTGCTGTTGAACATCGGTCCCAAACCTGATGGCACCATTACCCCGGAACAGCAGGATGTACTGCGCAAAATAGGTGCTTGGCTGGATGTAAACGGGGAAGCAATATATGGAACCCGTCCATGGACAATAGCCGCAGAAGGCAATGTAAGCGGCACGGCAGGTGCTTTCACCGATAATGAAGAGTCGCCCTATACAGCCCAGGATATCCGCTTCACCACAAAAGGAGACGTGCTTTATGCCATTTCCCTGGCCTGGAGCAAAGGAGAGATAACCGTCTGTTCCATTGATGGGGGCATGAAAGTCAAACAGGTTTCCATGTTGGGTTCAGATGAAGCGCTTACATGGTCCCAGACTGCTGAAGGGCTGAAAGTTACTTTTCCAAAGCAGAAACCTTCTGAATATGCCCATGCCCTTAAAATTGAATTTGAATAGCAGAGGGAATATCAGCAGGGTCGCGAAAGGCCGGCAAAGCGACCAATCCAATGTTAAGTCTAACAGATATGAAGTTAAAACTCTTTCTGCTCTTGTGTTTGGGAATTACAATCTCGTGTAATCAATTCAGAAGCACCTGTGAACAGATCATTGGCCAAACCTGGCAGGGCTGCTGAAATATTTATACCAACTTGTAGGTGAACCGACATTCATAGCACGACATGAGAAGAATTTCAAAAGAGGATATCAAGCAGGAGATGTTTGATTTATATGATGATTATGCCCACAGTAAAATCGACAGAAAAAAATTCCCGGAGAAATTGTCTGTGTATGCTGTGGGTGGGCTGTCTCTTTCATCTCTGATGAGTTTTATGCTTCCTGATTATATCAGGAAGATCCAGGTTCCGTCGGATGACCCACGCCTGATGAGGAGGTACCCCACATCAAGGCCCCATTGCTGCTGCATTATGCCGGGCTTGATAAAAGGGTCAATGAGGGCTGGCCTGCCTATGAGGCTACGCTGAAAGAAAATAACAAGGTGTATACGGCTTACATCTACCCGGATGTAAATCATGGTTTTCACAATGATACAACCCCGCGGTATAACCAGGCTGCCGCTGAACTTGCATGGAATCGGACCATTGATTTTTTCAGGAAGAATCTTCAATAGCGGTTCAACCCAATTGTAACTTTCAAAATGGTGCAGTGCTTATCCGGCCAAAAACTGATCCAAATTCACGCAGCTTAGCTCCCTCTGGCTCAGAAGGGGAAGCAGTTGCTCGAGAATAGGCAGGATGTACTCCGAGGTCTCGTGGAGAAGGATAATATCGCCTCCCCTGACCTTTTTCATGATCCGGTCAACAACCACCCCGGCCTCTTCATTCCTGGTATCCAGCGACCTGATGCTCCATCCGGTTACCTTCATATCCAGTCCGCGGAGTCCCCAGTAAATACTTGGATTGGTGACCCCGAACGGCGGACGGAAGTACCGGACAGGCTCCCCGGTAATCTCTTCCAGCAAACGGTTGGTTTCACGGATTTCCAGGGAGATCCGATTACTTCCCATAAGGGGGAACAGGTTGGAATGGCTGAAAGAGTGGTTCCCCACAGTATGACCCTTGGCAACCATTGCTTTTACGGCACCCTCATTTCCCTCCAGTTTGGATCCGGTCAGGAAAAATGTAGCTTTGCAGTTGAACCGGTCAAGGATCTCTATGATCCTGGCTGACCGGATGGGATAGGGACCGTCGTCAAAGGTGATGGCCACCCGTTTGCCAGACCTGTTTCCGGTACAAATTGTCCGCACAAACATCTGTGAATCGATGCGATATGCGCCATAAGCCAGGATGGCCAGCAGAACCAGAAGTGCGGATCCAAGAATCCATAGTCTCAAAGTCCATGGCATGGCAACAAGGAAAAGAACTGACCCGGCAGTGATAAAAAAACCGATGATGTAGTAAAACCTTTTCATCTGATCTTTGAATCAGGAGGTGAGGTCCGAAAGCAAAATAAAAGAGAAATCCTTGTTCCGCGAATGGTTGAACAGAAGTACCTTTGAAATCTTTTCTCTGGTCATTCCATTCAAACGAACGGTGTCCGGTACCTGGTTTCGGTGGATGATCCCGGAAGCCAGCCAGGTGCCAAAAGCCGATGCCGTATCATATTCACCCACCAGGTGTTTATAAGCAGCGATCACACTGTGACCAAATACCTCTTCAATGCCGCGGTACATCTCAAGCGAACCGGCATCGCCGTTGCGGCCTGAAACAAGCAGGTCAATATCTGCTTCGGTGATCCCGTTTCGAATCAGGAATGCCGACAGCTGAGCTTTCAATTCATTCAGCCCTTGACAGCTGTTCACGATCTCCATATCTTCGATCCGGGCCAGGCTCTCCGGTTTCTTTTCGCCTGACAAAAGGAAAAAGGTGGCCCCCTCCCCCGGAACTGCGCCGGGTGTTTTGCTTTCCAGGATATCCGCATCCATCCGGGCCTTGGCACAACCACCCCGGACCATCAGGGAAAAACTCTCTTCAACAATCTCGTCAATACCTCCAACCAGGACACTCCCGGCCTCTTTTTCGTCAAGAAGCAGCAGGGCATCAAGCAGGGCTGATTCGAAGGAGAGGGTTTTCTGGGAAAAGGTCAGGTTACTCTCCCTGCACCCAAGCAACAGGGCGATCTGTCCTGACACAGTATTGTGGGTCGATTGGATAAAGGCAGTGGGATTCAGGAGTTGTTCATCCTGATGGATGATCTGGTTCAGGAATTTGGCAGTATCCCGCACACATCCCAATCCCGATCCGATGACAATTGCTCCCGGCTGATTCAATCCGGCCTTCTCCATACAGGATTTGGAGGCAGTCAGTCCCATGCGGATCACATTGGACATTCTTCTTAGTGAACCCGGATTGATAAACAGTTTGTAGTCGGGATGAAGACAGGTAAAGTAGTCCTTATCCGGCTGCAGACCCTCCTGTAAGAAGTTCCCGGACCGGAAAGTATCCTGTGGTGAGATGGATTCGGCGGATTGGATAAAGACCGGCATTCCCTATTGCTTTGAGAAGATCAGTGATGAATTGTTGCCCCCGAATCCAAAGGAGTTTGATAACACATGCCCGATATGCAAACCCTCTTTCATCTCAGTGGAGGGTGAAATACCCAGATCTTCGATCGGTTCATGAAAACCCAGGCTGGGCAGCACCAGGCCGTCGCGAATGGCCATGACAGAGAATACAGCCTCCAATCCGGCTGCTGCACCCAGGGTGTGCCCGGTAAATGATTTTGTTGAACTGAAGGGAGGCACATCTTTCCCGAATACCCTGACCAGTGCTGCTCCTTCCGAGGCATCATTGTTTTCGGTGCCTGTGCCATGCACATTGATATAGTCTATCTCCCCGGCTACAATACCACTCATCTCCAGTGCCCGGGTCATTGCCCCGAAAGCAGCCTCACCGTCCGGCGACGAAGCAGTCTGATGATAGGCATCATTGGTATTGGCATAACCGGACAGCCGGCAGTATTTCACAGATCCTCTGGAGCGGACCAGCTGTTCGGATTCAAGGACTATAAATCCTGCTCCTTCACCCAGGTTCAGTCCCTTTCGATTGCGGTCAAAAGGCTGACAGTAATCCTTGTCCAGGATCATCAGGGAATTAAATCCGTTCAAGGTGAATTTTGATAGCGCATCCACTCCTCCTGCAATAACCCGGTCCGCCTTACCATGCCGTATGAGCCTTGCTGCATGGATGATGGCATTGGCGCCCGATGAACATGCTGTGCTAAGCGTGGTCCGGTAACCGTGCAATCCAAGATATGCAGCAATTTTATCGGTGGAATCACCGCATGGATGGGTCTGAATATAGCCCGAACCATGGTTTCCCGATGCATAGTCACACTCCGTTTTGTCCATGCCCCCGATGGTGGTGGCCGAAACCAGTGCAGTGGGGATCCCATCATCCCCCAGGATTCCGTCATCCCCCAGAATCCCTGCATCCAGGCATGCATCCCTGGCAGCGATCATCCCCAGCAGGGTGGTTCTTGTAAGGTTTCTGTACTGGTCAACAGGAACTTCCAGAAGGTCCATGAGCTGCTGGTTGGAGAGATGGATCTCTCCTGCTTTAAATTCTGATCTGTGTATTGTATCCAGGATCTTTATCTCCCCCAATCCCCGTTTTCCTTCCCTGAAAGAAGCCAGGCTCTGATCCACATTCAACCCGATGGATGAAGCGACACCGATTCCTGTCACCCAGATATTCACCCGCGCTTGCTTTCAATGAATTTTGCAAGGGATTCCACCGAGTGCATGATCTCCTTTCCCTCCCTGGGATCGCCTATCTTGATATCATATTCCTTCTCCAGAAGTACGATGATCTCCAGTGCATCAATGGAATCCAATCCAAGTCCATCTCCAAAAAGGGGAGCCGATTGATCGATATCGGCAGGTTCAAGGTCTTCCAGGTTCAATTGTTCAATCAGTTCTCTCTTCAGTTTTTCAATCAGTCCGTCCATATTTCATCGGTTTACAACTTCAAGGTTTTAATATACAATACTTATTTTAACAAATGGACTTCGGCCAGGTAATTCCCGTCCATATCAACATCCACCCAACCGGCCAGGGACATTGCTGATTGAGCTGCATCCGCTTGGCTCATAGCATAATCGAGAATAAATTCCATGTCAAACTCCTCCTGGATAAAAAAAATCCCTTCCCCTTTAAATCCATTCCTGATACAAATTTCACCGATCAGGATATTGGGAAGGGTGTATACAAAAACAGCCGGACTGGGCTTTGTTTTTATGGATTCCTGATAAATTGCGTCAGTATGCAGGGAGGAGGAGGAATTGGCGATGATGACCGATACATGTTCCGGATCGGTCCCTGACAGATCTACATCCTTCAGCAAAAGTTCAGAGGCCAGAAAACCAAGTTTGCTCAGGGAAGACATCTTGTAAAACTTGGGATAATCCACTCCATAGTGCTTATAGACGCTTTTCGCAAATGCATTGACCGAATGATCGGAATGGGTATAATCAACCTTGCCGTTGATGCTCACGCTGCCTTTTTCCAGGCGGATGTGCTGAATTACTTTCATACCCTCTTCTCAAATAAAGCGGCGGCATTGCATCCTCCGAATCCTGAGGCGATCTTCAACATGGTATCAACCTGTTTCTGACCTGTCTGCTCCACTACATTGATGTTCCCCGACACACCAGGGCTTGAATATCCCTTGGTCGGGACCAGCAAATCCTGTTTCATGGCCTCAAGATTGACAATGCTTTCCACAATGCCGGCAGCCCCCAGGGTATGACCCACATAGCCCTTCAGGCTGTTGACGGGCACCGTTTCCAATCCTGCCCTGCTGATGGCAATGGATTCCATCTCATCATTGTAAACGGTAGCCGTTCCATGGGCGGAAATCAGGTCCACATCCTTCCTGCCGACCAGGGTTTGCCTGATAGCCAGAAGCAGTCCTTCCCCTGTCCTTGAGGGTCCTGAAATATGATTTGCATCATTGGTGATGGCTCCTTCTGTCAACTCCACTTCCCCCGGTCGCCGGGAAATAATGACGGTTGCCGCTGCTTCGCCGAGGGTGAGCCCGTCCCGGAGCTCATCAAAGGGCCGGCAGGGCTGATCGCTGAGGGAGAGAAAGGATTGGAATCCGGACACAATAAATCTTGAAACCACATCGGCCCCTAAAACAACAACCTGGTCAAACTTACCGCTGCGGATCATCCGCTGTGCCATGATCATGGCCACAACACCCGAAATACAGGCATTGGAGATCACCAGAGGTCTGCTTGTTACTCCAAAATAACGGGCGATCAGATCCGCTGATCTCCAGAGGGACAAACGGTCTCTTCCAAATCCACCGGGCTCTCCGAGCAGTTCCACATTTCCTTTGGTGGTGGAAAGGATCAAGGCAGTCCCTGGAGCTGCCGGATCAATGTGAGATCGGGACAGTGCATCTTGAATGGAAAGCAGTGCGATCTTTTCAAATCGAGTATATTCATTCGGGTTTACCAGATCCTCCGACCTTCCCTCCACCTGTTCCCAGTCAATCAGTGAGACAGGAAAATCCTTGCCGGACAATCCCCGGTCACGGCAAACGGTAATACCGCTTTTTCCGGTCAGCATGCCCTTGAGTGTATCCATGGAATTCAATCCAAGTGACGAGATGATGTTGTTTGATTCCAGGTAGGTATGAACCATGACTTACGAAAGCTGGTGTTCTATTCCGTTTCGGGCCTTCCACGCAAGGTAGAACGCGGGATTGGCCAGTTCCAGTATCCCCTCCTTGTTGAGGAATACCTGGGTCGTGGTTGCGGTCAGGACCAGGGCTGAGTCCGACTTACGAAATATTCTGTAGTCCAGTATGATCTTGGCTGCGGCACAATTCCTGTAGGATGTTTCAATCACAAGCTCTTCACCATACTTTACCTGCATTTTATAATTTATCTCCATTTTGACAATGGGTGTGAGGAGGTTCTGATCAAACATATCCAAATATCCAAGACCAAATGTCCTTCCAAATGATTCCCTCCCGTCTTCCATGTACTTTACGAAATTGCCATGCCATACAATACCGATGGAATCAACCTCACTAAAGCGAATACGAACGTCGATCGTGTCGACCAGCTGTTTTTCCCGGAGCACTTTAAAGGGGCTTTTGTGAAGAATCTTTCAGGTCCAGCAGAACATTATAATAACACCTGGCCCAGTAATTCCTGAAACCAAAACCACCCGGTTTGCCTGCGTACTTTTTAAGATGGTGGATCTCGCTGGTGGCCACATCAAATACAACCAGCCACATGGTGGATGTCTCATCCAGCTTATTCAGCGTTTCCATGATCATCAGTGCGCCTGTTCGATGATCAGAGGGGTTGACATAAGCCTTGAGCACTTTGGCGAGCTGATCCTTGCCCAGTTCATAGGAGCCGGATTGCAATATTCCATTCATGTCCCGCTGCTTGCTTCGGTCGATGGCGTGTTCAATCTCATAGGAGACCTCTTTGACCCCCAAAGCTCCTTTCACATCATACTTATCACTTTCCAAAACAATCAGTTCATTCCATGAAGCGAAGTAATGATCCCGTATTTTTGGAATATCGGTAAAATGCGTATCATAACCGATGAATTTCACCTGTGTGTAATCCAATCCGAACCATACTACCTCCCCCTGGGAACGGGAAAGTTCAGTGCTGTGACCCATGAAACCCATGGCTACAACTATAAGTACTATTGCTAATTTTTTCATAATATAAACTAATTAATTTATATTCATTGTATAAATACCTTCAATTCACAACTGGCGGCTATTCTTTCGCCTACCCTGGATTCACCTGTAAGAACACTTGCCCCCATCACGCGGTTCTCCTCAGTTACACGGGTGATCAACTGCTCACCCACCACAGGGAGATATCTGATCTCAAGGTTCTTGATACTCCCAATATATCCTTTCTTCACCTCTCCTCCTTCAATCAGGGTCTGATATCCATGGAGGGCTGCAGCAGTCTGAGCGATATTCTCTATGAGGCCGCTTTCCTGAAACAGCTCACCGTCCACAAAAATGTTTTCCCGGGTTAGCGTAAATACAGAGGTGGCACTCCTGCCGGTCACGGAAACCAGTCTGTCTACCATCACAACAGGTGGCCTTTGTGGTATAAGTTCAAGAATATCAATATCTCGTACAGATATCTTTTTCATTGCTTTATCTTGCACTGGTACAAAGTGTGGCTCACGCCAATCTCCTCATAGGATTCCTCAACAACCATGCCTGAATCTTCAATAAGCTCCAGCAGATCGCCCGAATGATACATCTGACTGCAACCGTTGGCTATGTTAGTAAAATAGAGGGAAGTGGCATGCAGGCTATAGGTTGAGGCCTCGAATTTCTGTTTGTCCCAGAACAGCTCCAGGATATAGAGCGAAGATTCCATGGTCATGGCTTCTTTGCTCCGGCGAAGAAGTTCTGCAATGTCTTGCTTTGAAAAACAATCCAGGAACTGGCTCATCCAGATCACATCAGATCCTTTGGGAAAAGGCCTGGTGTGGTCAAGCAAATCCATGGCCACACCCGAGATCCTGTCAGAGAGCCCCTGTTCCCTGATATTCGCCCTGGCCCTTTCAATCTGGTCAGGGTGGTCCAGGATGGTCACGTTGATGTCTTCTTTAAATCCTGCGCACTGGATGGCAAATTTTCCTGTGTTTCCTCCCACATCGAGGAGATGATTCACCCCTGGCCCGAGCACAAGAGGAAGTATTTCAGAAAAGGAGTAATCAGAGTAAAAGTGGTCAAATGCAAACCAGCTCTCCTGTGCCTTGCCCGGCATCCGGCACAATCCCTGATAAATGGTATCCCAATCCCCCAGGGTTTTCAATCCGGTTGGTTTCCCCTCCCTGACGGAATCCATCAGGCTATGCATCCCCAGGTAAGTCACATCGTGGGTAAAATCCATGTTGATCCGGGTCAGTTCATCATTGAGGATATGCCACCCTGTTTTCGTAATCTTAAATCTTCCCTCCTCAACCCAGACCAGTTCCATGCTCAGGCCTGCCTCCAGCAATACTTTCACCCCATATACACTGAGCCCCAGCTCATCTGCAATCTCTTCCAGTTTTACTCCTTCTGACCGGTGCTGCCTGATGAGTTTCAGAATCCCCAAATCACGCAATGCCCTTGCAGCCTGAAACATAATGGGCCCGAAGGCAATCTTCTGTGCATCGAATTTTGCCTGCAAAGCACTCTTCTTGTCTGAGCCGTAGTTTATTTTCATTGATAGTTACTTAGGTACAACCTGATCTTCGCTCCAGAAATGATAATAGTTAAACCACTGAAGCGGATATTTATTTACCATGTTTTCCAGTGAAGCCACATAGGCCTCCACCATCTCCCTGATCTCTCTCTTCCTTGTGTTCATTCTTGCCGGATATGGAAAAACCTTTCCGGGAGAGGCATAGAAATGGTAATGGCTTGAGGTCTCTTTCATTGTATATACAAAGGAAACAGGCACTCCTTGTTTGCTTGCCAGGTAAAGAGGTCCCGTGGGGAAAAGGGCTTCCTTTCCAAGAAAAGGAACCGATACAGTGTTGGTTCCCGGCAGGTATCTGTCCCCGTGAATCACCACAAATTCATTTCTCTTGAAAGCCTCGTCAATCAAAAACAGATGGGTGAAGTCTTCCTTCCGGGGAATTACCCTGATATTTTTCTTCTCCATAACCCGGTCCAGCAGCTTCCGGATATGCTCGTGTTCAGCCTCAAGCATAAGGATATTTACAGGAGTATCTATGCGCTCCAGCAGTTGCCCGGCTACCTCCCAGTTTCCCATGTGGGCTCCGATCAGTACGCCGCCCTTGCCCTGCTTACTGATGTCATGCAGGTATTGCTCACCCTCGAAACTGAAAGTGTAATCTGTTTTGGAGCCCGACAGCATGGCCACTTTATCCACCAGGATCTCCCCGAGCAGGCAATAATTCCGGTAGATGCTTGTCAATGATTTCCACCACCCATATCCATGAATCTTCCTGAAATAGAATTTCATGGCAGATTTTTCAGAAAAAACCAAGTAATGAAATGCCACCATCCGGGTAAAGAAATATGTAATTCTGATGCTGGTAAAACGGATCAGGGCGATGAAGAAACGATATCCCAAAGTCCCGCCTTTCGATTTACCTGACCACCCGGGCATCACCATGATTTGTAACTGTTTGAATCTCTAGACCCGCTTCTCAATGTATGTATAAAGATCATCCAGGGTGCGTACTTCGGTAATCTCTTCACGTTTGACTTTGAAGCCAAATTCCTTTTCAATGGATACTACAATATCAACAAAATCAAGACTTTCAATTCCTAAATCGTTGATCAGATGCGCATCCAGTCCTAGGGCACTCTCCTCAATCTCAAACTCCTCAATTAAAAACTCATTCACTTTTTCAATAATTTCAGCCCTTTGCATATCAGTTGTGCGTTTGTTATTTTCTGTATTTAGATACTATCAAAGAAGAATTGGTCCCTCCAAATCCAAACGAGTTGGATAGAAAGGTTTCTATATGATAATCGGTTTTCTCTGCAATAATGTTCAAACGGGCGGATGCTTCATCCGGATTTTCAAAATTAAGGTTCGGAGCGATAAATTCATTTTGCATCATGATCAGGGAATAGATCACCTCGCTTGCGCCGCCCATCCACATTTCGTGCCCGGTCATTGATTTGGTAGAACTTACCGGTACAGTTGCTTCCCCAAACACGTTGGCCAGGGCAGTGGCCTCATTTGCGTCGCCTACCGGAGTTGAGGTGGCATGGGCATTGACGTAATCGATTTCAGACGGTGCCATCCCGGCATGTTTCAGGCAGCGCTCCAGCGACCGGGTGGGGCCATCGACATTGGGAACCGAGATATGGTCACCATTGGATGAAAATCCGTACCCTTTTATCTCTCCCAGAATGTTTGCGCCCCTTTTAAGGGCCGAATCCAGGCTTTCCACAACCAGTGTGGCAGCCCCTCCACTGGGAACCAGGCCATCGCGGTCCCTGTCAAAGGGTCGCGAAGCCGCAGCAGGATGATCCATCCGGACGGAAAAAGCGCTCAATCCGTCAAAGCTTCCCATGGACTCAGCATTCACCTCCTGCCCTCCCCCGCAAATGATCATTTCCTGCAAACCCTGGGAGATGATCAGGTGGGCCATGCCCAGGGCATGGGAACTGCTTGCACAGGCACCGCTAAGGGTAAAATTGATCCCTTTCAGTTTCAGGATAACAGCCAGGTTCATGGTGATGGTGGAGTTCATACTCTGGAAAATTGATCCTGACCCGATCAGGGTGGTGTCTTTTTTCTCCCTGACTATGTCGATGGCTTCGATGACCGGTATGGCCGAACTGTCATTCCCATAGAGGATACCTACCTCGTTGGTTTCCAAAAAGTCCATATGGACCCCGGCCTGCTCCAGCGCCTCCATGGTAGCCACATAGGCATATTCTCCCTGTTCGGCCATTCCCACCCGCATTCTTCTGGGCAAAAGCCCTTTCAGATTGGGCCGTTCAAGAATCCCTGTCAGGCTTGATCTGAATCCAAAATCGATCCGCCTTGGATCGACACCAATTCCGGACCTTCCTGTCAAAAGGGATTGCTTAACCTCTTCCATATCCTTTCCGATGGTTGAGTAAATTCCTGCTCCTGTTATGACAACTCTTTTGTTCATGCTAGCTGTGCATTCCTCCATTCACACAAATAATCTCACCGGTGATATAGGAGGCTTTATCAGATACGAGGAAACTGACAACCTCGGCAACCTCCTCCGGTGTGCCAAATCTTCTCAGCGGGACCATCATGGAAAGTTGTTTCTCATCCAGACCAGCCGTCATTTCGGTAGAGATAAATCCAGGGGCAACTGCATTTACCCTTACGTTTTTCTTGCCAACTTCCATGGCCAGCGATTTGGTGGCAGCGATGACTGCACCTTTCGATGCAGCATAGTTCACCTGACCAGCCAGACCCTTCTGCCCTGAAAGAGACACAACATTGACGATCTGCCCCTTCTTATTGACCAGCATATTCTGAAGCAAATGCCGGGTCACATAGAAAAATCCGTGCTGGTTGGTGGCGATGACCTCCTCCCACTCTTTGTCGGACATAAACACCATCAGATTATCCCTGTTCAACCCTGCATTGTTCACAAGCACCTCAATGGTCTTCCCGGGATTTGCCTCATGCCATTGGTCCAGCACCTGTTTTACCTTTTCCGGATCTGAGACATCAAACTGCATCAGTTCGCCGTCACCCCCGGCCTTTCTGATCCGGTCCAGTGTATCCGCTGCTTCAACCCTGTTGGATCTGTAATTCACCAGTACATAACAACCCTCTTCGGAAAGCTTCAATGAAATTGCCTTTCCAATACCCCGGGAACCTCCTGTAACCAATGCAATCTTCATGCCTTCCTATTTTGGCAATACGGCTTTCGTATGAAACAAATAATTCCTGAGCCTCTCAATATCCTTGTGTTTGGGTGTATCCTCGACAAACATGGGGACCACCTTGCGCATCTCCTTATAATACCTTGAAGTGGTTTCCGATAATCTGTGGTCCACCTTCAGGAAATCCACTGCCTGAAGCAGTGCGATCATCTCTATGGTCTGAACCTGGAATGCGTTATCGATCACCCGCTTGGTAATCAAAGCCGAATTGGCACCCATGCTCACAATATCCTGATTGTCATTGTTGGTTGGAATACTATGAACATAAACGGAATTGGACAGTGCCTGATTCTCCGCAACAGTGGAGGTGGATGTAAACTGAATCCCCTGCATTCCGAGGTTCAGTCCCAGCTGACCAAGGTTCACAAAGGGCGGAAGCAGCTCGTTCTGTTTCGGATTGCACAGAAAAGCAAGATGCCTTTCGGAAAGCATGGAGATGCGCGTCACTGCAATTTTAAGTTTATCCATCTCAAGGGATACATAATCACCATGAAAGTTGCCCCCGTGAAATACATTCCTGGTCTCCATGTCCACAATGGGATTGTCGCTCACCGAATTCATTTCATTCACCACCACCTCCTCTGCATTCCGAATGGTGTCATGTATGGCCCCCAGGATCTGGGGAATGCAGCGGAGGGAGTAATACTCCTGGACCTTTCTTTTAAAAATCCGCGCCTCTTCGTTGTTGGTATAGAAATATTCCTCCCGCCGGTCAATCAGGTCACTGGTAGAGAGGATATGCTCAAGGATCCTGGCAATATAACGTTGCCCTTCATGTTTCTTAACCTGGTTCAGTTCCTTTGCAAAATGATCATCGAAGGAGTGAACGATCTCGTTGATCAGTGCCGATGCAACAATGGACCAGTCCAGCAACTGCTTGGCCTTGATCACATTGATAATCCCGATTCCCGTCATGACGGATGTCCCGTTGATCAGGGAAAGCCCCTCCCTGAGTACGATACTGATGGGCTCCAGCCCCAGCTCCCTGAACACTTCACCGGTGGGGCGAATCTCATCCTGATAAGTAACCTCACCTTCACCGATCAGGATAAGTGCCAAATGAGATAGCTGGACCAGATCACCGCTGGCACCCACACCACCGTGCTCGGGTATGCAGGGATATACATCCTTCAGGATAAGGGATTGCAGCAGGTGTACACAAGAGGGATGAATTCCCGAATTGCCCTGGATGATGGACATGAGGCGGACCAGCATGACTGCCTTCACATAGAGGTCCGGAATGTTCTCCCCAGCTCCGGCCGAATGACTCCGGATCAGGTTGTACTGCAGTTCAACCTGCTTATCTTCGTCGATCTTGTACTGGGCCATGGGGCCAAAGCCAGTATTAATCCCGTAAATTATCTTTTCTACAGAAAAATCAAGCAAGAAATTCAGGCTCTCTTCTACAAGATCCAAACTCTTTTTATCCAGTTCAAAGGGTTGTTTCTCCAGTATGATTGCCTCCGCTGCCTCTAGTGTCAGAGTTTCCTTCGCTTTAATCTTTATCACGAATCATTTTATTAGGGAGCAGGTTAAATTTAGCTACAATTTCCTTAACATCCGGGATTCAATTCTCAGAAAAGCTTCAAATTTACTAATATTTTCTTTTACTACCTTTGGGCAAAAGATCAATATTTTATATCATAAATGAAACTGAAAAAAACAAGCCTGTCTTTTGTGTCAATTCTTACGGTTTTCCTGCTGCCGATAGCCATAACGGCCGGACAGGGAACGTTTGTGCCGGTTGCCGACCAGGAGCAACTTATGGAGAAAATTAATCAAAATGCCCTGGAGATCGAATCCATTCAAAGCAGTTTCATTCAGAAAAAGCAGCTTGAATACCTTGACGAGACCATATTGAGCAAAGGCAAGTTCTGGTTCCGCAAGGAGAACAACCTGAGATGGGCCTATGAGGAACCCTTTGAATATGCCATTATTATCCATGGTGGAAAGTTCCAGATCAAAGACGGTGAACAGATCAGTACCTATGATATTGAATCCAATGCAGCCTTCAGGGAAATCAACGACCTGATCATCGGAATGGTTCAGGGAAATTTAATGGAGCGGGACAAATTTGATCTGAATGCCTTTGAAAATGAACAGCAATATCTTCTGAAACTTGTCCCCAGGGAAATCCAGATGAGAGATGTGATCGATCAAATGGAGGTATATTTCGATAAAGCAGACCTGATGGTATCTGAAATCGTCATGAGGGAGAGCGAGAAAGACTTTACAGTGATCACCTTTATTGACAGGAGCATCAATGAGATTATTCCCAACGCTGTGTTTACCACTGCTTATTAACCTGCTTTTCCATTCATGCAGTCCGTCGGCCAGACTGGATCAGGTTGAGCAGGCAGAATGCATCCCGGCGGCAAAATTCAGGCCCCTGGGCGACAGTAGCGAAACCTTGCTCTTCAAATCTCATATTGCGTTTTTCAGAGAGCACTATTCCGGGCTTTTCCTGATTAAAACGATGCCTGACAGTTCCACGCACGTGGTGTTTCTATCGGAATTGGGGCTTAACTTACTGGATCTTCGGTACAAGGATGACCAGTTCGAGGTGGTCAGCGTACAGGAATTTCTGAACAAACCTTCCATATTAAGAACCCTGGAGAATGATTTCCGGACCTTATTATTAGATTTGTCTGCCGTTGGATCTTTTGGGCTTGACGAAACCATTGAAGATGGACTCCCGGCAGAGCTTCTGATATTCAGGTACAGGAAAAAGAAATATGTGTATTTCAACAGTGAGGTAAAAGGGACCTACCGGATTCTCACGAAAAAAGGGATATTCAAAATAGTGAAATTTAACATGGTCCGGACAAACGGCCTGGAGATAGAGATTGTGCATAAGCACGTCCAACTGCATATTACACTTCAACTGGTGAATCAATTGGGTGGCCATGCTGATCGGTGACCTCTATACATATGAGGTGATCAGCCACGCGGATCATGCCTTCGATGCCATTGTTTCGGTGAACAGGCAGAGTAGCGTGTACAGGGGCCATTTCCCAAACTTTGCAGTCACGCCCGGTGTATGTCAGGTTCTGATGATCAAAGAGATTCTGCAGGGAGAATTCGATACTCCCCTGCGCATGGCGAAGGCAAAACAAATCAAGTTCACAGCTGTTCACCATCCGGACCGGGCAAGGAAGATCAATGTTCGAATCAGCTATTCGATAGAGGGACAAAACATTGTAGTGGACGGGTTGCTTTTCACAGGCAATACCAGGTATTTAAAATTCAAGGGGGAATTCAGTAGTGGAGCAGAATAAGACCAGGGAAGTTTTTAAAAGGCATCAATGTTGTGTGGTCATGCCGACTTACAACAACGCGGGGTTCATTGAGGGGCTGCTGAATGACATTCTGGGCTACTGCGGCGATATCATCGTTATCAATGACGGCAGTACAGATCAAACCCGTGAGATCCTGTCAAATTTCAATACCATCCATGTGATTACATTTCAGAAGAACCATGGAAAAGGAGGGGCCCTCAAGGCCGGTTTTCAAAAAGCCCTTGACCTGGGCTTCGATCATGCCATTACCATGGATTCTGACACCCAGCACAGGCCCACTGATATTCCGGCTTTTCTGCACACCCTGGATGATGAATCCGAAGCACTGGTCATCGGGTCAAGGGTGCTGACGCATCAGAATGTTCCAGGGAAGAACAGGTTTGCCAACTGGTTATCCAGTTTCTGGTTCAGGGTCGAAACAGGACAGAAAATAAAAGATACGCAGTCAGGATTCAGACTCTATCCCATCAGGGCCATGGAAGGTTTAAAACCCTTCTCGGGCAGATACGAATATGAACTTGAAATCCTGGTCAAGGCATCATGGAAAGGAATAAAAATAGTGGAGGTCCCCATCGATGTCTACTATCCACCTTCGGCAGAAAGGGTCAGCCATTTCAGACCCATTACTGATTTTTTAAGAATTAGCCTTCTCAACGTGCTCCTGGTTTTTCTGGGCCTGATTTATTTCAGGCCACGGCTTGTATTCCGGAAATACCGGAACAAAAGCATCAGACAAATCTTCAGGGAGGACATTATCCGAAGTGATACTCCCAGGTACATGATCGCGCTTTCTGTAGCTTTTGGTATATTCATGGGCATTTTACCGGTCTGGGGATATCAGCTGGTTATCGGGTTCTTTTTTGCACATCTGTTCAAGCTGAATAAGGCCATCTTTTTCATTGCAGCGAACATCAGCATTCCGCCCATGATACCTTTGGTGCTTTATTTGAGCTATGTGACCGGCAGCTATGTGCTTGGAAATGGAAGCTGGACTGTGGACATCGAACTGAATTTCGAATCCATCGGACAGAACCTGAAACAGTACCTGACCGGAGCTGTTGTTTTTGCAACAATTGCAGGAATAGTGATGGGAGCACTTTCATATGTGATCCTGATCCTGATTAAAAGATCACGTTAAATGCAGAGCTTCTTTGTGAACCTGAACAGGTACCTGGCAAAACGAAAGAGAATCTTCCTCCTTCTTTTCCTGCTGTGCCTGGTTGCGGCTGGATACATTGCCTCCGGGGTCAGACTGGAAGAGAATCTGAATGCGATCATCCCTGAAGATCAGAGAATCAGCAAAATAAGCGCCGTGTTCGACAAATCAGAGCTGGCCGACCAGATTGTATTCATCCTCTCCCTTGAGGACTCATCCCGGACCAATCCGCTAATGCTCATCGAACATGCGGAACTCCTGGTTGATCTTCTTAAAAAGGATACCGGGCTTGTAAGAGAGATCAGTTTTAAAGTGGGCGGCGATGCCATGATGGGTGTGTATGATTTTATCTATGACAACCTGCCTCTCTTCCTGACGGATGGAGATTACGCTGAGATCAGTGATCTGCTCACGGAAGATGCCATAGAAAAAACCCTGGAAAAAGACTTCAAGACACTTATTTCGCCTACAGGTATTGCCACCGGAGAATTTATCCTCAGGGATCCACTGAATCTTACTCCCCTGGCGTTGAAAAAATTGGATCAGTTCCAGCTTGATGACAATTTCATCCTCTACAATTCAGCCATATTTACCAGGGATAAAAAGCATCTTCTTTTTTTTCTGGATCCGGCCAAACCCAGTTCCAATACCCTGGAGAACCTGAAATTGATCGAACTCATCGATCACTCCATCGAAATACTGGAGGATGAAATGCAGGAAACCACCGTGGAATATTATGGTGGAACTGCTGTGGCTGTGGCAAATTCGGTAAGGGTTAAGAAGGATGTAGTTCTGACACTCTCCATTGCACTTTGCTTCTTCTTTCTGGTCTTTCTTGCTTTCTTCAGAAGGTTCAAAGTAATCGTGCTTATGTTTGTTCCGGTGATGATCGGCGCTCTGTTTTCCATCGCCATGCTTACGCTCCTCTACGGAATGGTTTCGGCCATTGCACTGGGAGTGGGTGTAATCTTCATCGGGATTACAGTGGATTACTCCCTACACCTGTTCACCCATATCCGGACAGGTGGCTCCATGCATGAAACCCTCCGGAAAATATCCATTCCGCTGATCATGAGCAGTCTCACTACGGCATCGGCATTCCTCTGCCTGTCAGTGATTAAATCAGATGCCATGAACCAGATCGGGATTTTTGCCGCTTTCGCCGTGGTACTGTCTGCCCTGTCTGTCCTGGTGGTAACCCCGTTGCTTATAGGAGACGAAAGCAGTATCCCTGGCAAAAAAGAGAAAGGTGACTGGATAAGATACATCGAGAAGGCGGTTGGATACAGTTTTGAAAAGAACAGGGTGCTGGTGGCCCTGCTCTTTCTTCTGACGATCCTGTTTGCATTCACCTCACAAAAAATCCGTTTTAACGGGGATATTTCAACATTGAACTACCTGACCCACCAACTGGCTGCATCCGAAGCCAAACTCAAATCAATCAGTTCGGTGGCCAACAGCTCTGTTTACCTGGTGACACAGGGAGCGTCCATGGAGGAAGCACTGAAGAAACTTGAGGTGAACAGGGCTTTGCTCGAATCATGCAAGCAGGAAGGTATGGTCACAGAAATATCCTCGGTATCGGAACTGATGCTAAGCGGTTCTATGCAGAAAGAGCGGATTCAAAAGTGGAACCGGTTTTGGGATGAAGCGGACCGGAGCCGGGTGGAAAACTTCGTTCGGAACAAGGGTGCTCACTATCATTTCAAAGAAAATGCATTTGAATCCTTTTTCACACTGCTGAACAGGGAGTTCGAACCCATTCCCCTGGAGGACTATGAACTCCTGATGGATTTGTTCCTGGATAATTACGTGGATACAGAAGATGGCGTCACTTCGGTGGTTTCCATCCTGAAGGTGGAACCGGAACAGAAGGAGCAGCTCTTCAACAGGCTGGGGGCTTCAAAGGATTTTATCATTTTTGACAACCAGTATTTCATTAACCAGTTTTTTGAGGTGTTGAAAGAGGACTTCAACAAGCTGGTTATGATCTCAATGATCGTGGTATTTTTGATCCTTCTTCTTTTTTTCGGAAGGATTGAAATCGCCCTGATCACCTTTATCCCAATCATGATCAGCTGGCTCTGGACCCTGGGTTTGATGGGCTTGTTCAACATTGAAATCAATATTTTTAACATCATCATCTCCACATTTATATTCGGGTTGGGGATTGATTACTGCATCTTCATCATGAACGGGATCATCGCCAATTACAGGGAAGGGGATGTGAGCCTGGCACCCTATAAGCTTTCGATCCTTCTGTCGGCCCTGACTACCATTGCAGGCATCGGGGTGCTGATTTTTGCCCAACACCCTGCCCTTAAGTCCATTGCCGTAGTCTCTATCTTCGGGATCACCACGGTGCTACTGATCTCCTATACATTGTTACCCCTGCTGTTCGGATTTCTTACCAGAAGCGGCGGAAGGAGAAGGCTGGAGCCAGTCACACTTTTCAGCTTCATGGGCACCTTGGTCACCTTCATGCTTTTCCTTGGTTTTGCTTTGCTGGTCACAGTGACCCTTCCTGGTTTCATTATTCTTCCGGTGAAGAGAAGCGCGAAGAAAAGGATGTTAAGCCGGATCATCTATCACTTCACTTCGTTCGTAGCGTGGATCGGATTCTTCATCAAGAAGCGATATATCAACAGGGAACTGCTGGATTTTGACAAACCCTCGGTGCTTATTTCAAACCACCAGTCACAGCTGGACCTTATACTGATGCTGAGTCTCCACCCGAAAATGATCATCCTGGTGAACGAATGGGTCTGGAACAACATGTTTTATGGAACCATCATCCGGTTTGCTGATTTCTACCCGGTCTACAAGGGGCTGGACCATGACTTTAAAAAACTTCAGAAGAAAGTTGGTGAAGGATACTCCATCCTTGCCTTCCCCGAAGGCAGCAGGTCCCCTGACGGAAAAATCAAACGTTTTCACCAGGGAGCTTTCGGAATTGCCGGCATGCTTGGCCTGGACATTCAGCCGGTGATGATCCACGGAGCCTATGATTGTCTCCCGAAAACAGAACATATCCTGAAGCCGGGAGCCATTACCATCAAATTCTTCCCGCGGATAAAACCCCGGCCCATGGAATATGAGGGAATGAAAACCTACCGTTCGCAGGTAAAAGAGGTCACCGAATTCTACCGGAAGCAGTACAGAGAGCTTGATAAACAGGTAGGTACACCATTATATTACAGGAAGAAGCTGATCAGTCAATATCTCTATAAAGGTCCGGTACTGGAGTGGTACCTGAGAATAAAACTGAGACTTGAAAAGGAGTATGCCTTCTTCAACCACATCATACCCAGGGAGGCTTCCATCGTGGACCTGGGCTGCGGTTACGGATTTCTTTCCGTCATGCTTGGCCTGATTTCCAGTGAAAGGCGCATTACCGGGATCGATTATGATGAAAAGAAAATAACCGTGGCACGAAATGTAGCGTTTCACATGGAGCATATTGAATTTTCAACCGGTGACATCACTTCTGTGAAGATCCCCGACGCGGATATTTATATCCTCAATGATGTGCTTCACTATATGCCCGGAGATCTTCAGCTCAAGCTCCTGGGTCAATGCATGGATTTGATCCATGATGGCGGAATGGTCATTTTAAGGGATGCGGATACCAGACTGGCAAGGAGAACACGCTATACCAAATTCACTGAGATCCAGTCCACCAGAATTTTCAGGTTCAATAAAACCCGGTACAAACTCACTTATCTTCCGGGCAGTATCATTGAAAACTTCATCGTAGACAAAGGATTCCGGTATGAAAGGAAAGATCATTCCAGACGCACCTCCAATATCACCTATCTAATCACCAAATAATAGCGCGATTGTATGACAGGGAAGGATTTTGATGTAGTGATCATTGGCAGCGGACTGGGCGGGCTCTTGTGCGGAGCCATCCTCTCTAAAAACGGTTTCAGGGTATGCGTGCTTGAAAAACACCACAAAATAGGCGGAAACCTGCAGACATTTACCCGCAGGGGAGTCAAATTTAATGCTGCCATGCATTACGTTGGCACCATGGATGAGGGCCAGATTCTCCACCAGGTATTCAGCTACCTGGACATACTTGATGAGACCGGGTTGGAGAAACTTGACAGCTCCAGCTATGAAACCATCTACATGGGGGATAAAGTCTATTCACATGCCAATGGTATTGATAAGCACAGGGAGAGGCTCCTCTCTTACTTTCCGGGCGAAGCAAAAGCCATTGATGCCTATCTCGGACAAATCGTGAAGGTTTGGAACAGCACCAATGTGTTGAATCTCCTTGATTTCAGAAACCTCTATGATGCCGAAACCCAGTATACACAGGTAAATGCCTTTGATTTTATAGATAAGCTCACCGATAATGAGGATCTGAAGGCATTGCTGGGGGTAACCAGTGCATTTTATGCGGGAGTTCCGGAGCGATCTCCGCTGATCACCCATGCCATCATCAGCTATCACTACATCCAGAGTGCATACAAATTCAGCAAAGGAACGGATCATCTGGCCGGTGCACTGGAGAAGATCATCCTGCAAAATAGTGGGGAAGTTCATGCAAAAATGGAAGTTGCTGACTTCCTGTTCAAGGAAAAAAATGCTTCCGGAGTGAGGTGCAGTGACGGTTCAGTAATAGAGGCCAGATCCTTTATTTCAAACCTTCATCCGGCTCAACTGGTAAAGCTTGTGGAACCGGGCAGGTTCAGGAAAGCTTACGTGAACCGCATTGAGGGACTGGACAACACCGTTGGATCATTTTGTGTCTATATAAAATTAAAAAGGGGGAGTTTTAATAACATCAATTCCAATGTATTCATATCCACGACAAAGGATGTGTGGAATGCCGGAAACTATAAAACGGGCCACTGGCCCGGGGCCTGCATTATGTATACCACACCGGACCCGGACAATCATGATTATGCAGAGAGCCTGACTGTGACTACATTTATGAAATTTGAGGAGGTAAAACAGTGGGAAGACAGCAGGGTGGAACAGCGGGGTGACGCATATAAAACTTTCAAGAAGCGGAAGGCGGATGCCCTGATCAGCCTGGTGGAAACAAAATTCAGTGAGATCCGTGAAACCATTGATGAATATTTCACTGCCTCTCCCCTCACCTTTCGTGACTATACCGGAATCCCGGAAGGATCTGTGTACGGAATTCTGAAAGATTGCAGCAACCCGCGAAGGTCCTATATTTCACCCAATACCAGAATTCCGAACCTCTTCATGACCGGGCAGAATTCAGGGGTTGGTTTGCATGGTGTACTGGGAGTCACCGTGTCAGCGCTGTTCACTTGTGCTAATTTTATGGATATCAGTATACTTTTAGAGAAGATAAGAAATGGATAGACCCACGATAAAAACCGGCTTGCTGAAATGGACAGCCATCGTCCTGGTTGCGATCAGCATCCTGGTGTTGCTTTTCAGGATGGCCATCACCATCGAACCCCCAAAGGTGGATGAAGGTTACGCCCGGAACCTGAAGCGGGTGGAACTTGGAAACGACATGTATACCTGTGAGGAAAGCTGGCTGAAGAAGAACGAGTTTGGACTATGGGAGATGTACCTTCAGGGTTCCGCGTTTGAACTGGGAGTGAAAAACGGGATTCTGGCGGTGGATCTGATCAAAACCCAGGAGGAAGTTTTCGTCAACAAACTCCAGGAGATGGTGCCGTCAGACTTCTATCTCAGATTTCTGAAGCAGGTAGTGGTGTGGATGAACCGGAAACTTGATGACTATATACCCATTGAATATCAGAAGGAGATTTACGGAGTGGCATTGTATGCTTCAGATACCTTCAGTTTTATAGGGCCATCTTACCAGCGGATCCTGAATTACCATACAGCGCATGACATCGGACATGCCTTGCAGAACATGAATCTGGTGGCATGCACGGCCATCGGAATACATGGAAGCAGGACAGAGGATGGCAGGCTTCTGGTGGGAAGGAATTTTGATTTCTCCATGGGTGATGATTTTGCAAGGAACAAGATCATAGCATTTTATCATCCTGAAAAGGGCTACAAATTCGCATCCATTACCTGGGGAGGGATGATTGGTGTGGTCTCAGGAATGAATGACCAGGGTCTGGTGCTTACACTCAATGCCGCCAAATCAGGTATTCCGAAATCCGCAAAGACACCCACTTCCATCCTGGCCCGGCAAATATTACAGTATGCATCGAATATTCAGGAGGCCTATGAAATTGCCGGACAGGTTGAGATCTTTGTGGCAGAATCTTTCCTGGTGAGTTCTGCCAAAGAAAATAAGACCGTGGTCATTGAAAAATCGCAGAACGGCATGGCCCTTTACGATCCGGGGGGGGAAACACTGATCCTGACCAACCATTTTCAAAGTGACTATTTCAGGAATTCTGAACTTACCCTGAAGAACAAGGCCGAAGGAGCTTCCGTATACCGCTGGGAGAGAACGAAAGAGTTACTTGATAAAAAGCCTGTACACGATGTGGCTTCTTTTGCAGAGATCCTGAGGGACCAGAGGGGACTTGCTGACAAATCCATCGGGATGGGAAACGAGAAAGCTGTCAATCAACTGATCGCCCACCATTCGGTGATCTTTGAACCAGGTGAACTCAGGATGTGGATCTCGGCAAATCCTTACCAACTGGGCACTTACCTTTGCTACGACCTGAACAGGGTATTTTCCGATTCCACGGAAGTCTCCGATCAGCTCTTTTGCAATGGGGAGAGCATTGCCGAGGATCCGTTCCTCTTTTCTGAGGATTACCAGAAGTTTAACCGCTACCGGCAAGAAACCAAAAAGATCAAGGCCATGATCGGGCAGAAGGAGGTTTCGGAAGTCCCCGAGAACTTTCTGGATGATTACCTGCTGCTGAATCCTCACTTCTACTACCCCTACTTCCTGGCTGGCGAGGTTTGCCGTCTGCAGGGGAACCGCCAGCGAGCTGAAACATTGTATAACCGGTCCCTCTCCCTGGAAATCCCCCGGAAGGTGGACAGGGAGCAGGTAGAGGAGGCCATGAAGCGCCTGAAATAAGCCACACTTTAATTCCAAAGGATGAACAAAGCCCTGTCTTTCAAAAGCACCCGGGAGATCGCAAACCACCAGTCCCAGCGTCTGGTCAAGCAGCTTGATTATGTGATGCGGCATTCCCCTTTTTACAAGGATCACCTTTCCGGCTTCGACACGAAAGCCATTATAACAACCGGGGATCTGCAGATGCTACCCGTGACCACCAAAAAGGAGCTGCAGGAGCGGAATATGGACTTCCTTTGCGTGGAAAAGGAAAGGATCATTGATTACATCACCACATCGGGAACAACAGGAAGTCCCGTCACTTTTGCCGTTACCGAAAAAGACCTGGAACGGCTCGCGGATAACGAATATGCCTCTTTTACCTGCGCAGACGGCAGCAGCAGTGATATCTACCAGTTGATGCTGACACTGGACCGAAGATTCATGGCAGGACTGGCCTATTTCCTGGGACTGAGAAAAATGGGTGCGGGCATCATCCGGGTCGGGCCGGGAAATGTTGTTCTCCAGTTTGACACCATTCACCGGACCTCTCCCACCGTCCTGGTCACACTTCCCTCATTTCTGCTGAAACTGATCGATTATGCGGAACAGAACCAGATCGATCTGAAAGAAACTTCTGTCAGAAGTGCTGTTTGTATCGGTGAGCCCATACGCGACAGTCAGTTCAGGCTGAACAAGCTGGGAAAAAGGATTAAAGACAAGTGGGACATCAAATTATACTCAACCTATGCATCCACCGAGATGGGTGCCGCATTTACCGAATGCAGTGAAAGCAAGGGCTGCCATCTGAACCCGGAAATGATCGTGGTGGAATTCCTGGATGATCATCACCAGGCTGTGAAAGAGGGTGAACTGGGGGAGGTGACCATCACAAGCCTTGGGGTAGAGGGAATGCCCCTGGTCCGTTTTAAAACCGGGGACATCTGCCACCACTTCACAGAGAAATGCGGATGCGGAAGAAATACAGTCCGCCTGGGCCCCATTGTGGGCCGCAAAAACCAGATGATCAAATACAAAGGTACAACCCTTTTTCCCCCGGCATTTTATGAGATCCTCAATGAGATCCGGGAGGTGGAGAATTATATTGTGGAGGTATCCACCAACAGCATTGACACGGACGATATCATGGTGATCATCGGTTGCAAAAATCACAATCCCCAGCTTGAAAAATCGATCAAGGACCACTTCAGGGCCAAGCTCCGTGTGGCTCCGTCCATCCGCTTCCTGGATCCGGGCGAAGTACAAAAGATGCAATTCCCCAAAATGAGCCGGAAACCGGTAACTTTTGTTGATAAAAGGAATCCTAAGTAATATTTCCCATATTTGGGTATGGATTTATCAAAACAATTTGAGATGATCAGGCCCTATATGGACCATGAGGTAAAACCAGCCATTGAACGCTTGGTAAACCATCCCCTTTTCGATCGGGTCTTGGGATACCTCTATGAAGGCAGGGATGTGGGGGAACTGAGAAGGAAGTTTATGGAGATTGAAACCGTTGATCAGTTCCAGCTCTTCTTCTCCAGTTATACGGTCAAAACCATCATTGACAAAACCTCACGGGGGATCACAGACCAGGGTTCGGAAAACCTGGACCCATCCCAACCCTATCTCTTTGTGGCCAATCACCGCGACATTGTACTGGATGCAGCCATTATGCAGTATCTTCTTCATATTCATGGGCATACAACCTCCCAGATCACCTTCGGAGAAAACCTTATGTCGGGACAGCTCCTTCTGGACCTGGGTAAACTGAACAAAATGTTCACCTTTTACAGGGGAGGATCAAAGATCAGGCAATACAAGAATGCGCTGATCAATTCGGCTTATATCAACCATGTAATCAAAGAGAAAAAGGAGTCCATCTGGATCGCCCAACGCAACGGTCGTACCAAAAACGGGGATGACCTTACCCAACCGGGACTGGTCAAGATGTTCATGGTGGGCAAAGAGAACATCTTTGAATCACTTGCAGGGCTGAACATGGTTCCGGTGACCATCTCCTATGAAATTGAACCATGCGATATACAGAAAGTCAGGGAGCTCTATTTGTCAAAGGAAGCGCCCTATGTGAAATCCCCCGACGAGGATCTGATGAGTATCCTGGCCGGGATCACCGGAGAGAAGGGCCGGATCCATTACGCTTTCGGAACACCATTGAAAGGTTTTATTGAATCGCTGGCCGGTGAGAATTTGCACGACAGCGAGCTTATTGAGCGCATCACCTCCGAGATCGACCGTCAGGTTTACAGGGATTACATGCTGTGGCCAGGAAATTACATTGCATTCGATATGCTTCATAACAGCTGCGAATACAGAAGGTTCTATTCGGAGGAGGAGAAGCGTGATTTTGAAAAATCAATGCATCATAAAATTGCATCACTCGAAGGATTTAACCAGGAAGAACTTAGAATCATGTTCCTGCAGCTCTATGCCAATCCGGTCCTCAACAGGCGGAAACAAACAGAGATATAAAATCCAAAGTAAAAACCATGCGTATATTCCAGGCATTCTTCACCACAATGATTGCAATTTTTCTGTGCCATCCTGCCCAGGCTCAGCAGATTCCCCTGCCCGAACACCCGCGACCCGATTTTGAAAGGGAGGAATGGATCAACCTGAACGGAAACTGGGGATTCCGGTTCGATCAGGAGGATGTGGGTCTAAGGGACCAGTGGTTCAATGAAGCAGATTTCGAAGAAAAAATAGTTGTTCCTTTTCCGTGGGGATCACCTCTTTCCGGAATAGAGAACCAGGCCGACCTGGGATGGTACAGCCGCCAGCTGGAAATCCCGGAGACGTGGAAGGGGATGCGCACTTTTCTGGTGATCGGTGCATGTGACTGGAAAACCGATGTGTGGGTCGATGGAACAAAGGTGGGCTCACACCAGGGAGGGTACAACCCGTTTGAGTTTGACCTGACCCCGCTGCTTGCTCCCGAAGGCACTCATCAGCTGGTCCTGCGGGTGGATGATACTGAACATCCGTTCAAACTCTATGGAAAACAGGGATATGGAGATGCAAAAGGGATCTGGCAGACGGTCTACCTGGAAAAAAGGGGCAAAATCTCCCTGGAATCCATTCACTTCACTCCGGATACAGACAACAATCTGATCGAAGTCAGGGCGAGACTGGACCAGCCGGCTGACGAAGTACTCCATGTATCGCTCTCCTTTCCAAACGGGGAACAGGGAGCCATTTCATCTCCGAAGATCATGAAGAATCAGCAGGAGATCGAATTTCAGGTACTCGTGCCTGACCCGCACCCTTGGGAACTGGATGACCCCTACCTCTATGATGTGGATATTGAGCTATCCGGCAGGGAGACGCTGCTGGACCGGGTGCATTCCTATTTCGGTATGAGAAAGATCAGCATCATGAAGTTGCCCGGGACAGAATTTCCTTATGTGGCCCTGAACAACAAACCGGTCTACCTGAAGCTCTGTCTCGACCAGGCCTACCATCCTGATGGATTCTACACCTATCCCAGCGATGCATTTATGCGGGATGAGATCATCCGGTCAAAGAAGATCGGGCTCAATGGCAACCGGATCCACATCAAGGTGGAGGTTCCACGCAAGCTGTACTGGGCTGACAAGCTGGGATTGCTGATCATGGCCGATGTTCCCAACTTCTGGGGAGAACCGGATGATGCAGCCAGGGCAGAGTGGGAATATGCCATGCATAAAATGATCGAAAGGGATTACAACCACCCCTCCATTTTCTCCTGGGTACTCTTCAATGAAACCTGGGGGCTCTTTTCCGGCAATGGCAGCGAGCGTAAGTATTTACCGGAGACTCAACAGTGGGTAAGGAAAATGGTCCATGAAGCAAAAGCGCTCGATCCTTCCAGACTGGTGGAGGACAACTCTGCCTGCAATTATGATCATGTGGAAACAGACCTGAATAGCTGGCATGCATACCTGCCGGGATACAGCTGGGAGCAGTTTCTCTCCGAAGCCGTTAAAAATACCTTCGAAGGGTCCGCATGGAACTATACAGGTGGAAACAGGCAGACAAAGGTTCCCATGCTGAACAGCGAGTGCGGCAACGTTTGGGGCTATGAAGGAAGCACCGGTGATGTGGACTGGAGCTGGGATTATCACATCATGATGAATGCATTCAGAAGGCAGCCCAAAGTGGCAGGATGGTTGTACACAGAACACCACGATGTGATCAATGAATGGAACGGTTACTACAAATTCGACAGGACGGAAAAATTAACCGGGTTGTCCGATTTCATTCCGGACATGACCCTTTCTCACCTGCACAGCGATGTGTACCTCTCCACCGGGTCTGAACTGTGTGTGGAAGCGGAACCGGGATCGCAGGTGGAAGTCCCCCTGTACCTCTCCGCAATGACCGACAAAGTTCCCTCTGACCACTATATCCTGGATTATGAACTTGCGGGCCGGGATAAAACAGGGAAATACAGGTTTGAGCTATTCAACAGCATGACGCTTCCCTCGAAGCCCTGGTTTAACGGTCCGCTAAAACCCTTGGAGATCACGATGCCGGAAACGCCAGGTCTGTATCACCTTACGCTGAGGCTCAGGGACCGGAACGCATACATATACCACCTGAATTTCACAAGTTTTTTGGTGGATGAGGGTAAACCGGAACCCCATCCCAACCGGGTATCTTTTGCGCCGGCATCATACCGTGAGGCCGAATGGTCACAGGGAAACTGGAACATCCTGGATGGATTGAAAGTGAATGGTGCCGGCTCGGGATACTTTGTATATGATGTGGAGATCCCAGGCACCATACAGTTGGATGAGGTTCAGAATGCAACCCTGGTGTTTGAAGCATCGGCAAAAAAACTGAATGGAAAGGACCGGGGTGACAAGACCGGACTGAACGGGGATTATATGAGGGGAAAGGGCACTTTTGATCCCAGCCTCAATCCCAACTCCTACCCCATGACCGACACCTATCCCGATCCGACCATCCTGAAGGTACTGGTGAACGGACATGTGGTCGGGACCTTCTACCTGAAGGATGATCCTGCGGATCACCGGGGGGTGCTCTCGTGGCATTCCCAGCCCAGAGACCGGAAACTCAGGGAGGCCGGCTCCTACGGATACCTGTGCAAGGCCAGAATTCCGCTTGAATTTCTAAAGAACCCGCCTGACGGCAGTGTGGAGATCCGCTTTGAAGTGGGCGATGGCCTGCCCGGGGGAGTGGCTATTTTCGGAGAAAGGTTTGGCCGTTACCCCTTTGATCCCACCCTGTTGTTTGAGTAATTTCTATATTTGCTCTGGCAACCAATACTTTTCTTTATGTCAAAATTAATAGTGAACAGCTACAAAGAATTTGAAGGGTTTACCGGAAAGGAACTGGGCGCTTCTGATTACCACAGGGTCACCCAGGAACAGATCAACCAGTTTGCGGAAGCAACGCTTGATCACCAGTGGATCCATGTGGATACGGAGAGAGCAAAAAAGGAGAGCCCCTATGGATCAACCATTGCACACGGTTACCTTTCCATTTCGCTGCTGCCCTATCTGTGGGACCAGATCATCGAGGTGAACAACATCACCATGCTGGTCAATTATGGCATGGACAGCCTGAAATTCGGTCAGCCCGTGCTGGTCAACAGCGAGGTGAGGATCAAAACCTGGCTGAAATCCATAGTGAACCTGAAGGGAACCGCCAAGGCTGAGGTGGATGTGGTCATGGAGATCAAAGATAGCAAGAAGCCTGCTTTCAAAGGCGTTGTTGTCTTCCTCTACCAGTTTAAATAGCACATGAAGCCTCTGATTATCATTATTACTGTGAATTAGTCACTCATGGAGATCCAGATTAAACCGCTTTCACCGGAACTCACAGAGGACTTTATCTCTTTTTTCGAAAGCGTTGCGTTTTGCGACCACCCGGACTGGTCGGCCTGTTATTGCTACTCCTTTCATTTTACAGGTCCTGCCGAGCAATGGACCAAAGAAAACAATCTGGCAGCAGTAAGGAAACTGATCGGTGAGGGCCGCATGAAGGGGTATCTTGCATACAGGGATGGAAAAGCGGTGGGCTGGTGCAATGCCAACAACCGGCTGAATTATCAGAGGCTTGTTTCCCAATATGATCTGGAGGGTCCTGCACATGAAAAGACCTGTTCCATTGTCTGTTTCGTCATCCACCAGGAGACAAGGCGCTCGGGAATTGCACATCAAATCCTTCAGAAGATCATCGCCGATTACGAAGCCCTGGAATATGGGATGATCGAGGCATATCCTGCGAAAGGAGACCAGTCGGACGAAGGCAACTACAAAGGTCCGCTGGCACTCTATATGAATAATGGATTTGAGATCGTGAAGGAACTGGATTCCTGTTTTCTGGTCCGAAAAAGCCTGCAAACTTAAATCATACACCGGCATACAATGGTCAAGCAAATATTGAATAGCCCGTTTCAGAAATTTGTAAAAATCGAGAGCCTCAGCGGGATACTGCTGTTCGGTTCCACACTGCTGGCCCTGATCATTGCGAACTCCCCCCTGGGAACACAATTTCAATCCATCTGGCAATATAAAGTCGGCATCAGCACTTCCGGATTTGAATTGATCAAGCCCCTGATACTATGGGTCAACGATGGTTTGATGGCCATCTTCTTTTTCCTGATCGGACTGGAGATAAAACGGGAATTGCTCATCGGGGAACTCAATTCGGTAAAGAAAGCATCCTTTCCGGTGTTTGCTGCCTTGGGTGGAATGGCCATCCCGGTTCTGCTTTTCACTGTGTTGAATAAAAACCCGGAAACATCCGGGGCGTGGGGCATTCCCATGGCCACGGATATCGCTTTTTCACTGGCAATCCTCGGGTTGCTGGGGAAAAGGGTACCGCTGGGTCTCAAGGTGTTCCTGACGGCCTTCGCCATTGTTGATGACCTGGGAGCCGTCCTGGTGATCGCTGTCTTCTACAGCGAAAGCCTGAAATGGTCGCTCATAGGGTTAGCCCTTTTTCTGTTGGCCGTCCTCTTTTTTCTGTCATACCGGAAAATCTATGCCAAAGGTCTGATCCTGATTTTTGGAGTGATCATCTGGGTCCTCTTCCTGAAAGCAGGGATTCACCCGACCATAGCCGGTGTCCTGCTGGCCTTTACCGTGCCCATCAGTCGAAAAATCAATGTGGATACCTATGTGGAAGGGCTTTGCGATATTGTGGAGACCATCAAAGAAAAGGGTGATTCCAAAGCCCCTTTGCTGTCGCACGGTCAGATCCAGGAGATTGATAACCTGGAGGACTGGACGGAACAGGTTCAATCACCCCTGCAGCACCTGGAACATAAAATGCACAACTGGGTGGCGTACCTGATCATGCCCCTTTTTGCACTGTCCAATTCGGGTGTAAACCTTGGAGGTGGGTTGGACCTGGATACGACCCTGAGTGGCATCATCGTGATCGGACTTGTGGTCGGAAAACTGGTGGGAGTTGCTTCGCTTTCCTGGCTGGGAGTCCGACTGGGGCTTGCGGAACTTCCCGAAGGGGTCACCTATTCCCAGATCATTGGGATTGCCCTGCTGGCAGGGGTAGGTTTCACCATGTCCATATTTGTGGCCAACCTGGCATTTCAAGACCAGCCGGCGCTGCTGGATTCTGCCAAGGTGGGCATTCTCATGGGATCCCTGCTTGCAGGTGTGTCGGGATACCTGGTGCTGCGATTTGGCAGGAAGACCGCCTGAGCAGTTGCTGCCTTAATTATACAATCACATTCATTGCTATTTGACAGCCATTTTTGCAAAAGTAAAGGAGATCACAGGCAATTTAATTGCTGCTGGTTTTATTATTTAAAGGGTTTGTTTTATATTTAAAACGAATTAAAAACAAAAGTTCAGGTTATTGTATTGTATTTCTGCGCTTTAAATCACTGCCAATAGCAAATTAATTTTTATTTTATCAATTCATCCAATGATGGAGACCTTTCAACTTACGGAAAAGGAACTGGCCGAAATGAGGCAGTTCTACAAAGAAGAGTTTAACCGGACCAGCAGCAGGTTATTGCACATCAAGGCAGTCCTGAAACGCCTGGGTGTAGCCATACCCGAAAATGACATTGAAGAGATACCCATCCTACCGACCTCCCAGGGAGCAAAGACAAGTGTGAAACAGGGAGCCGGGAGGTCCGGGAAGAAAACAGGCAGAAAATCCAAATGGGAACTGCTCATCATGAAAAGAATGCGTCAGTTGAAAAGACCGGTAACCTATGAGGAACTTACCGATGAGATCATGGCCTTCTCCAAGCTTCCCGACTCTAAAAGAACCAGCACCAAACAGGCTGTTGTTAATGTTGTTTTCCGTCTGCGGACCCGGGACAGGAAACTGGATACATTCTCAATGGGCACCAGGGAAAAATACATTGGACTGAAAAGCTGGTTTGATGCCAACGGTCTGATCAAAAAGGAGTATGCCAACATGATCAAAGCCGGCAATCCGGCAATAAAGGAGAAGAAGCGCAAGGTGGGCAGGCCCAGGAAAAAAGCGCAGTCCTATTGAGTCAGTGGATACAGCCTCATAAAAAAGCCCGCTTCTGACAGTGCAAAAGCGGGCCGGGAGAAAAACCTAATCCAATTTGCCGGATTAGTCGATATAGAATCCCAAGCGTATTTCAACCCGGTTATAGATGTCAGTAAATCTGTATTCCTGGCCGCTCCATCCATAGCTCTCCATATAGGAAGTCCGCTGGTAACGGTACATCAATTCAACATCCCAGGCAAAATGACTGCGGGTCCGGATCTTCAGTCCCATCCCCGCTGCAACCAGTGGCCCGCCGGAATAGGAGTATTTTGTATCATATTCGGAGTAGCCTGAAGACATGGGAAACGAATATCCTCCCTTGGCCACCAGGTAGGGTACCACATCTTTTCCCGTCAGGTCATACCTCAGATCCAGGAAAACAGGAAAATAGTTGGTGGAAAGAAATTCAATCCCCACACCGGCTCCGGCAAACAAACCCAGGGAGTTGCGCCATCCGTTAACCATCAGAAGGCTGAATGGTGCCACCTGCATATTGGATGAGGATCCGGCCAGGAACCCCATGGAGGTGATGTTGACAAAACCATGGTCAAATCCGGGGAGCTTCTGAATTGAACCCGGCCTTTCATAGGGTTCGGTAGTGATTTTTTCCACCTGGTCTATTTGGTAATACCAGATATTCCCGCACAGGTCCTGAACCTTAATATGGTCAGCCGGTTCAACTTCCAGCAGTTCCCCCCTGATCACGCTTCCGGTTTTCAGGTAGATGTGATCCACCTCCTGTGCTGTAAGCAGAGAAGATGATAACGTTGAAATCAGAATGATCAGAAGTGCGGTTTTTGGAGCTTGGGGCATGGCTTTGTTTTTGGGTTCAGGTTTCGTTTAATCAAGGATGAATCTCCCTTAAAAAAGGTTGCGTCCTCAACGCAACCCGGGGCCCCTTCGTTGCATCTTAGGAGCAAAACAGCCTGACCAAACCCTGACCACGATGAAACAATATGCTTTCCTGTTCCTGATCTTCTCCGCTTTTCTCACATCCTGCTCGGATAAAAAATTGCAGACCTATACTGCCAATGTTCCCGTTTACATGTCTTACGAAGAACTGAGAGCCTCCTGGGAAGTTTCAACGGGGAAAGCGCTGGCGAAGCCGGGTAAAATCTATTTCAAGGACCAGTTCATGTACATCAACGAATACCGTGAAGGTATCCATGTGGTTGATCTGTCTGATCCAACAGATCCCCAATTGAAAGCCTTTATATCCATTCCCGGCAATGTGGATATGGCCATCAGGGACAACGTTCTCTATGCTGACAGCTACATCGACCTGGTCATGGTGGATATATCGGATCCCATTCAACCGCTGGAAATAAAACGGGTTGAAGGGCTGTTTGAATATGTGATCCCACCCTATGAAACCGACTACCCCCTGGACGAGATTGACCAGGAGAAGGGAGTGATCACCAGCTTCATTATTAAAGAGATCACCCGGGAGGTCAATTACCATCCTTACCCCGGGCCGGTTTTTTATGATTACAGGGCCGAATCGAGCATGCTCAGTTCCACAGCTTCTTATTCCGGTGGAGCAAAATCATATGGTGTAGGCGGTTCCATGGCCAGGTTCCTTACCTATGACGATTATCTCTATGTGTTGGAAAGTACGTATAAACTGAAGAGCATAGATATCAGCAATACAGACCAGCCCGTAATAAAATACGAACAATATCTCTGGGGGAATATAGAAACCATTTTCATTTCGGATCAGTACATGTACGTGGGTGCATCCAACGGCATGCATATCCTGAGCCTGGAGGAACCGGCTGTCCCCATCCTGCTGTCCACCTATCAGCACATCACCTCATGCGATCCGGTTGTTGTGGCCGGAAACAGGGCCTATGTGACACTGCGCGCGGGAAATAATTGCGGAGGTGACCTGAATCTCCTGGAAGTCATTGATATATCAGATAAGAATAATCCCAAAAGAATGGCATCCTATGCCATGACCGAACCCTATGGGCTGGGCATTGATCAAAATACCCTTTTCGTTTGTGAAGGGGAGCATGGACTCAAGGTGTATGATGTCACTGATCCTTATGGGATCACTTCCAATCAGATTGCTGAATTCGCCGATATCCATGCCCATGATGTGATCCCCCTCTCTTCATTTCTTTTTATGATCGGCGAGGATGGCTTAACCATTTATGATTATTCGAACCTGGGTGATATTTTTCTGCTGGGAACCCTCCCTGTCATCCCCAAAGGGTATTGACAGATCATCATTTCTCCTTTTAAGTCTGTCTTATTTTAGCTACTTTTGCAGCTTGAATAAAGAAATGATGGCAGATGTTTGAAAATTTATCGGAAAGGCTTGAACGTTCGTTCAAAATCCTGAAGGGCCAGGGAAGGATAACAGAGATCAATGTGGCTGAAACGCTGAAGGATGTGAGACGTGCCATGCTTGACGCTGACGTCAACTTCAAGATCGCCAAACAATTCACCGAAGAGGTCAAAGAGGAAGCGCTGGGAGCAAAGATTCTCACAGCAGTCAAACCTTCTGAGATGATGGTAAAAATCGTGCATGATCACCTCACCCGGCTTATGGGAGGTGAGAATGAAGGCATCAATCTCAAAGGGAATCCGTCGGTGATTCTGATCGCAGGATTGCAGGGATCAGGCAAAACTACCTTCTCCGGAAAACTGGCCAGCTACCTGAAAAACAAGCAGGGCAAGCAGCCTTTGCTGGTGGCTGGTGACGTATACAGGCCGGCGGCCATCGACCAGCTCAAGGTGGTTGGGGAGCAGGTTGGTGTACCTGTATACACAGAAGAGGGGAATATGAACCCCGTGAAGATTGCCAGGGCTGCAGTGAAAGAGGCCAGGATGAAGGGGTACAACACCGTCATTATTGATACGGCAGGACGTCTGGCCATTGATGAGGAGATGATGAAGGAGATCGCTGCTGTGAAAGAGGCCGTCTCTCCCCATGAAATCCTGTTTGTTGTGGATGCAATGACCGGTCAGGATGCAGTAAATACAGCCAAAGCGTTTAACGACCGTCTCGATTTTGACGGCGTGGTCCTTACCAAACTGGATGGCGATACCCGGGGCGGCGCTGCCCTTTCCATCCGGTCGGTGGTTGATAAGCCCATTAAATTTGTTGGGACCGGTGAGAAGATGGATGCGCTGGATGCATTTCATCCCAAACGGATGGCTGACCGGATCCTGGGAATGGGAGATATTGTATCCCTGGTTGAAAAAGCACAGGAACAGTACGACCAGGAGGAGGCCAGGAAGCTGCAGAAAAAGATCGCCAAGAACCAGTTCGACTTCACTGATTTTATGTCGCAGATCCAGCAGATCAAGAAGATGGGAAACATCAAGGACCTGGCTTCGATGATCCCGGGCATGGGGAAAGCCATGAAAAACCTGGATGTGGATGATGATGCCTTCAGGGGCATTGAAGCCATCATAAATTCCATGACCCCGCAGGAACGCTCCAATCCTGAAGTTTTAAACGGAAGCCGGAGAAAAAGAATAGCAGATGGAAGCGGCACCACAGTGCCGGAAGTAAACAGACTGGTGAAGCAGTTTGATGAGACCCGGAAGATGATGAAGATGATGGCCTCCAGCAAAGGAAAACGGATGCAAATGCCGAAGATGCAATAATCGCTTGCGATTATTGCAGGAAAAAGGAGAAAAGGAAAAGGAAAAGATTATTTATATGCAGATTATTGATGGGTTGGCTACAGCCAAAACAATAAAGGCAGAAATCAAGTCAGCGGTTGATGCCATGGTAGCAACAAACAGACGGGTTCCCCATCTGGCAGCCATCCTGGTTGGCCACGATGGCGGAAGTGAGACCTACGTAGCCTTTAAGATCAAAGACTGTGAGGAAGTTGGTTTCCGATCATCCCTGATCCGCTTTGAAGATGATGTAAAGGAGGATGAACTTCTTGCAAAAATCGGGGAATTAAATGAAGATGATGATCTGGACGGATTTATTGTTCAACTGCCACTGCCGGCTCACATCAATGAACAGAAGGTGATTGAAGCCATTGATCCCAAAAAGGATGTGGATGGTTTTCATCCTGTCAATGTGGGAAGAACTGTCCTTGGCCTGCCTTCCTTTATATCAGCCACCCCTTTCGGCATCGTGGAACTTCTGAAGCGGTACAATATTGAAACTTCAGGAAAGCACTGTGTGGTAGTGGGTCGCAGCAACATCGTGGGAAGGCCCATGAGTATCCTGATGTCTCAAAAGGCCTTGAACGCTACGGTAACCGTGGCTCACAGCCGGACGAAAGAGCTTGAAAAATTATGTGCCTCAGCAGATATCCTGATTGCCGCCATGGGACTTCCCGGATTTATCAGGGGGAACATGGTAAAAGAAGGGGCTGTGGTGATTGATGTGGGAACCACCAGGGTTCCGTCCACAGAAACAAAATCGGGATTCAGGCTGAAAGGAGATGTGCTTTTCGATGAAGTTGCTCCAAAATGCACATATATCACACCTGTCCCCGGTGGAGTAGGTCCGATGACGAGGGTATCCCTTTTGAACAACACCCTTCTGGCAGCCAACGGACGGGAATTCTAAGACAACTGCTTCGCAATTTTACCAAATATGAGTCGAATCTATTTCATCCTGCTGGCGGTCCTGCTGTGCGGAACAGCATCGGGACAGACAGGCGCGGAAACCGATGTCACAACCACAGATTCGATCGGTGACCGGATCAAATTCAGCACCACGGAAGCCTGGACATATATCGATGATGCCCTCAAACAAGAGAGTCTCTGGAGGTCTGAATCGAATCCACTCAGGGAAGCACTACGGCGACTCCTGGAGCAATCCATGGAACCTTATGATACGGCAATTCACAGAATCTCAAGCCAGGATTTCAGATCCATTCCGATGCATACCGGCGATCTTGAACTTGTGGATTCAGTGAAGGTAAAGTGGATCAATGATTCTACCCTGGTGATCGATCGCCGGGGATGGAATACCGAACTCTATATAAAAAATGTTGAAAAACTTGTTTACCCGGTAGATCTTTCGACGCTGACCCTGTCCGATTCGCTGCTGGATGCGGACGGCATGCTTGACTCCACACTTTTTATACCCGATACCATGCGTGTCATGGTTATCGATACAGCGGCCATCCGTTCACTGGGGATTGAACTGCATCAATTTACAAACAACCGGTTCTTCCCTCCCCTGACAGAACCGGGAAGCAAGCGGACTGCCAGGTTATCTGAAGATTTAAGCCATGTACTGTACTTTGTTCCCAACTCATCGTGGGTGGCAGATGTGAACTCTCCTTTTCATATCCTGGATGGCCGGCACCACCTGGACTCCCTGCAATGGGCAGTCAATGCACTGCTGAATTTCACTGAAAGAAGAGATTCCACCCGGCTGCTGATCAGTGATATGTACGGCAGGAAAACGCCCTTCTGGATCACAAGCGGATCCGAAGAGGCGAAGAGGTTCTGGGTAAAGAACTACAACAACGATTCCATCACCCTGTGGGTTGGTAATCCGGGAAGCGGACAGATAAGCCTGCTGCTGGAAGATGATGTCAATTTCAGCAGGATGATGAAACAGGAGATCCAATATCTTCCCTCACTTATCCAGGAACCGAAACGGACCCTGCAAGAAATGAAGTTGCTTGAACCCGTCCCCATTTACTGGGATTATAGTTTTTCAAGCGTTTTTTCACTGAGCCAAACCTACCTGTCCAACTGGACCAAAGGGGGTGAGAGCTCCTTCGCCACCATGGTGGACATCACAGGAGGCGCCACCTACAATAACAAAGATGCCAAAACCCAGTGGATCAATATCGGCAGATTGAAATTCGGGACAATCAGCACACAGGAAAAGGGGTTCCGGAAAAACCATGACGAGTTCGAGTTCGATTCCAGGTTTAACCGGAATGCCTGGGGCAAGATCGGCATGAGTTCATCTTTTTATATGAAACACCAGCTGGCCAAGGGCTATAACTATTTACCTGACAGCGCTGTTGTGGTATCAAAATTCCTGAATCCGGGAACCATCACAGTGGGTATCGGTGCAGAGTATAAACCCTTCGAAAAAACCACCATAAACATGGCACCTCTTTCCTATAAAACCACATTCGTGCTTGATACGGCACATATCGACCAGACCAAGCACGGGATCGATGCGGACAAACGGGCCAAAAGAGAGTTTGGAACCCAGGTGGTGATCAACAATCAGTTCAATCCTGCCAAAGGCCTTGAAGTCACAAACAGGGTGAGGCTGTTTTCAAACTACCTGAACAAGCCTCAGAATGTAGATGTGGATTGGGAGATGATCCTTGAACAGAAGATCAACTGGTTTTTTACCGTCCGGCTGAATTTGCACCTGATTTACGATGACGATGTGCATTTTAACGTTTTTAATGCAGATGATCAACCCATCCTGAACCCGGATGGAAGTGAAAAAAAAGTGGCAAAGGCACAGCTAAAGGAGTTCCTGGGTCTTGCCCTTTCAATCAAACTCTGATCACTCCAAAAGCCGTTCCATGGCCTCTTCCTTCTCCTTCATCTGGAGATGGTAATAGAGCTGGTAAAGCCTGGTGATGGTTTCTTTATCGAAAGGATCCATCTCGTAGGATTTTTCGAGCCATTTTAAAGCCTCCCTGAACTGATCTTCAGACTGCTTTTTAACAGCCAGGTACTCCTCATTGGTAGAAATTTTAAGCGATGCCTCTCTCAGTTCAATGCCGATGTTGTAGTAGATCACCCCGAGGTGGTAATAAATCTTTGGCTTATCCGGAGCCAGTTCAATTGCAGCCTTCAGACTTTCAATGGCCTTTTCGCGCTTTCCCATCCGCCTGTAAACCAATCCCCGCTCCCACCAAAAAGTGTAGTCATCGGGCTTGTGATCAATGGCTTCATCCAGTACCTGAATAGCCTTCTCCATGCGGCCGGTCGTGACCAGGAGATTGATCAGGAAAACCACCACCTGGTTTTCATATGCATAGCGCTGGACCGCCTCCATCAGTACCTCCTCTGACCTTGCCGTATCTCCGCTCTCTCTGAGGGCCTGGTAAAGCAGCAAACTTGTGGCAGAAGAATGGGCAGCTTCATGCAAACCGGTGAGGTATCCGATGGCTTTGTCCCAGTTTTTACTCTCAAAAGCTGCCATGGCTGCATTATAAACCAGACCGGTATCCACTTTTGCATGAACCAGTTTGCTGTTATTCACCAACAGGGCATATTCAAAAGCCCGCAATGCTTCCTCATACTCCTTTTTCGCGAAATAATCGCGGCCCAGGAGACTGAAGTCATTGGACAGAAGGTAATATTTCTGTGAGATGGAGTTGTGAAGCCTTTCCCTTACATCCAGTTCCAGGGCACGCTCATAGGAACCATATGCCACATAAAGCTGGTCCGGATACAGGCTTGTCTTCTTAATATCCTTTTTCTTATACCCCTCCTCATATGCAGTCTGGCAAAGCAGTGCTTTGGCGTAATAGGTCCTGGGCCACCGGGAGGTCTTTTCATTCCAGACAGCCAGCTCGATGGCTTCTTTGGCCTCATCGTACTTGGCCTGATCAATCATCTGGAATACGGCTACTACCCTGCTCTTTTGTGCACTGACACCGAGACTCACTCCAAACAAGAAAAGCAGCAACAGACCCCGTTTCATTTCTAAACCATTCACTCCATCAATTTACATTCGTTCCGGCACCTCAATGCCCAACATCTCCATACCCGACTCGATTATCTTTCCGATCACCTCAACAATCAACAGCCGCATGCTTACCTGTTCATGATCCTCAGCACTTAAAATACTGTATTCGTGATAATACTGGTTGAACTCCTTGGCCAGTTCATACAGAAAATTGGCTATCAAAGAGGGATTCAGCGTATCGGAGGCTTCCCTGATGATCTCAGGGAATTCATACATCAGCCTGGTCAGGGCCAATTCTTTATCATTTATATCCATGGCTCCGGCAGATTTTTCGAGGCCCTCTCCCTTCCTTAATACACTCATGATCCGGGCAAAAGTATACTGAATGAAAGGACCGGTATTCCCGTTAAAATCAACAGATTCCCTCGGATCAAAAGTCATATTCTTCTTTGGGTCCACTTTCAGTATAAAATATTTAAGGGCACCCATTCCCACTTTCCTGTAAATCTCCTGCTTCTCCTCATCACTGTACCCTTCAAGCTTGCCCAGCTCTTCAGACATCTGCCTGGCGGTAGAAACCATCTCATCCATCAGATCATCAGCGTCCACCACGGTTCCTTCGCGGGACTTCATTTTGCCCTGAGGAAGTTCAACCATCCCGTAGGAAAGATGGAACAGGCGGTCGGCCCAGGCATAACCCAGTTTCTTCAGGACCATGGCCAGCACCTGGAAATGATAATTCTGCTCATTACCTACCACATAGATATGAGAATCAAAACCATACTCTTCATACCTCTGATGTGCGGTGCCCACATCCTGGGTCATGTATACCGAGGTTCCGTCGGAACGCAGCAGAAGCTTATGGTCCAGTCCTTCCGCTTCAAGATTGGCCCAGACCGAACCATCCTCCTTTTTATAGAGGATCCCCTGTTTCAGTCCCTTCAGCACAAGTTCCCTCCCCAGTTTATAGGTCTCCGACTCATAGTAGGTTTTATGGAAGCTGATCCCCAGCCTTCTGTAAGTTTCCTCAAAACCGGCATAGACCCATCCATTCATCTTTTCCCAAAGGGATTTCACATCGGGATCATCGGCCTCCCAGCTGCGAAGCATCTCCCTGGCTCTTTCAAGGACCGGAGCTTCCGACTCAGCCTCGGCTTTTGATTTCCCCTGGTCCATCAGGTTTTTTACCTGCTCTTTATAGGTTTTATCGAAGAGCACATAATACTTCCCCACCAGGTGATCACCTTTGAGTCCTGAGGATTCAGGTGTTTCTCCATGTCCATCCTGCTGCCAGGCTACCATGGACTTACAGATATGAATACCCCGGTCGTTGACCAGATTTACCTTGGTTACCCGGTTCCCGGCCGCTTCGGCTATTTTTGATACTGCATGCCCAAGCAGGTTGTTTCTGATATGCCCCAGGTGCAAAGGCTTGTTGGTATTGGGGGAAGAAAACTCGATCAGTACATTGGGGGAATTATCAGTCAAAGGTAATTTTCCGTAATGGGGATCACGAAGTTCCGTACCAAGCAAATTCCTCCAATAAGAGATGGAAACCGAAAGATTCAGGAAACCCTTGATGACATTGTAACCCCGTATCAGATCTGACCTGTCAGTCAATTGGCTTCCAAGGATTTCAGCCGTTTGTTCCGGAGCCAGCTTGATTATCCTGAGCAGCGGAAATACGACGATTGTGAAATCTCCTTCAAACTCCCGGCGCGTTTTCTGTATCTGCACCAGCTCCTCCTCAACCGCAGTGTTCCTTAGATCCCGGATGATCTGGATGACAAGGAGTCTAATATGTTGTTCTATTCGCTTCATTGTAAATTAAACAGTCAGCAAATATAAAAAAAAAGATCCCCCTGCTGGCGCAGAGGGACCTTAAAACTAAACTAACCCTAAAACTAAATCTATGAAAAGAAATGTAG
>CAYVRK010000025.1:0-46061 GCA_964453785.1 uncultured Bacteroides sp.
CCATTGGTGCATGTGCCAATGACACCCTGGTGGATTTCCAGACCTGAAACTTCTGCAAGCGCCATGATGTTGTCCACATCGTGGGGAGCAGCCACCAGGGGAAATACCTCCCCCAGGTCTATGGAGATCTCCCGCTCATAACCGGCACCTTCATCGGCCCAGATACCCTCAAAATCCTCTCCCAGGAACTCCTTCAACACCTTGTCGGCCGGAAATACCGCATTCTTGGCACCCATTTCCGACGCCAGGTTGGCCAGGGTCATCCGGTCGGCGATGGTCAGTGTTTCAACCCCATCACCATGGTATTCGACGGACTGGTAATTGGCTCCTGCCGACCCGATCATTCCGATGATCCAGAGGCTCAGGTCTTTTGCATATACGCCCTGTTTCAGTTTACTGGTCAGCGTAATCTTCAGGGATCCGGGGACCCGGAACCAGGTCTCGCCCCTGAGCCACAACCCGGCAGTCTCGGTCCGGTCGATCCCGGCTGCCAATGCGTTGAAAGCCCCCGAGGTACAGGTATGGCTGTCGCTTCCCACCACCAGCATCCCGGGCTTCGCATACCGGGCCATGATCTGGTGGCAAATCCCGCTTCCCGCATCATGAAACTTACGGATTCCCTGCTGTTCCGCAAAATCACGAATGGCTTTGTAGCTGTTGGCCAGGGCGGAAGTGGTGGGTGGGGCATTGTGGTCCAGCACCACCACCAGGCGGTCGGGGTCGTATACCTCGGTACCTCCCATCTGCCCGAAGGTCTTCTGAATACTGGCTGTGTTGTCATGGGAGAGGATCAGGTCGGGTTTCCTGAACACAATGGCCCCCTGGGGAGCATCAAATATCTTCTCAACAAATGTCTTGCCCATTACATTCTCAACTAAGTTAATCCCAACTAAGTACCAAGTGCTTAGTAATAAGTGCTAAGTAATGTGCACTGACCACTCATATGAGGAAGATATTGCTTTTGCGGCAATGGTTCACCATTTCTCCGGGCCATGTGGCCGACTGGATCTCCCCGATATGTGCTTTTTTCAGCAACTGCATGGCCGTTCTTGACTGGCCGATCCCTCCCCCGATGGATGAGGGGAGTTCATCATTCAGGAGCCTATGGTGGAAAAGCATTCCGGCCCGTTCCATATCTCCGGTGATTTCAAGCTGTCTCATCATCTCATCCTTATCCACCCTGATTCCCATGGATGTGATCTCGGCGGCACATTCCAGAACGCTGTTCCAGACAATGATATCGCCGTTCAGACCACGGTAGCCATCCACTGTTTCCGTACTCCAGTCATCGTAATCTGGAGCTCTCTCATCGTGTGGTTTCCCGTCGGGCAGTTCAGCACCGATTCCGATAATAAAAACAGCACCCAGTTCCTCTGCAATCTTGTCCTCTCTTTCCCTGGGGGTCAGATCGGGATACTTCTCAAAGAGTTGCTCCGAATGGATAAAACTGATTTCTTCAGGAAGTGAAGGAACAACATTGGAGTAGAAGGTATGGATGAAAAATTCGCTCCTCTTCACATTGTCCCAGACTTTCCGGACTGTATGCTTCAGCGTTTCCAGTGTTCTCTCCTCCGGGTATATGGCTTTCTCCCAGTCCCATTGGTCCACATAGACCGAATGCAGGTTATCCAGTTCCTCATCGGGGCGAAGGGCGTTCATATCCGTATAGATCCCATACCCGGTCTCAATATCGTAATCCCTCAGCATCATGCGTTTCCATTTGGCAAGGGACTGGACCACTTCTGCTTCCTCGTTTCGCATATCCTTGATCTTGAAACTGATGGGCATCTCCTTGCCGCGAAGGTCATCATTCAGACCGGTTCCCTTCAGCATAAAGAGTGGGGCGGTCACACGCCGCAGCCTGAGGTCAGATGCAAGACCCGATTCAAAATGATCCTTCATCATTTCAATGGCCTTCTCTGTCTCTTTCAAATTGATAAGGGGTTTGTAACCCTCCGGAATAATTAATCTCATGGTTCTGTATTATTAAAATAATCCGTTGTGAAGATAAATCTCCATCTGTACTTCTGAAAATGGAGAGGTTTGAAGAGAAATTTTCTTCGTCAGGTTTATGATTTCACCAGTACGAAAATTCACTGAGAGTTCATCACCGCTTTGAAGCTGCAGAACCGAAATCCTGTCTGAACTCATGATGGGGAATGCGGCATTGATGGCATTCCGTTCGTATATGGCTCCAAATGATTCGGCGATCACACATTGAATGCCCAGGGAGATAAAGCAATCCACAGCCTGCTGCCTGGAACTACCTGAACCAAAATTCTTTCCTGTAACCACAATATCTCCCTTCTTTGCCCTGGAGGCAAAATCTTCATATCCTTCAAGGTTATCAAAAGTATACTGTCCCATTTCAGACAGGTCTGTCACCGACAGATAGCGGTTGTGATAGATCATGTCTGTATCGATGTTGTCTTTTGGAATAAACCACACCTTTCCTCTCACCTCCTCTTTCCGCTTCTTAATTGCGACCGGTTGAACGGCGCTGCCGGCCGGTTTTGCAGTCCGTTCAAAAACCCGCTCTTTCATCTGTTCCGGGATTTTTCCCGGTGGGGTAATGAAACCTGCGATGGCTGAAGCAGCCACTACTTCAGGAGAGGCAAGGTAAACCTCTCCATATCCCTGCTTCCCGGGAAAATTCCGGTTCCCCGTACTTACTGTAACCTCTCCCGGACCGTTCTGTCCGACCTGTCCGGCAGCACACCCCGCACATCCTGCATTGGAAACCAGTGCCCCCGACTCCTTAAACACCTCAATCAATCCCTCCTCAAGACACTGCTGCCAAACCCTGTCCGTTGAAGGAACGATCTTCAGGACCACCCCGGGAGCTACCTTTCTGTTTTTCAGTATCTTTGCCGCTGTTCTCATGTCTTCGATCCGTCCGTTGGTACAGCTGCCGATAAAGGCTGAGTCGATCCAAACAATCTCTTTGGGCAATCCGGAGGTATCGTGTGGCTTCCCGGGAAGGGATATCCTGGAGGTGAATCCGGATGCATCCACCTCCATTACTTTCTCATACACCGCATCCGGATCGGCCAGAGTCGGAGTGATCTTCTTCCGGGACCGTGATTCACAATACCTGATCACCTCATTGTTGGGTGGAAACAGAATGATGATGGCTCCCATTTCAGTGGCCATGGATGCGATGGTGATTCGCTGGTCCATCGATAGGCTATCCACCAGTTCCCCCTCCAGTTCAATGGCGTATCCAAGCAACGAACTGGCACCGAATTCATGCAGGAGATTCAGTGCGATGTCTTTTGCCGAAACATCAGCTCCTTGACGCCCGGTCAGGATAATTTTTACCGAAGGAGGCACTTTGAACCAGGTGGTCCCCCGGTGCCAGGTTGCTGCAATGTCCTTATCACCCATCCCCTGGCCAAAGGCGCCCACAGCCCCCAGGATATTGGCATGTGAATCGGTTGATACTGCCGTGGATCCCGGCCAGGCCAGTCCCTCCTCGATGAGTACATGGGTGCCAATGCCCTTATCGATATCGAAGACCCTGATCCCGTGTTCCCTTGCATATTGCCTGCACTTGTGCTGGTTGGTGGCATATTTCTGATCCGATCCCGTTGGATTGCAGTCGAAAGTAAAAAAGGTCTTTGATTCATCATCCAGATCAAGCTTGTGATCGTTCATGTTCTTTACCACATTGGCCCCGCCAAAATCACGGGCCACCCGTGCATCGATGGCTACATCCACGATATCCCCAGGTTTCACTTCCGGCCGGCCCGCATGGTCCGCCAGGATCTTCTCAATGACAGTCATTCCCATCCTATAAATCTTTCACCCAAATATAGGGACAATGCCAATTCCATAAATATTTTATAAAACATCTCATGGGGTTCGGTTGGGAATTCATAGTTTTGATGCAAACACCCCCTGACTTGCCCAAAATCACCCATCCGAATATCATCAGGTTATACCTGATCAAAACGGCGAAGTGGTTCATGTTGTACATGCCCATCGTGGTCCCCTTTTATGAAAGCAACGGGCTTTCCATGAAGGATATCATGGTGCTTCAGGCACTTTATTCCATTGCCATCGTGGTGCTGGAAATTCCCTCGGGTTACCTGGCCGACGTCATCGGCAGGAGAAAAACCCTGATTCTGGGAGCTGTGTTTGGAACCATCGGATTTGCCACCTACAGCCTGAGCCATGGCTTCATTGGTTTTTTGCTTGCTGAAGTGATCCTGGGAATCGGGCAGAGTTGTATTTCAGGCGCCGATTCGGCCATGCTGTATGATTCCCTGCTGGAGCGCGGAGAAGAGAAGAAGTATTCCCTTTTTGAAGGACGCATCACGGGACTGGGGAACATTGCTGAGGCAGTGGCAGGTATACTGGGGGGAGTGCTGGCAGGGATTACCCTGAGGGTCCCCTACTTTGCTCAGACTTTTGTCGCTTTTATTGCCCTTCCTGCTGCCATCACCCTGGTTGAACCAAGCCGTAAAGTGCCGCTGATCAAAGCAGGATTTATGGAGATTGTGCGGATTGCCAGATTTGCATTGTTTGAGAACCGGCCGCTCAGGCGAAATATCCTGTTCAGCTCCATCACCGGAACGGCCACACTGACCATGGCATGGTTTGCACAGCCTTTCTTTGAATACTCCCGCATTGAGATCGCCTGGTTTGGTGTGCTCTGGACCAGTCTGAACCTGACCGTTGCCATTACCTCCTATACGGCACACCGCATAGAAACCAGGCTGGGACAGAGATATTCCATATGGATAATCGCCTTGCTCATTCCGCTTTGCTACCTGGCCCTGGGGCGTTTTCACCTGCCAACCGGCCTGGTGGTTCTCTACCTCTTTTACCTGGTCAGGGGATTCGCCACACCGGTGCTCAAGGACTATATCAACAGGGTGACTGCATCCCACATCCGGGCCACTGTCCTTTCGGTAAGGAATTTTGTCATCAGGCTGCTGTTTGCTCTCACAGGTCCCCTGCTGGGATGGATGAAGGATGTCTATTCCCTTCCCCAGGCCCTGACCCTGGCGGGGGGCATTTTTATGGTAATGAGCATCATCACAGCCATCCTGTTCCTTTCATCAGGGAAGGAGATAAACCGTACCAGCGATTATACCTCAATAACCAACCCGTCATAAGCAGGCCGGATGTGGGAGGGCAGTTCCTTTTCCAGAAGTGCAACAGGTCCCATCTGATGGGATATATGGGTAAGGTATCCCATCCTCGGGCTCAGTTCTCCAATCAGCTGAATGGCCTGGGTGAGGGTGAAATGAGAGATGTGCGCCTCCTTTCTCAGTGCATTGACAACCAGATACTTCACCCCGTATAATTTCTCTTTCTCCATCTCTGAGATAAAGCTGGCATCGGTGAGGTAAGCAAAATCCCCGATCCTGAAGCCCAGCACCGGCAAACGGTAGTGCATCATCCTTACCGGAATAATCTCCATGTTTCCAATGACCAAAGGATCTGCTGTAATGGTATGCACAACAACCCGGGGAACTCCGGGGTATTTCTTTTCAGCAAAAATGTATGGAAACATACTCATGAGTGCACGCACCACCCGCTCCTCAGCGAATATATCCATGCAACTTCGCTGTATGAAATTGAAAGCCCTGATGTCATCAAGCCCGGCAATGTGATCACGGTGTTCATGGGTGTAAAGAACAGCATCCAGGCGCTTCACACCTGCGCTCAGCATCTGTTGCCTGAAATCGGGTCCGGTATCAATGACCAGTACCTGGCTGTCCAGTTCCACCAGAACAGATGACCTCAGTCTTGTGTCATGAACATCTTCAGAAAGACATCCGGGACAACTGCATCCGATCACAGGCACACCCTGTGAAGTACCTGTACCCAGAAAAGTAATTTTCAATTGATCTGGTATTGGTTGCCATGTTCACGAAGTTATAATTATTTTTATTACAAAAACCTGATGCACGGAGTCCTCTACCTGTTACCCAATACACTGGGAAATCCAGACACTTCCCATACCATTCCTGCCGTAGTGAATGATATTGCCAGATCCACCGGAATCTTCATCGTTGAAAACCTCAGAAACGCCAGGCGATACCTGAAGAGCCTCGACACAGCCATCGACATTGACCAACGCACGTTTTACGAATTGAACGAGCATACAAAGCCGGATGATGTTCCCGGTTTTCTTACCGAGGTTCTGACCGGCAGCAATGCGGCGGTCATCACCGAAGCCGGCGTTCCGGGGGTTGCAGATCCGGGGGCCCTGGTGGTAAGCATTGCCCACGAGAAGGGGATCAGGGTAATCCCGCTGACAGGCCCTTCCTCCATTTTGCTTTCATTGATGGCTTCGGGCCTGAACGGACAATCCTTCTGCTTTCATGGCTACCTTCCTGTGAAGCGTCCGGAAAGAATCCGTAAGATCAGGGAGGTGGAGAGGGCTGTGAAACAAAAAGGGGAAACGCAGATATTCATCGAAACTCCTTACCGCAACGATGCCATGCTTTCGGACATTCTGGAAACCTGTGAGCCCTCCACCCTGTTGTGTGTGGCTGCGGATATCACACTGGATTCGGAATGCATCCTTTCACAGACAATCTATGCGTGGAAAAAGAAGAAACCAATACTTCATAAAAGGCCGGTGATCTTCCTGCTGGGCAGGTAAAGTTTGATCCTTAAATCGGTTCTTCAGGATCGATCTGGGTTTTTACCGAAACGACCTCAATATCGAATACCAGGGTTTCGAAAGGCTGGATGGCATAGATGCTTCCGCTGAGCCTGCCAACTTCACCATAAGCCAGGGAGTAGGGAATGATCAGCCGCCCTTTTTCCCCTTCCCTGAAGCCGGTCAGGCCCAGATGCCATCCACGGATGGGAGAGGTATCAGCGTTATAGTCCCCTACCTTGAATTCATAATTTTTGCCTTCTGCGCTCTGATCAAAAACCCGCCCATCCAAAAGGTAGCCTTTATAAGCAATCTCCACCACCGAATCATTGTTGACCTGACTGCCGTGGGTTTTCTCATCCACCACATAATACATCACTGCATCGATCACTGTGTCTTGGATCATTTCCACCCCTGCAATGGTATCGGTGTAGGATACGATCCTGGCTCCTTCATAGGCAACCATATCCTTGATGACTTCCAGCAACTCAACCTCATACTTCAATGATTTATATCCTGCGATGCTCTTCATGAGACTCGTTCCTTTTGTTCCGTAACCCAGGTCACTTTTAAAGCACATGATGGCTTTCCCGCCTTCACGCATCATGGAAAGCCCCTCGGTCAGACCCTCGTTCGCAATACCATTGAGCATCTTAAATGGACCGTAAACGGCGTCTTCAGAATAGAGGCCATTGTCCTCTGCCACATTTTCCAGGTAGGTATCCACCACTGTTTCATCAGGGATGGTGGTTAACACATAATTTATCAGAACCCAATCGTCTGCGTCAGGAGAACCACCTGTTCCTTCCTTCACTTCGATATAATAGAGCCCGCTGGCTGTGGGTGCATCAATGGTATCTTTGAAGGTGGAAGACATATAGAGGTCAAAGAAACGCAATTCCTGTACTGCTTTTTCGTCAATACCGGATTCCTCCTTGCAACCGGAGGCCACCAAAAACAAACCAGCAGCCAGGGACAAGATCAGGGATCTTATATACATTGATTTCATCATTCTTTCAAACAGATCTCATTTTCAAATATTGTGCAAAAATAGCAAATTCATTCACCTTAACGAACTTCTTTTATCTCCAAACGGTATATGAGTACCGAATTACCTGGAATTTTATTTCCGTCTCCAAAATTACCATGTGCCAGGTGAGGGGGAATCAACAGGATGGCTCTGCTGCCGTTTCGCAAATGACGAAGGCCCTCTTCCACACCTGACTCCATACCGCCCTGACCAATAACCACCTGTTTGGGAGTATCTTCCGCTGTTTCATACACGGGTGTTCCATCAAGAAGAGTTGAGGTAAATGTATAGCTTACCCTGTTGCCTGTTTCAATCCGTGGACCGGTCCCCTTCTCCTCTACCACAATCCATAATCCGGAAGGAGTTACATCAGCGTTCCAGCCAACCCTCTTAACAAACGCTGCAATGTGATCCTGGTGTCGCCGCTGCATATACCTGTTCACCTTCACAAACTCTTCCCTGACAGGATCAGGCTCAGAAACATGACGTTCCTGCACAGGTGGTTTACAGGCAGAAAGAACAAATACCAGTACAACAAAAACAAACCTAATCATCAGTGAGCAATTTCGCATAACCCGGAAGCAGTGATTCAAAATGAACGAGTGTTTCCTTCATGGAGAGAAATGAATCCCCGCCTGCTGCATTGATATGTCCACCCCCGTTGTAGTGCTCAGAGGCTACCTTATGTACAGGAAAATTGCCTCTTGAACGGAACGAGACCCTGATGAAATCCTTCTTCTCCACAAACAGAGCCGTAAACCTGATTCCTTTCACTGCAAAAGGAATATTCACGAATCCTTCCGTATCTCCCTTGCGGTGATTGAAGCGCTTCAGTTCCTCTTCGGTCAGGCTGATGTAGGCAGTATTATATTTGGGAATCACCACCATCTTCTCCTGCATGCAATAACCCTGCATACGCAGCCTGCCCTCAGTGTAAGCATCATACACATTGCTGTAGATCTTATCTTTCTCAATGCCGTACTTCATCAGGTCGCCAACAATATGAAAGATCTCGGGGTAACTGCTGGCATAGTTAAAATTGCCCGTATCGGTCATGATGGCCACATAGAGGCATGTGGCAATGTCCTTGTCCATGACCACCTCACCAAACAGGGCTGTAAGCAACAGATAGATCATCTCCCCGACAGAACCCCTCCACGTTTCGGAGATGGTCAGATCAGCAAAATCAACCGGCTCCTGGTGATGGTCGATGAGGACTTTCATGGCATTTGATTCGTTCAGGATCTCTTTGATCCCGTTCAGCCTTTCAGGATCATTGAAATCAAGGCAAAAGACCAGATCTGCATTTTGAATGATCGCGGTGCCCTTCTCCTTTTTATAGGCGAAGGTCGTGGAATTGGCAATACCGGGAAGCCAACGCAAGAAATCGGGCAATCCGTCGGGAATGACTACCTGTGCATCCACTCCCCGCTTTCGCAGCGCCAGACAAAGTGCCAGGCTCGATCCGATGGCATCACCATCCGGGTTGGTATGGGTAAGTATGGCCACCTTTTCAGACCTGCTTATCCACTCCTCCAGGGTAAGTTTGTTCGTATCGCTCAGCATCCTGAATCCTTTGAAAGTGAGGCAAAGTTAAAAAATATTGAAGGTGGTATAACAAAGGCCGGATTAATTTGTTAATATGCATTACCAAAACCAGAACCAATGGCAGGACAACATACCTTTACCATAATCAAACCCCATGCAGTTTCCAAAGGCTACATAGGCCCCATATTGAACAAGATCACTGAAGCCGGTTTCAGGATCATAGCCTTGAAGTTGTTGCAACTCACCCGCAGGGAAGCTGAACGGTTCTACGAAGTGCATGCAGAGAGGCCCTTTTATAATGACCTGGTGGAATTTATGATTTCAGGGCCCATTGTTGTCAGTGTCCTTGAGAAGGAGAATGCCGTTGAGGATTACAGGAAACTGATAGGCTCAACAGACCCGGAGAAAGCTGAAGAGGGAACCATCCGGAAAATGTATGCAGAATCTATGCAGGCCAATGCAGTCCATGGTTCGGATTCGGATGAAAATGCAGAGATAGAGGCTACTTTCTTCTTTGCCTCTTCCGAAAGGTTCTGATCAACGGAGAACTATATCATCGATGACCTTCATACCTGCCGCCTCGTTGAGACGGACGATGAGGGTTTCTTTCATCATCTCCAGTTCATTTCTCACTACCGACGAATGCAGGGTAACAAACAGCTTCCTGTTGCGAATATAGAGGCTTTTGGTCTTTTTTGCCACCGTGATCCCAAGCAATTCCTTCCAGGATTTCGTAAGCCGGTATTCTGCAAGTCCCCTTTCAAGCCTGTTTGATTTAACAAACTGGTCAAGCAGGGAATCGATTCGTTTTACTTCTTTTCTCTGCATTTCAGACCTCCATCTGGTCAATTGTTCCCTCATGATCAATCTTGAATACCCGGTGATTGGCCGGCAATGATTTCAGGATACCCAGGAGCCGTGATTCATTGGTATCTGTAATAAATATCTGGCCGAAATGGTTTTCTGCCACCAGTCCGATGATCTGTTTCACCCTGGTTGTATCAAATTTATCAAAAATATCGTCCAGCAGAAGGATGGGGCGAATATCGGTCAGTTTCCTTATAAACTCGAATTCGGCCAGCTTCAATGCCACCAGGAAGGTCTTCTGCTGCCCCTGGGACCCGCTCTTTTTCAAACTGTAATCCCCCAGATCCATGGCCAGGTCATCCTTGTGAATCCCAAAAGTCGTGTACTGTACATAGCGGTCCTTCTCCACAGATTCCATAAGCCCTTTTTTGAAATCGGTCTCCAGAAGTTGTCCCTGGTAGGCAAGGGTCACCTGCTCCTTTTTTAATGATACGTGTTCATAGAAGGTCGCAAATACCGGCAACAGATCATCCACAAACCGTTTCCGCTCAATGAACAGGGGTTCTCCGTATCGGATCAGCTGCTGGTCCCATATCTCAAGCATCTCCCTGTTGAAACTGTGCTTGGCTGCAAAATCTTTTAAAAGCCGGTTTCGCTGCGTAAGAGCCCGGTTATACTGGATTAGGTTTTCAAGGTATATGCGGCTGTACTGGGCAATTACTCCATTCATGAATTTTCTGCGCTCCTCACTTCCCCCGTTGATCAGGATGCTGTCCATAGGTGAAATCATCACAAGGGGAATAAGCCCTATGTGTTCAGAGAGTTTTTGATACTCCTTCTGGTTTCTTTTAAACTGCTTTTTCTTCTGGGTCCTGATTCCGCAATAGATATTCTCCTCTTTTCCCTTTCTGTGGAACAGACCCTGGATCACACAATACTCCTGGTCATACCTGATGTTCTGCGTATCCACAGGATTCAGATTGCTCTTGCAGAGGGCCAGGTAATGGATCGCATCCAGGACATTGGTCTTGCCCACACCATTTTCGCCAACGAAGCAATTGATCTTTTGCGAAAACGGTACTTCAACCTGTTCATAATTCTTAAAATTGACCAGCGAAAGAGATTTAAGATGCATACACAAAATTACTAATTTTAACGCAACCCTTATACATGTTTATATGGAAGTACTTGATTTGATAAAAAGACAATTCTGGATTCTCGGATCTTTGGTCATCCTGGGTACGGGATGTGCAGAATTAAGCTCTCTGATACAATCTGTCCCGGCAGATATGCCACTTACGGAAGCGGAAGTGGTGGATGGACTCAAGGAAGCACTGATTACAGGTTCAAAAAACGCTTCATCTGTTCTCTCCGCTGTTGACGGGTACTACAAGGATGAATTGGTGAAAATCATGCTTCCCGAAGAAGCTTCAGTAATCATAGATAACATCGCAAAGATCCCCGGAGGGAATCAACTGTTGGAGGAAGTAGTCCTCAATATCAACCGGGCTGCCGAAGATGCAGCCACGGAAGTGGCTCCCATTTTCGTTAACAGCATCAGACAGATGAGTATCAACGATGCGTTTGGTATTCTCAACGGGCCTGACAATGCAGCCACGCAGTACCTGAGCAATACCACCCGTACATCTCTCTACCGTTTGTATATGCCAAAGATCGCGCAATCCACTGAGAAAGATATGATAGGTGGAGTTTCTGCTAAAGACTCCTGGGAAGCCCTGACAGGAAAATGGAACCAATTTGCCAATTCCCTGGCCGGAAAATTAGCCGGATTCAGTCCGGTAAACACGGATCTTGACGATTACCTTACCAACAAAGCCCTGGATGGCATGTTCCTGAAAGTCCAGGATGAAGAAAAGAAAATCAGGCAGAATGTTTCTGCACGCATCACACCGTTGCTTAAAAAGGTTTTTGGTAGTCTGGACCAATAATTGTGACGCTCCACCCAGCATTTCTCTAAAAAAGGATTACTTTTGCGGAAGTTTTTGAAAACCAACAAAAAAACCAGCAATGGCGAAGAAAAAGAATGTGAAACAAACAGATAAGAACCTGGAAGGCATTGAGCAAGCATTAACACGTTCGGAACAGTTTATTGAAGATAACCAGAAATTACTTACCTACTTTCTTGGCGGACTGATTGTTGTCCTGCTGATTATCATCGGTGGAAACCGGTATTACCTCAAGCCCCTCAACGAAAAGGCTGCAGCTGAAATGTTCTATGCAGAGCGTTTCTTTGAAATCGATTCATTTGGATTGGCCCTGAATGGATACGGCACTTACCCTGGTTTCCTGAATATCATGGACGATTATGGATTTACCAAATCAGCCAAAGTGGCTCGTTATTATGCAGGGGTTTGTTATCACCAGCTTGGAAACCAAAAAGAGGCCATCCGCTATCTGGGAAAATTCAAAACCGATGATCTGCTTGTTGGTGCGGCCAAATACAGCACCCAGGGAGATGCCTATGTAGAATTGGGTGAGTTGGAAAAAGCCGCTGCATCCTACAGAAGCGGAATTGAAAAGTACAAAAACAACTTTTCCACCCCCATTATGCTGAAAAAGCTTGGGATCGTTTATGAAGAGTTGGGAGACCTGGATGAAGCCCTTAAGACTTACCGCACCATTGAATCTTCTTTTCCTGAAACTCCTGAAGGCAGGGAGATTAAAAAATACATTGGCCGGGTAGAATCAAAAATGACCCTCTAACTGTCATGGCCTCAAGTCTGAAGAGCCTGTCGGATCATGATCCGGCACTGATTCCGGACGGATCATCCATGAAGATAGGTATCGCTGTTTCGGAGTGGAATGAAGAAATTACCTCGGCACTTCTGGAAGGAGCTTTAAACACCCTGCAAAAGCATGGCGTTTCCCGTGATAAGATTTTGGTGCGGGCTGTACCCGGCAGCTTTGAACTGCCCTACGGTGCCCGCATTGTAGCCGAACAGTTCAACCCCCACGTGGTCATCTGCATCGGCTGTATCATCCAGGGTGAAACACCCCATTTCGACTATATTTGCCAGGGTGTTTCCAGAGGAATCACTGAACTGAATCTGGACTATGACATCCCTTTTATCTTTGGAATCCTGACCACCGGCAATCTCCAGCAGGCCAAAGACCGTTCCGGTGGCAAGCATGGGAACAAAGGTGTTGAGGCTGCTGTTACCGCACTGAAAATGGCTGCCCTACGGATGAATCCAAGAATTACCTGAGCAAGCTGACCCATCAGGAAAAAGCCTACCTTGACTTCTTCCTGGGCAGAGCTTTGGTACCCTGCTTCTGCTGCTTCTGAATCTCTTCAAGCCGTCTGGCGAACCCAGATTTTTTAACGGGCTTGCTTTTCCTGACAGCGATTTTCTTCAGAATTTTTTCCTCGTCTATAAACCGCTTGAAAAGCAGGTTCTGTCCCAGTGTGATCACGTTGGCCAGGAAGTAATAGTATGTTAGTCCGGCTGAGAAATTATTCAGGATCAGCATGAACATCAAGGGCATGATGTACATCATGGTCTTCATGCCCGGCATGGAGCTGCTGCTGGCTGAAGCCTGGTTGTTCCACTTCATGGACAACATGGTGGTAACGGTCATCAGGAGGGTAAACAGGCTCACATGGTCCCCGTACATGGGAATGGTGAAGGGCAGATTTAAGATGGAATCGTAGGTCGACAGGTCGTGAGCCCAGAGAAAACTTTGCTGCCTGAGCTCAATGGAAGTCGGGAAGAACCTGAACATGGCATAGAGAATCGGGAACTGCAGGAGCATGGGCAGACAACCACCCATGGGATTGGCCCCCGCCTTCTTATACAGATCCATGGTGGCCTGCTGCTTCTTCATGGCATCTTCTTTCCTGGGATACCGTTCGTTGATCTCATCCACCTGGGGTTTCAGCACACGCATTACCGCCTGTGATTTATAGGACCGGTAGGTCAGCGGAAACAATGCCGTTTTGATGATCAGGGTCAGCAACAGAATAATGATCCCGTAATTGACAAAGTACTTGTTCAGCCAGTTGAAAATCGGGATCACCACATAGGCATTCATCCAGCGGATCATGGATCCTCCAACGGTCACCACAGATTCCAGGTGCAGATCACCATAACTTTTCAAGGTCGTAAATTTGTTCGGGCCTAAATAAAGTTTCATCCCGATGGTCTGATCCCCGGTCCGGTTATAAGGTAATCCAATGGAAGATGCAAAGTGCCGCACAAAGGGTCCTGGTTCATTGAACCTGTGCTGGCTCATCTCCGCCCCCAGAAAGGATTCATCGGCAATCAGGATGGTCGAAAAAAACTGGTGGCTATAGGCAATCCATTGAATGCCCGTAGTAATATCGGCAGTTTCAAATTCCTTCTTGGACCTGGACTTGAAACTTTCAACATCACCTCCGTGAAATTTATAATACAAGGTGGTGTACATGGCTTCATTCTGATAACCCTTCTCCTGGGAAGGCGCATAGAAAGAGAAGTCAAAGTTCATGCGATCCGTCCCGTAGGTATCCAAACCCTTTAACTCAAGATCCAGGTCCAGCATATAATCATTGTCATACAGTCTGTAAATGTATGACACCGAGGCTGATTCGGTGGGCTCCAGTTTCATGGTAAGTTGCTGAAATTTCCGGCCCTCTTCATCCGTCAGTGATACCACTTCAGGTCTGAAATACAGATCGCCCGTGTTGATGGTTTTTCCACCTGCAAAAAACTGAATGGAGAAAACTGTGGAATCACCGTTAAACAGGTTCAACGGGAGTGAATCATAGGTATGATATTGTTTTAAATTTGCCGTATATGGACGACCCCCAAGGGTTGAAAAGGTCAATTTCAACTGCTCATTCTCCAGAACCACCTTCTCGGGAGTACCAATGGCTGACTGGGCAAAATCCCCAAACTGGCTGGTCAGCCTGTCCATGGCCTCCGAACCTTGCTGAAGACCTCCTGTTTCCCGGGATGCCTCTTGCACCGATTGTTGTGTGGCAGCAGCTTCAACCGCCCTGACCTGTTCTGCCCTTGCAATGGAGTCCTGTCTCAAGGCCTCAGTCAACCGGTTTTCCCGCTCAGCTTCAAGCGCTTCTTTTGATGGCTTGTTTAACAGACCCATTCCTACAATAAGGAGTCCGATTAATCCAAGACCTATGATTGTATTTCTGTCCATTTACAAAACATTAATTCAGGCACAAAAGTAATCGTTTAGCAATTAATTCATTATAAAATCAACTAAAATCGATAAGATTTCGGTGAATTGGTTTCCCCTCGGGGGCTGTATTACTTGATGTGTTCCACAGACGCCTTGATAAAGGCGATAAATAAGGGGTGTGGATTAAGTACGGTACTGCGGTATTCAGGATGGAATTGGGTTCCCACAAACCATGGATGATCGTTTAGCTCCATGATCTCAACCAATCCGCTTTCCGGGTTGATCCCTGATGAGATCATTCCGTTTTTTTCATAATCAGCGAGGAAGTCGTTGTTGAATTCATAACGGTGACGGTGACGCTCGCGAACCATGTCTGTCTGGTACGCAGCCTGAACCCTGGATCCCTTTTTCAGTGCGCAGGCATAGCCTCCCAACCGCATGGTCCCTCCCTTTTCAGTAACACCCTTCTGTTCCTCCATCAGGTCAATGACCGGATGTTTGGTGATGTTTGTCATTTCAGTGGAATGAGCATCCGGGTAACCCAGCACATTTCTGGCAAACTCAATGACTGCACATTGCAAACCGAGACAGATCCCCAGAAAGGGAATTTTCTTTTCACGGGCATATTTCACGGAAAGGATCTTCCCGTCAATTCCCCTGTCACCGAATCCCGGTGCAACAACGATGCCGTCGAATCCTTCCAGGGTAACCACCACATTGTCAGCTGAGATCATTTCAGAATGAATACAAACCACCAAAACCTTTACCTGGTTTATTGCTCCGGCATGGGTCAGCGATTCAATAATGGACTTATAGGAATCGTACAGCTCCACATATTTCCCTACCAGGGCAATCCGGATTTCCTGTTCTGAACTCTTCAGTTTGTTTACAAACTCTTTCCACTCCTTTAATTCAGGAACTCCTTTGACTGCCATATGGAGTTTTTTCAAAATCATCACATCCAGCCCCTCCTCCTGCATCAGCAGCGGAACTTCATAGATGGTTGATACATCGATGGATTGTATCACAGCATCAAGTTCCACATTGCAAAACAGGGCCACTTTTTTCCTGATCTCTTTGGTAAGTTCATGTTCTGTCCTGAGCACCAGGACATCAGGCTGAATCCCATTCTCCAGTAATACTTTCACAGAATGCTGGGTGGGTTTGGTTTTCAGCTCACCCGAAGCAGAGAGGTAAGGTACAAGGGTCAGGTGAATAAATACTGTGTTTTCAACACCCAGATCCCAGCGTAACTGCCTGACCGCTTCAATATAAGGCAGGGATTCAATATCACCCACAGTTCCGCCGATCTCTGTGATGATGATGTCATATTCGCCTTTCTTTCCCAGAAGTGTGATCCTTCTCTTGATCTCATCCGTAATATGAGGAATCACCTGAACAGTTTTCCCAAGGTAATCCCCACGGCGTTCCTTGTTGATTACTGTCTGGTAAATACGTCCTGTGGTCACATTGTTCGCCTGTGATGTCTGGGTATCCAGAAAGCGTTCATAATGCCCAAGGTCCAGATCAGTTTCCGCTCCGTCATCCGTCACATAGCACTCACCGTGTTCGTAAGGATTCAATGTGCCCGGATCAATATTGATATAGGGATCCAGTTTCTGGATGGTAACCCTGTAACCTCTGGCCTGAAGCAGTCTTCCAAGAGACGCTGAAATAATGCCTTTCCCCAGAGATGATGTTACACCCCCTGTTACGAAAACATACTTTGTATTACCCAAGGAGATTCAGATTTAAGTTCGGGGCTAAAATAAAGATTTAATTTGCATTTTCCATATCATCCAGGATTCGGATTTTTAACTCCAGAACCCGGATCCGTTCATGTGCTGACTCAATTTTTTCATGGAATCCCTGAATGGTCCCCTCCGAACTGTCAGATTGTTTGAAGAAGCCAATATTGTTTTCCCACACACCTATGTCATTTCGTAATTGCTGAAGCTTATTAACCAGCTTGTCGCGCTCGAAGTTAAGCTTCATTTCAGCACGGGGGCCCAACATCATACTGTTGATCCTGTTTTTAAACCTGAAGATGGAACGCTCCGATTCATTCATTCCGATCTTCTCCAACAGTCTGTCCTGAGCCAGCCGGAACTCATCTTTGATTTGATCCTTTTTTGCTGATGGTACAAATCCAATGGAATCAAACTTTGTCTGGAACAGTTCAAGGGCCTTCATATTCGCTTTGCGGTCATCACCGGGAACAAAGGCATCCATTTCTGCCACCAGATTCTCCTTGGCCTTCAGGTTGTCATCAAATGAAGAATCAACGTCCTCAAAGTATTTTGATTTTTGATTGAAGAAAGTATCACACGCCGCCCTGAACCGCTTCCAGAGCTTATCAGAATCCCTTCTGGGCACCGGTCCGATCTCCTTCCAGCGCTTCTGAAGGCGAATCAATTCGATGGAGGTTTCTTTCCAATCCTGACTGCCACTGAGCGATTCTGCTTTTTCCACAATTTCGATCTTCGCATTCAGGTTCTCCTTCTGCTCCTCATAGGCAGAGGCATAATATGCTGCCTTGTTTCCGAAGAAGGTATCGCAAGCTTTTCGGAACCTGGCATAAATGATACTGTTATCCTTCTTGGGCGCATAACCGATGGTTTTCCAGGTCTTCTGGATCTCAAGCACCTGGTTGGTCTTCTCCATCCATGCCCCATGGGTTTCGTATTTGGTTTGAGCAATAAGTTCAACCCGTTCACAAAGCATGGTCTTCTTTTCAAGGTTTTCGTACAGGGAATCTTTTAACCTGGAATGATATTCCTGGTGCTTCCTGTTAATCACTGAAGTAGCCTGTTTGAAACGATCCCAAACCTCATCCCGGTCATCCCGGGGTACAGGCCCGATTTCACGCCATCTGGTGTGGTACTTCTGTAATGTTTTAAATGCCTGAACAATATTTGGCTCCGATTCCAGATCCTCGGTTCGTTCACATAGCTGGATTTTAAGTTCAAGATTTTTCTTCAGATCCAGGGCCCTGAGTTCCCGGTTGATCCGGACATAATCATTGAATTTCTCAACAAAGTAATTGTAGGAATCCCACAAATCCTTGAGGTTCTGCTGTGGGACAATCCCTGCTGAAAACCATTGACGCTGCAGATCCTTGAATTTTCTGAAAGTTATTTCAAAGGATTCCTGCCCCTCCATAAGTATCCGCAGCTCCTCAAGAATCTCCTGCTTTTTCAGCATGTTATCCTGCTTTGTCTTTTCAAGCTGCCGTGTAAACTCGGCCTTCAAACCCCGGTACTTATTGAGTAGCTCCTTGATCTCAGTTTCCAGGGGATCTTCGGCTGGTTTGAAATCTTCAAGGTTTCCGCCTTCGTCCAGGAAATGCTTCTTTTTATCCTCCAGGACAGCCTTTTGCTTCTCGAAAAATGCTTGCTTAATCTCCTCCACATCCTTCCGTATATTACCTCTTCCGGGATGATCCAGCTTCTCACCAAGCAGTTTCACCAGGTCCTCCTTGCTTAACAGGTGATAGTTGATTTGCTCGGACTCTTCAGGTTGGTCATCATGGTCTAAATCATCGTCATATGAATCATTGATCTTCTGTTCTTCATGGTCATCAATGAACACCGCTTGGTCGGAAACATCGCTTGTTTCAGGCTTGTCACCAACAGGTTCTGCTGTTGGTTCTTCCTGCTCTGTGGACGCTTCAGGCTTTGGGGTTTTCCGGGGCTTTTTTACGGGTAATTTTGGCTCTTTGGCAGGTAATTCGGTGTCTCTGGCAGGTATTTCAGATTGAATGACATCCTCCTGTTCGGATGATCCGGTGGTGTCTTGCCTGGTTTCTTCTTGCTCTTCTTTTGGTTTTTTCTCTTTCAGAGGGTCATTGACATCGTTCGTTTTCATGACAGGTAGAGGATTGGTGGCTCGCTTGGATAGACAAATTACTCAATTTTCACGTAAAAGATCACTTATGGGGCAAAAAACTGTTTTATCTTAGCACCAGGGGAACACTGAAAATGCGCATTGAAATCATCACTGTTTTGCCTGCACTTCTTGCAGGGCCAATAGATCACTCCATCATCAAAAGAGCAAGGGAGAAGGGGTTGGTTGAAATCTATATTCACGACCTCAGGGAGTTTTCCAAAGACAAACACCGGCGCGTGGATGACTATGCCTTCGGGGGAGATGCAGGAATGGTCATGTCCATTGAGCCCATCGAAGCAGCCATCAACCATCTCACCAGCCAGCGCAATTACGATGAGATCATCTACACCTCACCGGATGGTCAGCTTTTTAATCAACCTGAAGCAAATCGGCTTGCACTTGCCGAGAACATCATTATCCTGTGCGGACACTACAAGGGGATTGATCAAAGGGTCAGGGACCACCTGATCACCAGGGAGATATCCATAGGGGATTATGTACTGACAGGAGGCGAACTTGCTGCAGCTGTGATCACCGACAGTGTGGTCAGGTTGCTTCCCGGTGCCATATCAGATGAAACCTCTGCATTGACAGACTCATTCCAGGATGGTTTGCTTGCCCCACCAGTCTATACCCGGCCGGCCAATTATAAAGGGTGGAGTGTTCCCGGGATATTGCTGTCAGGACATGCAGCGAAAATAGATCAGTGGAAACACGAGCAATCAATGGAGAGAACCAGGAAGCTTCGCCCCGACCTGCTGAAGGACAAGGAATAGGTCACCGCAACACTTTCCTCACAAAGGCCACTGTAAAATAGGACATCAGGAACAATCCAAAGAAACCCTCCAGGGATGAAACCCACCGGATAGAACCATATGGATAGTGATCCCCGTAACCTATGGTGAGGAATGTAATGGCACTGTGATAAAATGCTTTGGTAATGGTGGAAAGCTGGTCATCTACCGTCGCGATGATATCGGCCTCCGTAAAGACCATGAGCAGGAGGTATGAAAAACTGAAAATCACAAAACAGGCGAGCATGGTCACTAAAACCCTCACCGGGCTGGTGGCATACAGGCCTGCTCTATCAAACAATCCCAACTTAAACCAGTAGAGAGGGTATTGGTAAATTGCGCTTAATGGTGATCTTTCAAGGGCCTCTGAAAGCTCAGCTTTCGATTCATTTCGTTTGAACTCCACATAGGCTTTGTCTTCATCATTGTATGATCCCTGGTTCTGGAAATTTGCTTTTAAAATCCTGAATTGCTCCGCTTTGACCCTGTGACTGGTACCAGGCTGGGCATAGATCATCTTCTTTACCCCCGAACGTTCCCAATCCAGATAAATTCTGCCTATATCCCTCATGCCAACCAATGAGATGGTCTCTATTTCAGAATAAAACTCATGGGAATTGATATCGATGATATCACGTACCACTGTGTTGTTCAGGTTTATGGAACGACTCTTTTTCAGACGCAGATCCACATACCCGTCCAGATGACAAAACTCAAAAGACAGAGAACCGAACCGTGATTTATAAAAGCTAACCTTTCCCTGGCCAAAATCGGTGTGTTCAAAAGAACCATCCACATGCTCGAACATGACATCATCGAAACTGATATCGCCTGTTCCAAATGAAGCCCTTTTGAAATTGAATTTTCCGGTTTGCATCTCGGCCTCATCAAAACTTACTTCTCCGTCTCCAAAAACAGAACGGTTAAAATTCACACGCCCCAACCCAAATTCAACAGTTCTGAAATCCACCCTGCCATCCCCGAATTCTGTTCTTTCAAAACTTAAAAACTGGCCTTTGAAAGTGGCGAAATGAAAATCAACTTTCCCTTTCCCAAACCTGGCCACCTTGAATGATATTTCTCCTGTTCCAAAGTCGGTATTGATAAAATTCACATTCCCGCCAGAGAAATCCGCGTTGATAAAATGGAGGTTACCCCTCCCGGCACTCATGTATTGAAAGTCTTTATCGCCATTGCCAAACATGCAATTCTTAAAGCTTATCTCCTGCGATTCAAAACCCACATTTTTGAAATTCAAGTACCCGTCAGGAAACCTTGTGTTGTGAAAACTTGTCATGTCAACCCTGAAGCGGGCCGATTCAAAACTAACATCGCCTTTGCTTATCCATGAATCCTCCAGGCTGAATTCTTCCCCTTCAAATACAGCGAAAGAGAAATCGAGGGGCGAGAGTCCCGCGAACAGGGCATTTCTTGCTGTAAATCCTTTGATAACAACCTTTTCCCTGGGCTCCATATTCCTGGTCAGCCTGTAATTTTTCAAACTGAATTTCTCAATGTAACAGTTATCCAGGTTAATGACATCTCCCCTGTCAATGGCATTGTATATCTCTTTCTCCTCCATATGGCCCATCAACTCAAGCACTGGATTCTCCTTATCACCTACATGGAAATGGACCAGTGCAGTAAATGGAAAACTGATCCCCTGGTCGGTCTTAAATTTCAGTTTTTTTATCTCAGCTTTATAATCTCTGTGTCCGGGAACCATAAAAGCTCTATTTGTTAAGTTAAATATAGCAAAACCTAATCAATGACTGACCGGTTACACAGGGTTGCAAAATCACAGGTTCTGCATTTAGATTCATTCTCTGTCTGGGTGAAAGGAATCCCGGGATCGAATATTTTGTTCAGGGTCTCCCTCAGATGTTTAATGAAATCCTCCTCCAAGGCTGTAAAGGAATCGATCCTGTGTTTCTCACTTCGACTGCCAATGGTCAGCAAGGGATCAAATCTCTCTTCATAGAGTGACTTCATTACGTACAAACCAGGGGCAACCTGCTCACCGGGATGCTCCTTGCTAACAAGCCATGCATACAAAAGGGTCTGAAGCCCTGCCCCGTTTCTCGCGGTCAGGGTTCCGTCAAACAGCGAATCCAGTGTTGAAAAGCCGTAACTGGCATTACCGGTCTTGTAATCAATTACCCGCAACAGACCTCCGACCCTGTCCACCCGGTCAATCTTGCCGCCGATACGAAGGGTCACCTCCCTCTTCCCGGTATTTAACTCCAGTTCCCGGGTGTAGGTCTTTTCAGCCGAAACCAGTGTGAATGGTGTAATGGCCAGGTCGGTTTGAATGATCTTTTTCAGGTACCGGATCATTACCTTAATGATGATGATGTTACGGCCTTCGATCACAGAACTCTTTCTACCCTTGAAATGAAATTTAATGAAAGCGGTCTTCAGTACCTCCTCTATCCGGCCCGAACCCAGCAGGTGCTGCAATGATTTTCTGCTTATCATTCCACTGTCCTCCCCGGCAATCTCTTCATAGAGCAGTTTGATGGAATCATGCACCACTGTACCGAATCCTGCCGCATCGATCTCCTCCAGAACTTCATCCGGTTCACCAATCCCGGCCAGGTACCTCAGGTAGAATTTCAGAGAACAGTCCACATAGGTATTGATGGCTGACGGGGAGAGGTATTTGTTACCTTCCGCATCCACAGTATATCTGTTTAATAAAACGTCAATTTCCGCCGAATGCCCGATGACCAGTTCGGGTACCTCCCTGGCCATTACCTCCATGCCCGGTCTGATCACCTGGATGCCCCGTGAGAAAATCAACTGTCGCAGGTAACGGCTCATTTCACCGGTACGCACGCCCTCTGAAGTACCGTTAAAAAGCAGATCCACCTTCCCGGCCCTCTGAAGGATCCGGTTGAAATAATAGGCATACATGGCATCCATATCCTCTCTGCCCGGCATGCCAAAAGCCAGCCGTAAGCTATAAGGAATATAGGATTGCCTGAAATGGGAGGCCGGCATGATCTCTTCATTCATAGACAAAAGGATCACATGTTTGAAATCCAGCAACCTGGTCTCAAGAATTCCCATGACCTGGAGTCCGGAAAGGGGTTCGCCTTCGAAGGGAACACGGAAAACTCCCAGAACTTTTCTGAATAGTTTTTCCAGGACCGGGAAGGAAATTTCCGGCCTGGATTCAAGCAGAGTCTCCAGTTTGTTCAGATGAATAAGCAGGGCAAATACAAATTCGCGGTGCAGTTCAGGCAAAATCTTATTGTCGTCTGCAGCCAGGGCCTCCAGGATATGAAAAAAGATATCCCGAAAGTAAGTGATCAGACCCCTGGATCCGTCCATGCTCCTGAAGATCATCTTCTCAAATGCACCTTCGAATCTGGATCTCTCCACCTGGATCAGGTTCCCCGAAGCCATTAATTCCAGCAAGGGGTGGGCCTTTCCATCTCCTGTATGCTCCATATAAGGGTGTAACAGGATAGACTTGACATCTTTGTAATAAAATACTTCAGATCCATCCGGACTTTTTCTGATGTTATGTTGTAAGCGGAGCAATGCATCCACAAATCCAAGAACAGGAGTGATGCTCAGGGGATAACCCATGGTCACATTGATCTCACCCACGGATTCCGGAACCGACATGAGAACGGGTATCAGCAGCTCCTCATCACACAACACAACAGCGGTGTCGGTGCATTCTGAGATTCCGGCTCTCTCCTCCTGTTCAAGTATGAGCTGAACAGTTTTTGCCTGAAGTACATCAGTGGGCAGCTCGAAAATCCTGATCTCCTTTTCCGTCTCCATTCCTCTGAACGATTCAAGATCCAGCGGCGGGGGGAACGCAGTCAGGTTATCCCGCATAAATCTACCAGCTTCCTGGGCAGGATCATCCACATAGTGATGATCATAATCCCAGAAAAAAACTGCTCCATGATTCTGCAGCCATTTAAAGATTCGTTGCTCACAACCGTTCAGGGCATTAAATCCTGCTACAATGATCCTGTCCCACCGGGGCTTGGCCAGCATGCCTTTTTCTATTTTACCGGCAATCTCACGGTACTGCATTCCGGGGCTTCCCTCCCCTTCTTTACGAAGAATCTCCCTGAGCCGGCCATAGAGAATGGGAAGGAGCTTCCAAATCTCAAGAAACTGCTCCTTTTCAGGGGTGGTCTGGCCCTGATGAAACCCTTCCCAGAACTGCCGGATAAAGGAGATTTGGGATTCTTCCAATCCGGCCAGCGGCTCTTCAATTTCCTTCAGATCCGCCAGGTTCCGGAAGAGCATTTCGGGATCCACCATATACTTATCAATTTCATCAAAATCATTGAGCATGATTTCTCCCCAGTAGTAGAACTCATCCAGTGACTCGGGTTGTTCCTTTAATTCCCTATAAATGTCATAGAGGGTGAATAACAATTCGATGGGGTCCCCGGGAGCAAGGCCGCTGAGTTCATTCACATACTCGGTAATAGAGTATATGTGTGGCATCCAGCCCACCTGACTCATATACCTGGAAAGGTGACGCTGCAGGAATAACCCTGCACGTCTGTTGGGCAAAATAATACAGGTTTCTTCCGGCATGCTATCCGGATCATCGGTCAGATATCTGGCCAGTTTTTCTAAGATGGGTTGCATCATTGATTCTCTTCAAAATATTTTCCCTGCCAGGTATCCTTCTCCTCCAGCAGCTGTTCGAAAATGCTCAGCAATCTGTCATACCGAATGCCCCAACCATCCCGCACTCCCATTCCCGGGGTCACCTCGCCGGCGATACGTTCCACCACAAATTCGGGATTGAGCCGCTCTATGATCTCCACCATTAATTGCAAATATTCTTCCATACTGAACTCTACAAAATCTTCCGGCTTCTCCTTATACTCCCGGGCCATGGCTGTACCGTGAATGACCTGCAGTTGATGAAATTTGATGTTGGTCAGGGGCCACTCCGACAGGATCCTTGCCGCATCCAGAAAATCCTGCCTGGTTTCACCGGGCAGTCCGACAATCATATGGCCACCAGCGCGGATTCCCCTTTTGGCTGTTTCCCGGATGGCCCAGGCGCTCTTTTCCACATCATGGCCTCTGTTCACGCGCTCAAGGGTCCTGTCCAGCAACGATTCAATTCCATATTCAAGGACCAAATAGCATTTTTTAGAGAGTTCCTTAAAAAAATCCAGCTTCTCTTCATCCACACAATCGGGCCGTGTCCCCACCACAATGCCAACTATTCCCGGGATGGCCAGGGCCTGGTCATACATGGTTTTTAGGATTTCCAGCTCGGCATAAGTGTTTGTATAGGATTGAAAATAAGCAAGATAGCTAACCGCTTTCCGATACCTGGTCCGGTGGAATTCCATCCCCTGCAATAGCTGCTCCTCAATGGATTTCCCTGGTATGTTATAGGACGGTGAGAAGGCTTCATTGTTGCAGAAGGTGCATCCTCCCGTGCCACATGCTCCATCCCTGTTGGGACAGGTGAAGCCGGCATCCACTGAAATTTTCTGTACCCGCGCACCGAATACCCGCTTGAAATAGTCGCTGTAAGCATTGATCCTTCTTTCCGTTCCCCAACTATAGATCATAGGGCATCCATTTTTTCGATTTTACCCAGCATGGCATACCAGATGAAACCTGTTACCTGCTTATACTTCATCCCCATCAGCAGTTCCATATATTTTCTGACCTGAGCCCTGTATGCTTCTTTTTCCAGCAACCCGAATTTAAAATCAACCACCGTTACGCCATCCCTGTCTATAATGACCCGGTCGGGTCTGACTATGGTGCCATCCCCGCACAGAATGCTTCGCTCATTCAGGAAGGATCTCCCCTCCTCGTCTGAAAACCATCGACCTACCCCGGGCTGGGAGATCATATCAAGGATCTCCTTCTCCAGCCCTGGACGATCCCTGGCAGACAGGACCCCCTCCTTCTGAAGGTTGTTCAACAGGGGAACCACGTCCTCAACCAGGTGAATCCCTGAGAACACAGTGTGCATCATGTTTCCGAACCCCCGGCCAGTTCTGAACACGCCCTCTTCATCGACAAAATACTGATCACTTCGCAGGCGTAGTCCTGGCAGGCGGCTGCCTGGATTTGCTTTGAAAGCAACAAACTGCCAGGGATCTTCCCCTCCTTGAATTTTCAATTGCTCCGGCATCTTCCCGATGGTGATTTTATCATTCTTCAGGTAACTTTTCAGGGGCATGAGCGCAGGTTGATTCACAGGAGTAAGGTCCAGGATAGCCGTCAGCAAATCCCCGGTGGTTTTCAGTCCCTGATCCTCTGATACCGGAACACCCAGGTACAATACATCCACGGCCCGTGTAAAGGACACATACATCAGGTTCAGGCTGTCCAGGTAGCCTTTCATTCTCTCCTGGTAATAGAAACCTGAAAACAGGGTGTGTTTCAGTCCACTTCCAAAGCGGACCGGAACAGTGGGTATCCGGCTGAATGGTGTTCTGCCTGTGGGACACCAGAGGATGTTTGATTTTCTATGATCGGTGGTGATCTCCCAATTGCAAAACGGAATCAGTACCGCCTTAAACTCCAGTCCCTTGGCCCTGTGAATAGTCAGGATGCGAATGGCATTTGAGTTCTCGGAAATCTGAATTCCTTTTTTTGATCCATGCTGCTCCCAGTATTGAAGGAACTCGGCAATGCCCATGGGCTCTCTCCTCTGAATATCGATAACCAGGTCCTGTAAAGCCTGTATATAGGGAAGGTCATGGGTGTGTGTGTACAGACCAAAAAGATGGATCAGCGCCTCAACCAGCTCATAAAGAGGCAGCTGTATGAATTCACTCATTCTGGATACAAACTCCGCAGGAAGGATCTGCCCGGGAGAAACATCCACATTGAACAGCCTGTCCGACCCATCACTGTCCGCAATCCCGGCCTGGTAACACCGGTACTTCAGCAGGGCATTGTTAATTTCATCCCCCGGAAAAACCATGTATCGCAGGGCTGAAATCACCATGGATACTGCATCGTTGCGAGCCATCAGAAGTGATTCATTGGAGATGATCCTGGTATGTCCCATAAGCTTTTCTGCTACCAGGACTCCCTCCCTTCTCGTGCGCACCAGAATGGCAATTTCACCAGGTTGAATACCTGATTGCTGAATCTCATCGATCCATCCTGGAATGCTCTCCAATACCTGGTCACGGAACGATAGATCCTGCTCCTCCCGGAAGAAGCTGATCTTTACAAATCCATCTGATCCAACTGCCCTGGCAGGAATTTGCTGAACCGCATCGGCATATGCATTCCTGAATTGCTGAACGGCCTCATCCGCTTCCGGTTTATTCACCGGAGAGGAACCGAGTTCTGCTTCGATTTCCCCGGCCAGTACTTCGGAAGCCAGCTGAAATACAGTGTTGTTGAAGCGGATCACCTGTTCACTGCTCCTGAAATTCTGATCCAGCTGATGGATCTTATACTCCTGATGGGAAAAATCAGATTTCAGGCCTGTAGCCAGAATTCTCCAGTCCGAGTTCCTCCACCTGTATATGGACTGTTTCACGTCCCCTACCACCAGGTTGTCATTCCCCGATGCCAGTGAGTTATCCAGGAGTGGCCTGAAATTTTCATACTGAAAAACCGAAGTATCCTGGAATTCGTCCAGCATAATGTGGTTGTAACGGTTCCCGGTCTTTTCGTAGATGAAGGGAACCTGGTTGGCTCCAGCAATTCCCCTGAGGAAACGACTGGAATCGGTGATCAGAAAGAGGTTGTGTTCCTTCAGGTAGGCCTGTACTTTTTCCCTGATATCGCCCAGGATTCCCAGGGTATAATAGTTAAAACGTATGACCCGGATGGTATTCAGGACAACCTGATCCTGATAAACCTCATTCAACAAGGGCATGAGCAATGCCTCGGTGAGCACTGCCATCTCAGCTGAGGCACCTTTTACAAGCCACTTCTCCCGGTCAGCAAGGGACTCAAGTTTTGAAGCCGTGAACTGCACATCTCCCTCCACCGCCTGTCTGAAGAGGGCTGGTGGTGAGTTTCCCTTTAATTTGAAATCTTCCACTTCAAAACCCTTCATCTTCATTTGATCCAGTGCCCTGGCTCCCAGCTGTTTCATCTCACTGATGGCCTGAGCTTCAACTTGTTCAAGCTCTTTCAGGAAATCTTCGAGGTTTTGCTTGTTCAGCAAGCTCAAATCTGCATCGGCATACAGTTCCTGGAATGATTCCCTGAAGAGCTGCATGCCCAGTGCAAGAATATCGTTTTTAAAATTCCATGATCTGGATTCTTCCAGCCGTTCTTCTGCAAATCGGATGAGCCATTGCTGAAGTTCTGCGTCATCCCCGATCTCCTGAAACAACAGTTCCACACCCATGGAAAGGACCCGCTGATGATCCAACTCCAGGTTATATCCCGGTTGTATTCCGATCTCCCGTGTAAAGGCCCTGATGACCGACTGAAAAAATTTGTCGATTGTTCCCACCGAAAACCGGGAGTAATCGTTCAATATAAGGTTCAGGAGATTCCCGGCCCGCTCTGTGATCCTGACCGCATCCATTCCGGTCGCTTCCACCAGAAGATTCAGATCCTCACTTCCTGCATCCGGATCACTTCGGGAAAGATTGAAAAGTCTCATGAGAATCCGGCTCTTCATCTCTCCGGCTGCCTTGTTCGTGAAGGTCACCGCCAGGATATGACGATGTGCTTCCGGAATCCTGAAGAGCAATTTGAGGTATTCCAGCGTTAGGGCATATGTTTTACCCGAACCTGCCGAGGCTTTGTATACTTGAAGAGGGGACATTACGTAAATATAGGGCTTTCAGGAAAAATGGTAATTTTATGCAAAATTTCAGCTTTGGCAAAAAGGGTGGTAGTTGGATTATCAGGGGGAGTGGACTCCAGTGTGGCTGCATATCTCCTGAAGGAACAGGGCTTTGAAGTAACCGGCCTGTTTATGATCAACTGGCATGACAAGACCGGTGTGATCGATGCCGATTGTCCGTGGGATGAGGATGTGGTTTTCGCCGAATTGGTAGCCAGGAAGCTGGGAATCGACTTTCATGTGGTGGATCTGAGCGAACCTTACAGGAAGCGGGTCATTGACTACATGTTCTCGGAATATCAGAAAGGCCGAACCCCCAATCCCGATGTACTGTGTAACAGGGAGATTAAATTCGATGCATTCCTGAAGGCAGCGGAAGAATACAATCCCGATTTTGTGGCCACCGGTCACTATTGCAATAAAAGCAGCAGTGAGGTGAATGGCACCATGGTCTACTCCTTGCTCGCCGGTGATGATCCCAATAAGGAGCAGAGCTATTTCCTTTGCCAGCTTTCACAGGAGCAGCTGGCCCGGACCCTGTTTCCCATCGGCCACCTCCATAAACCTCAGGTAAGGGAGATTGCCAAACTGCAGGGACTGGCATCTGCCGATAAAAAAGACTCCCAGGGGATCTGTTTCGTAGGTAAAGTGCATCTCCCGGTGTTTCTTCAACAGAAACTGAAGACCAGGGAGGGCAACATCTTTGAAATCCCTGCAAATATGGAACAATATGCAACGGAAAAGAAGGAGAGCAGGAACCTGGAAGAACTTTGCAGTCCATGGACCTATACAAGGGAAGACGGAACATGGGTTGGAAAGCACCAGGGAGCACATTTCTTCACTGTCGGTCAGCGCAAGGGTCTGAATGTGGGTGGCAAGGAGGAACCTCTTTTTGTGATCTCCACCGATGTGGAGCAGAACCGGATCTATGTAGGCCAGGGTCAGTCCCATCCCGGTTTATACCGTCCCGGACTCTTCGTCCTGCCTGAAGAGATTCACTGGATCAGGAGGGATCTTGCGCTTAAACCCGGACAATCGGGGGTTTACCGGGTAAGAATCCGGTACAGGCAGCCGCTGCAGGATGCTGTACTTCATAGGTCAGAAAAGGGATTGTACATTGTATTCAGGGAACCTCAGCGGGGTGTTGCATCCGGCCAGTTTGCTGCATGGTATACAGGCAAGGAACTCCTGGGCTCTGGCGTAATCCACAGATAGGCCTACTTCCTGTGAAGTCCACACTCTTTATGGGCCTCATTCTCCCACCACCACCTTCCGGAACGGATATCTTCACCAGGTTCAATGGCTCGGGTGCAGGGCTCACACCCAATGCTGGGAAATCCACTGTCATGCAGAAGGTTATAAGGTATATTATGCGACTTGATGTACTCCCAAACATCCTTCTCAGACCAGTTGATCAGAGGATTGACCTTCACCAGGCCATTGTTTTCATCCCACTCCACCATCCTGTTGAAGAAACGGGTAACCGACTGGTCCTTCCTCAACCCGCATATCCAGGCCTCCTTGTCTGCAAATGCCCTGGGGAGCTGAGCTACTTTTCTGATGCCGCAACACATCTTCCGTTTCTCTACACCATCATAAAAGAGATTGATCCCGTGGTTTGCCACCATTTCTTCCACCTTCACGGGATCAGGAAAATAGATTTTCATGCGTATTCCGAAGTATTTGTTGGTGCGGGCAATCAGGTCGTATGTCTCCGGAAAAAGTCTGCCCGTATCCAGGGTAAAGACTTCGGTCTTAGGATTCTGGCGCAGGATCATAGCGGTTAATACCTGGTCTTCAAGCCCCAGGCTTGTCGACAAGACGACTTTATCCCCGAAATGCTGCAGGAAATATCCGATGACTCCGATGGCACTTTTGTCCTTCAGGGTTTCGTCCCATTCAGCAATCTGTTCTTTTAGTTTTTCTGTCAGCTCCATATCACTCATGCATTGGCAAAGGACTCCAGTTTACCCATATCGGTCCACTCATCTTCATCGTGCCTGTACAAATATACAGGTCTGGTCTTCGCAAGTTCCAGATAGAAGGGCATCAGCGGAAACCTTTTTTCCCGGGGAAACAGTATGAATATTGAAGGATCCATTACATGGATTGCACTGAAAGCAATGGGAGTAAGCGTCTCCTGCTTCTCATCAACCAGGATGGATTCCCCGGTCCGGTTGTCCCTCCATCCTTTCAAATAATTTTCCCGGTTCATAAGCAGGCTCCTGGAGGTTACCCGCTCCTTCACAGCCATGGTGGCAATAGCGCCTCTTGCCCTGTGTGCCATCATCATTTTTTCCAGGTCAATCCCACTCAGGATGTCCACATTATAAACAAGGAAAGGTTCATCTCCGAAAAACCAGGATGCATTGGCAATCCCTCCCCCCGTATCCAGCAATTCATTCTTTTCATGGGAGAATTCAATACGGATACCGAATTGTTTCTTCCCCTTCACATGATCCATGATCATTTCTGCATGGTGGTGCACATTGATGATGATCTCATTAAATCCTGCACTTTTCAGCTTCAGGATGGCGTGATCGATCAGAGGTGCACCCTGCCAATCAAGCAGTGCTTTGGGCTTTTGATCGGTCAGGGGCCTGAGCCTGGTGCCCAGTCCTGCCGCCAGGATCATTGCCTTATTTCCTTTGGTTTGCAACACCATTTTTCTTTTGGAGATTTCTTCTCGCACTTGCCGCAGTAGTATTTTTTCTTCTTCCCTTTTATCTTTTGGGTCAGACCGTCACTTTCCCTGCATAGCTTTTTGCTCATTCAACCCTCTTATGCTTTCAATAACACAAAAAAAGGTCAATTGTTTTTGCTTTCTTTCCAGAATTATACAGCAGGCCAAAGATACATCTTTGTGATGAAATAGTCCGCACAGCATCCTTTTGCGGAGCTACTTACGGCCTATTGACCTGGCATAGAGAAGAGCTGTAGTCCTGTAAAAAACATGCCCCAGCTTGGTGAAGGGCAGGTACATGATCACAAACCAAACAGCCACCAGGTGAAAAAAATAGAGGTGGTAAGCAATGGACCACTGTCCGAAACGGGCCATCTCCACCAGGGATCCCGACAGGGTCAGCAGGGTAATGGCAACAAGCAGCAACCAGTCCGGATAAGCGCTTTTTCCAAACAACTCCCTGTCAGAGAGGCGCTGATAAATCATGATACCCAGACCTGTATAAATCATCACGGATGCCACATTCCCAGCAAGCTTAAATGGATTCAGGAAAGCAAGGGGATACTTGTGGGTCAGGGATGCCCAGATGGCATAGAGTGTAACCACAATCAGCAATCCGAATCCGAAGAACACCAGCATGTGCGCTGCCTGCCTTGTCCGCCGTGAACCACAACCTGAGAAATTCGAATGGGAAAGGATCTCACCCATTACCCGGAAAAAGGGGATCCTCCCCTGTCTTCCATCCGCGGGAGGGGTGATCCTTTTCATATCCTTCCAGAAAGCTCCGATGCCCAGGCTTGCCAGGAAATAAAACAGCAGCGTAATGGCAGAAAAAGTAGCGTTCAGCAAGGCATGAGGGAAAAACGCGGAGTAATCCACCGGTCCCTCCGGGATCGCAAATGTTCCTGCCAGACTCAGAATAGCCATAATGACCCCCACGGGAATGGCCAGAGCCACAGGGAGAAGAGCCGGCCTGCTCACCATCTTTCCCAGGAACCTGGGCCGGATATAGTGTTCATAGGTTTTCTGTCTTATTGCCGCAATCACATCTGCAGGCTTCACATCCCGGGGACATGTTGTGCTGCAATCGCCGCACTGGTGACATAGCCAAACATCCACATTACCAAGAAGCTTTTCCTTCAGTCCCCAGCCCGACCAGATCATCTCCTTGCGCGGGAAAGGCCTGTCGGCAGGTGCCAGCGAGCATACTGCCGAACATGTACCACACTGCATGCACTGGTTCAGTTGCGAACCGCTCAACCGCCCCAGTTCCCTTTTGAATTCTATGTCAGGTTGAATAAGATTCACTTCGTTCATGTTATTTTACTCGCTTCGCTCGTGTTAGTATGTTCGCTTCGCGAACGTTAGTGTGTTATTAAGATATTCAATAATCCAAACCCTCAATAACCCAAACCCTTTATAACCTATTTATTTACATACTTTTAAACGGATTCGGCCCGATCAACGCAAGCGCTTCCACATATTCATTAATCATCTCCTGAATTTGATGGTGGCCACTGATCTCCACGAACTTTGTCATGATCCTTTCCGGTTCAAGCATCATGGTTTCCAGGGTCTCCTGCAAATTTTCGCCCCGCTGCCGGGTCAGCTCACTGCCATGAATGAAATGACACTGGTAATCATCCCCCGGTTTGCACCCTATCTGAAGAATCCCGTCATACCCATGGGAGAGTGCATCGGAAATCCACACCTTGTTGACCGAACCCAGGCACCTGACCGGGATAATACGGACGAACGGACTGTATTTCAGACGATATGAGGCGGCAGCATCCAGAGCAGGATAGGCATCGTTCTCACATACAAACACCAGTACCCGTGGCTTCTCTTCAAATTCATCCGGGATATGAACGGCCTTGATCATGGCTGATACACTGTTGATGGAGAAGTCCGCAAAACCGATCACCCGTTCAGGACAGGAACCTACACAAATCCCGCACCTGCGGCACCGGGCCGGGTTGGAAAGCGGGGTTCCTTTTTCGGTCTCATCATAAGCTCCGAAAGGGCACTCCTCCGTACACCGCTTGCAGTCGGTACACCGCTCCATATAAAGTTCAGGGAAAGTCAGATCGCCCGACCGGGGATGAACTGCCTCCCCCCTCTTCACACATTCAATGCACTGGATCGCTTTCATCATGGCTCCCGAACCATCCTCGGCACTTGATTCCAGGTCCATGGGTGCCCTTACTGTTCCTGCCGCATAAAACCCTGTCCGGCGCGTTTCGTAAGGAAAACAAATAAAATGCGAATCACTAAAATCATATTCAATGCCCGGGAGTCCTTCCCCCAACCGGTATTGAAGATGGAGACTTTCACTGCCCGATGGGACCATTCCCGTGGCCAGAACCACCATATCGGATTCGATCACAATCTCTTCATCAATCAAGCTCCCTTTGATGTACGTCTGCATGGATACCCCCACGCGGTTTACCGACTGAATCCTTCCCTTGGTGAGGAATATGGAATCATCCTCCTGTACCCTCCGGTAGAAATCTTCCTGAAAGCCGCTGGTGCGAATGTCCCTGTAAATGATGTAGACCTGGGCGTTGGGATTCTTCTCCCTCACATAAAGTGCCTGCTTCAATGCGGCAGTACAGCAATAGGCCGAACAATAAGAAAGGTGAGCTTCATCCCTGGATCCTGCACAAAGGATGAATGTGACCCGGTCGGGCACGCTGTGCTGGCTCACGTGATGTTCAAACTCCTCCAGGGTTTTTACACCTGATGTATCACCGTACCCCAGAGGGGTCAATTTTCCGGGATCGTAAGGTTTCCAACCGGTGGAGACAACCACCGATCCGACGCTAAATTCCGTATTCTGGTCATCATCAAGAGTAACAGATAAATTTCCAGGCTCTCCGCCAATGCTTTTCAATGTACTGTTCAGGTAAACCTTCACATGGGGATGGGCCATTACCAGATCTACCATGGTCTGGGTGTCAGGTTCCCTGAGTTTCTCCTGATGATCCAGGTCAGGAACCAGTTTATGAATCCGGGTCGCATACCCCCCAAGGGCTTCTCCCTGTTCCACAAGGTGTATCTTGTATCCGGCATTCAAGCCTGCCATGGCAGCATTCAAGCCGGCGATGCCACCTCCTACCACCAGCACATCCGAACTCACTGCAGCAGGCATATAGGGTGGTTTATCACCAATGGCTCGCAGCTTGGCAAGAGCCATTCTGACCAGGTCCTCAGCACACATTTGCGTATCCTCCTCATCCGGTTCCATGACCCAGGCAACCTGCTCCCTGAGGTTCACCCGTTCCACATATTTACCTTCCATGGCAAACTGTTCTGCCTTTGCCCGCGGTGAGCAGGCGGCCAGGGCTATCCGTTTAGCGCCGCAGCCGCTCGCTTCAGCATGCAGTTTGGCCAGACCCGCCTCGGAGCAAAGTGCAGGATGGCTGAAACAAACAACTCCCTCCTCCTGTGCAAGCAAACCAAGCTTTTTGGTATCAATGGCATCACCAATGCTGCAACCGGTACACATGGCCAGAACGATATGGTCACTCCTTTCACTCATCAGATCTTTGCATTGATTTTATGGCCGCAGCCGTGGCATCCTTCACCGATGCGGAGACATCCATGGGACGCTTGCATGAGGCAGCCGGGTAAATGCCCTCTACCTGGTTCACATTGCAAAAGCCATATTCGTTCGCGGAGAGCAACGGAATCAGGGGATTGGGAACCAGCCCAGTGGCCAGAACCACCAAATCAAACGAATTCCGCTGCTTCTTCCCAGCCATTATGTCCTCCACTTCAAGGATGATCCGGCCGCCTTCATCCCCCTTCCCAATCCGGCCAACCTTTCCCTTCGTAAAGGTGATTTTGTCTGTTTGCTCTGCTTTCCTCAACAGCTTTTCATTTCTTCCTGTGAGCCTGAGGTCGATATAAAAGATCTCAGTTTCAATCTCCGGGTAAGCTTCTGCCAGCGTAAGGGCGTGTTTGACCGATGCAGAACAGCAAACCACCGAACAATATGGGAGGTGGTTCAGGTCTCTTGATCCGGCACATTGTACAAAAGCAATGCGTCCGGGCAGTGCTCCGTCCGAAGGCCTGCCCAGCTTCCTGTTCTCCCTGTGCGCAGCAGCCATCAAGTGTTCAAACTCCACATTGGTTAACACATCAGGCTCCTCTGAATAACGGTAGTTCGCAATAAGCTCCGCAGGATAGGAGTGCCATCCTGTGGCAACAATGACCCTCCGGACATGGAGTTCAACCACGGCAGAATCCGCATCCAGCTGAATGGCATCAAAGGCACATACATCCATACATCTTCTACAAGACTCCCTCAGGCAGACCTCCTGGTCAATGGTATACTTCAAAGGGAAGGAGAGTCCCCCGTTGATGTATGCTGCTTTTTGAACCTTCGCACCACCGGGCACCGAATTTCGTTCCACGGGACATACTTCTGCACATTTGCCACAGGCTGTGCAGTTGTTATTGATCAGACGCGGCTCAATGGAAACTGATGCTGTAAAATCTCCTTCGGCCCCGCAAATGCTTGTTACTTCAGCGCCGGTATAGTAGGTGATCCTGGGATTGGACCTGATCCTTCTGTAGTTTATTTCCAGGCCACAAGCCGGTGGGCATAGCTTGGGGAAATAGTTATGAAAACCAGACACATGTCCACCCAGGTAAGGAGCTTTCTCGATCAGGACAACCTCCCTGCCTGTCTCTGCCAGCTCTACAGCTGCAGTGATTCCGCTTATTCCTCCTCCTATGACTAAAGTGGGAAAGTTCAAAGTGAAAAGGTAAAGGTTAAAGTGGTTTAATTGATCTTTTAATCATGGTCCATTCACCGGTTTCGGGATCCCATCTGCAGTTGGCAAAAGCCTCCCATTCCTCTTTCATGGAAGGATGGTCCGTCCTGAAATAGTAACCCGGCCAACGGGTCTCCTCCCTGAAAAGGACAGTGCGAATATGTGATTCAGCCTGCCAGAGGCGGTGGACATTTTCCCAGCACCGCATAAGTTCATTGAGACTGCTGGCAGCAAGCTTCTCCGAGTCTTCCTTCATGTACTGCAGGTACTCCATCCCTTTGGTGAGCAGCGCCTCGGAAGTTTTGAATCCAACGGATGCACCCCCTGCATATTCGTCCATGATTTTCTGAAGCCGGAACATGAACATCCGGGGCTTCACGAAATTGGGATTCACATCTTCATCATTGGCGTAGGCATGGTGCTCTTCAAAGATTTTCAATGGTTGGAGGACCTTCTCTCTCAGTGCCGAAATCTGTTGATCACTGATGAAAACCGGATCGGGATGATCGACACAAAAAGCAACGGCGGCCTTTGCAGCAATTCTTCCTTCGGTAAAGGAGCCCGAGGAGAATTTGTGTGATGAAGCTCCTGAAGCATCGCCTGCTGCGAACAATCCTTTGACGGTGGTCATGTTGTCATATCCCCAAAATTGCTCACCTGTAGCAAGGTCCCCGGGTCCGCTGACCCATGCACCTGATGCACCGGAGTGTGAGCTGATGAAATAGGGCTCACAGGCAGAAATTTCGGAAGGTGTCTCTTCGGGCATGATGTTGTGGGATGCCCAATTGAGCGCCTGGCTGACGGTCATATCCAGAAAGTCCTCCCAGGCCTCAGACTCAAGCTCCTTCATCTTCCGTTTTGCCTCTTTCTCTTCGGGGATCCGGGCCACCAACTCCCTGATGGCTTCATCGGTTCTCATGTATATTGGTCCGTTACCCGCTTCAAGTTCCAGCAACATCAGGTAATTCCTCAGATTGGCTGGTGTGGGTTTGGAATTCCCGTAGGGAGCCCAGTTTGCCAGTTCTGCTTTGCGGGTCTCCATGTAATCGTCTCCCCTGGCGTTAGTAGCTTTGGATTTAAACAAAAGAAACCATGCACCCACCGGTCCGTAGGAATCTTTAAAACGGACAGGTACAAAGCGCACTTCCTGGCAGGTCATCTCAGCTCCGGCTTTCAGTGTAAAGTATGTACTGGCACCGCTGTTAAAAGGCGGGTACCATGATCTTCCCAGGCCTTCACCCACCGATCGGGGACGGAAAACATGCACAGCACCCCCCATGGAATCGAGCACTGCTTTGGCCTTAAAAACATAGAATTTATTCTCCCTCACACTGAATCCCACCGCGCCCACGCAACGGTCATCAAACAGCAAGGGTTCAGTGATAAAAATGCGTTCATAATAAGAACCATTTTCGCCCAGCTCCTTCAATGCATTCTTTGCTGCTTCTGAAACAATATTTTTATAAGACTCGCCATGGATCATGATCTGCCAGCGGCCCTCGTTCACATATTTGCCGTCATCACCTTTCCAGATGGGCAATCCCCACTGTTCAAAAAGGTGCACCGAGGAATCCACATGGCGCGCAATGTTGGCTACCAGGTCTTCACGTGCAATTCCCATGAGATCGTTCTTTACATAGCTCACATAATCCTCCACCGTGTTGTTGCCGTGTTGAAGTCCCAGGTAGAGGTTGATGGCTGAAAGCCCCATAGCCACTGCCCCACTTCGCTCCATGGCCGCCTTATCCACCAAGGTGACACGCTGGTTCTGTTTTTTTGCCCAGTAGGAAGCTTCAAAAGCTGCTCCACAGGCTGCCATTCCGCCACCCAGGATGAGCAGGTCGGTTTCCACCACAACCGTCTCAAAACTATCTGCATTCATTGCCATCGGTTTTCGTAGATGATTATTTTCGGTAAAGATCTGTTCCCAGCGATTCCGGTTCGGTTCTCAGTTCAGGCCCTTTCAGATCATCCGATCCGGTCTGGAATCCGGCATCAGGTTCGATACTTCCTTCAGGAGTCGTCCGGATGGGGAACTTGAATCTTTTGACCGTCTTGTTCCGGAACCTCACGGCCCACATGATAGCATCTGTACTCCTTAATGGTTGTACTACCCCACCCAATGGCATAAAATCGGCATAACCCCTGATCTCAATGGCCTGGGTTGGACAGATCTTTACACAGCTATAGCACTCCCAACACATATCCACTGCCCGGTTGTATGCTTTGTTTTTCTCTTTATCCAGGACCATCAGATCGTTGGGACAGATATACTGGCAGGCAGTGCGATCCTGCGCTTTACAGCCATCACATTTGTCATTTATAACAAAACTTGGCATGGGTAGATTTCTTTGTGATTGTTACAAACATAACTAAATATTCCGGTGGGAACCTGTTGATAAACATAAAATCACTCCTCCGAAAAGTGTTTGAGCATCTCGCGATAGGAGGAGAATACCCTGGCCCGGGAAACGAATCCCAGGTACTTTCCATTCTCAAGCACCGGGATGTTATAACGGCCGCTCTCAGAGAACTTCCTGGCCACCTCTTCCATCTGGTCGGTTGTTTCGATGGTCCATTCGGGAGTGATCATCAGGTCCCTGATCCTGGTAGAATCATACATCTCCTGGTGAAACATAATATGCCTTATGTCATCCAGTTTCACAATCCCCTTCATGTTTTTCTGTTCATCCAATACGGGATAGATGTTTCTGTGGGATTTGGTAATGACCTGGACCAGGTCCCTGAGTGTATTATCAACCTTTACGGATGTGAAATCGGTTTCAATAAGTTCTGATATTTTCATCATTAACAGGATGTTCCTGTCCTTGTGATGGGTCATCAGCTCTCCCCTTTTGGCCAGCTGAACGGTGTAAACAGAGTTCTTTACGAAAAACCGGGTGGTTCCATAGGAGATGGTTGCAGCCAGCATCAGGGGAAAGATAAGTTCATAGCCCCCTGTGATCTCTGCCACCAGGAAGATGGCAGTAAGCGGGGCATGGACCGCGCCTGCAATCATGCTGGCCATTCCCACCAGCGCCATGTTACTTACCGATACATCCACACCCAGCTGGTTCAGTATCAAACCGAACAGAAGTCCCGTATTGGCCCCTATAAAAAGGGAGGGGGCAAAAATCCCGCCTATCCCTCCTGCCGCGAAGGTCAGTGATGTGGCGATCACCTTGATCCCGATGATCAGTAAAATATAGAAGGCGGCCAGCATGAAGGTGTTCTGCCAGCCCTCAAAAAAAGTACCTTCAAACAGTTGCAGATACTCCCCCCTCAGTCCATGGTTCACCACTTCATATCCCTCACCGTAGAGGGCAGGAAAAAAGAGGATGATCACTCCCAGGATTCCGCCGGCTACCAGTAGCCTCTTCCATGGATTATCAAACTTTTCAATAAGCTCCGTGATATAGATGTAGCCCTTGGTAAAATAGACCGATAGCATACCCACCACTGCGCCCAGGATCAGGTACCAGTGGATCTGGCCCATCTGGAAGGCATCAGTTACCTGGAACTGGTACAAAACATTCTGTCCAAGGAATAAATAGGAAGTGAGCGCAGCGGTTGCAGAAGAGATAAGCAGGGGGACAACTGCCCACACGGTCAGATCCAGCATGATCACCTCCAGGGCAAATACAATCCCGGCAATGGGCGCCTTAAAAATGGCTGACAAAGCACCGGCACTTGCACAGGAGATCAGCAGGGTAATCTCCTTATAATTCAAGTTAAAAAGCCTTCCCAGGTTGGAACCCACAGCTCCGCCTGTTGCCACTGTAGGGCCCTCCAGACCCACTGAACCCCCAAATCCCACCGTTAGGGCACTGGTAATGATACTTGAATAGAGATTATGGGACTGGATAATTCCGTTGTTCTTGGAGATGGAGAACAATACTCCCGGAATTCCATGGCCCACGGGATGCTTGTTTACATAACGGATAAAAACCAACACCAGTGCAATACCAACTACAGGTAAAATAAAGATATAATACCTGGTGTAGTCGCCGTGAAAACCATTTTCCAGTGCTTCGCGTATAAAATGCACCAGGTTTTTGATAATCACTGCAGCAAGCCCCGCACCCAGACCAACGAAGACAGCCAGAATGTTTAAAAATCTGTGGCCATCCAAGTGCTTGATTTTAAAATTATTAACCCTGGAAATGAAACGCTTGCGGGACATAGGTGACAAAATTAGCATTTTCCGTTCAGTACAAAAGGGAAAGCTGAAAATAGATGTTTTATCTTTGCCTGGGTGACCGGGTGTAATTTAATTCAGGTCCCGGCGTTATTGTAAAGTATGAAAAACTGGCCTGCAAACGGAAGGATTCCATATGCACTGATTGCAGTGCTTCTGATGTTATTTTCAGGATTTACTCAGGCAGAGGAACCGCCTGATACACCTGATTTGATCCGGATCACTGTGGATCACTCCGACAATGGCATTTTGGTCCAGTGGGAGGCCAGCACCGATACCACCGTTGATCTGTATCGGATGTATGAAATGAATCGAGGTACCGGCAAACCAATATTTACCTTCTCCTCAGAAACCCTTGAATACAAAATATTGGACCATGGTCTGGAAAACCTTTCCTATTCTGTGACCGCCATTGACACCCTTGACGGTACGGTCGCCTATAACGAAAGCCCACTTGGAGACAATGCACACAAGGCAGTGTCCATCAGCGTTGAATTTGATCCCTGTGTACCTGCCAACAAAATAACCTGGACCGGTTACGAAGGCTGGGAAGGTAAAATATCCGGATACAGGATTTTCGGAGGAGTGGCCGGAGAGGAGCCCCAGTTGCTGAAATTCGTTCATGAGAAAACACGCAGTTACATCCACGGGGGAGTCATTCTTGATACCACTTACAACTACTACATTGAAACAGTGCCAACTACCGGGCTGACCTCCTTGTCCCCCATTGGATCCATTCACACCGATCACCCTGACTCCCCTGAATTCCTCTCGCTGGATTACGTCTCCGTGCTTGACCGGACCCATGTGGAACTTCAATTCACGGCTGATATACAGGGCCCGGTCAATAGTTACAGGGTCCTGAGGAGAAGCGGCAGTGACACACCGTTTACAGAAATCGGAACCTTCTGGAACTCCCTTCAGTCCACCCAAGTGGTTCAGGACAATATTCCAACGTTGGAAAATAGCTATGCATATATGGTTCAGTCCATTTACCAGCCCGAGGGGTGTGCCGTTCCTCTTGTCATATCGGAATCCAACCCTGGCTCAACCATTTTACTGAATGGGGACCTGGAGGACCAGATAGCCATCCTGACCTGGAATCCCTATGAGACCTACACCACTGGACTATCCGGATATATCATTCAGCGCCGAAGCGGATACGGGGAGTTTATCGATGTTCAATCGGTTGGACCTGAAATTAATACCTGGAGAGAGTCCATTGTATCTGTGATCAATGGATTTCAACCCGGACAGTTGCAGTACAAGGTTCTTGCAGTAAGCAACCAGGTGGAGGGAGGGATTCCCGGCATCAGTGAATCCAACACGGTTGAGGTGGCTGTGGAAACCCATCTGGAAGTACCGAGTGCATTCACCCCGGGAAGCAATGACATGAATTTTGAATTCAAACCCATCATCGATTTTGCACCCAGGGAGTATGTCCTGATCGTATTTGACAGGGGAGGAAGAAAAGTATTTGAGACCACTGACCCCGGAGAAGGGTGGGATGGCACGTATTCAGGCGGCTATGTCATGGAAGGAGTGTATGTCTATTACATTCATTACACTGATTTCACCGGAATTTCCCGTTCCATCTCCGGGAATGTGACAGTGATCTTCCCCTGATTTCCAAAAAACATCAAATCCAATAACAGACTTACTCAGGAATCACTAATTTTGTAGGGATGGAGGATAGAATAGTTACCGAAGACGAAAAGGTAAACTTGCTTTTAGAGCAATTGATCAGGAACTGTTCCTATTGTAAATCGTCAAAGGATGAGAAACTGATCCGAAAAGCTTTTATGATGGCCAACGAGGCCCATAGGGGCATGAGACGAAAATCGGGGGACCCCTACATAGTTCACCCCCTTGAGGTAGCCCTGATTGTGAGTGAAGAGATCGGGCTTGGGGTAACCAGTACGGTTTGCGCCATTCTTCATGATGTGGTTGAAGATACCGACCTTACCATTGAAGACATTGAAAATGCATTTGGCAAAAAGATCGCCTCCATCATCGACGGACTGACCAAGATCTCAGGGGTATTTGACAAAGAGACCAATTCACTCCAGGCGGAGAATTTCCGTAAAATGCTTCTCACCCTTTCGGATGACGTCAGGGTCATCTTTGTGAAACTGGCAGACAGGCTTCACAACATGAGAACACTTGATTCACTTCCCCGTCATAAACAGATCAAGATCGCAGGAGAAACCATTTACCTGTATGCACCACTGGCACACAGGCTTGGGCTCTACACTGTTAAAACAGAACTGGAAGACCTGAGCCTGAAGTACCGCTATCCGGAGGTGTATAATGAAATTTCGGAAAAGATCAAACTCACCGAAGAACGGCGCCTTCACCTGATCAACCACTTTTCTCTTCCCATTATGGATGCCCTGGAATTGAATCATTTCACCTTTAATATCTCGGGACGGCCCAAATCCATCTACTCCATCTGGCAGAAGATGCACCAGAAGAATGTAACTTTTGAAGAGATTTATGATCTTTTTGCCATCCGGATTGTGTTTGACCCGCTGCCGGATATCCCGGAAAAAACACAGTGCTGGAACATATATTCCATTATCACAGACATCTATGCTCCAAAACCTGACCGGATCAGGGACTGGGTATCCACCCCCAAGGCCAATGGATATGAAGCCCTCCATACTACCGTCATGGGGCCCAACGGGAAATGGATGGAAGTCCAGATCAGGTCCCGCCGGATGAATGAGATCGCTGAAAGGGGATTTGCGGCACACTGGCATTACAAAGACAAAGCAGCTCCTGATTCAGAACTGGATAAGTGGATTAAAAGGATCCGGGAAACCCTTGAATCTCCATCGGACAATGCCATGGAGTTCCTGGATGATTTCAAGCTGAACCTCTTCTCATCAGAGATCATGGTCTTCACTCCCAAAGGGCATATAATCACCCTGCCCAAGGATTCCACAGCGCTGGATTTCGCCTATGACATTCATACCGAAATCGGGAACAAAGCCATCGGTGCAAAAGTAAATCACCGGTTGGTGCCCCTGAATCATAAGCTTTCAAGTGGTGACCAGGTGGAGATCGTTACTTCAGATGTGCAAAAACCTACCTTGGAGTGGTATCATTTTGTAACCACGGTGAAGGCTAAATCGGCCATCAAAAATGCCCTGAAAGCAGAAACCAAGAACAGGACCGAGGTGGGAAAACAGGTTCTTACTGACCGGCTAAAGGAGCTGAACCTCACTCCCAGTTCAAGAATTCTAAAAAAACTTGTTCCGGCTTTTGATTGTTCACATAAAGATGAACTCTATTCCAAGATAGGAAGCGGAATGATCGTTCTGGATGAGCTGAAAGATGTCCTGAGCAAAAATACCAAGAGCAAGTGGGTCAGGGTTTGGGATGTTTCTGTAGGACGATCACAAAAAAAGCCAGAAAACAGGGAGGAATATGATTCCAGGGGAACGCTGATCCTGCGTGAGACCATCGAGGACAAAGAGCGGACATACAACCTGGCCAGATGCTGTAATCCCATCCCCGGGGATGAAGTGGTGGCTGTCCGACAGGAGAACAATTCCCTGCTTGTTCACCGAACCGATTGCAATACTGCTTTGAAAATCATGTCCAGCCAGGGTAATAAACTGGTGGCTGCAAAGTGGACACAACACAAGGTTCTCTCCTACCTGGCCAAAATCCAGTTGGACGGATGGGACAGGTTCGGGGTTTACAACGCCATAACCAATACCATTACCAAGGAGTTGAACATTAGCATGAGAACCATCAATCTTCATGGACATGATGGCATATTCTCCGGGACCATCGACCTGTATGTCCACAGCACAAGCGACCTCAATAACCTGATCCTTAACCTGATGAAGCTCAAGGGTGTAGATTCGGTCCACAGAGTAGAGGTCAAAGAGTAATTTTCAAGCCTTATCTGTTCTAAATAAAAATTATTGCTATCTTAGCAAGGTAATTTTTACTTAGACTAATTATGGTCCAAGACGAAACCAAAGATACTGTAAAACAGATTTTTACAGAATACCTGGAAAAAAAAGGACATCGCAAAACACCCGAACGATATGCCATTCTGGATGAGATCTACTCCCGGGATGGGCACTTTGATATAGAATCACTCTATATCTTCATGAAGAATAAAAATTACAGGGTAAGCCGGGCGACCCTGTACAATACCATTGAACTGCTGCTGGATTGCAGCCTGGTGGTGAAACACCAGTTTGGAAAAAACATTGCCCAGTTCGAAAAGGCTTACCATTGTATGCAACACGATCACCTGATCGATATGGATACCGGCAATGTAATCGAATTCTGCGACCCCCGGATCGAAGAGATTATCAAGACTGCCTGCGAGCTGAATAACTTCTCACCCAGTCATCACTCTCTCTATATTTACGGCAGAAGCAAGAATGAGGGGAATGGGGATAAATAGTATCTGGAGTCATCATGCCGGGTCACCGGCATATTTTGCGTTTGAAAATCTCACAAATCGATAATCCATGAAAGTTGATGTTCTTTTAGGCCTCCAGTGGGGAGACGAAGGAAAAGGAAAGGTGGTTGATGTTCTGACACCCAGGTATGATGTAATCAGCCGTTTTCAGGGTGGGCCCAATGCAGGACATACCCTTGAATTCAGCAACCACAAGCATGTCCTCCACAACATCCCCTCCGGCATTTTCAGAGAGGATACATTGAATCTGATCACCAACGGGGTTGTCCTTGATCCCATCGTATTCCACAGTGAAATTGATGCACTGGAAGCCATGGGGATTAACCTTACAAACAACCTGTGGATCTCAAGAAAAGCCCACTTGATCATTCCCACGCACAGGATTCTTGATGCTGCTTCCGAAGCAGCCAAGGGCAAATCCAAGATTGGTTCCACACTCAAGGGGATCGGACCAACCTATATGGATAAAACAGGTCGTAACGGTCTGCGGGTAGGTGACCTGGATCTGAATTTTGAGCAGAAATATGAAACCCTGAAAGCCAAACACAAGGATCTGCTTAGACTGTACGACTTCGAATATGACCTTTCTGAGGAAAAGAAATTCTTCGAGGGAATCGAAGTGATCAGGAAATTTAAAAGGGTGGATACAGAGTATGAGATTAACCGTTTCCTTGAAGAAGGAAAAACCATCCTTGCAGAGGGTGCTCAGGGTACCCTGCTTGATATTGATTTTGGCTCCTATCCCTATGTGACATCTTCAAACACCATTTGCGCTGGTGCCTGCACAGGAATGGGTATTGCACCCTCCTCCATCGGGGAAGTATTCGGGATTTTCAAAGCTTACTGTACCCGCGTTGGAAGCGGACCATTCCCTTCCGAACTCCTTGACAAAGAGGGAGAAAAACTGAGAGCGATTGGTAAAGAGTTCGGGGCCACCACCGGCAGGCCACGGAGGTGTGGCTGGCTGGACCTGGTTGCCCTTAAGTACAGCCTGATGCTTAACGGGGTTACCCAGTTGATCATGACCAAAACCGACGTTCTGGACACTTTCGATACCATCAGGGTGGCCACGGCTTACTCCATCCAAGGGGAACTCACCGACCGGATGCCCTATGACCTGGAAGCTGATGTACTACCGGTCTTTACCGAATTGCCAGGATGGAACACTGATCTGACCACGATTCGATCAAAGCAGCAGTTCCCCAGGGAACTCAACGACTACATCATGTTTTTGGAGAAGGAACTGCAGGTCCCGATCAGATTTGTCTCTGTGGGTCCGGACCGTGAACAGATCATAGAAATATAAAAAGCTTACTGCGCAAGTGTAAAG
>CAYVRK010000025.1:46161-70789 GCA_964453785.1 uncultured Bacteroides sp.
AGCTTACTGCGCAAGTGTAAAGCAGCTTACTGCGCAAGTGTAAAGCAGCTCACTTCGTGAACGAAAGGGCCGGGCGTTTTCTCTGCTAGGATGATTCTTTATTATTTCATATCTTACCTTCACTAACACACTAACCCACTAACCCACTAACTTAACCTTCATGAAATCACTTGTCCAGTTTTTCGAAGAGAATGTCGATAAGTTTTCAGAGAATCCCTATATGTGGGAGAAGCGGGATGGTACATTTCGTTCCACATCCTATAAGGAGATGCGTGAGCAGGTCTACCAGTTTGCCTGCGGATTGATCACCCTCGGCATCAAAAAGGGGGACCGGATTTCTTTGCTGGCAGAAGGAAGAGTCTGGTGGGTGGTTGCCGAAATGAGCATGTTTTACGTGAGAGCCATCGATGTACCCCTCTCCATCCAGTTGAACGAGCCGGCCGATCTCACCTTCCGGCTGAAGCATTCGGGCGCCCGGATGATCATTGTCTCTTCGAGCCAGGCAAAGAAAATTGATGCCATTAAAAAAGAGCTTCCCAATCTGGAAAAAGTCATCCTGATGGATCCGAAAGCATCGTATGACGCCGATGAAATATACATGGGCGACCTCATGGAAGAGGGGAAAAAACTGCTGGAAAAGGATTTTGAGACTTTTCAGAAGATAAAAGAATCCGTCAGTCCCGACGATATCGCCAACATCTGCTATACATCGGGAACCACAGCTGATCCCAAGGGGATCATGCTGAGCCAACGCAATTACACGTCCAATACCGAACAGGCTAATTCAATTCTAAGAGTCCCCGAGCACTACAAGATGTTCCTTTTCCTGGCCTGGGACCACAGCTTTGGACACACTGCAGGGATTTTTACAATCATGTCCATGGGTGCCAGCCTTGCTGCCCTTGAAATGGGGAAAACCGCCTTTGAAACAATGAAAAATATCTCCAAAAACATCCAGGAAATAAAACCCGACCTGATGTTCAGCGTGCCAACCATAGCCAAAAACTTCAGGAACAACATTGAGAGTGGCGTCCGCGCCAAAGGCAAATTCACCTATTCACTATTCAAGGCGGGGCTGGGTGTAGCCTACAGGTACAATGGAATCGGCTGGGACCGGGGTAAAGGATTGAAGATCTTACTGAAACCTGTCTATGCCCTTTTTGATGCAGTGATATTCAAGAAGGTAAGGAATGCCATGGGAGGCCATATGAAATTCTTTATTGGTGGCGGTGCACTTCTGGATATTGAATTGCAGCGGTTTTTCTATGCCATTGGGATCCCTATGTACCAGGGTTACGGGCTCACCGAGGCCAGTCCCATGATCAGCATCAACAGCCCTCAAAGACATAAAATGGGTGCATCGGGGAACATCCCGGAAAATCTTGAAATCAGGATTTGCAATGACGAAGGACACGAATTGCCGTTGGGAGAAAAAGGAGAGATTGTGATACGCGGAGAAAATGTGATGAAAGGATACTGGCGAAATGAGGAAGCCACCGCCAATACCATCAAAGATGGCTGGCTCTTTACGGGAGACATGGGGTACATGGATCCGGATGGCTTTCTCTATGTGCTCGGCAGGTACAAGAGTCTGCTGATTGCCGACGACGGAGAGAAATACAGTCCCGAAGGCATTGAAGAGGCCTTTTCGGACCAATCCGAATTTATTGACCAATGCTTGCTCCACAACAACCAGAATCCTTACACAGTTGCGCTGGTTTGCCCGAATCCGGATGCCCTCAAACGGTATCTGAAAAGCCAGGGGATGGACGCCGCCTCTGAGGAAGGCATTGATGCCTGCCTGACCCTGGTGGACCAGGAAGTCCGGGAATACAGGAGCAAGGGGAAATACGGGGACATGTTCCCCCAGCGGTGGATTCCGGCGAATATTGGGATCCTTCCTGAAGGGTTCAGCGTTGAGAACAAACTGATGAATCCTACCTACAAGATCATCAGGCCGAAGGTGGAGGAGCATTACAGGGATCTTTTTAAATTCCTCTATACACCCGAATCCAAAAAAGTAATCAATCCACGAAACAGGGAGGCAATGAAACAGCTGCTTTCCAGGTAGAATCAGAAACATCCATGTACAAATTTCCAACCCGGTGCGTGCATGCAGGCACCATCAACGATGGCCTTAAAAAAGGGATCAATTCACCCATTTACACATCCACCTCCTATGGGTTTATTGACCAGCCGGAAACGGTTTACCCCCGTTACCTGAATACGCCCAACGAAAAGGCGGTGGCAGAGAAGATCGCATCCCTTGAAGATACAGAGAGCGCACTGGTCTTCAGCTCAGGAATGGCAGCCATCAGCACAGTTCTGTTTACTTTCCTGGGTATGGGTGACCACCTGGTTTTCCAAAAAGGCTTGTATGGAGGGACCACCCATTTTATGGACAGGGAACTGGAACGATTCGGTATCTCCTACACCGTTGCCGCCAGCCAGTCCGCCGCGGATATCAGGGCGTCTATCCGGGAAAACACCCGCCTGGTTTATATTGAGACTCCCTCCAATCCCTTGCTTCAAATTACCGATATTGAAGCAGTAGCCCAAATGGCTAAAAAAGCGGGTGTGCTGACTGTCATTGATAACACATTCGCCTCCTCTGTGAACCAGCAACCGGCAACCATGGGGATTGATATGGTGGTGCACAGTGCCACCAAATACATGGGCGGACACAGTGATATCCTTGCCGGCGCAGTGGCCTCCGGCAAAGTGTTGATTGACCGGATCTATCAGACGGGGCTGAACCTGGGCGGAAGCCTCAACGCCACCACCCTTTACCTGCTGGAGAGAAGCATGAAAACCATACATCTTAGGGTAGAGAGGATTAATGACAATGCCATGGAGCTGGCCCTTTTCCTGGAGACCCATCCCAGGATAAGAAAGGTGAATTACCCGGGGTTGCCAGGCCATCCGCAGCATGAACTGGCTGCAAAACAGATGAAAGGATTCGGTGGTATGCTCTCCTTTGAGGTTGAAGGTCAGGACGGAATAAGCTTTCAGAAAAAGCTCAGGCTGATCAAACCCTCCATGAGCCTGGGCGGACTGGAGACCATTTGCAGTTCCCCAGCCCATACATCGCACAGGCACCTGGGACCTGAAGGAAGAAAAAAAGAGGGGATCTCAGAAGATCTTATCAGGCTTTCCACCGGTATTGAGGATGTTGAAGATCTGAAGTCGGACCTGGACCAGGCACTGAAATAGAACAGTGCTACATCACCACGGTTACCCCTTGCTGTTGCAGCTTTTCGATTTGCCAGGCAAGGATTCTGTTTCCCATTACATTCAGGTAGCTCAGGTGGCTGAGTTCGAAAAGCGGGGACAGATCATCCACATCATTATAAGCGATATCCAATACCTGCAGCACAGTCAGGTTGCTGAGGGAATCAATCATGCCAATGTGGTTATTGGCCAGGTAGAGCCTTTCAATCCGGCGCAGGGATCCCAACTCGGTCAGGTCCGTCAGGTTGTTGTTGGTCAGGTCTACCACCCGCACAAACCGGCATGCTTCAATCCCTTCCAGTGATTCAATATCGTAATCAGCCATTTCAATCTCCTCCATATCCTCAAGCAGGTATATGGGGAAATCCATATTCAGATTTCCGTAAATACTGCGTTTCAGTGCTATCAGGAAACTACGGTTTATAAACTCCAGTTCTTCCTCCATCTCCTGATCATACCCGTCCTGGTCCATAAAATATGAATAGCCGTCCGCCTGGTCATCCCATCCATACTCCTCAGCCAGATCCTCTTCGGTGATGACAGAGCTTAACGTGGCATGTTCCGGCTCCAGATTCTGAATTGTCAGTATATGTGACATAGCGTACAAAGATTCGAAATCACCTTCCCCAAAGGCCTTATCCATCCTGACCAGAAACTGGTTGAGCCGGTCGGGGTGGTAAAGCATGATCAGCCGGGAAAACACCCTGTTGATCTTCTCTTCCTGACAGGGCGTGAATTCATTCACTTTGTATTGAACGGCACGCAATGCATCAACCCTGTGTTCCCTGAACAAATCGATGATCCGCGCTGAGATCATATGCAGGTTTTCAGCAGTGTATGCATCTTTCAGGTTCTGATATAAATCTCCGATTTCCACAATGCAAAACTAACAAACCCTGAATTTCTTTTTATCCTTTTTGCAAATGGTTTCGAAAATCCATTTTCCCGACTGGGCTGCCGGGGGCAATCCGCCTCCCGGGTAAGTCCATTGCCCTGCAATATAGAAGTTATCCAGCCCACCGATGGTCTGCTTCAGGTTCTTTCCTATGTTGGAACTGGCGGGAAGGAACCCTTCATAAGCGCCCTTCCACACCCCTGTATAACGCACCCCTGTCAAAGGAGTAGCCACATCCACAGCGTCAATATATCCCTTCACCGCGGGATAGAGCTTCTCCAGACAGGCGGTGGCATCCTCTCTGATCTTTGACTTTTCATTTCTGTAAGCCTCCTTTTCCATACCTTCCCATAGTGCGTATGGAGTTTCAAAACAAAGCTTCATGATGCATTTACCAACAGGCGTAATCACCGGATCGTGGTTATAATTGTAAACAGAGTAACCGGCATCCAGGATTGTCATTCCGATTTTTTCACCGGTAGCCATCACCCGATAGATGTGATTATCACTGTGGATGGGCCTGTTAATACCAAAAGAAACCTGTACAATGGGTTTGAAAACAGGCCACTCCCGGAAAGCCTTTTCAATCTCAGGGGTTACGTATTTTCCCTCTAACAGTTCGTAAATCAAGCCATGCAGGTCTCCTGCTCCGATAATATAATCAGCATATTGCACCGATCCGTCAGCAAAGCTCACGCCAATGGCTTTCCCTCCCAGGGTAATGATCTTTTCAATCCTTGTACCACCGGTAAAAGTCCCGCCCAGCGCCTTATAACGGTCTGCCATTCTCATGGTAAAGGGCATGGATCCCCCCACCGGGTAACCGGCATTTCTCTGTGCAAACCAGGCAAGTGTCAACAGGAAGGCAACAGCCGAAAAATCATCCATGGCATCGGTTAGACCTGATAATCTCTCTCTCAAAATCTTACTTTGAAATCCAAGCTGGTCAAAATAGGTTTTCACATCTGTGCGACCATGTTTGACAATCACCCCGATGGCACGGGCACTTTTCAGAAAAAAAAGTATTGAATCGAGCCAGGTACGTCTGGCGGGAGACTTCTCCATCAACCTGATGGTTGCCGAAGTTCTCATATCCCTGCACAATCTCCTGATGGGTTTGCCATCCTCGGGAGCCATCTTCAGAAGGTATTGTTCCCAACGGTCGATATCAGTGTAGATAATCAGGTCATCCCCCTTTGCCGTTCTGATGATCGCATAGGTCTCCATGTCAACCACCCTGGTAGAATCATCCAGTGCCCCGGTCTCCTTCCAGATTTTATGAAACGGTCCATGCGATGTACCCACCAGCCAGTGGATACAGTAATCGAATGTATACCCTTTCCTGGTCCACGAAGTACATTGTCCGCCCGGTGCAGTATGCATCTCAAAAATCCGGGTATCATAGCCGTTCAATTGTCCGTATATACCGGCAGAAAGGCCGGCTACCCCTCCCCCGATAATGATTGCTTTTTTACGCATTCAACTAAGCTACTGAAAAACATGCAAACATTTTTCTTTTCCAATTGTTACTGGACCTGAACAGAAACCAAATGAAATATTCTACTGAAGTAATCATTGAATTGCCGCGTCACAAGGTTGTTGAGCTTTTTAACAATACTGAAAACATGTACAAGTGGCAGGAGGGTTTGCTTCGCTTTGATCACCTGGAAGGGACACCCGGCCATGAAGGAGCCCGGTCTGCCCTCGTATTTGAAAGCCGAAAGGGTGATCTGAAGATGACCGAGACCATCACAAGGTGCAACCTGCCCGATGAATTTCATGTTTTGTATGAAGCAAAGGGTGTTTACAACGAGATATATAACCATTTCATTGAGACCGAACCGGGCAAAACCACCTGGCGGACTGTCAATGTATTCAGATTCCGTGGATTGATGGCGCTTATGGCCCTCTTCATGAAATCAGCATTCAAAAGCCAGACCCTGCTGACCATGGAATGCTTTAAAATCTTTGCAGAAAATAATAAGCATCAATAGCTTCAATAAATAAAACCCTTCAACCATGAAAAATACGACCCTGACCATTATTGCCTTGCTGATCACAGGCTCCTTGTTTGCACAGGATCCGGCAAATGCGGATACCCTGTGGAAAGTATCCGGAGTCACATCCCTGAACATTTCCCAGCTCTCGCTTTCCAACTGGGCCGCCGGAGGTGAAAACAGTCTTTCCGGCAATGCACTTTTTAAAATCTCACCCGATTATGACAATGACACACTCAGCTGGGACAATGACCTTACCCTTGGTTTTGGATTGGTCAAACAGGGTGATGATCCGTCCAGGAAAAGTGATGATCAGATCAACCTCTCCTCCAAGGTGGGCTATAAGGCTTCCAAAAACTGGTCTTACAGCGGATTGGTCAGTTTTAAAACACAGTTTGCAGAAGGCTATGACAATCCCGGTGCAGAGGACCGTCAGAAGATCTCAAATCTGATGGCTCCTGCTTACCTGAATATCTCTGCAGGTATGGATTACAAACCCATAGAGGGCTTCTCCCTGTTCATTTCACCCCTTACGGGAAAAGTGACCTTTGTCCTGGATGATGATCTCTCAACAAATGGAGCATTTGGTGTACCTAAGGGCAAAAAAGTCCGGGGAGAATTTGGAGGATATGTAAAATTGGCCTACAAAAAAGAGATCCTGAAAAACGTCATTCTCAATACCAAGATTGACCTGTTTACCAACTACATTGAGAATCCGCAGTATGTGGATGTGAACTGGGATTTGCTGCTCACATTCAAGGTGAATGAATATATTTCAGCCTCCCTGATGACCCAGCTCATTTACGACCATGACATCAAGTTCGGGCCCGACCTGGATGAGGCCAGGGTTCAGTTCAAAGAGTTGTTCGGCATCGGGATAAATTATAGTTTCTAAAAATACCAAGGCTATCTAAATACCTAATATTAAATGTGTTATATATGCAAATTCTAAATAATAGATGACAATGTCTTATTTAGGATTTGCATATAATTTTTTTGAGGCATATATTTGATGCATCAATAGTCGCGCACCGTCGTGATATGTTATTGAGAAGGGGTAAGAGATTAGGCTCTGTGATCCCCTGGCAACCCGCCACCAGGCGAAGGTGCCAAAACCTAACCCGAAAGGGAGATAATAACGAATAGGAAGCAATGAAAAAAATGACCATCAGGAACTGGGAACAGGCAAATGATCCTGTATCATTCAGGAACTTCATCATGCCCATGTTGCCTATGTCCATGCCCTGGCCGGAATTTCGGTAAGGGTGCTGCAGCCACTCAGCCAGCATAGAGGTTCCGTAACCCCGACAAATTATATTTCTGAGTACTGAGTACTGAGTACTTTAGCCTTTCACCTTTTAACTTAAACGACATGAGCAAAACATATAAAAACTTCGAGACCTTACAGATCCACGCCGGTCACACGCCCGATTCAGAAACCAACTCGAGGGCCGTACCTATTTACCAGACAAGCTCCTTTACATTCAACAGTTCGGAACACGGGGCCAACCTGTTTGCACTGAAAGAGTTCGGCAATATCTATTCCAGGATCATGAACCCAACCAATGATGTATTCGAGCAGCGCATCGCTGCGCTGGAAGGTGGCGTAGCTGCATTGGCCGTATCATCGGGACATGCAGCACAGTTCCTTACTTTCCAGACCATCCTCCAGGCGGGTGACAACATTGTAAGCAGTCCATTCTTGTATGGCGGGACACATAACCAGTTCAGGGTCACCTTCAAGAACCTGGGTTGGGAAGCCAGGTTTTCCCCTACGCTGGAAGCGGAGGATTTTGAGAAGCTTATTGATGAAAAGACCAAGGCCATCTACCTGGAAACCATTGGTAACCCGGGATTCAACATCCCCGATTTCGCGAAATTCGGAGCGCTGGCAAAAAAGTATGACATTCCTTTCGTTGTAGACAACACTTTTGCAGCGGCAGGCTACCTGCTCAGGCCCATTGACTATGGCGCCAATATCGTGGTGGAATCGGCCACCAAATGGATCGGCGGACACGGAACATCCATCGGCGGTGTGATTGTGGATGGCGGGAACTTCAACTGGGGGATTGGTAAATTTCCGCAGTTCACCGAACCCTCCGAAGGATATCACGGATTGAAGTTCTGGGACACATTCGGTAGCGACAGTCCTTTCGGGAACATCGCATTTATCATCAAAGCCAGGGTAGAAGGTCTTCGGGATGTGGGCCCTAGCCAGAGTCCATTCAATTCTTTTCTTTTGATCCAGGGATTGGAGACCCTGTCCCTGCGTATGGACCGTCACGTGGAGAATACCATTACCCTGGCCAAATGGCTTGAATTGCACCCGAAGGTGGAGCATGTGAATTATCCGGGTCTGGAAAGCAGTCCCCATCATACCCTTGCGAAAAAGTACCTGCCCAAAGGTGCCGGCGGCGTTCTCTCCTTTACACTGAAAGGTGACAAACAACAGGCCATCCAACTGGTGGATAACCTGGAACTGGTCAGTCACCTGGCCAATGTGGGAGATGTAAGAACCCTGATCATACAGCCCTCTGCAACCACTCACCAGCAGCTCTCCGAAGAGGCACAGCTGGCAGCGGGAGTGACCCCTACCCTTCTCCGGGTTTCGGTCGGACTGGAGCATATTGATGATATTATAGCTGACTTTCAACAAGCCTTTGAAAAATGAAACCGTCTCACTTCCATTACAAGGAACCGTTTTCACTTGAATTGGGGGGCAAACTCCCCTCGCTCATGGTGGCATACCACACCTATGGAACACTCAACGAGCATGCCAACAATGTGATCTGGGTCTGCCATGCATTCACAGCCAATTCGGAGGTAGCCAGCTGGTGGCCGGGCATGGTGGGGGAAGGCAGGTTGATGGACACGGAAAAGTATTTCATCGTCTGCCCCAATATTCTCGGCTCCTGTTACGGTACCACAGGTCCCCTCTCCACCAATCCGGAAACAGGCTTGCCCTGGTACAGGTCCTTTCCCGAAATAACCATCCGGGACCAGGTCCGTGTCCACGAGTTGCTGAGGGAGCACCTGGGGATTCGAAAGATCCATACCATCGTGGGCGGATCCATCGGCGGATTTCAGGCCCTTGAATACAGCATCATGGTTCCGGATATGATCAGGAACCTGGTTTTCATTGCGGCCTCGGTTCAGATCACTGCCTGGGCCAATGCCTTCAACCAGTCCCAGCGCCTGGCCATTGAGGCTGATCCGTCCTTCCTGGAGGAGAGGCCCTACGGCGGAATCCGCGGATTGAAAAGTGCAAGGTCCATTGCCATGCTGAGCTACAGGAATGAACAAATCTATAACAGTACCCAGACGGAAGCGGATCAAGCCAAAACCAGGGAGCTGAAAGCATCTTCCTACCAGAACCATCAGGGGGATAAACTGGTGCAAAGGTTTGATGCCTACAGCTACCACACCCTGACCAGGTTGATGGACACCCACAACGTGGTAAGGGAGCGGGGATCGCTGGGTGATTCCATTGGAAGGATCACCGCCAGTGTACTTTCAATAGGCATTTCCTCGGATCAGCTATTCCCTGTACATGAACAGAAATTACTTGCCCATGTGGCCCAGGGAGAGTACCGGGAGATCGAATCCATTTACGGACATGACGGTTTCCTGATGGAAGTGGATCAGATCACAGAGATCATAGAGACGTTCTGGAAAAAGCAGGAATCAAGGATTCAGGAAAAGGATTCCCGGGAGAATTCCCTGACCATGGAGTGGTCAAAGTCCGCCTGATCACCATTTTATTTAATTCACTTAGAACTGATCCCGGAGTTGATTATCTTTGTAGACATATCCAATTAAACATGACAGAATCAAAATCCATTATAGAGCAAATCCTGAAAGAACGCGTCCTTCTGCTGGATGGCGCAATGGGAACCATGATCCAGAGGTATCAGCTGGAGGAATCCGACTACCGGGGTGAACGCTTTCAATCACATCCCGTTGATCTGAAAGGGAACAATGACCTGCTCTCCCTAACCAAACCCGAGGTGATCAGGGAGATCCACGAAGCGTACCTGGAGGCCGGTGCAGACATCATTGAAACCAATACCTTCAATGCCACCTCCATTTCCCAGGCCGATTACCAGATGGAGGATGCAGTCTATGACATCAATTTCCATTCGGCCAGGATCGCCGCAGAGGCAGCCAGGAAATATACAGAGATCACTCCCCATAAGCGCAGGTTCGTAGCTGGTTCCATAGGGCCCACCAACAAAACCGCCTCCATGTCGCCCGATGTAAACGACCCTGGATTCCGTGCCATCACCTTTGACCAAATGAAAGAGGCTTACAGGGAACAGGTGAAAGGACTTGTGGAGGGAGGAGCTGACCTGCTCCTGGTGGAAACAGTTTTTGATACCCTGAATGCCAAGGCAGCTTTGATGGGAATTGAAGAGTACCTGTCCGGGGCAGGGATCCGCATACCCCTAATGGTTTCCGGAACCATCACAGACGCCAGCGGGCGCACCCTCTCAGGTCAAACCCTGGAAGCGTTTATGCACTCCCTGGATCATGTGGCTCTGCTTTCCATCGGACTGAATTGCTCCCTTGGTGCAAAGGAGATCAGGCCTTATCTGAAGGAGATGTCCGACAAATCGGCTCACTTTGTTTCGGTTCATCCCAATGCAGGTCTGCCCAACCAGTTTGGTGAATATGACGAGACACCCGAACAGATGTCTCTGCAGATCAAGGATTTCCTGGATTCGGGGTATATCAACATTGTTGGAGGATGCTGCGGGACAACCCCTGATCATATCCGGGCTTTTGCAAATCTCGTTGAGCATGCTGCAACAAGGAAGCCCCTCCCGGCTGCTCCCGGTCTGAAGCTGAGCGGACTGGAACCCCTGACAGCTTTTGAAGGCTCCAATTTTATCAATATCGGTGAGCGCTGCAATGTGGCAGGAAGCAGGAAATTTGCACGACTGATCCAGGAAAAGAAATATGATGAGGCCCTGGAGATCGCCAGAAGGCAGGTGGAAGACGGCGCCCAGATCCTGGATATCAACCTGGACGATGCCATGCTGGATGCCGAACATGAAATGGTCACTTTTCTGAATCTGGTGATTGCCGAGCCCGATATCTCAAAAGTACCCCTGATGATCGATTCATCCAAGTTCGCAGTGATAGAAGCGGGACTAAAATGCATTCAGGGAAAAGCTGTAGTCAACTCCATCAGTCTGAAAGAGGGAGAAGAGAACTTCCTGGAGCATGCAAAAAAAATCAGGGCTTACGGTGCAGCCGCCATCGTCATGGCCTTTGACGAGACCGGACAGGCAGATTCGTTCAAGCGAAGGACAGAGGTGTGCCAACGGGCCTATAACCTGCTGAGGGAAAAGCTGGATTACCCGCCTGATGACATTATCTTTGATCCCAATGTACTCTCCATCGGTACAGGTATTGAGGAACACAACAACTATGCGGTGGACTTTATCAATACCACACGCTGGATCAAAGAAAACCTGCCCCATACAAGGGTAAGCGGGGGCATCAGCAACCTCTCCTTCTCATTCAGGGGCAACGATGTGGTAAGGGAAGCCATTCATTCCGTATTCCTTTACCATGCCATCAAGGCAGGTCTGGATATGGGTATTGTAAATCCCGGTTTGCTGCAGGTCTATGATGAGATTCCGGCCGATTTTCTGGAACTAACCGAAGACCTGGTATTGAACCGGAGAGCCGATGCCACGGAAAGGTTGATAGCCTACGCTTCCACCCTTACTGATGAGGTGAAAACAGAAGCAGTAAGGGATGCATGGAGAGACCTGCCTGTGGAAGAACGGCTGAAACATGCGCTGGTTAAAGGTATTGCCGACCATGTGGAAGAGGATGCCCTGGAAGCTCATAAAAAAATCGGGCTGGGGCTAAAGGTGATCGAAGGACCCCTGATGGCCGGGATGAATGTGGTGGGCGACCTTTTTGGAGACGGTAAAATGTTCCTTCCCCAAGTGGTTAAAAGTGCCCGCGTCATGAAACGGGCCGTAGCCATCCTGCTCCCTTTTATTGAGCAGGAAAAGGCAAGCGGTGAAAGTGGTGAAAGTCACACGTCTGGCAGAATACTCTTGGCCACAGTAAAAGGAGATGTACACGACATAGGTAAAAATATTGTGGGGGTGGTCCTGGGTTGTAACAATTATGAGGTGATCGACCTGGGAGTGATGGTCCCCACCGAAAAGATCCTGGATGAGGCTGAAAGACTGCAGGTGGATATAGTGGGACTTTCCGGGCTTATCACCCCCTCCCTGGAGGAGATGATCCATGTGGCCGCGGAGATGGAACGGCGAAACATGAAGCAGGATCTGCTGATCGGAGGCGCCACCACCTCTAAAATTCATACGTCCGTTAAGATCGAACCCAAGTACGGCAAGCCGGTCATCCACGTCAAGGACGCATCAAAGAGTGTGGCTGTGGTGAGTGCGCTGCTTTCAAAAGATCAACGTGACTCTTTTGTCAGGCAAGTAAAAGAGGATTACGAGGCCCTGAGAACCAGTTATGCCGGTGCTGGAAGGGAGGTGAAATATCTGAGCCTGGCTGACGCCAGGAAGAATGCCCTGAAGCTGGACTGGTCATCCGGTTCCATCATTCAGCCAGTGAGGCCGGGAATCCATACTCTTCTGGATTTTCCCATGGAAAAGATCAGGGAGTATATCAACTGGGTATTCTTCTTTGTGACCTGGGAACTCAGGGGTAAATTTCCGGAAATTCTGGATGATCCGAAGTATGGAGAAGAAGCCCGCAAACTCTATGATGATGCCAACCGGATGCTGGACCTGATCATCAGCGAAAAATGGCTTAAAGCCAATGCAGTTTTCGGGATTTTCCCCGCCAATTCTGCAGGTGACGACCTGCTGATTTACAGGGACGAAACCCGTAAGGATGTGATCACCAAATTTACAAATCTGCGCAACCAGACTCAGAAAGAGAAGGAGCTTGCCAACCTCTGCCTTTCAGATTATATAGCTCCTGTTGAAACGGGGCTCACCGATTACATGGGTGCCTTTGCCGTTACCACAGGCATAGGGATTGAAGAGAAGATCAGGGAGTTCGAGGCGCAACACGATGATTACACATCCATCATGTTAAAAGCACTCACCGACAGGCTGGCTGAAGCCTTTACGGAACTGCTCCACGAGGAGATACGGAAAAGGTACTGGGGCTATGCACCGGATGAGGCGCTCAGCATGGATGACATGTTCAGGGAAAATTATTCAGGGATCAGGCCTGCACACGGCTACCCCGCATGTCCCGAACACTCTGAGAAGGAGGTGCTTTTCAAATTGCTTGAGGCTGAGAAATACGGGATTAAACTTACAGAGAACTATTCCATGGTGCCTGCCGCTTCGGTCAGCGGTTTGGTCTTTGCCCATCCGGAATCCAAATATTTCTTTGTGGGCAAAGTTGGTAAAGACCAGGTGAAGGACTATGCGGAAAGAAAAGGGTTGAGTGTGGACCGGGTGGAGAGCCTCCTGGCTTCCAACCTTAACTACTAGATATTCTGAACCAGTTCACCGGTGGTTGGTTCCCTGTCTATCTCCAGTTTGCAACGGTCATTCACAAAATCGGCAACGATTTTCCGGCCCCTGATGGAGACATCCTTCCTGGATGTAATCTTTTCAATGCTGATATGGGGTATATTAATGGCATTGACGCCTATCCTTCCGTCAGACAACCAGGCCTCAACCACATAGGTTCCCTTAATCAGCTTCAGGCGCTTGAACCGCCTCACGGTCATGGCACGAACCACATTCACCTCTGTCCCGTGAATAACCAGGTTCAGCTTTCGGCCGGACCTGTTCCTTATCACCAGAATGCAGTTGCCCATCCTGAAAGGTTCCCCACTTTTAGAAGGTCCGCCTATGCCACTTTTTTGCTCTTCCATTCAGGAGTCAAGTTAAATAAAATCCCGCTAAAGTTAAAAAGGAAGTTTCCTTCGCCTGCTACTCTTTAAACAGCGATATCTCCTCCGACTCAACCACCTTCCTGAATGCAGCCCAATCCTTTTCCATAAACAAATCGATCTCTTCAATGGCCTCATCAGCAACTGCCATGTAAGTAGCTAGTTTTTGCAACTGATTCTCCGTGAGGGGTTTGTTTGACATGGTGATGGACCAGGTGCCCGACAATCTCCCAGACAATGCATCAGGAGGTTCGTAGATACCCTGTACGGTTTCATCCTGGAACAGTTTACCTGACAGCTTATCCAATTGCTTCTTTACGGTTTCGGAAGCCGCTTTCAAAACATCCGATTGATCTTTTCCGGATAGTTTATTCACAAGCTGGTAACGCTCATTACAATCCCTTATTTTCGACAGATCTGCATTCAGCTCTTTCATTTTCTCCAGGAGCTGATCTGTTTTTTCCTGCTTGTTCTTCATCCCCTGAAGATCATAGGGAGTCCTCGGATCAGCCTCCACCAGGATCCTGGTCATGGCGGTATCTCCATTGAAAGCTATCCTGACATGATACGGGCCGGGAAGAACAAATCCCCCGCCACCGGACTCTCCACTTCCGGATCCGCCTTGTCTTCCCCGGCCTCCGGCCGATCCACCTGCTGTTGCACTGAAATTGAGCCTGACACCCTTTTTATCCAGTCTCCAGACAGATCTGTTCAGGCCATTCTCCGGAACACTCTTCATGGTACGCAGAAGATTCATTTCCTGATCAAGGATCTGGATGGTCACACTGTCTTTCTTCCCTTTTTCCTCATCTTTGTCCACTTTTACAAAATAACTGATCCTGGCTCCGGAACTCCTGTTGTCTCCTTCGTAATATGCATCACCTGTAAAGTAATAACCGGGAGCATTCCTGGTTTCGGCCAGGTAGGCCCCGGGAGGTTCAACCACATATAATCCGTTGCCGGTGACATCCCCATAGTCAGCCGCCAGGGCTCTGAGGGGCCTGATATCGTCGATGATAAATGCCGAACGTCCAAAGGTTCCAATGACCAGGTCGTTTTCACGGGGATGGATCACCAGGTCCATGACCGGTACAGTGGGAATGCCGTTTGTCCACTTGGTCCACTTTTCTCCTCCGTCGATGGTCACATAAAGACCGTATTCGGTACCCAGAAAACGAAGGCGACCCTCTTCGGGATCCTGCACAAAGGAAAGCACGAACCCCGGCACGTCTGTTCCATCAATGACCCGGGTCCATTTTTTACCAAAATCTTCGGTATGGAACAGATAGGGAGCGTAATCATTCAGCCTGTAGTTATTTACCACGACAAATGCTTCACCCTCGTTTTTGGCCGAGGGTGCAATTTGCGGCACCCAGGCTCCTGCGGGCAACTCTTTGATCCTGGGGGAACAATTGGTCCAGCTGGAACCGCCATCGGTAGTCACCTGGACATTGCCATCATCTGTTCCCACCCAGATCACTCCTTCCTTTACAGGGCTGGGAGCGATGGTCAGGATGGTAGTATGGTTCTCTGCACCGGTAACATCATAGGTCAGTCCGCCACTTTCCTTGAATTTTTGCTTGGTGCTGTCATTGGTGGTCAGGTCGGGGGAGATGGTACTCCAGGAATCTCCCCGGTCGGTACTTTTATGCACAAACTGGCTGCCGAAATAGATGGTACCGGCATCAAAAGGATCCTGGGCAATGGCAGCATTCCAATGAAAGCGCAGCTCTTCCTTGCCGGTCCTGGCCGGTTTTATATCGACCATGCCACCGGTTTCCAGGTTTACCCGGCGCACATTACCCTGTTGGGACATGGCATAGCAGGTCGTGGGATCCCCCGGAACCGGTACCACATCAAAACCATCACCCCCCATGAGGAAATCCCAGTAAGTATTAATGATCCCACCCCCGGTCCATGTATATCCCGGGCCTCTCCATGAACCGTTGTCCTGCATGCCCCCATACACATGGTAAGGGGTTTCCATATCCACATTGATGTGATAGAACTGTGAAACGGGCAGGTTGGTCACATGCCGCCAGTTCTTTCCCCTGTCATAGCTTATGGCCAGTCCGCCGTCATTGCCGTCGATCATAAAGGCCGGATTGGTGGGGTGAATCCACCAGGCATGGTGGTCCGAATGGATGTTGTTACCGATCAGGGTGGAAAATGTTTTTCCCCCGTCCTCACTAATATTGACCTGGCTGTAAAGGCTGTACACCCTGTTTTCATTGGTCGGGTCCACATAGATATCTGCGTAATAAAAGGGTCTGTCACCAATATTTTCATCACCCCTCTTTTCCCAGCTGTATCCTCCGTCGGTGGAACGAAAGATGGCGTTCTTCTTTGACTCAACCAGAGCATATATATAACTGGAGTTGCCTCCTGCAATGGCCAGACCAATCCTTCCAAGCTCACCCTTGGGGAGACCCTCCTTGTCAGTGATCTTTGTCCAGGTCTCTCCACCGTCTACGGTCATGTGAAGCCCGGAACCGGGACCACCCGATTTGAAAAACCAGGGCCAACGCTGATGCTCCCACATGGCCACAAACAGTTTATCCGGATTCACCGGATCCATCACCATATCGGCCACACCAGTGAGTTCGTTGGTAAAAAGAATTTGCTTCCAGCTAATTCCACCGTCGGTGGTCTTGTAAACGCCCCGTTCGTGATGGGGTCCCCAGGGACTTCCGATGGCCCCCACATATACCACATCCGTATTGGTGGGGTTCACAATGATCCTATGGATATGACGTGTATTTTCCAGTCCAAGCAGATTCCAGTTCCGGCCACCGTCCAGACTTTTGTAGATGCCGTGGCCACCGTTCAGGCTGTTCCTGGGATTTCCTTCACCGGTTCCCACCCAGATCACATCCGGATTGCCGGGATCGATCGCCACTGCGCCAATGCTTGACACCTCCTCCTTCTCAAATATGGGTTTGAAATTGATTCCTCCATTGGTGGTCTTCCACAATCCACCGGAAGCCGTTCCCACATAAAATGTGGAAGCGTCATCGCGCTCTACATCAATACTTGTTACCCTTCCGCTCATGCCGCCCGGGCCTATATTCCTGGCCTTCATCCCTTTAAGGGTTTCCATTTCCAGGGACTGGGAGCACAATGCAGCGGTCATACACAGGATTGCAACAGAGAAAAGAGTTGATTTCATTGTGACGGGGTTTAGAATCGCAGAATAAAAGATGGGTCGAATATAATAATAATTCGCAGGATCTGCCGATTTAACCTACCCTGAATACATGAACCAATCAGTGGAGTTTGCTACATTTGAATATACCTGAATCAAACAACCATGGCATACACCAAAAACAACCTGGAAATTCAATCATTGATCGCGGGATTGTATCATCGATACGGAAACAAAGGATTCATTCATTTCAGGAAAGCTCCGGAAATCAAGGGGACCCATTACCTGGAACCGATCATTGGCGCCATCGAAAACAAACAGGTGCTGCGGATCACCTACCTCCCTTTCTATGAGGATAAACCCTATTACAATGAGGTGCATCCCTATCTGCTTAAGGAGCATGGATTCAGGTGGTACCTGGTGGGATGGAATGAATTCAAGGGACAGGTGCGCACCTATGCACTGGATCGCATTCGTGACCTGCAGGAGGTTCCAGGCATGAAATACAGATCGCCGGATTTCAGTGCAGCTGAGTATTTCAAATACACACTGGGGATCATTTCCCCGCCGGGCGCTCCTCCCCTGATCAAGCTGGCTGTCCAGAAGACCCAGGCCCAGTACCTGATCACACAGCCCTGGCACGAATCCCAGAACATCCATTCAGAGGATGAGGACCAGGTGGTCTTCAGTTACAGGGTTCACCCCACTTACGAATTTAAATCCCTGGTCCTTGGACTGGGTAAGGACGCAGAGGTCCTTGAACCGGAAACTTTAAGAAAGGAATTGAAAGAGGAACTGGGAAAAATGATGGACAAATACCGTCAGTTATAGCCCTGCCACATCTGGGCCACAGGAGGCTTTGAAATCGTCAAACTCCTGCCCCTTGTATGCCCCACTTGAAAAATACGCCAGGTAAATCTTAAACTGAGCTGCATCCAGGTAGCCCGGAGCTACCTTCAGGACCCTTCCCTGATCACTTACGTAAGAGATGGTGGGATAAACCAGGCGGCCATTGGTTACCACAGCTGCCACCTCATGGTAACCCCTGCTCCCGTTGTCCACAAATTTATAGGTCCTGTTACCGAGAACGATGTCATCTTTCCCTTCGGCATCAAGCTTAACGGGGTAAAAATATTTATTCAGAATGGCAGCCACCTCAGGATCAGCAAAAGTAGTTGCATCCAGCCGCTTGCACCAGCCACACCAGTCCGTGTACACATCTATTACCATGATCCTGGGTTCCTGAGCGGCAAGCTGAACCGCCTCCGAAATGGAATGCCAAATTACCTTTTCCTGTGCTTTTGCACTGCTGAATCCCATCAGGACAACTGCGGCTGCGAATAATGTCTTTTTCATCATTTCTTACTTGCTACTATAACCAGTTTACCGGTACATGGTTCGATTCTTTCATTAAAATTACTCCAGCAGGTCCATAAAATATCAAATTTTATACATATCTGCACTTTGCTGACCCACTATGTTCTTTAAAACACGCCCGGCCCCCATATTTTTTCTATTTTTGGTTTTTCATAAACCAAAACATGATTTGATGGAAGCTACAAAGAAAACGCTCAGGGATTCAGCCCCCATGCGATGGCTGATGCTGGTAATGATCAGTATGCTCATTCTGGCGACTTACTGGTTCCAGGATTTTTTCGGTGGACTGAAGGGATTGATGGAGACCGAATTGGGTTTTACAAGTGAAGAATTTGGAAGACTGATCGGACTGACCACCATTGCCAACCTTTTTGGAATGATCATCGTCGGCGGGATCGTTCTGGATAAATGGGGTGTACGCCTGGCGGGATTGCTGTTTGGAGCCCTGGCTACTGTTGGAGCTGCCATCACTGCCCTTGCCGCTCATGGCTTATTTGGTGAATCCCACAATACCCAGCTGACCATGATGATTATAGGGCGGGTTCTGTTTGGATCCGGACTTGAGGTCACCTGTGTGGTAGCAACACGAACCGTTGTAAAATGGTTCAAAGGATATGAACTGGCGCTGGCCATGGCCATTAACATGGGATTTGGACGACTGGGATCGGCCATGGGACTGGCACTGTCGATCGATATTGGTGGCAACAGTGTCCCCCCGGCGGTTGCTTTTGCTGCCACCCTGATCGGGATTGCCCTGATTGTTTTCCTGGTTTATACCGTATTCGATTACACCCTTGACAAGCAGGACAAGGCTGCCATGGTTGCCAGCGGTGAAACAGCCACGGAGGAAGAGTTTAAATTTTCAGACCTGATCGCCCTTTTGAAAAACCGGTCTTTTATTTACATCGCGCTGCTCTGCGTATTCTTCTATTCGGCAGTGTTCCCGTTCATACAGTATGCACCCGACCTGCTGGTCAATAAATTCGGATTCTCTTACGAATTGCCGCTGAGTGCAGGTTACTTCAGCCTGTTTGGCAGCCAGTCCCTGGGCAATGTGGCCATTTACCTGGGACTTTTCTTTTTCGGTCTCGGATTCTCCATGATCCCCTCAAAAATTAACAATGTGAGTGGAAAAATCGCTTCAATGGTTGTGATCGGGCTGCTGTTTGTTCTGTTCATCAAGGGTCTCTGGGGAAGTACGCTGTCGGTCTGGTTGCAAAACGGACCAAAAACCGCCAGCCTGATCCCCATGGGTACCATCCTGTTCACACCCATATTCGGCAACTATGTGGATAAGAAAGGAAGGGCGGCATCACTGATGATCGTGGGTTCTGTCCTGCTCATTTTCGCCCACATCTCCCTATCCTTGTTTAACAGCGAAGTACTTGGATATTTTGGATTGGTCAGCCTGGGCATTGCCTTTTCACTGATCCCCGCTGCCATGTGGCCCTCTGTGGCAAAGATTGTAAAGGAGAGCCGACTGGGAACCGCCTATGCGACCATGTTCACCATTCAGAATTACGGATTGCTCTTCTTCTTCTGGGGCATCGGGGCTGTACTGGACCTGGCCAACCGGAATGACCTGGAATCCATCCGTGCCGGGGAGATGAGCTACAACTATACCGTGCCTATCTTCATGCTGGTGATTCTTGGAGTCATCTCCATTTATCTTGCATTTCAGCTGAAAAAAGCCGACGCAAAGCAGAAATACGGACTGGAGCTTCCCAGCAGTGTAATTCCTGAATAACATGAAAAAAAGAGGGCACAACGTCTCTTCTTCTATGATCATGTCCTTGAAACCTTGTGCCTATAAATTTATAAAAGAAAACAAAATGAGTTCAATCAAAGATTTAACACCCGTTGAGGTATGGAAGCACTTCCATGTACTCACCCAGATTCCCAGGCCTTCAAAAAATGAAGCTGAAGTTATTGCGTATATGAAACAGTTCGGTGAAAACCTCGGACTGGAAACCATCGTGGATGAGGTAGGCAACGTGATCATAAAGAAACCCGCCACAGCCGGAATGGAAAACCGGAAAACAGTTGTCTTGCAGGGACATCTGGATATGGTGCCTCAAAAGAACAGTGACAAGGATTTTGATTTTGAAAAAGACCCTATCCAGACCACGATTGATGGTGAGTGGGTCACTGCCGACGGCACCACCCTGGGAAGCGACAACGGGATTGGCGTGGCTGCAGCCATGGCTGTCCTGGAATCCACCAGACTGGTTCACGGACCGTTGGAAGCGCTGTTCACCATCGATGAAGAGACCGGTATGACCGGGGCGTTCGGGCTCAAACCCGGACTGCTGGATGGTGATATCCTGCTCAACATGGATTCAGAAGATGAAGGAGAACTTTATGTAGGATGCGCCGGTGGCATCGATGTATCTGCTTCCAAATCCTATACTGAGGAAAATGCCCCTTCAGGCCATGTGGCCTACCTGATTCATGCCAAAGGATTGAAAGGTGGGCACTCGGGCCTGGATATCCCACTGGGAAGAGCCAATGCCAACAAAGTCCTTTTCCGGTTTCTGATGCAGGCAGAATCTGATCTGCTTATCCGCTTGTCCCGGGCCGAAGGCGGAGACCTGCGAAATGCCATCCCCAGGGAATCCTCAGCTGTTATCCTGGTTCCTGAAAAATCTGCAAATGCATTTGAAACTTTGGTGGCCAGTTACAATGAGATCTACAGGAATGAATTTGCAGAGACCGAACCGGACCTCTCATTCACCTGTGAGAAAACCGGGACTCCTTCCAAAGTGGTTCCGGCCGCCGAGCAAAGGAAAATCATCCGGGCGGTCTTTGCATGTCCCAACGGAGTTCAGCGCATGAGCCAGTCCATGAAAGGACTCGTGGAAACGTCAAACAATCTGGCCGTTGTGAAGGTAAAAGAGGGCCGGTTCCTTGCCCTGAATCTGACCCGCTCCTCAGTGGACAGTGCCAAAGAAGCCACTGCATGGAAAATTGCAGCAGTCTTTCACCTGATGGATGCAGAAGTTGAATTAACAGGGGCTTATCCTGGCTGGAAACCCAACATGGAGTCACCCATTCTGAAAGTGTGCCGGGAGGTTTATAACAGGAAATTTGGGAAGATTCCTGAGGTCAAAGCCATCCATGCAGGTCTCGAATGTGGTTTGCTGGGGGGGGTATATCCCAATCTGGATATGATCTCCTTCGGACCCACCATCCGTTTTCCCCACTCACCTGATGAAAAGGTTGAGATCGGAACTGTGAAGAAATTCTGGGATTTTCTGGTGGCCATACTGGAAGCCATACCTGCAAAGTAGTCTTTTCCAACATATTACCAAAGAGACCGCATAAAAAGGTATAGCCCTTTTTTTGTTATGCATGCCCGTTCGTTGCTTAAAATTTTTGCTTCATAAAAGTTTATAGGCTGCCTCACGGGCATATATAACCAAGATTATAGATTTACAATCTCTTCAACATTTCTACCCTCTGAACGTGATATTGTTGTAAAAGACTTGGTCCTTATCCGGTTTTTTCGGAAATTTGAACAAATACCTGATCCATGAAAAAACCGATATCCCTCCTTTTCCTGGTAATTTTAACAGCGGGTTCCCTCCATTCACAGAAGATACAGCTTTCTCCCAGTGTTCTATCCGCAGGGGGTGGATACTTCGAGGGAGATGACATCAGCATTTCCTGGACGCTGGGTGAACTGGCAGTCTCAACCCTGACAGGAACCGGCCTGGTTCTGACCCAGGGATTCCAACAACCCTTCGATATTGATGTTGGGATTGAGGAGAACCAGGTGAACTGGGGCATTTCAGTCTATCCAAACCCGGTGGGAGACGAACTCAGGATACGTTTCCAAATAGAAACCACAGGCGATTTTTACATCGAAGTTCAGGATGTTACCGGGCGTTTGATCAGTCAGGTACTGCACAGACAGGTGAATCCGGGAGATATCATCCTTCTGAATACATCATACTATACAAATGGTGTCTATTTCCTGAAGGTCCTTACGCCTGATCGTCAACAGATCCAGGTAACAAGCCTTAGAAAACTTTAAGAAGATTATTTAACCGGGCTTGCGATCAAAGCCCCGGACTGATAAACTGAAATCCGGTGCGTACTCAGTTCCTCTTCTCCAAGCCTTATTTTCAGATCCACCACATCGGGCAACCTGTAAAAGAGTTCATTGTTGAAGGTCCCGGTCTTTTTCCCGGCATAGTAAGCACCTATATCACCGGTTTTACCAAGGGGGCTTACCAATACCTCGAGTGGAGAGCCTTCCATGAGATCTTCAGGAACAAATCCCAACTGTTTAGAGAACATACCCAGTCTGTATGTTGAAAATTCCTCGCCCGACCTGGGAACGATAAACCATGACATCTTCGATGTTTTGCTTAATGTTTTACCTGTGAAAAGGGTCAGGTATGAAGCTTCCAACTCATCCAGCTTTTCAAGGGTGGCTTCCATGGCTACACCCTGTGGATAGACCTCATAGTCCCCTGTGAGCAATTCAAACCTCCTGGTACGCAGCTCCAGTATGAAATCAGCAGCCTCCTTTGCCTTGGTAGAAAGTAATTTCTGTTCGGTAATGGTGCGGTCAACCGGCACCTTCACAAAAGAGGTGTCTGTCACAATGGTCTTGTACATGGTCTCGGTGCGCTCGGCAAAATTGGACTCGATCCCCAGGTCTTTATAACCCATATAATCCCTGATCACAGCAGATCCGAGCAAAGCGCTTCTAATCTCCTCCTTGACCAAATCTGTTCCGTCAAGGATGATCCCCTTATCCACCAGGGGAGCCATAACCGCCTTATCGAATTCTCCTTTCAGCACATTCACCTGAAACACCATTTCAGGATCCAGTTCTGCGTGGGAAGAGACCATCACATCGAGGATCTTCCAAGTGCTGAAGCTGCTCCTGATCACCTCGGTAATGCCCAGGTACTTTTCGGCATATTCCCTGTACGGGCCGGGCACAAACTTCATTTCCTGGCAGACAAGCTCCACCTTCAACACTGTCTGTGGCAGTGCATACAGATACTGACCCGTGGTCCCGGGAACCTCCTCCCCCAGTGGTGTAACATTTATCTGCATCTTAGCGGGTGCAAAACAACCGGCAGCAAGGGCGGTCAGTGCGGCAAACAGAATGATTTTTCTCATGGATTTAAATAACTGATACACCGGCGAAATTAGTATATCGCAACCTTGAAACCAAGAAAACTAATAAATATGCTGGATTGCACTCTCCAACACCAGGACTTTGTAGTAGCCGAAAACACCCAGGCGGATCCATCCCAGCCTTGTCCCATTCGTCTTTTTTAATCCAATGTAGCAGATTTGGTCCATGGGAATGGAGAAGCAGTTGTTGGCGTAGACTACACTACTATGGAATAGGGTATCCCCGCTTTCCCAACTATCAGGAGGGTAGGCGAAAGGATCTTTATACAAATTGGCGGTGTCGGCCTGGAATCCCGGTTCATTCTCGATCCAGATTGCCAAAAGCAATTCTGGGTTTCTGTTCATCCGGATTACTGTCGCATCCGGCAGCAAGCAAGCCAATCAGTATACAATACAACAAAGATCTAATTACAAATAAAGTTATTGGCCGGCTCCGTTTTTGGACATCCCGAAATTTCCTCTGAATTTCTCTGAGTTGTAGGCTATACCTGAGAATCAGGTACTCTACAAGTGATAAATGCAAAAAAATGGGGATACTTTCTTTTGGCTGGGAAAAGAGTATCCTCCTGTTTATATTTGTATTACGACACACAAACACAGGAGGATACAAAGTGAACTTCAGCCATTTAGCTAATAAGTTCAGGAATAAATTTACAAGATTTTCGGGGATACTCTCTCAGGATTTGGATAAAACTGCACAGCGCTTTGTAAGAGAAGCAGTATACGGCCTAATGGCCTCCCAGTCAGTAATGCTTAAGGAAATAGGTAGGCAGCAAGAGGGTGATGTATGCTTGAAAAAGATAGAGGTGCGTTTTCCAGGGCAGTTACAAAAACAGGCGGATATACCTCAAATTCAGCCAAAGGGTCCGGGTAGAGCGGGTCGTTACCTCCCCGCTCCCCCACAGATCCGGACG
>CAYVRK010000026.1:0-61502 GCA_964453785.1 uncultured Bacteroides sp.
GTAGCTCCAACAGGACTCGAACCTGTATCTACGGTTTAGGAAACCGCTATTCTATCCCTTGAACTATGGAGCCGAAATTACATGATCGAAGCTCCCGGTATCATTTGTGCCAAGGGGCTTCAATTTTGCGGGGCAAATTTAGTTTAATTCTGAGTTACTGCCAAATATAGGCCTCAATTAAAGAGGCAGCTTGTTGGAGTAGGTATTTTATGGAATACCTGTTAGAATTCTCCCAATGGGTGTCCTGATTTCCGCCCAAACTTGCTAATTTGATCCAATATTTTACAATCCACGAAATCATGAGCTACTACTTTATGGCAAATATTCACATCAGGGATGAAGCGGGATACCAGAAATACCTGGACATGGCAGAAGAGGTTTTTTCCATGTACAGGGGAACCTACCTGGCGGTGGATAAAGACCCCCAGCTCCTGGAAGGTGAATGGAAACCCGGAAGGGCTGTTCTGATCAGGTTTGATTCCAGGGAGGATTTTGAAGCGTGGTACCGCTCGGATGACTACCAGGAGATATTACAGTACCGGCTCGCTTCCTCCATCAGCGATGCCATCCTCATCAGAGGAAATGATTCAAATGAAATAGCAATAACCAGCATATGAATTGTCAAAAACACCTGTTTCGTATCCCCGAAGGGATCCATTATCTCAATTGTGCCTACATGTCGCCCCTGCTCCGTTCGGTGGAAGAGAAGGGCATTGAAGGAATACAACGAAAGCGGAACCCGCTATCCATCAAACCGGCCGATTTTTTTACCGGCGTGGTAGAGGTAAGGGAGCGGTTCGGCCAGATGGTCAACTGCATACCTGCGCAGGTTGCAGTGATGCCCTCGGTATCCTATGGCATGAACAGTGTTATCTCCAATATTCATTACCGGAAGGGACAGCATGCACTGACCATATCCGAAGAGTTTCCCAGTTGCTATTATACTGCCCAAAGATGGTGCAATGAGCATGGAGCCGGGTTGAGGGTCGTTGCCCGGAATGAGGATTTGCCTGAAAAGGCCAGGGACTGGAACGAAAGGATCCTGGAGGCCATAGGGCAGGAAACAGCTTTCGTGGTGATGGCCTCGGTGCACTGGATGAATGGTACCAAATTTGACCTGGAACAGATCGGGAACCGGTGCAGGGAGGTGGGGGCCAGGCTGATCGTGGATGGCTCCCAGTCGGTGGGCGCATTGCCCATGGATGTGAAGAAATTCAATATCGATGCACTGATATGTGCCGCCTACAAGTGGTTGATGGGACCCTATTCAACGGCACTCTCCTTTATCCATGAAGATTTTAACGATGGGGTTCCGCTGGAGGAATCCTGGATGACCCGTCCCGGTTCGGAACGATTCGACAGGCTAACCAACTATGTGGAGGGTTACAAAAGTGGAGCGGTGCGGTATGATGTGGGGCAGAGCAGCAATTTTATTCTGGTACCCATGTTGGGCGAAGCCCTCAGGCAATTGCTTGAATGGGGAGTAAGGGAGATTCAGGAGTATTCACGCGTCCTGTCGGAGCCGCTAATACGGTTTTTCCGGGAAAGGGGATCCAGGGTTGAGGATGAGGCATACAGGGCACATCACCTGATGGCACTTCCTCTTCCCCCGGGGACAGAAGGAGAGCAACTGGTCAGAGAGCTTCAGTCAAGGAATGTATTTGTATCACTTCGGGGAAGCAACATCCGGATCAGTGTCAATGTATTTAACACACAGGAGGACATCCACGAGTTAATAGATTCCCTGTAATACTACGTTTAATTTTTCTTCAAAGCTTCCAGTATTCTCTCAGGCGTGACAGGCATCTGATAGACCCTTGCTCCGCAGGCATCGAAAATGGCATTGGCCAGAGCCCCGCCCATACAGATGATGGCCGGTTCTCCGCCACCCTGGGGAGGCTGATCCATCCGGTCCAGTATTACCGTATCGATCGTTTCAGGAACCCATGAGAACAGCGGTAGCTGGTAGGTGTCAAAGTTGGAAGTTATCACATCTCCGCCCCTGAACTCCACATCCTCTGAAAGGGCATATCCCATACCCATGGTTACACACCCTTCGGCCTGTATTATACTCCCTTGCGGATTCACGCACAATCCCATATCCTGAGAGCATACAGCCCTTATGGGTTGCACTTTACCTGTTTTCACGTCAACATTTACTTCAATCATTACGGCAACCCAGGTTCCCGCATCGATCCCGCATGCCATTCCGATCCCCCGGCCGCTTGGCCCAACCGCAGGGGTATACCCAAACTTCTCTGTGAGTGCATCAATCACTGCGATCATTTTCTCATCGGCCAGATTGTCAAGCCTGAACCGGACCGGATCCACGCCCGCCCTGGCAGCCATGATGTCTACCTGGGATTCCCTTGAAAAGGTGTTGGTGTTGTTGGCCGGTGCACGCCAGGCACCGGTGGGGAACGGGTGGACCTGTGTACCCCGTTGTTCACTGTAACCGGTGGTAAGGGCATGGGGAACAGCGTAAATGGTATCGGATCCCCTGTTCCCTGCGAAATACTGTCTATAATCCCAGAGGGCGATCTTGCCGTCGGCGGTGATCCCCGACCGGATCTTTACCACAGCAGCCGGCCTGAAATAATCCATGAAGAACTCCTCTTCCCGGGTATAGATGAGCATAACAGGTTTCCCGGCAAGTTTGGCCACCCTGGCCACTTCAACAGCCTGGGGATGGTAGATTTTCCCGCCGAAACCTCCCCCGACGAAAGGTGAGATCACCCGGACTTGTTCAAGGTCCATCTCCATCTTCCGGGCTATTTCATCCTGGGCACCAAAGGGAGATTGGGCCGAAGCCCAAACGGTTACATGGTCACCCTCCCAAAGGGCCAGGGCTGCATGAGGCTCCATGGGTGAATGGGCCACATATCCGTCGTGGAATTCACTTTCAATGATTTCCTGGGAGAGCTTCTCACCTTCTTCGGGGTTTCCTTGACTGGCAACTTCCCTGCTGCTGGAGGGTGCCTCAAGAAGGTATTTAAAAACTGTATGATGATCCACCTTCAGATCATCCTCTGTGAATTCTGCTTTTATTTTGGAAAGCGCCACCTCGGCATGTTCGCGAACCTCATGAAGCACTGCCACCAAATCACCATCTCTTACCACCTCAATGCCTTCCATTTCTTCAGCTTCAGAGTAATCCACCGAAACCAGTTTTGAAAGGTGTGAAGGGGGGCGAAGGATCTTGGCATATACCATTCCCGGTAGTTTCATGTCGCCGGTATATACGGCCTTCCCGGTCACTTTTTGAAGGCCGTCCGCGTGACGTCGTGATTGGCCCACATAATGGAACCGGGTGTGGTCCTTCACCTCCGGCTTTTCATCCATGAACCGTTCGATTCGTTTCCCGCGGGCCAGTTCCCCGTAACTCACCTGCTTCTTTGGATTGGATGTGCCACTGATGATACCCTTGCTTACCTGTAGGTCTTTCACCGGAATCCCCAGGTATTCGGAGCCAAGCTCCAGAAGGATCGCACGCGCTTCAGCTCCTGCAGCGCGCAAATAGTGGCTGAACTCACGGGTGGTCAGGGATCCCCAGGTGCCTGCATCATACGGACAGAGCAAGGTATCTCCCATGACCATTTTCACCGATTCTATGGTTACGTCCAGTTCATCAGCGATTTGTTGGGGCAGAGAGGTAATGGGGCCCTGTCCCATTTCAATTTTCCCGGTATGACAATGCACCGTTCCGTCCAGGTCAATCCGGAGGAAAGCGTTGTAATCTTCGGGCAATTCACGGCGCTGGGCCATGGGCATGGCCGTAAGCTCTTTTGGATTTCCTGTTCCAAAGTAAACCACAATACCCCCGCCAAGCAGTGTAAGAAAATCCCGTCGTTTCAGATCCAGCCTGTCTTTTGTGGTGGCCAGTCCCATTCTTTTCCTGGTCTTTTTCGTCATTGGGTTCCTCCTTTCATCTCTTTGCCTGCAGCCTGTATGGCTTCGATTATTCTGATGTGTGCTCCGCATCTGCAGAGGTTTTCTTCCATGGCCTCGATTACCTCTTTCCTGGTAGGCTCGGGATTGTTGATCAGCAGGCCATATGCATTCATAATCATCCCGGGGGTGCAGAATCCGCACTGAAGGGCATCTTTCTCCAAAAAGGCATTTTGTAACGGGTGAAGCTTGCCATTGGAGGACAATCCTTCTATGGTCAGAATCTGACTGCCGGCTGCTCCGGCAACAGGAAGCATGCATGAACGGACGGCTTCACCATTCATGATAATTGTGCATGCCCCGCAAAAACCGCCACCGCATCCGTATTTGGTTCCGGTCAGGCCAAATTGATCTCTCAGGACCCAGAGCAGGGTCAGGGTTGGATCGAGTGAAATTTCAGTTTCTTTACCATTCAGGGTAAACCGGATCAGTTCTTCCTTCATTGTTTATTGGGTTTTATGGTAGTCTTCCTTGGTGTCAATATCCATCAGGATACCTGGTTCGTTCACATCCACCTCCAGCACATCTTGCGGGAAATGATGCATCAGCGACCTTAATCCCGATTCAAAGTCAAGCCGCTCAATCTCCCGTTTGTATTTATAATCCACCAACAAGGGATGACCGCGACGGTTGTCATAAACCGGGATGACAATCCCGTGCAGGGAGTCATTGTAAGCATCGATCACCGCATTGGTGACCTGAGGGGGTATTCCGGGCTGGTCTCCCAGGAAAATCAGTGCAGTTCCCGTTTGTTCGGGCAACCCGTTGAATCCGCACAAAACCGATGAGAGCATTCCCGATTCATGGTTCGCATTGTAGCATATCTCTACAGGCAACTTATCAATCACTTTCCTGACCTTTTCATGGTCTGCCCCCACCACAACCAGGATGCTGTCGACCCTGGATTGCTTTACATTGTTGATCACAGTTTCAATCATGGTACCCGCCCCAATGGGAAGCAGCATTTTCTGCGTTCCCATCCGTCTTGATGAACCTGCAGCCAGTATGATAGCCCGGTTATGTAACATGATCCGAATGGATTTGGCTTCTGACCTTGACCAGCTGGGCGGCAATACTGACTGCAATTTCCTGGACCGATTTTGATCCAATGGGAATACCAACCGGGGTATGAATCCCGGACCACTGTTCTTCGGTGGCCCAGCCCCTCTCAATAAACCTTTTTTTCATAATGGCCACCTTGTTGGCACTGCCAATCATCCCGATATACGCTGCAGCTGAGCCTATACAGGGTTTCAGGGCCTCGGCATCATGATCATGGCCCCTGGTGACAATGACGATATAGGTGTCTGCACCGGGATTCAGCCCCTGCATGGATGTACCGATGTTATCTACAATAAACCGGTCTGCATCCGGGATATTCCCCCTGTTGGCAAATTCGTGCCGGTCGTCGATGACGGTTATTTCATAATCCAGCAGTGCCCCCAGATGAGCCAGGGCTTTTCCCACATGTCCGGCACCTGCAATTACCAGGTGCGGCATTGGATTCATAGGCTCAATGAACACGCTCCGGTTTTCACCCTCCGCTTGGGATTGGATCAACAGTTCTTTAAAACCCGGTCCGGGTTTACCAGAGATATACTCTGAAATGGTACCCCAGATAAGCTGATCCAGTCCTGCTGGTTTTAGAAGCGGAGTTTCATCGGTAATCCAGAAACGTTCTATGGTACGGCCATTGCCCGGGTTTTCGGTTACTACAGTGGTCATATATCCTCCTTTTCTTTGGGAAAGGGAATCTGCCATTGTTTCAAGAGCCTGCCCGGAGGCTACCGGATTTGCATCAACCAGAACCTCTGCCTCACCGCCACAGATGGCACCATCTTCGCCCTGGTCCGAATCCAGGTTGAAATAGTACTGGTCTGATATACCGGAAATCAGGACGTGTTGTGTAATTTGCTGCACTTCACCTTCCAGGAGTCCCCCTCCCACCGTGCCTGCAACCACTCCTTTGTCACTGAACAGGGCTGAACTTCCTGGTTTTTGTGGAGTGGAACCTGAAGTGCGGATCACCGTAGCGAGTACGATCTTTTCTCCGGATCTCAGATAGTCAAGCAGTTGGTGGTGGATGTTTTTCATATCATCCTGACAGCGATAATAATGATTACACTAGCTACAAACAGAGCAGGGGACCATAATCTTGAAAAAAGTGTGGCAGGCCGGACCGGATCTCCCATGAGCGCTTCATCATGAAGCCATATGGCAGCCTTGTATCCCAGGGGGACGGTAATCATGGCGATCAGGATTGCCACCGGGGCAGTATAGATAGCAAGTGGAATGTTTGTGGCTGCATAGGTGCAGGCCGGAATGCCGGTGGCGAATCTTACCAAAGGGAACATGGCTGTTGCAATGATGGCAGCACCCCCTCCAATCAGGATGCGATTGATCAGATTTTTAAAAAAGCCTTTTTTAAACAGTGCAATCAGGATGATAAAACCGGCCATGGCCGTGAAAAATGCAAACATGGGATTTAATACGGAGCCGTGGTTCCAGGCAACATGCAGGAGCATAGCGTCCAGCCATTTGAACGCCATGGCAATGGCCATGATCATCAGTACAGGAACCAGGCGCTTTGACACACTCCATATCAGTGAAAGCCAGAAAAAAGAAAGACCGGTAAGGATCGCTCCTGTCATCAGTGTTGCGCATTTCTGGAGGCCCAAACCTGCGCCAAATTCAACCAGCCCCCAAGCGGATCCCACAGCAAGAATGATTCCGAATCCGGATAGGATGTTTTGTCTTTTCATGTGATTGAGGTTTTATTGCAATAAATATAAGGTAATTATTGACATATGGGGCCCCTTTTCGTAACTTGGAAACAGCTGAATCCTAATGAACAAAATTATGGAAAATCACTATTTGTGCCCACACTGCAGAGGGCATTTGAGGGTTGGGGATTACATTGTGTTTAAAATTCGTAATACAATGAGAGAGAAAGGATTACTGCTCCTTCATCCCGAGGTGGGGAACTATAGCAGCATCAAGCATCCACAATTCAACTTCCAGGAGGGGGAGCGGGTTGACTTTTTCTGTCCCCTTTGTATGAGCAACCTGGATGCGGCCATGGATGAGAACCTGGTTCATGTGATCAAGGTCGATCAGATGGGTAGGGAACATGAGGTATATTTCTCAAGGGTTGCCGGTGAGAGAAGTACCTATCAGGTTTCCGGGGAGGGTGTCGTAGTCACTGGAGTACATTCCTACAGGTATACCCAGTTACTTGATCCTGATCAGCACATCTCCTATTTGCAGAATTGAGTGTCTCATGTTTCTTCGGGCCGGTAACAAACCGTTCCAAAAGTTGTTATCTCTTGTAAAGGAGATAGAATGAACAAGGAACGTGATGTGGTAAAATCCACCAGGCCGCTTGATTTTTCCTGGGAAACCCGGGACCCCTTTCTTTTCTGTGTATATCATTCGGATGCATATCCGCGCGGGAACAATGAATTCGGACCCGGCACTTCCCTGGAAGGAAGGAATATGGGCAATGACTTTGTCGTGAAGGATGGATGGAGGATGTATCATGGAACAAAAGTACCGGGCTTTCCGGTGCATCCCCACAGGGGTTTTGAAACGGTTACCGTGGTGCGTAAGGGCATCGTGGACCATTCTGACTCCATGGGAGGGGCTGGCCGTTACGGCCATGGGGATATACAGTGGATGACAGCCGGTAAAGGTATTCAGCATGCTGAAATGTTTCCTTTGCTGAACGGTGAAGGTGAAAATCCGCTTGAACTGTTCCAGATCTGGCTCAACCTGCCGAGGGCCCGGAAAATGGTGGATCCGCACTATACCATGCTCTGGCATGAGCAGGTTCCTGTCCACACCCATAAGGACGCTTCAGGCAGGGAAGCTAAGATTGAAATTGTGGCTGGTGCCATAAGCAATACCAAAGCACCGGATCCGGCCCCCGATTCATGGGCTTCCGATCCACAGAATGAGGTGGCCATCATGTATCTTGAGATGGAACCGGGCGCCCGATGGGAATTACCCATGGCATCAGAGGGGATCAACCGCACGCTCTATTTCTTCGGTGGTGATTCCATGCTTATTAATGGACGGTCGTTTTTCTCACATTGTGCACTGGAAACGGAGGCCCACCTTCCTTCCACCATTGAAAACGGTACCTCTCCAGGTCGTTTCCTGCTGTTGCAGGGAAGGCCCATCGCTGAACCTGTGGTCACTTACGGGCCCTTTGTGATGAACACCCGGGCCGAAATACAACAGACCTATGCGGAATATCAGGAAACCAGGTTTGGAGGTTGGCCCTGGCCCGGGCATGAACAGGTTCACGGCGGTTCGGAAAAAGGCCGGTTTGCCAGATTTGCCGATGGATCTGAAGAATATCCTTTACAGGCGAAATAAGTCTTGCCTATTAATTTTATCGCTACTTTTATAAGCCTATATCGAAAGTATGAAAGTCCTGATTACCGGTGGAGGAGGTTTTATGGGTATGGCCCTGATCAAGCGATTAATCGCAGAAGGCCATAAGATAACCAGTTATTCCCGCAGGGAATACCCTTTGCATTGGGCACTGGGGATCTCCAGCATCCAGGCAGACATCAGGGACCAGGAAGCTTTGGAAAAAGCCTGTAAAGGCAAAGATCTGGTTTTTCACCTGGCAGCCAAGGTAGGTATCTGGGGGGATTATAAGGAGTATGAATCCACCAATGTGACCGGTACCTTCAATGTGATCAAGGCTTGCAGGAAACAGGGTGTTGGCCGCATCGTATTCACCAGTTCCTCGAGCGTGGTATTTGACGGCAGCGACCTGGAAGGGATTAATGAATCCCATCCATATCCCGCCAACCATGGTTCCCACTACGCCTCCACAAAAGCCATGGCCGAAAGACTGATCATTGAGGCGAATTCGGAGAAACTGAAAACCATCTCTCTGCGCCCGCACCTGGTTTGGGGCCCATATGATTCCCATCTGATTCCCGGAGTACTGAAGAGGGCCGGATCCGGAAAGTTAAGGCGGATTGGAGACCAGGAATACTTTATTGATACAACCTACATCGACAATATGGTTGATGCACTGATGCTTGCTGCCTATGGTCTGGAATCCAATCCTGAAGCGGCAGGAAAGATACTTTTCATTACCAACGGGGAGCCGGCAAGGGTTTGGGATTTCATCAACTCAATCATTCAGATAGCCGGGTATCCGCCTGTTCACAAGAAGATCCCGGAAAGGCTGGCCACGCTGGCCGCCGGAACATCCGAATGGTTTCACCATCTCTTCAAGATAAAATCGGAACCCTTTATGACCCGCCATGCCATCAGGGAGATGTGCACCAATCACTGGTTTGATATTACAAATGCCAAAGAAATTCTGGGATACAATCCCAGGGTAAGTTACGCTGATGGGTTCAAATACCTGAAGGATTACCTGAAAATCGGGAAAAGATGATATTCATATGGTGAGTACAAGGAAACATACCGGACATCCACATCTCACAGGGGAGTACCGCTGGGGGGATGCCATACAACTGGTCATGCTGGTTCTTTTCCTGGTGGTTTGGATCACCGATTCATTTATCTTCCGTTACTCAACCTTTCTGAGGGACACAGTTCCGGACTATATTAGAATTACTGCCGCAGGAGTGGTCCTCTTTTGCGGATGGTTCCTGGCTCGCGGCGGGATGAAAGCTGTATTCGGAACCGCACGTCAAAAACCGGAAATCATCAGTTCAGGAGTTTTTCGAATTGTCAGGCACCCCATCTACACCGGTGCCCTGTTGTTTTACCTGGGAGCCATCCTCATTACACTGTCCATTGCTTCTGCCATCTTTTGGCTGGTGATTCTGGCCTTTTATATTTATATCGCACGGTATGAGGAGCAACTCCTTATCAAAGAATTTGGAGAGGATTACAAAGCATACAGAAAAAAGACGGGGATATTATTTCCCAAATTCCGACAAAAATCCTAAGTTCCAGAATTAGTGCAAGATGCATAGTGCTTAGTGCCGAGTACTTAGTAAAATGCACTAAGTACTGGGCTGAGCACTACTTTTTGAATGCATATTTAAAAAGTGTGGCGATGGTGGGCTTCTGTCCCTGGATCAGTATGGCAGTTCTGAAAATCCTGGCTCCGACCCAGACGCTGAAGAGCGTGAACAGTATCACCCCCAGCAGTCCGGCTATGGGCTGCCAGATGGGAATGGTCACCGATGTAGCCAACCTGATCACCATCATGGTGGGTGTGAAGGGCGGGATCAGTGACATGGAAGTAGCCAGTGGCCCAATGGGATCGGAGATCACCGGGGCGATCAGGAACATGGGGATAATGATGGGAAGCATCGCAGGAAAAGTCAGCGACTGCACATCCTTGTTGTCATTGCATGTGGCTCCCAACGCCGCCATCCCGGTACCTACCATGACGATGAACAGGATGAGGTAAACAAAGAACCAGGGCAGCACCTGGTAGGGGATGAGGGAATCAAATCCAAGCTGGGTCAGGGTGAATATGCCGGCCAGGATGTAAATACTTGCAGTGGTCAGCGCCACACCGATCCCCCCCAATACTTTGCCCATCATAAACTGGAATGGAGTGATGGTCCCCAGCAGCACCTCAGCGATCTTCTCATTTTTTTCCTCCATGACCGCACTGAGAAGGGGTATGGCACTCATCATGGTTAGCAGGAACATGAGAATAAGCATCACATAGGGCACCAGGAAGGATTGCAATTCATTGGTTTTTTCAGCTTCCTGTTGTTCCCCGGTTTTTTTGTCCACCGATACAAGCCCCATGCCCTCCACATCGATCCACCGCAGCATATCATCGGTTTGTTCCTGGGTCAGATTCAATTCCTGTGCCCTGAGCTTTCGGAGATTGTTATTGACAGCATCCCTGAACCAGTACCTCAGGGCATCATTGAAAGAGTGTTCGGTATAGTACCTGAGATAGGCCGGGGATTCTTCGGTAGGATGCAGTATGCCGGGCCCAATTTCGATAAAGGCATGCAGTTCGGCTGATTTGACACGGTTGGACAGTGCCAGTTGCTGGTCCAGGGGATGATCATTGTCGGGTTCAACAAACTCGATTTCGTAGGCTGGTGCAATCTTATCACCTGTATATGAATGGAAGATATCGTTCTGGTTTCTCTCTTCAACGGCCTTCTCCAGATACTCCTTCATCAATCCGGAATGATCTATGACGGCGAATTGCTTATCGTCTGTATCCTGGTTTTTTTCCATGATCATCATGGCCAGGAATCCGCCTCCCATCATGAGCGGAAGCATAACCAGGGTGATGATGAAGCCTTTGGTGCGAACAGCTGCGCGGTATTCCCGTTTGAACAGGGTTATAATTTTATTCATTGTTGGCCTCCTTTCTTTCCGGGGATGCAATCCGGATAAAAATATCATTAAGCGAAGGTTTGGTGATCTCAAATTTGCTGATGCGGGTCTTTGGCAGCAGTTCGGTCAGGACCTTCTGCGGATCTGTCCCCGGGGCCAGGCGAACCTCCTGCAGCTTTCCAAAATTATTCACATGTTCAATTCCCGCTATTCCTTCAAGGGCTGCGGCTCCCATCTCTGACTGGATTCGGAGCGTATCATTGCCATACTGGTCCTGGATTTCCAAAAGGGTGCCATCCAGTACTTTCTTTCCCTTATAGATCATAAAGATGTAATCACACATCATTTCAGCCATGGCCATATCATGCGTACTGAAGATGATTGTAGCCCCCTTTTTCTGAAGGTCCAGGATCACATCCTTCATTATTTCGGCATTTACCGGGTCAAGACCGCTGAAAGGTTCATCAAGAATCACCAACTCGGGCTGATGAAGGATCGTGGCGATAAATTGCAGTTTCTGCCGCATGCCCTTGCTCAGGGTCTCCACTTTTTTCTCCCTGTAGTCTGCAAGGTCCAGGCGGTCGAGCCAGTAGCTGATTCTTTTTTTCAAATCAGTTCCCTGGTTGAGTTCGCCATGGAACAACAACAGGTCGCCCAGTTTCATTTTCTTATAAAGGCCCCGGTCTTCGGGCAGGTATCCCACATTCCTGAGCCGCTGATCCTGGTTTTCCTGACCGTTAACCCGGAGAGTTCCTGCATCCGGATAAGTAATCTTCATAATCATGCGAATGGTGGTGGTTTTCCCCGATCCATTGGGTCCGATAAAACCATAAATGCTCCCTTTGGGCACAGAAAGGGAGAGGTCATCCACTGCTTTGACCGATCCGAATGTTTTGGTTACACCGGATAATTCAATAATATTCATCATGGAAAATAACTTGTGAGGAGCGCCAAGTTAAATAAATCATCCCGAAAAATCAATTTACTCCTCCAGGGTAGTCAGATCACCCTCCTCCTGGCCCAGGGCCCTGGCTTTAATGACCCGCCTCATGATCTTCCCGCTACGCGTTTTGGGAAGTGCATCTGCAAAGACCACAAAGGCCGGACGGGCAATTGGACCGATCTCACTGCCCACATGATTCTTCAATTCATCGGCAAGTGCATCGGAGGCCGAAAATCCATCTGTCAGGATCACCGTGGCATGGATGATGTTCCCTTTCAGGTTGTCGGGCAGCCCGATGGCAGCAGCCTCCGTTACTGCCGGGTGACTGACCAGTGCGCTCTCGATTTCAGCTGACCCCAGCCTGTATCCGCTTACCTTCAGCACATCATCGTTCCGTCCAATAATCCATATGTACCCGTCCTCGTCCATTTTGGCCGAATCACCGGTGAGATACCAGCCCTGTTTTTCATACTTCTTCCAGTATTTTTCAATGAAGCGGTCAGGATCGCCAAGGATCGTCCGGGCCATTCCCGGCCATGGGTTTTTAACCACAAGTGTTCCCTCGGTATTGGTTTCCACCTCTTTCCCTTTATCATCCACTACGGCAACCTCATTTCCGAAAAATGGTTTCGTTGCCGATCCTGGTTTTAAAGGGGTAATGGGAAGCGGGGTGATCATGAACCCCCCTGTTTCTGTTTGCCACCAGGTGTCCATGATGGGGCAATTACCCTTTCCGATGACCTCGTGATACCATTTCCAGGCCTCGGGATTAATGGGTTCACCCACCGATCCCAGCAATCGGAGCGAACTCAGGTCATGCTTGTCGGCCCATGAAGCGCCATAGCGCATCAGTCCACGGATGGCTGTGGGAGAGGTATAGAAAAGGCTGATTCCATATTTCTCGATCATTTGCCACCAACGGTTGGGGTAGGGATGGTTGGGAGCACCTTCGTATATGAGGGTGGTGGCTCCGTTGATCAGGGGGCCATAAACGATGTAAGAGTGGCCCGTAATCCAGCCGGGATCAGCAGCACACCACCACCTGTCAACGGGTTGAATATCAAAAACATATTTAAATGTACTTGAAGCATAAACTGAATAGCCTCCATGGGTGTGGACCAGTCCTTTGGGTTTGCCGGTTGTACCGCTGGTATAGAGCACAAAAAGGGGATCCTCTGCATCGGTCTCTTCCGTTTCACACTTGGCAGAAGCAATGGGCATTCCCATCAGGTCGTGCCACCAGAAATCCCTGTCACTCTCCATATAGCATTCCTTGCCGGTTCGCTTTACAGTGATGCATACATCGATGGTAGGTGACCTGCGCATGGCTTCATCCGCGATGGCTTTCAATTCAGTAGGCTTGCCCCTGCGGAATCCTCCGTCGGCAGTAATCAGAATGCGGCTGTGTGCATCGGCAATTCTCTCAGCCAGTGCTTCCACGCTAAAACCGCCATAGATCACGCTGTGTGCTGCTCCGATTTTGGCACAGGCAAGCATGGCAATGATGATCTCAGGAATCTGGGGCAGATAGATGGTGATAATGTCACCTTTTCGGGCCCCCATGGCCTTCAGTACATTGGAGAATTTTGAAACCTCCCTGTTCAGGGCGAAGTAGGAGTAGGTCCTGACATCACCCGGCTCACCTTCCCAGATCAGGGCCAGTTTGTTCTTGGTCTCTGAATCAAGGTGCCGGTCAATGGCATTGGCCACAATGTTTGTCTTCCCGCCGGTAAACCATTTGTAAAAGGGTTTTTCAGAATCATCCAGTACTTTCTCCCATTTTTTATACCAGGAAAGTGAGGCAGCTTCCTTGGACCAGAAGCCTTCTCTGTCTCGGATCGACTCGGCATAGCGTTTGTCGTACTCCTTGATACGCGCTTGTTTCACCACAGACTTGTTCGGATGGAAGAAAGAATCATTTGATCTTGAATCAGGAGCCTTGTTCATGGTTATTTTAATTTAGAATAAGTAAAAATAAGGAAATACACCCGGAAATGCAACTTCAATAAAAAGTTATGATTTCAGATACAGGTTCCGTAACTTGGGTTACCAACCAAACCCAAACAATGATGAATCCTAAACTTCCGCGCCGGGAATTCCTTGCAAAAACATCGTTAGCCTGTATGGGAGGATGTTTGCTGCTCACAGGTAAAAAGGTAAATGCATTCTCATTGCAGGATGACAAACCCATCGATCCGTCAACGCTTTGCTACTGCAGTTATTCCTGTCCGGATGACTGCAAATTCCTTGAGGCGTCAGAGAAAAACGATCCTGAGTTGAAGAAGGCGGCTTTCGAACAGTGGGGACTGAAGGAGCGATTGGGTCTCAAATTTGACCCGGATAAGATCTTCTGTTTCAAATGCAAACCGGGGAACAAACCGGAAGGTCCCATCCTGACCCATTGCACTGTGCGCAGATGTGCCATTGAGAAGGGATACCAGGCCTGCATCCAGTGTAATGATTTGAGGGCTTGTGATAAAGATCTTTGGACACGGTTTCCCGAGTTCCACGAAAGCGTCATGAAAATGCAGGTAATATACCGGGCGCAGGTTTGATCTTTCCGAAGATGTGAAGCTTACCCTAGAAATGGATGCGGTACAGGACCATGGGGTAGAATCCCTGCTGGTAGATCTGGTAAATCTCCTCTTTTTCGGCATCAAATACCTCCATAAAAATGCTCTGATAACCGGTCAGGTTTTGAAAATCAATGGCCCATTCCATGCTGTAATTTCTTGAATTCAGTTTCACCCCGATCCTCAGGTCGGTCCTGAAATAATCATCATAGCGCTCATCATAAGCCCGGCTCCAGTCCCTCACATCCATACCCTCTTCAATGGAAGCTTCCAGGTCGATGGGTACGTATCGCCGGCCACCAGCCAGAACACCCTTCAAATCAAAGGTCAGGTATGTTTTCTTGCCAATCCTTCTTTCATAGCCTCCCAGGAGGTTGAACACATAGTTGCCATTAAAGGCAGTATTCCTGAGGATTTCATCGGCAGCTCTATACTTTGAGTCAAATAACGAAGAAGTAAATAATATGTAATAACCCTTGTTCAGGAATTTTTCCACGGTAAGTTCAATTCCGTAGTTGTAGCCGGTCCCTTTGTTCTCCATACTGTCTGCCGCTCCAATACCAAAGAAGTCTCCGGCATTAATCAGGCTGTATTCTGGAAATGCATCACTTACCGGGATGTGAAAGAGATACTGGTAATAGCTTTCTGCTTTAACACGGAAGTATTTACCCAGCATGTGGTTGTAACCCAGAACCACATGATGGCTTTTGGTATATCCCAGGTCTCCGTTGGTTGTGGAATAGGTATCAGTGGCCTCATCGTAGGATTGGGCGATATACACCGATTTGGGCTGAAGCTGGCTGTGCAGTCCGTATCCCAGACTGAAGGTGCCGTTGGCTCCGGGTTGCCAGGTCATGGACAAGCGTGGTTCATATGAGATCTCTCCATTCAGACTGAAGTATTGAAAATGCATCCCTGCATATCCGTTCAATGAATTGCCAAAAGCATGATGCCACTGACCGTATATTCTTGCAAGACCCATGTTTCCTGTGAAATCGGCAGTGGTAATAAACTTATTATAATCGGAAAGGTATGCACTGTCAATATGATGGACAAAAAAGTAATCAGCAACAAACCCCAAGCTGTAATCATTTCTGGGATTCACTTTTTGCCTGAATTGGGTGGCGAGGGATAGCTTATTCTCCTGCCCGGTCTGGCGGTACATGGGTTTCACGGCCTCGGCATTGTTAATAAGCGAGTCCAGAATTGTATAAGAATGGGTTTGCTGGTAGGAAAAAGTAGTTTTCAACCTGGATTTTGGATTGAAAAAATAGGTATTGGAAAGGCCTATCATACCCAGTCCGGATCCGAAATCGGTGGCTGTGCCCCTAGGATTGTATGATGTGGCGGTGGTATCACCCGGTTCCCGGCCCATCTCGATGGAGCTGTTACCCCATAGTCCGAAAAGTTTCCACCTTCCCAGTTTGGTGCCCGGGATGTCCACCATGAAGGTGAGGTCCATATATCCGGGTACTGCTGCACCGGTTCCGAAATTGATCCCCAGGTCATTCATTAAGCCGTAGGTAGAATACCGGAAGTTGGCCAGGTAGGATGCTTTTTGTGTTTCTCCCACTTTGAAAAGCGGACCTTCCGCTCCCAGTTCAAAACCATTGAAGCCAATTTGTCCCAGAAACTCATGGGACCCTGTGTTTCCTGATCTCAGGTTCAGGTCGAAAACCCCGGCTGTGGCATTACCGAATTCGGCAGGGAAAGCCCCGGTGAGAAAATCCGAGTCCCTCAAAAGATTGTTGTTGACCATGCTGACCGGACCTCCGGTGGTTCCCAGGGCACTGAAATGATTTGGGTTGGGGACCTCTACCCCCTCCAGTCTCCAAAGCACTCCAATGGGAGAATTACCCCTGATGATGATGTCATTTCGGGAATCATTATGGGTCATGACCCCGGCATAGTTGGCCACCATTTTTGCAGGATCACCCAGGCTTCCGGCGAAACGTTCTGTCTCCTCTACCGAAAAAGTCCTCGAGCTAACCACAGCCATTTCATTCTGTGCTTTATCTTTTCTTTTTACTGAACGAACCACAACCTCTTCCATTTGTGTGCTATTCTCTTGCATCTGAACCTGCACCTGGGTCTCCGTGCCCCCTGAGACAAAAAGGTTGGGTACCACCCTTGTGATGTATCCCACATAACTGACCTCAATGGACTGTCTCCCCAGGGGTACCTGCCCAAGGATGAAATTTCCATTTTGGTCGGTGGAGGTTCCGACCACCGGTTCAGAATTCAGAAGCACCACATTGGCCCCTACCAGTGTGAAACCGGTCACTGCATCCACGACTGTTCCCCGGATGGATTGGGTAATGGGTTCCTGGGCGACCATGGACAGGAAAGTGGTCACCAGTAATATTGAGAATAAAAATCTATTCACCATACTTGGATTTGGTGGTCAGTTTTGTCTAAAGACAAGTGAAATCCAGCCGGGTTGCATGCAGCTTTTCAGGCCCGGTTGCGGATCAGGATGGGCCAGTTCCTCTCAAGGGCGATTTTACATAACTTTTTATCGGGATCAACAGCAATGGGATTACCCACTGAGGCCATCACATGCTGATCGGTATGGGAATCTCCGTAATAATAAGCCTCCCCTGGGTCTTGACCATGCCACTTGCAGTAAGAAAGAAGCCTGCTAACCTTCTCCTGGGCGTAAACCAGATTTCCCAGGGTCTGACCTGTGAGGATCCCGTCAATGGATTCCAGGCGTGTACAGATGATATCGTCAAAATGAAGGTGCTTTGAGACCGGAAAACAGATGGGTTCAGAAGCCGAGGAGAGCAGGATCAGGGCCCCGTTTCGTGACCGGTGTTCCTCCAGGGTCTCTATGATTTCGGGCCGTATCTTGTTTATGATCTGGCTATTGAATACCTCGATGCAAAGCTGGATGACAAGCTTTTCGCTCAGGCCGTTCAACCAGGAGAGCATCCGTATAATCATTTTCGAAGAGTTGCCGATACCCAGTTTATATAAAATGGAGAGCCAAATGGCATGACGGAAATGCCTTTCTGTCATCACACCCCTTTTTCTGGCCTCGTTGATCAGGTGGGTGGCACTGTTATCCACCAGGATGGTGTGGTCCAGGTCATAAAAAGCCAGGTATTTGAAACCGTCGGCAGATGTCATTGGTTCACTTACTGTTCTTAAAAAAATGATTCCCGTAAGGGTTGTAAATGATTTTCACGGCCGACGGGATCACCGATACCTCAAATTTAGTATCAAAATAGAGTTCCCCGTCCACATGGTACGGTACTTTTTTCCCAAAATCCACCAACAGTTTTTCTGACTGGTAATAATCCACCTTCGCGTCCGTAACATGGGTTCCCTTGGGAACCATGGTGAGAATCTTCAGTCGTTGCAACAGGTTCAGCTTTTTGATCATGCAGACATCCAGCAGCCCGTCGTTGGCGATGGCATCAGGAGTGAGAAAGAAACTTCCTGCAAAACGGCGGCCATTGGCGATGGTATTGATAAAACAATCGGTCTCCCGGCTTTTGCCCCTGGATGTAATGGTTACCCGGCCTTCCCTGTAAAACAGCAGTATTTTCAGGATGTGCCAGATGTATTTGCCTTTTCCGGAACCTTTTGCAAGCTCATCGGGGGCCACATAATTTTCGGCGGCAACCTGGGCATCAAAACCCAGCCCCATCCCATTGAGAAAATGCCTGCCATTGACCAATCCCGCATCCATTTCAATGGTGTGCTGCTCAAAGAAAGTTACCCAGTGCTCTTCTGAAAAACGATCCGGGAAACCAAGGATCTGAATGAAATCATTCCCGGTTCCTGCGGCAATCAGCCCCATGGTAACATCTGTCCTTCCAATAAGGGGTTCAGCAACTTCGTTCATGGTTCCGTCCCCGCCAACGGCAATGAAATGGGTGAAGCCCTTTTCAAGGTGTTCAAAGGCAATTTTAGTGGCATGGCCATGTGCTTCGGTGATCACCACGCTTGCATCCAGCGAACGTGCTGAAAGTTGTCGCTCCAGTTCCGGGAGCACCGCTTTTCCATATCCTCCCCCGGAGGTCGGGTTAAGGATAAACACCCATTTCTCCTGCTTATTCATCTAATCAAAGTCTGTGTTTGCAGATTCAATCACTTCGGTAATCCGTTTTATAATCTCCCGGTCTGAGACCGAAATCAGGTATTCTCCTTCAATGGGTTGATGAATGACCACTCCCAGTTTGGACCCGAAATTAATATAGAACCTGTTTTTTGGTTTAAGCTTATAAAAGCCGTTCAGGGAGACCGGCAAAATCTGATTCCCGGTGACCCTGAGCAAATGGACAAATCCACGGTAAAAGGGATTCAATTTTCCATTCAGGGTCCGGGTGCCCTCCGGGAAGATGACTACGGTATTGAATCTGGCCTTTTCCTGCAAGTTTAGGATCATATGTCTGGTATTGGTTACATTGCTCATTTTCATGGGAATATAATCAGTCATAAGGAGCATTTGTTTAAAAAGTGGAATGCGCAGCAGCCGCTCATGTCCAAACCAGGTGGCATCCGGAAAAAATGCCATGATGGCGATGATATCAAACATGCTGGCATGGTTGGCCAAAAGGATGTACTTTTCTCCCTTCACAATGTTCTTTTTTCCTTCGATATGAAGTCTTTTTCCCATGAGCGGGAATACTGTTTTTGCCCAGAATCCTGCCACAAACCTGATTCCCCGTTTCCATTTCAGATAAGCCAGGATCAGGATCAGGAATACAATTACGGCCGTATAAGCATACAGGTAGATGAATACGGGAACCGAAAGAACGGTATAGAAACGGCGCTGTAGCATCGGGGGATAAGATACAATATTAATTCCAGCTGTTCAGATCAAGGTGCCGTTCAAGCCATTCAATGACATCCTGGTCCGGAGCAGAAGCAAAAAAGTTGTATCCTGTAAACAGTTCAAGTGAATCCACCGAAATGGCAAAATGGTTCAGCTCTTCCGAAGAGCCTTCGTTGGGAAGCAGAAAGGCTATAAAAGAATGTCCGGGAGGCGAGAGATCGGCCAACACTTTGAAATAGTATTCAGGCACTCCCACCCGGCTTTCACCAATGGAGTGTTCCACAGTGGAGAGGACCGGACCGGTCACCACATATATGCTATCCTTTTCCACAGCCCATTCCCTGACCTGGTCTTCCAGTTTTTTCCAGATTCCCCTGTTGAAGGATGGGTTTTGCGGACTCATGTTGGAGAGAAAGAATGATTCGCTCATGGCCTTGCTGCTCCATTTCATATCCGCGGCAGGAGCCAGGTGACCACGGTCATAACCCGACCCGCGGTAATCATCCAGTTCAGCTGAGCCTGAGATAATGGAGGCGTCAGCCCTGAAATTATCGGTCCGGTCCCGATATCCCTTTTCCACTTCTTCTCGGGTCAGCACATAAACCACCCATGAGGCCTGTTCATAGGTCTCGTTGTAGGCCAGGTCAAAACCGGTATAGGAGTGTACAGAATCGGGAAGATGGGAAACGGGGTAGCCGGTGTCAAGCCTGTCCCAGTGAAGCCTGATATTCACGGGAGCAACATCAAGCATTGCAGTTTCAATTTTCGGAGAAGAGCCTTTCCAGGGTTCTGTGGTCACAAGAATGGCCAGGATGAGCAGTACAATCAAGGTGATCAGTCCAAACCTTTGTTTTTTAGAAATTGCCATGGATCAAAAATAGAATTTTTCCTTATTTTAAGCATTCTTTCCGGATGTCATTGTGGGGGGATTGGAGATCATGAAAAACTACTGGATCATAGGTGATATTCACGGAGAAATCGGGCTGCTCGATCAGCTGCTTGATCAGATCCTCCGTTTCTCTCCGGAGTTGATCGTTTTTCTGGGGGATTATATTGACAGGGGTCCTCATTCCAGGGAGGTGGTTGAGCGGATCATGAGCCTTGATACCGAAGCGGCCTGCCTGATGGGGAATCATGAAATGATGATGCTGAATGCCATGGCTGATATAGGCTACGGGTACAGTCCCATTGAATTGTGGTATTACAACGGAGGTGAAGCCACGCTGCACTCTTTTGGATTCAACAGCTTTTTCAATTTTCAGTCGGACATGGATCCACGGCATATGGAATTTTTCAGGAACCTTTATATGAGTCATACCATTGAGCTCAAAGGGGGCCTGAAGATCTTTGCCACCCATGCCGGGATATCTCCCGCCATCCCCATTTCCGATCACATGGGCATAAGGAATTTCGGTGAGTTGAACAGGTATCTTTTAGAGAAACATGTTGCTCCTGAAGATTCATTTCTATGGGTCAGGGATTCCTTTTTTGACGGAGCACCTGACCTGTGGGATGGGTACCTGGTGGTGCATGGGCATACACCGGTGCTAAAAATGAGACGTTTTATTTCATCCAAGGGGCGAAATGAATTTCTGTTTGTGGAAAACGACCTGTGTATCCGGAAAGATGAGCATACAGGAAAGATTGTATCCATTGATATCGATTCAGGATCGGCCATCAGCGGCAGGCTCAGTGGACTTGGCTTTTTCGTGGAGGAAGAGGACCGGAAGGAACCTATGGTAAGGATGAGAAGCATGACTGTTTCGGGAGAGGATATTTTTCCGAGGGACCTTGGATTGGTCAACGGGCCCTTTATAAGATGACAAGAGGCAAAAAAAGGAAAAATGAAATTGATGGATGAAATAAAGGTAATAGGTTTTGACGCGGATGACACCCTTTGGGTCAATGAATCCTATTACAGTGAGGCGGAGGAACAGTTTGTAGAGCTAATGTCAGTCCAAGGGGCAGAGGGAGATATTGCAGGAGCGTTGTACCGTACAGAAATTTCCAACCTGACCTTATACGGCTACGGGATTAAAGCGTTCATGCTATCCCTGGTGGAGTGCGCCATTCAATTGACCGGCGGGAAAGTTGATGCAACAACCATTGCAGGAATTATCGGAATCGGGAAGGAGATGCTACAGAGACCCATTGAACTGTTGGAGGATGTGAAGGAGGTGCTTGGGCAACTGGCGCCACATTACCGCCTGATCGTGGCCACAAAGGGTGACTTGCTCGACCAGGAAGGAAAAATGAAACGCTCCAGTGTTTCTTCTTACTTTCATCACATCGAAGTCATGAGTGATAAAAAAGAGCAGAACTACATCCAGTTGCTGCACCACCTTGATATTAATCCGTGCCAGTTCCTGATGATCGGTAATTCTATGAAATCGGACATCTTACCCCCTCTGAACCTGGGTGCTAAAGCCATCCATGTTCCTTTTCATACCACCTGGGCCCATGAGGAGGTCAGCCAAGATCCCATTTTAAAAGGGTTTATAAGGGTGAATCGACTTATTGAGGTACTGGAATACCTTATTCCTTAAAACCAAACGCCCATCCGGCATGGATTCCCAGGGAAAAATGTAGGTCATTTTTTCCTATTCCCGGGCACACTAACCATTAAAGGTCCGGATCCGTTCAATGCGCATGGCAAAGGGTACGTTGTCATGGGAAAACTCATACTCTGCCGCATGTGATCCCTCCGATTTTGAGGCAGCAACCAGGTCTGTACCCTGAAGCATGGCTTCCAGTTCGCTACTGTATTGCTTTTCCAGAACCAGTTTAATGGTCCCATAATAGAGTTCGGTGATCAAGAAAACCCTTCGGATGCTGCCATCGTATTCATCCCATCTGCTGGCCTTCATCTGTTCCAGATGATGGTCGATCCGGACCCGGACCAGGTCATCCATTTCGCGTACCAGCAGGTTCCCAAAAGTAAATTTACTCACTTTCTCGGTCAGAAACTCACCTTTAATCTTTCCAATCTTCGGGTGCTCCAGTTCGTGCACATATTCCACATCCACATTCACTGTTCTTGATGCCAGCTGGGCCTCCATGAAAGGGGTCTGACGAACCTCCTCCCGCATGGCTGTCCACTCATTTTTGGTGATCAAGTCCGCATCCAGGAACGCTGTAAAGATGGTGTTGGGCATCCCTTTTTTTGAAAATACGGGAGGTCCGAAAAGCGGGTCCCATACCAGGTCGCCCAGGGTGATCCCCTCATGTGAGGCGGGTATAAGTTCCAGGTCGTAAGCGGTTCTGAATTTTCTGATCTCCATGGTGCAAAGGTTACAATAGAGTGCCGGGGACTCCGTTAATAACTAAAGATCAGGTTTTTTTGCGCTATCCCAAAGAAAAACATTGTCGAATTTCCAAAGAATTCCGTTAATTTGTGGCGTTTTACGCAGACCGAATGAATGTCCTTGATATAATTTTTCTTGTGCCCCTGCTTTTTGCCCTTTACAGGGGTTTCAAAAAAGGACTGATCCATATGATCTCCTCGTTGCTTGCCCTGATCCTGGGAATTCTGGGAGCAATGAAACTGAGGCCCCTGTTTGCGTCTCTGTTGGATTCTGTTTTCAACATAAGCCCGCAGCACATCAATGTGATTGCTTTTGTGGTGGCCTTTGTGGCCATTGTGATGGTGGTACATCTGGCCGCTTTCCTGATAGAAAAGCTGATCAATGCAGTGGCACTGAGTTTTGTGAACCGCTTGCTGGGAATGGGATTCGGAGTGCTGGTTACCGCTTTTGTGATCAGCATGATCCTCTGGCCGGTCAACCAGGTGAACCAGGAACGGCAGATCATTAAACCTGAACGCATTGAAGGATCGCTACTGTACAGGCCGCTTTCGGCTTTCGCCCCAGCTGTTTTTCCTTACCTGAAAAAGCAGGATTGGCAGGAATATGTGCCAGGAAAAAAGAAGAAGGAGCTACCGGTTACAGCTCAATTATTATTTACATAGTGTACCATTGAGATGAATTTTGTAGAAGAACTGAAGTGGAGGGGGATGATTCATGACATCATGCCGGGAACCGAGGAGATGCTTGGGGAGGGGATGATGTCAGCCTATGTGGGGATTGACCCTACAGCCGATTCTTTGCATATAGGGCACCTGGTGGGGGTGATGATGCTAAAGCATTTTCAACATGCCGGTCACCGGCCCATTTCCCTGGTTGGCGGAGCTACCGGCATGATTGGCGATCCAAGCGGAAAGTCACAGGAAAGAAACCTGCTGGATGAAAAGACTTTGAGACAGAACCAGGAGGCTTTGAAAAAACAGATCTCCAGATTCCTGGATTTTGATACAGACGCCCCCAACAGGGCTGTCATGGTGAACAACTATGACTGGATGAGGGACTTCACCTTCCTTGATTTCATCCGTGATGTGGGAAAACACATGACGGTAAACTACATGATTGCCAAGGATTCGGTGAAAAAAAGACTGGGGGCTGACAGCAAATCGGGCATGTCGTTCACCGAGTTTACCTACCAGCTGGTGCAGGGATACGATTTCCTGGAATTGTTCAGGAAATACAATTGCAAGCTGCAGATGGGGGGCTCCGACCAGTGGGGAAATATTGTTACGGGAACCGAGCTCATCAGGCGTATTGACGGGGGTGAGGCATTTGCTCTGACCTGTCCGCTGATTACCAAGTCCGACGGGGGAAAATTCGGGAAAACAGAAGAGGGAAATGTTTGGCTGGATCCGGCCCGGACCTCTCCTTATAAGTTCTACCAGTTCTGGCTCAATGTATCGGATGAGGATGCAGAAAAGTACCTGAAGATTTTTACCGTGTTGGACCGGCAGGAGATCGAGGCCCTGGTTGCTGAGCACGGGAAAGCTTCTGAGGCAAGGATCATGCAGAAAAAACTGGCCGAAGAGGTCACAGTCATGGTCCATTCCAGGGAGGAGTATGAATTGGCAGTTGAAGCTTCCGGGATTCTGTTTGGCAAAGGAACGACCGATTCACTCTCTGCCATCAGGGAGGATGTTTTCCTTGCCGTATTCGAAGGGGTTCCTCAGTTTGAGATCTCCTTTGCCGATCTGAACAGGGATGTTTTGGAGATCCTGGCGGTAAAGACGGCCGTTTTTTCCTCCAAGGGTGAAGCCCGGCGATTGATCAGCGGCGGAGGAATCAGCATCAACAAACAGAAGGTCAGCGGACCTGAACAGGAGATTTCTGCCGGCGATTTTATCAATGGAAAATATTTGCTTGTTCAAAAAGGCAAAAAGAACTATTATTTGATCAGATTAAAAGGTTTCTAACATAACGAATCATGGAAAACAACAAACAAAAAAGTTACAATTTCAATTCAGTTGATCTGTTGATCTATATTTGGAACAAACGGATTATTCTGCTTTCTGTGGGTTTTGTGGCAGCAGTAGCTTCCATTATTGTGTCATTGATGATTACACCGATGTTTAAAGCTTCGGTTATCATGTATCCCACTTCAAGTACATCCATTGCCAAAGAGTTGTTGATTCCCAGTTATGTGGGCAAGGGGAGTATCCATGGTTTTGGTGAAGAAGAACAGGCCGAACAACTACTCCAGGTGTTGCATTCCGAGCCCATCCGGTCCAGGGTTATTAAAGATTACAACCTCATGGAGCATTATGAAATTGACCCAGATGGGAAATTTCCAAAAACGGAGCTCTATAAGCAGTACCGTTCCAACATCAATTTCAGGCTAACAGAATATATGTCTGTTGAAATCTCGGTGATGGACAAAGACCCGGACATTGCGGCCTCCATTGCCAATGATATTTCCAACCTTGTTGATACTGTGTTTAACAGTATGAAGAAGACACGGGCCAGGGATGCATATAAACTTGTTGAAAAAGAATACCTGGAGTCAGAGGAAAATTTAAGGATCCTGGAGGATTCAGTTAATCTGATCAACAACCAGGTTTCGGCCGGTATAAATGACTCGGGAGATCCTACCGATAATTTGATTAAAATGTTTGCTGAAAACGGTCTAAGCTATATGACTTCATTATATAGTTTAAGGACCGAAATTGGGGTGGTTGCCAGTTATCGTTTGCGTTACAAAGAGGCAAGGCTTGAGGCCGACCAAAACCTTCCTTACAAGTTCGTGGTCGAAAAGGCATTTCCCCCCGAGAAAAAGGCCTATCCCAATAAATCCCTGATTGTGATTGTTTCCACATTTGCTTCATTGCTTTTTGCCCTGATTATCCTGATTGTGATTGATAATATCAAGGCCAGGGTGGCCGTAATGGAAGAAAAATGATATTAAAGGCCAAGGAGAATAATTTAAAAATCCTCATTGCGGGGATTCTTATTGCTTTCGTGGCATTAAATACGGTCATGGTGGCGCTGGAATTTTATTATGTTCCCCTGCTCCCTGCATTTCTTTTGTTTGTGGTCCTGGCCATCGTGTCAGTGGACAAATACCTTCTGGCCATCGTTTTCTTTGTGCCCCTTTCCATTCCACTGAGTTTGCTCAGCGACGGGCTGTCCATAGATATGTATCTCCCAACGGAGCCGCTTTTGGCCGGCTTGCTTCTCATGTACATACTGAAATATCTGAGGGGGGACAGGGTCGACCTGAAGGTGCTGAGGCATCCGGTGAGCCTGGCTATCTTTTTCTATCTGGCATGGATGTTTATCACCAGTCTGACCAGTACCGACCCACTGGTCTCCTTTAAACTGCTTGCTTCCAGGCTCTGGTTTGTGGCGGGTTTCTATCTTCTGGCCACCCAGCTTTTCCGGAAGGAGAAGAACATGCACAACTATATCTGGATCTTCATCATGGCTTTTACCGGTATTATCATATATACGCTGGTAAAGCATGCACCATTCGGGTTCGATAACCAGGTAATGGCACACAGTGTATGCAGGCCGTTTTACAAGGATCATACCTCCTACGGGGCGACACTGGCCATGGTGCTGCCCATGCTGGTTCCCCTTTTCACATTTATTAAGCGGGAAGATATCAATACCCGCTTTCTCATGGTCTTGCTGGGCCTTTTGATCCTGTTTGCCACTGTCGTCTCCTACACAAGGGCCACCTGGCTCAGCATCATTGCCTCTTTGGTTGTCTGGGCTATCATAAAGCTGAAAATCCGCATTGAAATTGTGCTGGTCTCCATCGCCATCCTGGTGGGTGTCTTCTACTCTGTCCGCTCCCAGGTCATGATTGAGATGGAGCAGAACCGGGTAGAATCATCCGGGGAGTTTGCCGAACATGTACAATCCATGTCCAACATCTCCACGGATCAGTCGAACCTCGAAAGAATAAACCGCTGGAGCTGTGCCCTGCGCATGTGGAAGGACAAACCATTCTTTGGATTTGGCCCTGGAACATACCAGTTTGAGTACGGCCGGTACCAGCGCTCTTACGAGAAGACCAAGATCAGTACCGATTTTGGAATCAGGGGAACTGCACATAGCGAGTACTTCGGACCCCTTTCGGAAGAAGGGGTATTCGGGCTGTTAAGCATTTTGATGGTGATCGGGACCACCTTTTATACGGGGATCAGGGTCTTTTACACCTCCAAAAGAAAAACCATCAGGGTTTTCTCACTGGCTGTCCTTGTGGGTCTGGTATCCTACTATTTTCACGGATTAATGAATAATTTCCTGGACACCGACAAGATCTCCGTGTTATTCTGGGGTTTTACCGCCATGCTGGTGGCCATGGATGTGTACCACAGGGATACACCCGAAGACGTGACCCTGTAAAAACAATCCTTATCACTGAATAAATCCGCTCTTTCCCGGAAACTCTGCACCAATGATGGAGATATCATCGAAAATGGCAGCGGAACCTTCAAGGATCTTTTGGTTTTCGATGATGGAATTGATATTTTCTTCAAGGGAGAGGGGATTGGAAAGCTCCTTTTCCAGGCCCTCTGTACCAAATTCAACTCCAGAATCCTGGATCACCTCCACCAGTCCGTCCGTATAGCAAAACAGCTTGGCCGGGTTGTCCAATTGAATCACCGCTTCGTTTACAAATGGAAGCTCGTCAAGCATTCCCATCCCCACGCATCCGGAACCCAGCTGGGTCAGTTTTTGTGAGCTGGGTTCATACAGAAACGGAGGATTGTGGCCGGCGTTTACATAGGTTAATTTCCTGGTGTGGTAATGATACCTGCCGATGAACAGGGTGATGAATTTCTCCCCTTTGGCACTGTTCATAACACTTTCATTGAGCCGGGTCAGGGTGTCGGTCAGGCACTGATCGGCAGTATAGAGTGCCCGAAGGTTGGCCTGAAAATTAGACATAAGGATGGCTGCAGAGATTCCTTTACCGGACACATCAGCAATGCAAAACCCAACTTCTTCCTCACTGAGTTGTATCACATCATAGTAATCTCCGCCCACCTCGAAATGTGGGTGGTAAAAAGCTCTCATCCGGATGAATTCATGATCGGGCAGCCTTTCCTTGGTGGGGATCAGCATGTTCTGCATCCTGCTGGCCAGTTCCATCTCTCTTTTAAGGGCTTCCTGACGGAGGGACTCCTGGAACAATCTTTTGTTCTCAATGGCCACGGTGATGATGTTGGAGAGGGTCTGTATAAAACGGAGATGTTTGATAATGGGACTGACCCCTTCGCCCTCCTCTTCAATGTCACCGATCAGCACATAGGCGATGGCTTTGTCCTTGTGTGAAACAGGGATCACGATATCGACCAGCTCGGGGAAATGCTGGGGTTCGGATGTAATGAAAGAGATCTCCTCGTATATGTGAAGATCGCGGGCCATATCCACTTTCTTGAAAAAGCTGTTGCTAAAACCCGAATTGAGAAGGCATTCCCATTTATCGGAGAATTTCAGAACGATCACTTTTCCAATGTCAAGGTCATCGGTCAGCATCTTCTCATACCTGCGGATCAATTCACTGGTAGACACATTGTCATTAATGGCCAGAGTAATATCCAGCAGGGCATTCAATTTAAATGTAGATAGCTTAAGCCTGTTCTCAGAAAACTTGCCCATGCCTGATCGATTTTGTGAACGAATTATTTCTTCACCCGCTCCGCATATGAACGGTCACGGGTATCAACTTTGATCATTTCGCCAGTATCAATGAAAAGCGGGACCATGATCTTTGCCCCGGTCTCAAGTTCAGCAGGTTTTTGGGCCGAGGTGGAAGCAGTATTGCCTTTCTCTCCCGGTTCGGTATAAGTAATAGCCAGTTCCACGAAGGGTGGAAGGTCAACTGTCAAAGGGGTTTCGGTATCAGCATGTACCACAATTTCAACGGATTGGCCCTCTTTCATCAGGTCGGTATTTTCAATCATAGTGGATTGTATGGAAATTTGCTCGAAAGTCTCCAGATGCATGAAATGAAAACCCATATCATCTGTATAGAGATACTGATAAGGCCTTCTTTCAACCCTTGCTGTGTTTACTTTTACTCCCGCCGAAAAAGTGTTTTCAATCACCTTTCCTGTGGTGAGACTCTTCATTTTGGTCCTAACAAAAGCAGGCCCTTTTCCCGGTTTCACATGTTGGAACTGGACAATGGTAAAGAGATCGTTGTTGAATTCGAGACACAATCCGTTCCTGAAATCTGCTGTTGTTGCCATAGTTTGATTTTGATGCAAAGATATCAATTTGTTCAAATGCCCTCGGACTAGAGTACTTTTTTCCTGGGGATGGTGGCTACAAAGTCCTTCAGGTAGAAGGGCTCGAAATAGGCCACATCTTCAAATTTTCCTTCCAGGTAATTGGTAAGAACCGGGGCGATCATGAATCGGGAAGATGGATTTAGTCCTTCAATATAATGTGCATTTGGATCTGTGATGACCCCCTGACATTTTGTTGCACCATTCCCGAAAAAGCAAATGTGATGGTTTTTTAAAAGTTCCTGAAAGCTGTTAGGGTCAATTATTTCGGCAGTGACCTTTCCTACCATCGATATGCATGGAGAAAAAAATGCCGTATAGACCTCCATTCTCCTGGCATCCAGCATGGAACAAAGCAACAGCCTGTCACCGAACTTCACGATCAGTTCCCGGATTTCAGGGTGGTCTATGGCAGCATATGCCATGTTTTCAAGGGTCCCGCATGAGAGAAGCGGTTTTTTCAGCGCATAAGCCAAACCTTTCGCCGTGGAAACGCCGATCCGCAACCCGGTATAGGAACCGGGTCCTTTGCTCACTGCAATCCCGTTCAGCATACCCAGTTGCCTGCCGGCCTGTGCCATGGTTTCCCTGACATACCGGCTCAACAGCGTGGCATGGGATCTTTCAGCTCCGCTTTCCACCAGGGCTAGTAGCTGGTCCCCTGCTGAGAGTGCGACAGAGCAGACATCCGTTGCCGTCTCAATATGAAGGATCAGGGGTTCCGTCATTCCCGGTTAATCCTTTTTCTTTTTACCCCCGCTGAGAAGATCTTCTTCGGAAACCACTTCCACGTTCAAATCATTCTTCAGTTGACGGGATATGGCTGAATAGGGGGCAATCACAACTTCCTCTTCAGGATCCAGCCCTTCGGTGATCTCAATGTAATTATTGTCCTGAATCCCTGTTTTTACCGGCTTCAGCCAGGCTTTGCCATCTTTCACTACGAATACAACCACAATGGGTTCGTCGCTGGTGGCCTTGGACGCCAATGTTTCGGTGGTTGAAGTAACAGTTCCATCCGAGCTGATCTCGTCGGTTCTTTGTTGTTTGGAGGCCTCCTCCTTAGAGACCCCGGTTGTGTCAAGCCTGGTGGTGACCGACTGTATGGGAATCGAATAGATCCCCGATTTACGATCGGTCTGGATATCTGCGGTGGCTGACATGCCGGGCCTGAGGGGATATGGATTGGATTCGGAAACCTTGTTGGCATAAGATTCGGGCAACAGCAGGATTTTCACTCTGAAATTGGTGACCTGATCGGTGGTTACGCCGGTGGTGTTGGCAGATACCGGAATCTCTGAAACCACGCCTTTGAAACGGATATCAGGGTAGGCATCGACCTCAATCAGGGCCGTGTCCCGGTCGGACACCCGCACGATATCATTTTCGTTCACTTCCACTTCCACTTCCATCCTGGAAAGGTCCGCGATCCGCATGATTTCCGTTCCCGACATCATGGAGGTTCCGACCACCCTTTCGCCCAGTTCCGCCGAGAGACTTGAAACGGTGCCATCCATGGGTGCGTAAATGGAGGTTTTGCTCAGGCTTTCATCGGCTTCATTCAGGGTTGCTTTGGCGCTCTGAACCATAAATTCGGCAGCCTCTTTTTCCGACAGCGACGTGGAATAATTGGCCTGGGACTGTTGAAACTCGGATTCTGAAATTGCTTTTTCACTGTATAAACGGCTGTTCCTGTCATAGTCAAGTGTGGCTAGTTCAAGTTGTGCTTCAGCCTGCTTCAGCCTGGCTTTGGAATTGTTCAGGGACGCCTCGGAACGGTTGCGGGCCATCTGATATGCCTCGGGTTTAATCTTCAGCAGGTATTGACCTTTTTTAATTTCATCACCCTCCTTGACAACCAGTTCCACAATCTCGCCCGATACATCAGGGGAAATGGCCACCTCGGTTTCCGGCTGGATCTTTCCATTGGCGGTGATGATCTCCACGATCTCCCTGTTTATCCCTTTTTCCACGGCAACTTTCAGATAGCCTTCATTTCCGAACCATCCCTGTTTTTTACCAACTGCCAGGACGATGATCAGGACTACAGCAACGATGCCTATAATAAGCAATAATTTTTTTGATTTCATGATGGGATATTAAAGTGAAATGGGTTCTCCCCTGTAGAAGTTTAGTATTTTGATTCTGAAAATAAAATCGTATTTGGCCTGGAGCAGGTCCGACTGAGTGGATGAAAGCTGGTTCTTGGAAGTGTTAAATTCCACCGTATTCACCAGTCCCACCTCGAACTTCTTCTCGGTGTATTTAAAGGACTCTTCCATCGAAACAAGGGCATGTTCGGTGGCCTTGAATTTCTTCAGTGCTGCCAGGGCATCCGCATAGGCTTGTTGTATGGATGCGTAGAGTGTCAGGCGTTTGCTTTGTAATTCCAATTGCGAATTTTCCAGCATGATCCGTGCATTGGCAATGCTTGTATTTACCTGCCATCCGTTAAAAATGGGAATGGAAAGTCCCAGTCCTACTCCTGCCGAAGTATTGTCGCGCATTTGCTCGTAGAAGGGGTAAGCTCCATAGACAGGCACCTCCTGGGGATATGAATAAACTGCTTCGCCCCCGGTTGTCTCACCAATGGGGATCTGCGGGCTTGACCCAAACTCAACCACCTGCTGACGAATATCTGAATAGCCTGTATTATAGTTTGCTGACAGGTACAAATTCGGAGACCGTCCACCCTTGGCAATGTTCAATCCTTTCTCGGAACTCTCCACTGCCAGTTCAGCACTCCTGATCTCGGGCATTTCTTTCTCTGCGATCCGGAAAACTTCTGTGGCACTCATTACAATGGGATCTGTATCCGGGTTGGCCAGTTCAGGGATAAACACATTAAAGGCTGTATCAATGGGAAGGTCCAGGGTTTGCTGAAGATTCAGCAGTGAAATGGCCAGCTGGTTTTCTGCGTTGACCAGGTTCAGTTCTTCTGAAGCCTGTTGGGCCTGTATTTCCAGGAAGCTCCCTTCGGCCAGTTTCCCTGCATCCACCATTTTTCTGGTTCTATCCACCTGTTGCCCCGTAATCTCCAGCTGTCTTTCTGTGACAGCTTTCAGTTCCTTGTTGAACAGAATGGTCAGGTATGCCGCCGCAATATTAAGTGAAATATCATTTTTGACCTTTTCCACATCTTCGTAGCTTGCCATCAGGTTCAGTTTATTCTGCTCTATGGTGTTCCGGACACGAAGGCCATTGAATAGATTTACAGAGGAACTCAGCCCCATGCTGATGGAATTGATCTGCTGGTCATTTGTAAACTGGTATGTGGTCTGGTCCAGTGCCCTACCCCATGAATAGGAGTAGTTGGCATTGCCATTCAGGTTTGGAATCTGCCCCAGCCGGGATTGTTTGAGCAGGTTTTCGTTATATTGGGTATTCAGTACCGTTTGCTTGATCTGGATATTATTCTCCATCGCATAGTTGATGCAGTCTTCTAGCGACCATTCACGCTGGCCGAAGGCCTGAACTACCAAGCCGAACAACAGGAAAACCAGAAAATAGGATTTTCGCATTATATTCGTTTTTTTAAAATAAACGCTAAAGTTATAGATAACCGTTTAAATCCAAGTGAATAATACTGAAAATATTAAACAATATCCGGAGATAGGATTTGTACGATATGTCCATCACAAACGGGCAAAGAATCTCTCCATCAGGATCAATCCAAAGGGAGAGGTAAGGGTGACCATTCCCCGGTACGTAAGCTTCAGGAAAGCCGAAGCTTTTGTCTGGTCAAAAAAACAATGGATAAGCCGTAAGCTTCATGAGGCAAGGGAGAAGGCAGGTCCCTTAACGGCCCTGGCCCCGGGGGACATGATCCGGGTAAGGGGGACATCCATCCCAATCAGGTTGAAAAACGAGCATGACACGGTCGAGGGAGCCATCTGGAGGATCCTTCAGGCAGAGGCCAGGGCTTTCCTGCCAGGCCGGGTGGAGGCTCTTGCAAAAATGCATGGTTTCAGGTTCTCCGGGATCAAAATCCGCAGGATGAAGACAAGGTGGGGGAGTTGTACTGCGAAAAATTCCATCAACCTGAACAGCTGGCTGATCATGCTGCCCGATCACCTGACGGATTACGTCATCCTCCATGAGCTGGTACACACCGTACACCGTCATCACGGACCCGGATTTTGGGAAACGCTCGATAAGCATGTAGCCGGGAAATCAAAGGAGTTGAGAAAAGAGCTGAGGAAGGAACAGATTATGTTAATACACACCGAAAATGAGCTCGGCGGTGAGGGTAATGGAGTTGAAAGGCCTGTAAGACCTCATATCAAAGTTGAATGAAGGATAGACATTTAGATACATGTAGCGGTCCAGCTGCCTCTGGTAACCCACTCCGAGGCCCAGGTTGGTTTTTGCCCTCGAATTGAGTTCCGGTCCCTTACGGACGACCTCTCCGAATTCATCCGAATTCTCTTTCAGATGTACCGTGAACATCATCTGGAGCGTTCCTGTAATCAGAAGTGCGTTTTCTCCCGACTCGTAGGGTCTGAAATAAACGGTAAGCGGAATACCCAGCGCCTGTTCAAAATATTCAATGTTGATCTTGTCATCGGGTCCGGTAATATCCACATCATACTGATCGGGATACTCAAGGGCAGAAGAAGATTTGTATACATAATCCAGTCCGGCCTTCAGGAACCAGTATTCATATTCCCAGTACACAAAACTGAAGCCTCCCCCGAAACCGGGTTTAAAAGTATGTTCATCAGCCCTGAGCCAGGAGTAGTTGCCCTGAAGATTGCCGCCGAGGTATATGTTGATCTGTGCGCCGGCGGTGGATGCCAGAAGCAGAAAACCAATGATGTAAAACACTCTTTTTACCACCATAACAAAGCCATTTACACAAAACTAATACAATATTTCATTGGTTCTTCAGGAATTTATCAAATGCATATTTCCAGTTTATTGAATATTGTTGATTAAATTCGAGGCCTCTTTCATCTGAGGATCAGGTGAGGTAGGATTTATCAAATAATGATGCCATGGCTCTTCAGGAAGAATTTGAAAAACAGGGGAATTGGCTTTTTCGCTACAGGGGAACCATTCCACTGCTTATCCTGGTGCCCGGATTGGCCCTTTTTTTGTGGAGAAAAATCCATCCGGATACCTTTTTCCTGGGAGATCAACACATTGAAACATACTATGAATATGCCTGCCTGCTGGTCAGCCTTATTGGCCTTTTTATCCGCGTCTATACGGTGGGCCATACCCCTCATAACACCTCAGGAGGCAATGTAAAAAGTCAACTGGCCAGTGTCCTGAATACCACGGGCAGCTACTCGGTGGTCAGGCACCCCCTTTATGTGGGTAATTTCTTCATGTGGCTTGGACCTGCCCTGTTAACCGGATATCTGTGGTTTATCCTTGTTTTCTGTCTGGCCTACTGGCTCTACTATGAAAGGATCATGTTTGCAGAAGAACAGTTCCTTCGAAGAAAGTTCGGTGATCCTTATCTGGAGTGGAGCAAGCATGCACCGGCATTTGTCCCGGCTTTCAGGAATTTCATGAAGCCCGAAATGCCTTTTTCATGGCGGAAGGTGTTCAGAAAGGAAAAAAACGGCCTTGCTGCCGTATTTCTGATCTTTTTCGCTTTCAATGTGATGGGTGAGCTGGTGGTGGATGAACGGAACTTTAATGTTGTATTTGCTGCCGGATTCCTGCTGAGTGTAATCAATTACATTGTCGCCAAGTTTCTGATCAAAAGCACCAGGGTCCTGGACCGCCCGAATCAGCATTTCCCCTGATCATTTGGGCCGTAACTGCCAAAACCATTTGTGTTAATTCAAAAAAGTGTGAATGATGTAACTAGTAAACAGAACTATGTAATGGTTTCTTTGATTTATAGGCTGACCTTTGTATGGTGAAATTTATTTCACTGCTGTTTTGCCAGATGCAACAAGCAGTTTCAGAAGTCAAACACTAAACAATAACTATAAATCATGAAAACAACCAAATCAAATGCAAGGATGAAAAAGATCTTTCTGGGTTTTTTAGCAGTAATGATCATGCTTCCATTCTCTTGTAATGCCGAAAAAATACCCTTCTTACAATCATCCAATGCTCCGGCAGCAGAGGGTTATGTAAAAATCAAAACGGACCGTAATAACAATAATGTTATCCAAATTCACATTGAGAATTTGGCTCAAATAGAAAGCCTGGAGCCGGCTATGCAAACCTATATCGTTTGGATGGTTACCGACCAGGAAACAACTGAAAACATAGGGCGAATAAATAGTACAAATAGTCTAAATGTTTCTTTTGAGGCAGTAACTTCATTTCAACCGGTTAAAATTTTTATTACTGCCGAAGAGAATGAAAATACTCAGGAACCAAGCTGGAAGGTTTATTTAACAACAGACAAATTTTGGGAATAATGGTACAATAAATCATTAAAGTTTCGGCACACCACATAAAAAACGCCTTGTCATGAAAATGGCAGGGCGTTTATTTTTAGGTTGTTGACCCGCCAGCTCAACCCCGGTTTCATATTTATTTGGTGGCAAATACTCTTATTTCATCTGAAAAAGGTTTGATACTTCCCAATCCTCAAGAACCCTTCCATGTATATAGATGTCATCGATTTTACCATCGAAGAACGAATCAGGTGAAGTTGTTGATTTTGAGACCGCTCCGATCAGAGCATCAGTAAATGTAGGCAGGATTGAGGCCGTTACAGGCATTTGTTCAATCAGTATCCCGTTCATATAGAATTTTACTTCGCTGGAACTTTTTGTAACAGTTATATGGTTCCATCCTGCATACCTGGACAGGTACATCAGATCACCTTCAGTACTACCCTTATCGTACAATTTAAAATGAATCGAATCACGGGATGCATTCGAACCGAATCTTATTTCACGGCCAGCATCACTCGAGTAGTAGACCGAAAATATTTCTTGTGGTTTGATTTCCATGGATGCAAATTTGAACCAGACTGATATGGAGAAATCAGAATCTCCAAAATGTAATGAACCGGCATTGGTCAGCCTTATATAATCATTTGCTCCATCAAACATATATGCGCTATTTGGGATATCACTCCTGTCAGTAGTTAGCGTTGCTCCAAAGACCTGCCCGATTATGCCATTACCAGATTCGTCATCGGAATTTCCATTGAATGGGTAATATGCCAGGAGCCCATCTGTTATTTCGAGTACATCATCTATGTTTATAGTAATGATTGCTGAGTAGTTTTTAGAGTTTATATGGTCATCTTCAACCTCAATATGAATGCTAAGCTGCTGGAGATTCTCATAATCAAATCCAGCAGGATTTGCCACAGAAAGAGAACCGGTTTGTGAATCAATCTGGATGTAGTTGGCTTCATTCCCACCGGTAATGCTGTAAGTCAAGCTTTGATGTGTGTCCTGGTCAGTTGCAATGATCTGGCCAATTACTTGTCCCTTTGTAGGGTTTTCATCCAAAGCAAACACCTGAGGTTCGATCATCGGTGCGAATTCGTTCTCATCCAGGACCTCTACCTGTATGGAAGCTGTCGACTCTTTGGGATTATTGGGATGGTCATCCCTCGCTGCTATTATTAGGGTAAATTGGGTTGCAAATTCATAGTCGAGCTTGGCAGGATTGTCAACGGATATGGTTCCGCTCTGTGGGTCAATGGTGAAGATTTCTTCCTCATTCCCACTTTTAATACTGTAGGTGATGGTTTGGCTATTATCATCGTCTGTGGCCTCTATGGTTCCCAGTATAGTGCCAGCCGGACTATTCTCCATCACTGTATATACCTGGGTTTCGATTTCCGGTGGAATCGAAGGGGCAAACTCATTGGCATCTGTGATCTCGATCAGGATGTCTGCCGAAGATTCCAGAGGTTCATTTTTGTGGTTGTCTGATACCACCACATTCAGAATATACTGAAAAGTGGTCTCATAGTCCAGATTTGTCTGATCTTTAATGGAAAGCATACCGGTTGAGGAGTGTATTTCAAATACATTGCCATCATTTCCATCGACTATTTCATAGGACAGGGTTTGTCCAACATCACCATCTGAGGCAATAACTGTTCCGACCTGGGTTCCTGCTGGACTGCTTTCAGACACCGTAAAAACCTGGTCTGAAATTTCAGGAGCAAACTCATTCTTATCACAAGAGTAAAAGAGGATACTGAGAATAAGGGCGCTTGCAATAAAGTTAAGGGTTTTCATACGGTTTTCTTTAAGGGTTGTCCAAAGCATTAACGAGGTCAGGTCATATTATGTTACATCTGTAGAAAATTGAGAACCATTCGCGATAACCTTTGACAAGGGAATGACCGATCCCGGGGCCATGCTTCAGGACCGTTTCAAGAGAAAACGCCCTGCCATTTTCATGACAAGGCGTTTATTTTTAAGTTGTTGACCCGCCAGGGCTCGAACCTGGACTCTTCTGAACCAAAATCAGACGTGTTGCCAATTACACCACGGGTCAATCGGGGTTACGAAAACCGGGTGCAAATATACTAAATAATCAAATTATTCTGCAACTAATTCCAGTCCTTCCCCGGTCATTTCCCAGGTTTTTCCAGCCATATTCCAGTCTGACAGGTGATCCACATTTCGAATTCCATCCAGATAGTCCCTGGTTTCACGATCTAGCACAACCACTTTCCCTTCGGGGACCCCCACGACGGCATCCACCCGGGGAAATCTCCATTTGTGTTCCAGTTTTACCGAGTAGTATGGGTCCAGGATCAGCTTGTTGCCCCTGGTGCGGAAGCTGTAATCGATGTTTGCGGCGTTTTCTTTGGCATGGTCCCAGGTCCTTCCTTTCGATTCTTTATCAATGTCCAGTGTGAACCTGGTCCCCTCGGCCCTCTCAATATCAATTTCAACCTTTCCGTAGAATGCATCTGCATCTTCCATGAGGAACAATCTTTCATCCAGGTCCAGAATGGATTCATCTTCCATCAGCTCTTCCTGGTCCGCATTCATCATGATGTAAAGTGTATCTGAAAGTATATCCAGGTTCTGGGAGAGGCTCTTGCGCCCCGAATCCGAAAAATTGCTGCTCTCAAAAGCTACAATACCGATAATTGAAAAGAGACACACCAGCCACAGGATCAGGGCCCCGATTCCCAGTCCCCGGTTTTTGGTCCTGATGTTGAATATGACCCTCACAAGCCCGTAAATCATGGCGGAAATAGGAATCAGGATCAGCATGACGAGGGTTATGGTAAGCAGAGTAACCGATACCGGATCGGTGAAGGGAATAAGCAGATCACCCAGGGAAAAATGATGAGAGTTGAACGGAAACATGTGTATTCCAACAATAGGAAGGGTGATTAGTCCGATCAGAACCCCGATACCGGCAATAACCAGGCTGGTACCTATGATGATCAATATTACCTTAATGAACACCAGAAGAATTTTTCCCAAAACCTCAAAAAAATCAGATACCCCGCTCTGTGCTTTTTTGTAAGTCTCCGAGCTTGTTGCCTTGGATACATTTTCCTTGACGTTTTCCTTGACGTTATCGTACTCTTCACGAATTTTTTTTTCCAGGTTCGACACATTGACCTTCTCTCCCCTCATCTCAAGCTTTTGCGCTGCAGTTTCTGCCTTGGGAAGAACGATCCAGAGGATCACATAGACCAGGATGGATGCTCCTCCGGCAAAGAAGAAAATCACAAAAAGAAGCCTGAAAATCACCGGATCCACTCCGAAGTAGGCAGCGAGTCCGCCACAAACTCCGCCAATGACCGAATTCTCCGGATCCCGGTAAAGCCGTTTGCTCGAGGTATAGGATTCGTGAAACGACCTGGACTCTTTTTCCCCTTCACCCGAGTCTGCAATATCTTCAGGATTTCCCATGATATCGATTACCTCATTGACAATTTTCAGGGTGATTACCTGGCTTTCGGCAGTAATTCTCTCCTGGAACAGTTCGGCAATCCTCGATTCAATATCCTTGATGATTTCCTCACTCTCCTGTTTGTTGGAGAAATAGGTGCCAATGGTATCCAGATAGGATTTCAGTTTTTCATAGGCATCATCATCAATATGGAAGATAATACCGTGTAGATTAATTTTAATCGCTTTCTTCATGGTAATCTGGCTTTATTTGTAGTTCTTGATGGATTGTACTGAATTAATCAGGGCTGCCCATGAGGCATCAAGCTCCTTCAGATAGGCTTTCCCTATTTCGGTAAGGGCATAATACTTACGGGGCGGACCCTGAGAGCTCTCTTCCCATCTGTATTGTAGCAGGCCGGCATTTTTTTGCCTTGTCAGCAGAGGATAAAGCGTTCCTTCGACCACAATCAGGTCGTTTTCTTTCAGCGCTTGGATAATGTCAGAAGTATACAGATCCCGGTTCTTCAGGATGGATAGCGTGCAATACTCCAGTATACCCTTCCGCATCTGTGCTTTTGCGTTCTCAATATTCATAGGTCATCTATTTAATGCGGTATTGTAAATTAGAAATCTTATTGGAAATATACTTTTAAAAATCAGAGGAAACATCCCTGGCCTGTTCGGAAAAAGGAAATCACGGACCGGTACATTGTACTGGTGCATGCTTTCACCATAGGTTTTCGACGGGTGGGATGCCACAACAACATCCAGGGAATCACTGGTTAAACATGTGTCAATCACAGCCTCAGGATGATGTTGCTTATGGGTGGATGGCAGCAGATTAATGACTGGTTTCTGGGCAGCCGTTTCTGAAGTTGTGATCCAGAAAAAAGTCAATATATATAATACTATGTATTTCATGCTATATTCTATAACAAAGATATAGAAATAAAACAATACCATGCAATACATAGTAGTAAAAATATTGAAAAAAGTTTGAGTTTCTTAACTTTGAACCCATGAAACAGGTCGGAAACATCAGAAAAATGGAGTCATCTTTTGGGAAGGTGATCCAATATCAACTACCTCTGGGAGAGGAGAAAGTGGAGATGAATCCACTTTTGGGACGACATATTTTTATGGAATATCAGGGAAAAATCAATTGCATACGCTGCGGAAAAAAAACGTTAAAATCATTCGCCCAGGGCTATTGTTATCCCTGTTTTACCACGGCCCCGGAAACTGAAGAGTGCGTTCTGAGACCGGAATTGTGCAGAGCCCACGAGGGAATAGCCCGCGACATGGAGTATGCGAGCAGGCATTGTCTGAGTGAGCATGTGGTTTACCTTTCCCTGACCAGTGATTTAAAAATAGGCGTTACGCGCCTTAGCCAGGTTCCCACGAGGTGGATTGACCAGGGTGCTGTACGAGCCATTGAACTGGCCAGGACGCCAAACCGTTATACCGCAGGCCTGATCGAAGTGGCCATGAAAGTGCATATGGCTGATAAAACCAACTGGCGGAAAATGCTGAGCGGAACCGGACCGGAGGGGGTAGATCTGGCAGAAGAGAAAAACAGGATTGGTAAGCTTGTTCCTGACCAGTTGAGACAATTCCTGACTCGGGATGCAGAAATTATTGAACTGACCTATCCCGTGGAAAACTACCCTGAAAAAATAAAAAGCCTCAATTTTGATGCAGATCCCCTCGTCAGCGGAGTGCTCCATGGAATCAAAGGCCAGTACCTGATCCTTGACCACAACCGGGTGATCAATATGAGAAAATTCGCGGGGTACCTGATCAGTTTCAGGTCGGATTAATCGTCCAGGGAATTGAGCTCCCTGCGGAGGGTCTCCCAGGTGGATTCATCCATTTTTGCCCCGATTATTTCGATAACCCTGCCGGACAGGATCGCCCCCATTTTTCCGCAGGTTTCAGGGGAGTGGCCAAGTATGAGTCCATAGATGAACCCTGCTGCATAAAGATCTCCGGCCCCGGTTGTATCTACGGGATTGGAAGGCCGGACTCCAATTCTGATCATCTCTCCTCCCGAAAAGCAAAATGACCCTTCGGCTCCCATTTTGATTACTGCCAGTTCAACCATATCCTTTATATCCGCAGCCCCGGCTTCAGGTGATTTGCCGCTCAGGGCCTTGATCTCCTCTTCATTGGCAAAAACGATATCTACATATTTGGATATCATCTCTTTGAAGAAATCCCTGTTGGCAGCCACCACGTTAAAACTGGCCAGATCAAGGCATATTTTCAGGTTGGCACCCGAAGCAAGCCGAAGCGCCTTTTCGATCATTTCATGATCCTGAACCAGGTAACCTTCAATATAGAAGTAATCATACCCTTCAAAGATATCGTGTGTGATATCGTCTACGGAAAGATCCACTGCAGCGCCCAGGTATGTGGCAAAGGTCCGCTCCGAATCTGATGAGATCAGGGCGATGGCCCGTCCCGTTTCATGCATGGTCCGGAACAGAATGGGATGAATGCTGTTGATCTGCATGTCTTTCTTAAAGAACTTGCCCATGTCATCATTGCCCACAGTGCCCACAAAACCGGTTTCAATACCCAGGTGGGCCAGACCGTGAATGGTGTTGGCTGCAGAACCTCCGGAAGCCTTTGATTTGGGCAGCCCGGCAGTTTCAGAATGAATATAATTTGAAGTGTCCAGATCTACAAGGGTCATGCTGCCTTTGGGTAAGCCGAATCCTTCCAGTATATCATCATTGTCGATCTGTGTGATGATGTCCACAAGTGCATTCCCCATTCCCAGTACTTTTGCCATTTTTAATAAGTTTTACTCAAATATAAAACTAATCAAATAGTTTCCTCCTCATACGGTTCCCCGTAAAAAAGGTTTTTTGTGAAATGTATTGTTTTATTGACGAAAAGCGTTTATTTTTGCACCGCTTCTAAGGCACCGGTTTGAAACTGTAGAAAATTCCTCAGTAGCTCAGTTGGTTAGAGCGGCGGACTGTTAATCCGTAGGTCGTAGGTTCAAGTCCTACCTGAGGAGCAGAAAAAGGGGAAGGTGATCATCGCCTTCCCCTTTTTAAGTAAAAGGTAAAAGGGTTGTGATATCTTTGATGTCATGAAGACGAATTTCGAGTGTTTTCCCTGTTTCGTAGAACAGGCTTTACGGGCCAGCCGGATGGTCACCAATGATGAAAGGACCATAAAAGAGATCCTCGACCGGGTGGGTGAACGCTTCAGGGAGATTCCCCTGACATATACCCCTCCTGAAATGGGAGATTATATTTACAGGACGGTCAGGGAGGTCACCGGGGTGAAGGATCCTTATCAAGTCATGAAAAAAGAGAGCATCCTGCAGGTCCTGTCCATCTATCCCTTCCTGGAAAAAATGGTAGCCAATTCTGACGATCCGATTTTAACTGCCATCAAACTTGCTACCATCGGGAATGTGCTCGATTTCGGAATAAGCAGGAAATACGACCTTATGGAGGAGATCGCAAAGATTGAGAACATGGAATTTGCAATTTTTCACTACGACACCTTCAGGGAACAGCTGGAGAATTCCTCTTCAGTGCTTTTCATTGGAGACAATGCAGGAGAAACCGTATTTGATAAACTCCTGATCGAAACCATAAGAAAGCCTGTAACTTACGTAGTCAGGGAGGGGCCGGTGATCAATGATGCCACCGTTGAGGATGCCATTCAATCGGGAATTGATCAGGTGGCTGAAATCATTTCTTCCGGATCCTCCGCCCCGGGGACAATACTGAGGTTCTGCAACAAAGAGTTTCTCCATAGATTTAGTCAGGCCGATCTTGTCATCAGCAAGGGTCAGGGAAATTATGAAGGCCTTTCCGGAACTGAACGCCAGGTATTCTTCCTGCTCAGGGCCAAGTGCCCTGTTATTGCCCGTCATATTGGGGTGAAACTGAACGATTTTATAATGAAAGCATCCTAGTTTCATGATCAAATTCGTTATTTGATTGTTATTAATCAGTAATTTCAGGCTTCCAATTAAAAATTTAAAGTATCATCATGAAACGCATTCAATTTTATATTTCAATAATTCTGCTGGCTTCCATCAGCCAGATCTCTTTTGGCCAGATGGATCCAACTGCCCCGCTTCCCCTGGATGAGAGTGTTCGTCACGGTGTATTGGAGAACGGCATGACCTATTACATTAAGGCCAATAAGGAACCCAAAGAGCGGGCTTCCTTCTATATTATCCAGAATGTGGGAGCCCTTCTGGAGGAAGATCATCAGAATGGACTTGCCCACTTCCTTGAACACATGGCTTTTAACGGGACCGAGCATTTCCCCGAGAAGGGGATCATCGATTTTCTTGAAAGGCACGGGGTGGCATTTGGAGAGAACATCAATGCCTATACCAGCTTCAATGAAACAGTATATAACCTCTCCGATGTTCCAGTATTGAGGCCTGGAATCATTGATAGCAGTTTAATGATTCTGCATGACTGGTCCAATTATTTGTTGCTGACCGAGAAAGAAATTGATTCTGAAAGGGGGGTAATTACCGAAGAGTGGAGAACCAGAAGGGATGCCGGATTCAGAATGTTTACCGCCTCTCTTCCGTACCTGCTTCCAGGCTCCAAATACGCTGAAAGGAACATCATAGGAGACCTGGATGTGATACAGCATTCTGATTACCAGGCCATCAGGGATTTTTATTTTAAATGGTACAGAACCGATTTGCAGGCAATTGCCATTGTGGGGGATTTTGATGCCCTTGAAATGGAAAACAAGGTTATTGCACTCTTTTCGGAAATACCTCCGGTAAAAAATGCACCTGAAAGGCCCTTTTTTGAGGTTCCCGATCATGAAGATCCCGTGTTTGGTTTTATCAGCGATAAGGAGGCTACCCAGAGTGATATTACTTTATACATCAGGCATCGGAAACCAGATACCGGTCCCACCACCCTGCTGGATCTTAGAGAGAATTATATTGAGTCACTCTTTAACAGTATGATGGACATGCGTATCAGTGAATTGCTGCAAAAGGGTAATCCCCCATTTATTTCCGGGGGAATCTTCTATGGGGATTTTGTGAGGGGATATGAGGTATTGGGTGTCAATGTTAGTCCCAAGCCCAACGAAGAAGCATTGGGATTGACAGCCATCCTTACCGAACTGGAAAGGATCAAAAGATATGGATTTACACAGGGTGAACTTGACAGGGCAAAGGCCAATGAGCTTTCTCAGTGGGAGAAGTATTATAAAGAGAGGGATAAGATCAGCAATGAGGAGTATATTGGGAAATACCAGGCTCATTTCCTGGAAGATGAGGCATACCTTGATACAGAGTTTGAGTATACACTGGTACAGGCATTGCTGCCTACCATTACAATCCAGGATTTCAATGATAACCTGGGCAAGTGGATCACTGATAAAAACCGGGTATTGATCATTGAAGGTCCTGAAGGTGAAAAATTTCAACATCTTACGGAAGCTGAAGCCTTTGCTATTTTTGACCAGGTAGCTCAGGCTGATGTTGAGCCTTATAAAGAGGAGGCACTGGCTGAATCACTGATCAATGAGGAACTTTCACCGGCAAGGATTGTCGGACAGAAAGAGTTAAAGGATTTTGATGCAGTGGAGTGGACCCTTGAAAATGGAGCGCATGTGGTTTTCCGTTACGCGGATTATGAAAAGGACCAGATACAGATTCGTGCCTACAGCAAAGGGGGAAGCTCCCTGTATGAAGATGATTATGTTCCCACCACGGATATGCTTACCACATTGATGGACTACCAGGGAGTGGGAGACTTTGATGTATCAAGTCTGCAGAAGATGCTCACGGGAAAGAATATTTCACTGCATCTAAGCCTGGGAGATCTTTCTGAAGGATTAAACGGATCAGCCAGCCCCAAGGATATGGAGACTTTGATGCAGCTGGTTTATCTTACATTCAATCACCCCAGGTTTGACAGGGAGGCCCAGGATGCGATCATTGCCAGGTATCTAGCTTTTGTTCAGAACATGAGCAACAGTCCTCAGAAAATCATGGGCGATTCGCTAAGCCTGATCAGCACCAACTATCACCCCCGTACAAGGGTACTGAATACGGAATATCTGAACGAAGTTGCATTTGACAAAATGAAGGAGGTTTACAAAGACCGGTTTGCCGATGCCAGTGATTTCGTATTTGTTATCGTTGGAAACATGCCCGAGGATGAGGTGAAAATCCTGGCACAGACATACATTGGATCCATCAAAGATATCCAGCGGGTGGAAACCTGGAAGGATCGCAAGGTATATGAACCGGAAGGGATTGTGGAAAAGACCATTCCCATGGTCATGGAAACCCCCAAAGCCAACGTGAACATCATGATCAAGAAGGAAATGGATTACTCTCCGTACAACAGCATCGTCATGAAAGTGATTGAAGGGATCCTGGTTCTGCGTTATGATGAGACCATCCGGGAAGAGGAGGGAGGAACCTATGGAGTGGGTCTCCGGACATCCCTCAGCCACTGGCCGGTTGAGAAGGCCACCATGCAGATCAGGTATGATAGTGATCCTGAACGTGTTTCTGTTTTAAAAAGCCTGGTATATGTTGAACTTGAAAAGCTGGCCAGGAAAGGACCTTCAGAAGTGAATCTGTCCAAAACAGTTGAGAATATGTTGAAAGGTCGGGAAGAGAGCAAGGAGCACAACGCCTACTACATGGAAACCCTTTATAACTATTATGTTCATGGGATCGATTTTAATGACCCCGCCAATTATGAGGATATCCTGAAAGGACTCACCCCAAAAGATGTGAAGAAGGTGATGAAAGCATTTTACAAAAAACCCAACATTGTTGATGTGGTCTTTATTCCCCAGGAGGAGAAGGTCGCGGATCAGTAAGGTATATGTAACGAAGAAGCCTTCCTCTTGTGAACCGGATTTACGTTGTTTTGGGTAATACGCAGATATGTATAACGAGGCCGCCTTCTTTTTGCGGAGCAAAAAACAGCAACGAGTTATACATATCGAAGTATTAATTCTAAAACAACCCGTGAATTTCCGCGTTGATCTTATCGATGATGGTACTCAGGTCTTCGGGCTTGTCCCTGAAGTTGATGTTATCCACATCCACAATCAACATTTTGCCTAAACTGTAAGTCTCTACCCACGCTTCGTAACGTTCGTTGAGATGCTTCAGGTAATCGAGCCTGATGTTGTTCTCGTACTTGCGCCCCCTTTGCTGGATCTGGTCCACCAGCGTCGGAATGTTGGCCCGGAGGTAAATCAGAAGGTCGGGTGGCTCAATGAGGGAACTCATCAGGCTGAACAAGGCAAAGTAGTTTTCAAAATCCCTGGTACTCATCAATCCCATACTGTGAAGGTTGGGTGCGAATATAAATGCATCTTCATAGATGGTCCGGTCCTGGATGATCTTCTTCCCCGATTGCCGGATCTTCACAATCTGGCTGAAGCGGCTGTTTAGAAAATAAATTTGAAGGTTAAACGACCATCGCTGCATGTCCTGGTAGAAATCATTGAGATAGGGATTGTCATCCACATCTTCGTAATGGGCTTCCCAGTTGTAATTCTTGGCAAGCAGACTGGTAAGGGTGGTTTTACCAGAGCCAATGTTTCCGGCAACAGCTACATGCATGTTCAATGATTTTGGTGGTCAATCAGACCCTAAGATAATAACTTTTATTGGGTTAAAATATCCTGGAGTTCATCTAAATATTTCCGGTCATTGGCCAGCCGCGGTATTTTGTTCTGACCGCCCAATTTTCCCCGTTTTTGCATCCAGCGATAGAATGTTCCCGATTCCAGGGAGATTACCCGGGGCTCCTCCAGGGTAACGTTCTTTTGCCGTTTCGCTTCGTAATCGGAATTGAGATGGCACAGGCTTTCATCCAGTATCCTGGTAAAGCGTTCCAGGCTGTCTGGTTGTGAATGGAATTCGATCATCCACTGGTGTGCCCCTTTTTTATCAACACTCATGAACATCGGCCCTGCCGTATATTCCCGGATGACGGCACCTGTTTCACTGCAGGCTTTCATCAGCGCTTTTTCGGCATTGTCCTCGATCACCTCTTCTCCAAATGCATTGATATAATACTTTGTTCTGCCAGAGATCTTGATTTTATGCGGGTAAAGCGAAGTGAATACAACTGTATCCCCGATCAGATAACGCCAAAGACCTCCGTTTGTGGAGATAATCATGGCATAGTTGACACCCTTTTCTACATCTTTCACTGTGTAAACCGGTGTATTCGGATTACCTAGTTTGTCCAGGGGGATAAACTCATAAAAAATACCCAGGTCAAGCATCAGGAGCAGGTCATCCCTGTCCAACTCATCCTGGATCGCGAAGAAGCCCTCTGAAGCATTGTATGTCTCCAGGTAATTCATTTCATCCGAAGGGATCAGCTTCCGGTATTGCTCTCTGTATGGTGTAAAACTGATTCCGCCATGGGTGAAAAGCTCCAGGTTGGGCCATACTTCAAGAATATTGTTTTTCCCCGTGTAGTCAAGGATAGCTCTAAGCAGAACCAGGTTCCAGGATGGCACTCCTGCAATATTGGTTACATTCTCGTTGACCGTATGCCTGACAATTTTTTCTATTTTCTCCTCAAAGTCCGGGATGAGCGCAATTTCGGCTGCAGGGGTTCTGATAAACTGCGCCCAGAATGGAAGGTTTTCAATGATGACGGCCGAAAGATCTCCGAAATAGGATTCGTTGCTGAACTTATTCACCTCCACACTTCCTCCCAGAGTCAGTCCTTTGCCTTTCAGGATGGCATTGTCGGGACGTTCCCTGGTGTAAAATGCAATGACATCTTTCCCTCCTCTGAAATGACATTCCTCCAGTGACTCGTTGCTTACCGGGATGAACTTGCTTTTATCGGAGGTGGTCCCTGAGGATCTGGCAAACCATTTAATTTCGGAAGGCCAGAGCAAGTTCTGCTCACCTTCCCTCAACCGGTTGATATAAGGTTTGAGATCATCGTATGTGCTGATGGGTACCCGTTGCTGGAAATCCCTGATGGAGTCAATGGATTCGTAGCCATACTGAACTCCCCAGGTTGTTTTTAATGCCTGATCAATCAGTTTTGCAAATACCTCCTGTTGAACGTCATACGGATATTTCCTGAACAGCTCAACCTGGTGAAGCCTTTTCACATTTACCCAGGAAATAATGGAGTTAATGAAGGGCATGAAAGCTTGGTTACATGATCAGCATGGCATCACCATAGGTTCCGAATTTATATCCCTCCTTGATGGCTACCTGGTATGCATCCATCAGGAAGTTGTAGCCTGCAAATGCAGAAACCATCATCAGCAATGTGGAGTAAGGAAGATGAAAATTGGAGACCATCCTGTTTGAAACGCTGAACTCGTAAGGCGGGAAGATGAATTTATTGGTCCAGCCATCAAATTCTTTCAGATACCCATCAGTTGAGACGGAACTTTCGAGAGTTCGCATGACCGTGGTTCCCACGGCGCACACATTCCGTCGCTTCTCCCTTGCAGCATTGACCAGATTCACAGCCTCTCCTGAGATCCTGATGCGTTCTGAATCCATTTTATGTTTGGTCAGGTCCTCCACATCAACTGTGCGGAAATTCCCCAATCCCACATGCAGGGTGATATAGGCAAATTCAATTCCTTTGATCTCAAGACGCTTCAGCAATTCCCGGCTGAAGTGCATGCCTGCGGTCGGAGCTGCCACAGCACCTTCATGCTTTGCATAGACAGTCTGGTAGCGCTCCTTGTCTTCCGGTTCTACCTTTCTCTCAATGAACTTGGGCAATGGAGTTTCACCCAGTTCGAAAAGCGTCTTCTTGAAATCGTCATAATCCCCGTCGTAAAGAAATCTGAGTGTCCGGCCGCGGGAAGTGGTATTGTCAATGACTTCGGCAACCAGCACATCATCATCACCAAAGTAGAGTTTGTTACCGATCCTGATTTTTCTGGCAGGGTCTACCAATACATCCCAGAGCCTTTGTTCCCTGTTCAATTCCCTTAAAAGGAATACTTCGATCTCAGCTCCGGTTTTTTCTTTGTTGCCGTATAGCCTGGCGGGGAATACTTTTGTATCGTTGAAGATCATTACATCCTGGTCCTCAAAGTAGTCGATAATATCTTTGAAGGTTTTATGCTCAATCTTTTGGGAATCGCGGTACAGAACCATCAGTCTGGATTCATCGCGGTTTTTTGCAGGAAATTTAGCAACCAATGCGGGGGGTAGTTCGAATTTGTATTGGGATAATTTCATATTCAGGAATCTAGTATTAATGGGAGCCTCGTTATACGTAGGAAACGCAAATTTGTTACAAAAGTTCTAAATTTTTTAAAAAGTCCTCGGGGGAAATGGCATCAGAGACCTGATAAGGACCGATTCGGGTCCTTCTCAAGCCGGTCAGATAACCACCTGAACCCAATTCTTTCCCAAGGTCGCGGGCGAGGGACCTGATGTATGTTCCTTTACCGCATTCAACAAGGATGGTGAGGTCAGGAGGATCGAATGAAAGAAGATCCATTTTGTGTATGGTGATTTGCTGCATCCGCAGTGTAATTTCCTTTCCCTTCCTGGCCATTTTGTATGCCCGTTTTCCATCCACTCTTTTAGCTGAATAAAGTGGGGGCATCTGCTCCTGTTCACCGGTAAATTTCTCTAAGGCCTGTTCTGCCATTTCCCGTGTGATATGTTCCCAGGGAAAGGTTTGATCAGGTTCAGTTTCCAGGTCAAGGGAAGGTGTGGTGGCACCCAGCCGGATCCGGGCTTCATAAGCCTTGTCCAGGTCCTGGAACCGGCTGATTTGTTTGGTGGCTTTACCGGTACAGATAATGACCAGTCCGGTGGCCAGTGGGTCGAGGGTTCCTGCATGTCCAACCTTGATCTTTGGAATGCCCAGGCGGTATTTCAAAGACTTCCTAACCTTGTTGACCAGATCAAATGAAGTCCAGGTAAGTGGTTTATCCATGTACAGCACTGTTCCTTCCAGGAAGGTTTCAGGATTGGGGGCTTCCATTCAATCAGGCAAATACTATTGAAATAATACCTATCAGTGCGCAGTATAGTGCAAACCAGTAAAGATTTCCTTTCTTCACCAGCCGGATCATCCAGCTGCAGGCCAGTACACCCGCCACATACGCTGCCAGGAATCCAGCCACAAGCGCACCTGCCTGGATGGAAGGTTCACCGGCTGAGGTGGAAAGTGAAATGATATCCAGCAGGCCAGCCCCAATGATGGGAAGCAGAACCATCAGGAATGAAAACCTGGCCACGTCGCTCCGGCCGTTTTTGAGCAAAAGTCCGGTGGAGATGGTTGCCCCGGAACGTGAAATTCCCGGAATGACAGCCACGGCCTGCGCAACGCCCATGATGAGTGCATCCAGGAAAGGAATATTTTTTGTGCCTGCTTTAACCAACTGGGTGGAGACAAGCAAAGCCGCAGTAAACAGCAAAGCACCTCCCACGAGGATCAGGTTCCCTGAAAAAAGTGATTCTACCTCTTCCCGGAACAGGATTCCAACCACAAGGACCGGAACCATCGAAAGCAATATTTTTGTCACATATTTGGTCTCGGTATTCCAACGGAACGCAAACAGGCCGCGGGCAAGATCCTTGATCTCCCTGAAGAAAACAGTGATGGTGCTCAGTACGGTGGCAAAGTGAACCAGGACAGTGAAAGTAATATCTTCTTTTACTTCCACATTCAGCAGAACCTTTCCAATCTCCAGGTGTCCGCTGCTGCTAACTGGCAGAAATTCCGTAAGCCCCTGGACAATGCCAAGGAGAAGGGCTTCAATCCAGGTCATTGGTTTTTATCTCCTGTGGACCTGGGTTTTTTCATGATGGCCCATATTTCAAAAATAAAGCCTGCGAGGACCACCAGTGGAGCCAGCGTAATACGGCGGAAACTAAAAATCTCCTTCTCATTAAACACCATGGGATCTTCTGATTTACCTCCGATCATCAGGATAAATCCAAGGACAATAATGGCAAATCCGATCACCAGCAGGATGTAATTTTCCCTGCCCAGTGCGAAATTCTCCTTGCCTGTATTCTTTTTACTCATATCGGCAATATTTTAATATAGCTTATCGGTTTTTATATTCAGATACTTATTGACTGCAAAAAAGGTCGAAATCAAATTTATCATCATTCCGGTACCAATCACCCCCAGGGCCAGAATGGCCAGGAGATCATAATCTTTCAGGGAGATCACCCCTTCAAACTCCTCCTGTAGAAAATATACAAGGCTGAACAGCAAAGCCAGAGAGATCAGGCTTGCAGTAAAACCATTTGCAACTCCACTGAACAGGAAAGGCCTCCTTATAAAACTCCTGGTGGCGCCCACCAATTGCATGGTGTTGATGATAAACCGTTTGGAGTATATGGACAACCTGATGGTATTGTTGATCAGAGTAACTGAAATCAGCATCAGCAAAACGGAGAATCCCAGGATTACCAGTGAGATCTGACGAATGTTCTCATTGATGGCATACAGAAGGGATTTCTTATAATAGACCTCTTCGATGGAATCATATTGCAGCAGGTCCTGTTCAATCATCATCACCGAATCGGGAACCGTCCACGGTTGGTGGAGCCTGACGCGTATGGAGGGAGGCAGGGGATTGTAACCCAGGAATCGGATAAAATCCTCTCCGAGCATCTGTTCGGTTTCCAGAGCCGCTTCCTCCTTGGTGATGTACTCGGTAGAAAGAATATATTCCCTTGCATCGAGTATTTTTTGAAGCTGGTAAATATCTGCCTCTTTGATATTCTCTTTCAGGATCACATTAAAGCCGATGCTTTCCATTACCTGTTTCCTGATGTTGCGGCCGTTGACGAGTAAAAGCCCGACCAGGCCGATTAATAACAATACCAGGGAAATACTGATAATGGAAGTAATCGCGGAACTTCGGATCCTCCGGGTATATGTCCTGTTTTCTTTCTTCGACATAGCCTGAAAAATGGCTGTGGCAAAGATATGAATTTAATCAAGAATTTTGGTCCAGCCGAAGGGATCTTCCAAATCACCTTTTTGAATGCCCGTCAGGGTCTCATATAGTTTGGTGATAACGGGTCCGGGATTGCTGGCATCCCCGTAAGTATAGGTAACATCCTTTCCCGGATCAAACACCTTGTGGATGGGTGTAATCACTGCAGCTGTTCCACAGGCTCCGGCTTCATCAAACTCAGCCAGTTCTTCCAGTGGCACAGGGCGTTTCTCTACTTTCATCCCCATGTTTTCGGCAAGGGTTTGGAGGCTCATGTTGGTGATGGAGGGCAGTATGGAATTTGATCTGGGTGTAACATATGTATTTCCTTTGATCCCGAAGAAATTGGCCGGCCCGCATTCATCAATATATTTCCTCTCCCTGGAGTCAAGGTAAATGGCCGTGGCATATCCCTTCTCATGGGCCTCAAGTATAGAGCTCATACTGGCAGCATAGTTGCCCCCCACCTTCAAATGACCAGTGCCCATGGGCGCCGCTCTGTCATGATCCCTGCAGATCATCATATTGACGGGTTTGAAGCCAGTCTTGAAATAAGGTCCTACCGGCATCACAAAAACCAGGAAGGTGTATTCTTTTGCAGGCCTTACACCCACCTCAGGTCCTGACCCGAAGAGCAAGGGACGAATATAAAGTGAAGCACCGGTTCCATAAGGAGGTACAAATTTCTTATTCAGCAGAATCACTTTCTCAACGGCTTCCATGAAAAGTGAAACAGGCACTTCAGCCAGCAGGATCCCCCGTGCCGAAGTCTGCATCCGCTTTGCGTTTTCATCGTGGCGGAATAACCTGATTTTGCCGTCAGCCCCCGTGAAAGCTTTCAACCCTTCAAATGATTCCTGTCCGTAATGAAGACAGGTGGCCCCAATGTGAATGGGGATGGTTTCATCCGATGAAACTTCCAGCTCGCCCCATTTCCCGTTACGGAAAACGCAGCGCACGTTATAATCCGTCGACATGATATTAAATCCAAGGTTTTTCCAGTCAAGTTCCATATGGTTGTCAGTTATGAGTGTCTAAGGATTCAAAAGTAAACATTCGAACCCTCAGCAACAACAGCAGAGAAATGTTTTAAAAGGATGTTTTATATCCATCTTTCCTGTTCGAGGGTGCTCCTCTGTTCCTGCCCCGGAACTTCTCTCAGCCTCTGTCCAGCTACCGTGAAATAGTCGAAGCCATAAAGAAGTTCAAGTTGTTGCTTCTTGAATTGCTGTCCATTGATATTTGATCCGGCCTCCTTCATCTCCATGAACATTAACTTGATCTGGGAGAGGTAATCAGGACGACCCAAATATTCCATCTTGGTATCAATCAGGATTTTTTCCAGCTGGTTGTTTGGATGGAAGGGCTGTTTGGTGGCCATAATCAGGTTACAAATCTGATCGATCTGTGTTTCGGAGTATTTAAATTCAGGGAGAATTTCCCTGGCGATAACCGAAGACCTGTTTTCGTAATTAAAATAGGCCTGTGTGAGACCTGTGAATAACAGAAGGGCAGCTGTTCTGACCAGCAGCCGCTCATCCTGTTCAATCTCTTCTGCGCGGCAGAGAAGGAAAGACTGGTTGTATATTTTCTTTGCATATTCGATCTTGTGAAAGTAAAGGGTTGAAGGCAAGTTCGTCAGAATGGTTTCAAACACCTTCTCCTCCAGGTCGCCCAGTCTGAGTAACTGAAGCTTTGTGAAGAACCGTTTATTTGGAATCCCCTTCAGATCAACCGAAAGCTCGGGTCGTAATCCGTTCACGAAATACATATCGATGTTTCCTTTGTACTTCACAGGTAATTTCCCTCTGTATTCGCAAATAAAATACTCCTTCACCATTCCATAGGTGATCCCGGAAATGTTCACTTTACCCGGAATCCCTGAAGACTCCATCCGGGATGCCGTGTTGACCGTATCTCCCCAGATATCATAGGACATCTTTTTGTGACCCACCACACCGGCGATCACTGGTCCGGTATGGATTCCAATCCTCAGGTCCCATATATCGGTCCGGGTGGATTTTAGTTGTTGCATGTATATCTGCATTTCAAGGGCGGCCAGGACCACTTCAACCGGATTGGTGGAGTTTTTTTGAGGAATCCCCCCGGCAGCCATGTATGCATCACCGATGGTTTTGATTTTTTCGATGTTATATTTCTCCACCACCGAATCAAAATGGAAAAAGAATTTATCCAATTCATCGATCAGGACTTCGGGATTCATCTCTTCTGCAATCTTTGTAAATCCCTGTATGTCGGAGAAGAGGACCGTAGCTCTTTCGTACTTATCCCATTTGGCTTTGCCTTCGGATTTCAGCTGGGCAGCAGTTCTATCGGGCAAAATTTCCGCCACCAGTTTGTCAGATTTTTCCTTCTCAACCGTCAGGTTATCCAGCTTTGTCTGCATGCGTTGTGAAACTCTTGACTCGGCCCGCTGATTGCCGAGCAGTCTCCATTTCTGAATGAGGAAGAGCAGGATCAGAAAGATCAGCCCGTAAACCACATATGCATACCATGTCCTGTAGAATGGAGATTCAATAGCGAACTGAAGCTCAGCTGGCTCAGAATATCTTCCATAAAGGTCTTTTGCCTGGGCAATGAGCCTGTAATGTCCCGGCTTTAATCTGTCATATAGGATCTCCCGGTTGTTGTTCCATTCCGACCAGGCTTCCTGGGCTGGCAATAATTTGTACCTGAATTCAGGTTCCGGTGTGCTCTGGAACTCCAATCCTGCCAAATGAAATCCTGCCGAAGTGACCTTACTAAAATCGCCAAGAGGTTCTACACGAAGGGGTAATCTGCTGCCCTCGGTGTCAAGCAGAGAGAGATCAAAAAGGGAGACTTTGTCCAGACCGGTGAGAAACAAAATGCTATCCCTGATATTCAGATCGATGATCTCACCCAGGTTCTGAAGAACGGGATAGGACCGCTGGTCCTCCTCGAATCCGGCAGATGCTTTTACGTGCATCACCCCAGACATGTTTTTTCCCTGATGCCCGACCATCCAGTATCCTTCATATGCATCAGGAATGATGATGTCTGAGACCGTCAGGATTCTCGCTTTGTTGTCCTTATCCAGGGGCAGGAAGGTCTCCTCCCCCGTTTCGTAGCGATATACCTGGTTGTCGGTGATCAGGTAGAGTTCACGGTCCATAGGGATCAGCCTGAAAAGCAGCTCTTCCCGGTGAAAAGGCAAAGGGCTTATGCTCTCCAGATCATCAGATAACCTGTATGCCTGGTTTTTACAAATGAAAAAAACACTGCCCCTGTACCTGGCAAATGAATACGAATATGGCAGGGAGGGATCAAGTAGCGTGCCGGTCCAACGATCATCGTCAAGATTATACCTTATGATACCCTCTTCCCCTGATGCAATCAGCAAATCATCCCGCATGGCTGCCATTCCTGTGAAGTTCCCTTCAGCCAATACATCTGATCTGTTATCCCGGACAGACAACAGGTGGCCTGATCCTGCCCCAAAAACCGTATGTCCGGCTTTGTCAATCAATTGGTACGCACCTGGAGTTTCACTGGAAACGCACTGGATTTCCCACTGACCGTAGAGGCCTTCACGGGACGCTGCGACAAAGACACCATGGGTTGTCCCCAGCACAAAGCCATGATCAGTAACAGCCGATGCCAAAATCCTGCCAATGGTACCCGGATTAAAGTTTATAATATTCAGCGAGGAGGGTTGGTTGATCTTATGAAGCGTATGGACACCCAGGATCCACAATTCATCTCCTTCGCAGTTACTGGCTTGCAGGATATCCCTGTCAGGCAATCCTTCCCTGTTTCCCAGTACACGGATTACCTTGCCCTGGCGGTTCAGGACCTGGATCCCTTCACCGGGTGAAACAACAAGCATTTCATCCCAGGTGAGAAAATCGAGAAAAGTATATCCCTGGCTACTTTCCAAGAGATCGGGAAGCCGGGTTGGATCATCTGCCTGGTTAACAGCAGTAAGGTCATCAAAGCCAGTGCCGCTCCATTTCCGGAACCCATTCCCTTTAATCCGCAGGAACAATTCACCTTCGACCATATGCAGACGGGTATAAAATTCCTGGTAGGGGAAAACTTTGATTCGTCCATTTTTAAACTGGTAGATCCCTTTTTCAGAATTCAGGAAAACGGAATGGTCTGCATAGATCAGCTGGGTGGGACTGAAGTCTCGGTATGCCCTTAAAATGCGGTCTTTATAAGATTGGGTTTGGTAGAGGCCGTCTTTTTCTTTTAAGAGTAGTCCAATGTCATTCTCGCATGCATAAAAAAGGGTGTCTGAACCTTGGCCGGTTACATATACCGGACCGTTCATTTGAATATAAACAGACTTGTTTTCATTGAGAATTGTCAATACGTTTTCCTTTCCAAGAAAAAGATGCCCGAGATGATCCAGGTAGAAAGATCTGTTAGGAATATCCACGTATTGATCAGGAAGTTTTATCTCCTGTATCCAGGGTATGGGATAGAAGCTTGAATTCTGCGCAATTCCGCAATTGAAGCTGGATTCAAAGGTTACGAACACAAAAAAAATCAAGCAAACCCTATATGACTTGAAAAATAAATTCATAACTTGTGAATCTGAGTCATTGCCGAAGAACATAGATACAACCAAAAATATAAAAATATATTTACCCGTCATTGATAACCAAACGACAGGATTCCAATGGAAAAGTTAGAAAGGCCGATTATCGTACCGTGGGATTTTTCACAGGTTGCTGAAAATGCCTTTCAGCATGCCGTGAATATTTCCAAAGCCCTGAACAGGGAAATTCTCCTTCTTCATATCGTGGCTGATGCTCATCAGGCCGGGTCCAAAAAGAGCGAGATGGAGGCTGCGGCTGAGAAACTTGGAAATGAATATGGAAAAAAGCCTCATATTGACGTGGTGGACGGCAGTATCTTTCACGCCATTGGAGAAACCGCCAAAGAGCTAAAGGCCGAAATGATTATCATGGGAACCCACGGTTTAAAAGGTGCCCAGAAATTATTTGGAAGCAAAGCCCTTAAGGTTGTAGTGTCCTCAAGAATCCCATTTGTTATCGTCCAGGATAAGCCTTCAAAGGATAGAATTGAAACCATTCTTCTGCCCATTGATTTCAAAAGAGAGAATAAGGAGAAGGCCAACTGGATCTATTACCTTGCCAGGAATTTCGGGTCGAAATTCATCATTCTGAAGTCCAATGCGAAAGACAAGGGATTCCGTAGAAAGGTCATTTCGAACATCAAATACATCGAATCCTTCCTGAAAGGGCATGATGTGGCATATGAAATCGTTACTTGTGAAGGCAAGCAAAGCTTCAAAAAGGAAATTGTTGATTTTGCCAAAAAGCGCGAGGCTGACCTTATTCTTGTGATGGCCACAAGGGATATCAATTGGATTGATTACTTGCTGGGTGCTCCTGAGCAGTACCTGATTGCAAATCCGGAAGGGATTTCTGTCATGTGCATGAATCCAAAACCCGCTAAACTATCGGGTGGCTTCAGTGCCACAGGGAGTTGATAATCTTATCTTTTTTTATAATTTCAGGGCCATATTACCAATGGCCCTTTTTTACGTGATGAAAATCGTTTTTGCCACCAATAACAAACATAAGCTTGAAGAGATCAATGCCCTCCTGAATGGAAAATTTGACGTCATCGGATTGAAGGAAGTGGGCATTGAAGAGGATGTCCCGGAGGACCACGCTACCCTTGAGGAGAATGCCTCACAAAAAGCCAGGTACATCTACAACCGTACCGGGGAGAACTGTTTTGCCGATGATACAGGCCTCGAAGTCAGGGCTCTGGATGGAGAGCCCGGCGTTTACTCAGCCAGGTATTCCAGAATTGGTCACCCGGTATTCCCGGAGATGGAGGCCACTGAAGGTAATATCAGGAAGCTTCTGCTGAAGTTGGATGGTGTGGAAGAAAGAAGGGCACAGTTCAGAACAGTGATCGCCCTGATTATTGGCGGGTCAGAATATCATTTTGAGGGTGTGATTGAAGGAGAGATAAGCATAGAACCTTCCGGATCCATGGGTTTTGGGTATGACCCGGTTTTCATACCTGAAGGCTACAGCCTGAGTTTTGCAGAAATGACACTTATTGAAAAAAATCGTATCAGTCACCGGGCAAGGGCAGTTCAAAAGCTCGCACAATTCCTGAAGGAAATGTAATATGTCTTTTGAAATCGCGTATTTATTAAAACCACTTCAACCATGCGAACCCGGTTTATACAACTTCTAATCTGCCTTGGATTGTTTGTTTCGGGACAGGCAAACGGACAGATTAAGCTTGGACAATGGAGGACTCACCTGCCTTACAAGTATTGTATCCTTGTCGAAGCAACCAATGATCGTGTATTCTGTTCCTCCACCGGCGGATTGTTTACCTATAACCTGCTCGATAATTCGGTGGAAAAGCTATCCAAGGTCGATGGGCTTTCCGACAACGGTTTGTCCACCATGCGATGGAGCGATGATTTAAAAACCCTGATTCTGGCATACCTGAACTCCAATATTGATATCATCAGGGACGGGGAAATCATGAACATACCCGACCTCATGAAAAAGCAAATACCCGGGGATAAATCCATTTATGACATCTACTATTCAGGGCATTATGCATATCTCTCCACCGGTTTCGGCATTGTGGTTCTGAATCTTGACAAGGATGAAATCAAGGATACTTATTACATAGGCGACAACGGTAATGCACTGAAAGTTAATCAGGTGACCATTGAAGAAACCTATATTTACGCAGCAACAGAACAAGGCATCAGAAGGGGATTGATCTCAGATCCCTTCCTTGTTGATTACAATGCTTGGGAGGTGGTGAATGAGCTACCCAATGCCGGGGGGGCTTTCTCTGCGATAGCCTTTTTCAATCATGCGTTTTTTACTTCTTACAGGGATCCGTCAGGCATAAAGGATGAGGTCTATTATAATACAGGGGGCGGTTGGGTTGTTTATCCCTATTTCAACGGGACAGCGTGCCGGGAAATTCTGAGCCATGGGGATTTCATGACCCTGGTGGATGAAAAACATGTGAACCTGATCAGTGATGACTTCCTGGTAGTAAAACAGTTGCAAACAGGCCATCCCATGTCAGCATCGCTGGATCAGGATGGTTACATCTGGGCAGCCGATTATGGAGCCGGAATGATTACCAACAGGGGCGGAGGAGTTTGGTCTGTGATGCCGGATGGTCCGCAATCCAGCGTAGTATTTGAAATGGCCTCTGCAGGAAACATCCTTTATACGGTAAAAGGTGGTATTGATGGGTCGTGGAATAACCTGTTTTATGTGGCAACCATGGAGACATTCAGTGATGAGTCCTGGAGTTTCCTTCAAAACGGGAACAGTCGTGACCTGGTGGCTCTGGCCATAGATCCTTCAGACCCCGAACATCTATTTGCCGGATCATGGGGTTATGGGCTTCATGAATACCGGGCCGGTGAAGAGATCTCTCAATACAATGAATCAAACAGTTCAATGCAAAGTATCTTTCCCGGAGCCGATTTTATCAGAATCGGGGGACTGGCTTTCGATCCGATGGGAAACCTGTGGATCACCAATTCAAATGTGGCTGAGCCTATCTCTGTCCGCAAAACCGATGGTACATGGAAAAGTTTTAGTGCTGACAACAAGATCTCTGAATTCGACGCGCTCTCAAGGATCCTGGTGACAAGTTCCGGACATAAATGGGTGATCATTCCCAGGGGGAACGGACTTTTCGCCATGGATGACAACGGAACCATTGATGACACATCGGATGATGATTATCAGCGGGTCAGCGTGAAAGACAAATATGGGAAAGTCATTACAAACGATATTCGCTCTTTTGCCGAGGACCTGAACGGGAACCTCTGGCTGGGAACCAACCAGGGGATCCTGGTTATCTACAGTCCATACCGCTTGTTTACAGAGGGTAAAGTCTATGCACAGGAGATCATCGTCCCACGCAAGGGTGAGGTTAAACCGGATGGCACCATTCCCGGTGATGTTCTGTTGGGTGAGCAGGTGGTCACGGCCATCGAAGTGGACGGAGCCAACCGGAAATGGCTGGGAACGGCAGGTGGAGGAGTCTATCTTGTATCGGAGGATGGACTGGAAGAGATTCACCAGTTTAATGAAGCCAACAGCCCCTTGCTTTCCGATAACATTATTGACATCTGTGTGGACGGGGTTTCGGGGGAGGTCTATTTTGCTACTGAAAAGGGGATCATCTCTTACAAAGGAGAGGCACTTACAGGGAGTACGCTGTATGACAACGTGGTGGTATTTCCAAATCCCGTCAGGGAAACGTACAACGGACCAGTGGCCATCAAAGGACTGATGGAAAAGACAACGGTGAAGATTCAGGACATGGGCGGAAACCTTGTATATGAAACTGAATCGATGGGCGGGCAGGCGCTCTGGGACGGGACCAATTTCAGGGGTGAACGGGTGGCCACCGGGGTTTACCTGATCTTTCTCTCCAGCGAGAAAGGGAGTTTTTCCCATGTGACGAAATTACTGTTTATCCATTAACCATGATCCGGAAAACCAGGGGCATCGTACTGCATACCATCCGGTATGGTGAGTCAAGTCTTGTGGTTCATTGCTATACCGAGCAATTCGGCCGCCAGACTTACATGGTGAAAGGGGTTCGCAAGTCACGCAAGAACAACCGCTCCAACCTTTTCCAACCCCTGTTTATCCTCGATTTTGATGTGTATCACAAAGCCTCCAGAGAGATGCAACTTGTGAAGGAGGTCTCCAGGTCAGTTACCATCAACACCATTCCTTATGACATTACCAAAAGCACCCAGGCTTTGTTCATGGCGGAGGTGTTGTACCGGGTGATCAGGGAGGAAGAGCCCAATCCGGTGCTTGCGCAATTTTTAATAAATTCCATTCAGTACCTGGATACTCTGGAAGAACCCTTGCCTGATTTTCACATTATTTTCATGTTTCAACTGTCGCGTCACCTTGGCTTTTTTCCGCGGAAGAATTTCGGGCAGGGCTTTCGCTATTTTGATCTGGTCAGCGGACAGTACAAATCATTTTACAGCGATCCCGATATCCAGCTGGACGAAGCCTCCAGTGCGCTCTGGAATAAATACACAGATAGTGATTTTCAGGAAGCACAGCAGATAGGATTCAACAGTTTCCAGAGAAAAAACATCCTGGACTCACTCGTGAGATATTATAAAAATCACGTCGCGGGCATGGGGGAAATCAAATCGCTCGAAGTGCTTCACGAATTTTTTCACAATTTGTGATTCCGAATCCCGTTAAATTTGCCTAGATTCGAGTAACATACACCTATATAGTGCGTATAAGCAACGAAACTCATACAGGTTGTGTCTTATAGCAGAACGCATTGTACACTCAATCCAGGCATGATGAAGTACCTGGATATAATTTTAACATAGCAAGGTGGTCAACACCGGAAAAGACGTCAAAAATACCGACCTATCACAACCGTCAGCCAGACCTGACCCGGTACAGGTATGCCCTGCTCCTGAACACTGGCTCCGGCGCCAGTTTAAGCTTCCATTTCTTGCCCTCCTGCTCTCTCTCTTTGTGATCCCGGAGATGAGCGGACA
>CAYVRK010000027.1:0-60036 GCA_964453785.1 uncultured Bacteroides sp.
GCCGGATTGATGCGGGCCGCCTTCAGGGTTGTGATGGTGACCGTCACCATGGCAATGATGATGGCCAGCAGGGCCGCGCTCAAAAACAGCAAGGGCTGGAATCCTACATTGTAGGGAAAATCCCTCAGCCAGTCCTGCATCGTGAAGTACGCGGCCGGCATGGCAATCAAAATAGAGATCCCCACGGCATATCCCACACTTTTTGAGATCACCGTGATGATGTTGCCTTCGGTGGCACCCATCACCTTCCGGATCCCGATCTCCCGGATCCGTTTCTGGGAATTGTACAGCGTCAACCCGAACAGTCCCAGCGAAGCGATAAATATGGCCAAAATGGAGAAGATCAGTGTGATGATACCGGTACGTTTCTCCTCAGCGTAATAGCCATTGAGTTTCTCATCCAGGAAGAAGTACTGAAGTGGTTCATCATCGGTAAAGTCATTCCACGTTTTTTCAATGTGTTCCAGGGCAGACTCGATGTTTTCCTTGCCATCAGCCAAACGGACGGTGATATAGCCTGACCAGTCCCATGATTCCGGCTTCATACTGATGAACTGGGCTCCTATCTCCTCCTTCAGGCTTGAAAAGTGGTGATCCTTCACAACCCCGATGACCCTTAATTCAGTATCGAATCCCTGGTCACTGGGCCTGAGTAAAACAGTATTCAGAGGATCCTCCAGGTTGTATTTCCTGACAGCTGCTTCATTGATCAGGCAGGCTGATGAATCGGATGGAAACTCTTTTGACAGGAACCTGCTGCCGGGCGTGGCCAGGTCGAAACGGAATGTCTTCTGAAAATCTTCATCGGTATAGTAGACAAAGAACATGGCGCCCTCCTCCAGGGGCCTCCCTTTGATGGCAAAGGTGCTGTTGCTGTTGGTACTGCCCAGGTAGGCTGTACTGTTGGTTGCAGAGAGGATGGAGGCGTGACTGGTTAATTCATCTTTGAAAGTCTGAATTTGCTTTCCCAGGGGATGAAGGCGCTCAATGACCACCAATTGCTCCTTGTCAAACCCCAGGTCCTTGTTGGTCATGTATTTAAACTGCCAGTATATCACCAGCGTGCCGGCGATGATGATGATCGAAATAGAAAATTGGATAATGACCAGGGCATCCCTCAACCAGGTAGTTCCGTTTTTGGTGCTGGCATTCCCTTTCAGTGCAAAAATGGGTTTGAAAGAAGCCAGTACCGCAGCGGGGTAACTCCCGCTGAGCAATCCTACCAATATGGCAAGGACGATAAAGGAAGGGATCATGTACCATTTGAATATGTCTCCTGTCACCAGGTTCAGTCCCACAAGCTGGTTGAAAGGATGCAGCAGAACCATCACCAGAAGCAGTGCGATCACCAGAGACAGCATACTCAGAAAAACACTCTCAAACAAAAATTGCCGGATCAGCTGCCTGCGGTCCGATCCCACCACCTTTCGCAGGCTGACCTCCCTGGCCCGGCTAAGCGACCTGGCCGTACTCAGGTTCATGAAGTTGATGGAGGCGATCACCAGTACAAAAAAGGCTATCACTCCGAAAATAACCAGGTAGTTGCGGTTTCCAATGGGCCGGTATCCATTGCCATTGGGAAGATCAATTTCCTGATCCAGGTGGATCTCCAGCAGGGGCTGGGTCAAAACCCCGTATTTATTACCTGCCTCCTCGAACTCTTCAGGGGATATACCCATGAATTGTTTCAGCTGGGCCCGGATATTCTCCAGCATGGATGCCCTGATCTTGTCATTCAATACCTGCTGGTCTGTCCCCGGCCTTGCCATGATGTAGGTCATCATCCAGTTGTTGAACCAGAAGGTGGTCCGGCTTCTTTCATCGGTGGAGTAGGAAGCTATAAAATCGTATACAAAATGTGAGTTTCGCGGAGCATCCTCCACAATCCCGGTTATGCGGAATAGATTGGATTCACTGTTCATGGCTATGGACTTTCCCATGGGGTCACCCTCCGGAAAATATTGTGCTGCCTTAGAGGCTGACAACAGGATGGTGTTGGGCTCATCCAGACAGGTGGCCGGATCACCTTCCAGGAGCCTGATGGTGAAAAGATCGAAGAAGGTTGAATCAGCCAGCATGATATGGTCCTCCAGGAACTTGTTGTCCGGCTCCACCCACATGAGCTGGTTGCCCCAAAAATCAAATCTGCAGAAAGCTTCTATTTCCGGGATCTCCTCATAAAATGTGGGACCAAAAACAGGACTGTTCCAGGCGCCCTTGAACTCCTCGCCGGCCATCTTTCCGTCCACATAAAGCCTGTAGATATCATTGGCCCGCTCATTAAACCTGTCGAAGCTGGACTCGCTGATGATATACAGGATGATGAAAATGGCACTGGCCAGGCCAATGGCCAGCCCTGAAATGTTGATGATATTAAAAACCTTGTTTTTGCTGATGCTCCGGATGGTGACCCGGATAAAATTCTTCCACATAATCTAAGATCCTTTACTTTCTACTTTCACCTTTTAACTTATAACTCGCTGCATTATTCATAATGCAGCGCCAAAGCGGGATTGATGCGGGCCGCCTTCAAGGTGGTGACTGTAACCGTTACCATGGCGATGACAATGGCCAGCAGGGCTGCCATGATAAACAGTATTGGTTGGAATCCCACATTGTAGGGGAAATCCCTCAGCCAGTCCTGCATCATAAAATAAGCCACAGGCATGGCGATCAGAATGGAGATCCCCACTGCATATCCCACGCTTTTGGAGATCACGGAGACAATGTTGCCTTCGGTGGCACCCATCACCTTCCGGATGCCGATCTCCCTGATCCGCTTCTGTGAATTATAAAGCGTTAGCCCGAAAAGTCCGAGTGAAGCAATAAAAATGGCCAGGATGGAGAAGATCATGGTTACTGCACCCGTTCTCTTTTCCTCGGCATAATATTTATTCAGCTCCTCATCCAGAAAGAAATACTGGAAGGGCTCATCTCCTGCAAACTCCACCCATTTCTCCTCCATAAACTTCAATCCGGCTTCGATGTTCTCCTTGCCTGCAGCAAGTCTGACAGTAAGGTAGCCGGACCAGTTCCATTGGGGCCGTTTCAAAAATATCACCTGTGCTCCGATTTCATGCTTCAGGGTAAGGAAGTGATGGTCTTTCATCACGCCGATAATCCTCATCTCGTCTTCCCCGCCTTCAAGGATGGACTGGTTCAGCGGATCTTCGATGTTGAACTTCCTTACGGCAGCCTCATTGACCAGGCATGCAGCAGAATCGGTGGCATACTCCCTGGATAAATACCTGCTGTCGGGGGTGGCCAGTTCGAACCGGTAGGTTTTCATAAAATCTTCATCGGTCCAGAAAGTATACATGAGTACGGCCTCCTCCGGTGGCCTCCCTTTGATGCCATGGGTATTGTTGTTGTTGGGTGCACCCAGGTACGCGGTTGAGTTGGTGGCCGACAAAATGGAGGTGTGGGCCGTCAGCTCGTCTTTAAAGGTCTGTATGCGCTTGTCCAGGGGATGGATGCGGTCCATAACCACCAGTTGCTCTTTGTCAAAGCCGAGATCTTTTTCGGTCATGTATTTAAACTGCCAGTAGATCACCAGTGTTCCGGCTATGATAATGATGGAGATGGAGAATTGAACAATCACCAGTGCATTTCTCAGCCAGGTGGTTCCGTTCTTTGTGCTGGCATTCCCCTTCAGGGCAAATATGGGTTTGAAAGAAGCCAGGACAAAGGATGGATAACTTCCGCTCAGCAGGCCAACCAGGAGAGCCAGCACAATGAAGGAAGGGATCATGTACCAGCGGAATATATCCCCCAGTTCCAGGTTGAGACCCACCAGCCTGTTGAATGGATTCAGCAATACCATCACCAGTGCCAGGGCAATCACCAGGGAAACCATGCTGAGAAAGACACTCTCAAACAAAAACTGCCTGATCAGTTGCTTGCGGTCCGACCCTACCACTTTGCGTAGGCTCACCTCCTTGGCACGGCTCAGTGACCTGGCAGTACTCAGGTTCATAAAGTTAATGGAAGCGATCACCAGCACAAAACAGGCGATCACGCCAAAGATGACCAGATAGGTCCGGTTCCCGATGGGGCGGTAACAAACATCCCCGGCAACTTCGATAGTTTGATCGAGGTGGATTTTCAGCAGGGCCTGGGTGAACACACCGTATTTACCGCCGGCTTCAGCAAATTCTTCCGGGGTGATCCCCATGAATTGCTCCAGCTGGGGACGAATGTTTTCAATCAGGGAAGCATTGATTTTATCATCCAGTTCGTGCTGATCAGTACCCGGCCGGACCAGGATATAGGTCTGCATGTGGTTGTTGAACCAGCCTGTTCGCCGGCTCCTTTCAGTCGAAGAATAAGAAATTAGAAAATCATAGTAGAAATGGGAAGTCCTTGGGGCATCTTCCACAATCCCGGTGACCCGGAAAAGGGTGGAATCATCATTCATGGCAATGGATTTACCCAAGGGGTTGCCTTCAGGGAAATACTGAATGACCTTGGATTCAGAAACCAGAATTGAGTTGGGTTCATCCAGGCAGGTGGCCGGGTCCCCTTCCAGCAATTTGATGGAGAAAACTTCAAAAAATGATGAATCCACATACAGAATGTTGTTCTCCAGGTATTTATTGGCCGGGTCGACCCATGTCAGCTTGTTATTTTGCGTCCAGAACCTGCAAAATTTCTCTATCTCAGGGACCTCTTCATGGAAAGTGGGGCCGAATATGGGGCTGTTCCAGGCGCCCTTGAACTCCTCCCCGGCCATCTTGCCATCCAGGTAGAGCCGGTAGATATCGGCCGACCGCTCATTGAACCGGTCAAAGCTGGATTCGGAGATGATATACAGGATAATAAAAATGGCACTGGCCAGACCGATGGCCAGACCGGCGATATTGATTGCGTTAAAAGCTTTGTTCTTGCTGATGCTCCGGATGGTAACCCGGATAAAATTTCTCCACATGGGTTTTGGGTTTGTCTTGGTTTTTCAGAAATTGTGCCATACCGTTTATATTCCTGTTTTTGTGTCCTTTACATACGATTCAACCTCCGCTGAATAGAACGATTCCGGACAGGGGTGTACGGTAATGTACATCTGCTTCCTGTGTACAGGACGTGGAATCCGGGAAAATGTTACTTGGAAAACAGAAATAAAACCAAAAAGCAGGTTATCCCAGGTCGCGGACCAGGAGCTCAATGTTATGAACCCCACGCTGCTCCAGGATCAGTTCCTTGTTGATCATTACACGGTCGATGGTGGACTGGTCAAAATAGCGGATGGTTACCAGTTCAAGGCCCGTCTGGTATGCTACCTTAAATTTTGTTTCCAGCTCATCCACCACGGCCCTTAGTTTTCGCTTGTCATTGTTCACGATCATTTTAAAACTGATGGCCGAATTCTGCATCAGGTTGATTTTCATCCCGTGTCTGCCGAGGATCCCGAAGATCTCCTCCAGGTTGTTTTCGTTAATGAACGAAAAATCAAGCGGGGAGGTCCGGATCAACACCTGGTCCATTTTGAAGATAAAGGAAGGTGTCAGCAAATCATAGGAGATATTACCCACCAGGGTGCCGGGTGCATCCGGATCCAGGAAGGACCTGACATGCAGGTTGATGTTCTTGTTTTGCAGGGGTTTGATGGTTTTGGGATGGATCACACTGGTACCGTAATAAGCCAGTTCGATGGCATCCAGGTAGGAGAGCTTCTCAAGCAGGACGGTGTCATCAAAATATTTCGGATCTGCATTCAGTACACCGGGTACATCCTTCCAGATGGTCACACTGTCGGCCTTCAGCATATAGGCCAGGATGGCCGCCGTGTAGTCGGACCCCTCCCTCCCCAATGAGGTGGTATGGTCGTTGATGGTGGAAGCCAGGAATCCCTGGGTAATCAGGATGTTCTCCCCGTTGAAGACGAAGTGCTCGTTGACCAGCCGGGTGGACAACTCCCAGTCGATCTTTGCCTCGCGCCAGTTGTTGTCAGATTTAAAGGATCGCCGGATGTCTATCCAACGGGAGGAGAGACCGGCATGGTTCAGGTAGTGGCTGATGATGGTGGAGGAGAGCAACTCCCCGTAACAGATCAACTGGTCATAATCAAAATCAAAATTCAGGGTGGGGGCTTTGGTAATTCTCTCCGACAGTCCTTCCAGTAATCCGCCAACGGCTTTATACACAGGATGGGTTTTGTCTTCAAACAGCCCCTGGACAATATCCAGGTGGTAGGCTGCCAGCTGATCCACCTCCCGGGTCATGATCTCCCTGTTTCCCGTTGTAAAGGCTTCAATGATGCGCTCCAGTGCATTGGTGGTCTTTCCCATGGCAGACACTACAACCACAATCTGCTGATCCCCGTACTTTTGCAGGATTTCCACTATGTTCCTGACTGCTTCGGCACTCTTTACCGATGCACCGCCAAACTTGAAGATGACCATCTTTATATTGATTTAATTCCTAAATTGAGGTCAAAAATAGCAAACACGGGCAATCTTTTAAATAACATGCAGATAATTATCAGTTTCGGTTTATACAGGGTGGAAGCAGAAATCTTTGATACACCCACCGGCAGGGCTGTGTACAATGAGCTCCCGTTGAAGTGCAATGTAAGCACCTGGGGAAAAGAGATCTATTTCAGTCTGAACAGCCGGGTTGAACTGGAAGAGGGTGCCCGGGCTGAAGTCTCTGTAGGGGATCTGGCATACTGGCCCAACATGCCCGCCTTCTGTATTTTCTTCGGTCCCACACCGGTAAGCACCGGTAATCAACCCGTGGCAGCCAGTGCGGTGAACATTTTCGGGCGGCTGTTGAAGATTGAACCCCGTGAACTTGGAAAGATTCCGGATGGTGAAAATGTTACGGTGGAGCGGCTGGATTAGATCTGAATGCTGATCAACCTTGCGATCCTTTCCCCCGCTCTTTCCAGCAATACAGGTGCCTGTTCGAGCGCATAGGCCAGGTCCGAAGGTTTCTCCTGAATGGGCATGATCACATCGAATCCCGCTCCATACAACACATCCGCCCCCTCATCCACTGTCCCTGCAACAGCAACGACCGGTTTCCCGTGTCTTTTTGCCATCTGAGCCACCCCAAAGGGGGTCTTTCCAAATTGGGTCTGGCAGTCTATTTTACCCTCTCCGGTGATCACCAGGTCAGCGCTCCGGATGGCATTCTCCAGGTTCACACTTTCGGCCACCATATCAAAACCCCCCACCAGGCTGGCATCCAGGAAGGCCAATAAGCCGGCACCCAGTCCTCCTGCCGCTCCTGCACCGGGAACCCGGTCCACCTCCTTCCCCAGTTGCTCTCTCACCAGGGTTGCCAATCGGGAAAGGTTGATGTCCAGACCTTTCACCATTTTCCTGTCCGCTCCTTTCTGGGGACCATAAACATGAGACGCTCCATCGGGCCCGGTCAGGGGATTGCTTACATCGCAGGCTACCCGGATCTCGGTCCGGCCGATCCTGGGATCCAGCCCCCCGGGCACGATCTTCGCAATTTTTCCGGCTGCACCCCCACCTTCCTCCACTTCATGGCCGCCGGCATCAAGGAATTTCACCCCCAGGGCCCTGGCCATGCCCATTCCCCCGTCATTGGTTGCACTCCCACCGATTCCAAGCAGGATCTTTTTGCAACCCTGATCCAGTGCGTGGCCGATCAACTGGCCGGTACCAAATGTGGTGGTGATCCAGGGATCTCTTTCATCCTGACCCAGTAACTCCAGGCCCGAGGCCGCAGCCATCTCGATCACTGCAGTGGAGCCGTCACCGGAGATCCCGTAAAATGAGGAGATCTCCCGCATCAGGGGATCCATCACGGTAACCGCCAGCATCTTTCCTCCTGTGGCATCGATGATGGATTCTACAGTCCCCTCACCCCCGTCGGCCATGGGGATGTACTGTATAAAGGCATCAGGAAGGACCTTTCCAATTCCACGTCCCAGTGCCTCTGCCACCGCAAGGGCACCCAGGCAATCCTTGAAGCTGTCCGGAGCGATCACTATTTTCATGTCAAACACTGTTGGCCGTTAAAAGTAACAATATCATCCAAGAATGAAATAAATTCAATATTTTAATAGTCTGAACCAACCCATCCCTGCCATGTCAACCGGAGTCCTTGCCCTGATCGCCTCACTTCCCATTGTAGCCATTTTTGTACTCATGGTCGGATTTCGATGGCCAGCCACAAAGGCCATGCCCCTGGCATTCCTGATCGCCCTGGTGCTTGCTTTGACCATCTGGGAAACGCCGGTGAACTGGGTGCTTGCCTCCACAGTGAACGGCGTGGTGATCGCCTTCAAGATTCTGATCATTGTGTTCGGTGCCTTGCTGGTCCTGTTTACCCTGAGGGAAAGCGGGGCCATTGAAGCCATCAACAGGGGATTTACAAGCATCTCAACGGACAAGCGCGTTCAGGCCATTATCATCGCGTGGCTTTTTGGTGGTTTTATTGAGGGTGCAGCCGGATTCGGAACCCCCGCTGCACTGGCGGCGCCTTTGTTGCTGTCGCTGGGATTTCCGGCCCTGGCTGCGGTCATGGTGGCACTGATTGCCAATGTGACCCCGGTCTCTTTCGGGGCAGTGGGTACGCCTACCCTGATCGGGATACAGTCCTCCCTGGACATTCCTTCCGTGCAGCAGTCCCTTGCCGAATCAGGTATGACCTATGCGGAATATATCCAGCAGATCGGCATCTGGACAGCGGTTCAGCATGCCATCCCCGGGTTCATTCTGCCGCTGATCATGGTGGCCATGATGACCCGCTTCTTTGGTGAGAAAAGGAGCATCCGGGAAGGGCTGGCCATTTGGCCATACGCCCTTTTTGCAGGATTTTGTTTTGTGTGCCCATACCTTCTGGTGGCCATATTCCTGGGTCCGGAATTCCCAACCCTGCTTGGGGGACTGATCGGCCTGGCCATCCTCATCCCTGCCACAAGGGCCGGATTCCTGGTACCGAAAAAGAGTTGGGATTTCCCCGCAAGGGAGAGTTGGGAAAAGAATTGGGTCGGATCCATCAGCATGGCCAGTGGAACTACAAACGGAAAAATATCCATTTTTAAAGCGTGGAGCCCCTATATCCTCATCGGTCTGTTGCTGGTTTTCACAAGAATCCGGAGCCTGCCCTTCGGGGAGTGGGTGAAGTCAGCATCCATCAACTACACGAACCTTTTTGATACAACGGTAAGCGGGAACATCGATCCACTCTACAATCCGGGAATCATGCCTTTTATCCTTGTGGCCCTGCTGTGCATCCCGATTTTCGGCATGAAGGGAAGACAGGTGGGAGCCGCCTGGGGAGAGGCTCTCAGGCGCATCAAAAATCCGCTGATTGCTCTGGTTTTTGCAGTACCCATGGTAAGGATCATGATGCAGTCTGGCAACAATCCCAATGATATGGCGGGAATGCCCATTGTCATGGCCACCGCCATGACCAGTATTTTCAGGGGAGCCTGGCCGTTGGTGGATGCTTTTATCGGTGCCCTGGGTTCGTTCATGTCCGGATCCAATACGGTCTCCAATATGTTGTTTTCTTTCTTCCAGTACTCCATTGCCGACCAGCTGGGGATATCCACCATCCTGGTCGTAAGCCTTCAGAACATCGGGGGAGCCATGGGCAACATGATCTGTGTCCATAATGTGATCGCTGCCTGTGCCACGGTTGGGCTCGTGGGAATGGAAGGCCTGCTCATCAAACGAAACCTGATCCCCATGTCCCTGGTCGGCCTGATCGTCGGGATCATAGGACTGATCCTGGTCTATACGGTGGGACATGGAATGATATAAACAGACAGTATCCTTGGAGGTCCGATTAGCATATGGAAAAATTGGTGTGACAGTTGGCATACCCGGCCACCTGCATACCCAGGTCATTGAACCACGGTATGTACATGGCATGCACAACCCGGAAAAGGCTGTAAGAGAGGCGTTGGACCATCCCATCCACCACTGCTCCCTCTCCGCTGCAGTGGAGGCTCACCAGAAGGTGGCCATTGTCTTCAGTGACATCACCAGGGCCACTCCCTACCACCTCCTGATTCCCGCCCTGCTGGATGCCCTCAGCCATCTCCCCGATGAACACATTGTTTTTTTCTGTGCCACGGGAACGCACCGGCCGGCCACCCCGGAAGAGTTGCATGTCATTCTTGGGAAAGAGGTGACAGAGCGTTTCCGGATCGTGCAGAATGACGCCTCTGATCCGTCACTGCACCACCAGGTGGGTACTGCCCGTTCGGGCAACCGGATCCTGATGAACAGGGAGATACTTGAATATGACCTGCGGATTCTGACCGGATTTATTGAACCTCACTTTTTTGCAGGTTTTTCGGGGGGTGGAAAAGCCATGATGCCCGGTATGGCATCTTTGGAAACCGTCCGGACCAATCACTCCATTCAGAACCTGGAGAACCCACAGGCCAGATGGGGTATAACCTCCGGAGACAGGGCCGGCCCTGCCAATCCCATATGGGAGGAGATTATGGAGGCTGCCGAATTTGCCTCCCCCCTGTTCCTGATGAACATTACCCTGAACCGGAATAAAGAGATCACCGGGATATTTGCAGGTGATCTTCGGAAAGCCCACCAAAAAGGGTGTGCCTTTGCCAAAGAGACGGCCATGGTGGAACTGGACCGGCCCTTTGACATTGTGGTCACCAGCAACTCGGGGTATCCGCTGGATTTAAATATTTACCAGTCCGTCAAAGGGATGAGTGCCGCCGAGCGGATTGTAAAAAAGGGAGGCTCCATCATCATGGCAGCCGAATGTTGGGACGGGACCCCTTCCGGAAGTGATTATGAAACCATTTTGAAGTCGGTGAACAGTGAAAAAGAACTCATGGATTTCATTCAGGTTCATGAGAAGAGTCTGCAGGATACCTGGCAGGTCTATTTCCAGGCAATGATCCAGATGAAAGCCGATGTATACCTTTACAGTTCGCTGAAAAAGGAGCATGTGGAAGCCGCACATCTTCGGCCTGTGGAAGATATGACCAGTCTGATTTCGAAACTGGCAGAAAAATACGGGCCCGGCTGCAGAATCTGTGTTTTACCGGAGGGCCCGCATACCATCCCGTACATCATGGACCATGGTGTTTCAGCCGATCAGTGAAATCTCCATGGTTCGGCATATGGGTGTGATGCAGAAAAAAAGGTCAAAAAATGCTGATAAAGTGGCATTTGTGACACATTTTAACACACTTTTTACTATGTTTGGCCGCGCAAAAGATCATGATCAGGAATCCATACCCATCCCATCCGCATTTCTCTAATTTGACTGCCTCGCTCAGGCAGGAAGAAGTAAGGATCCAATACCTTGAAGGGCTCGCAGGATCGGCAAGATCAGCCCTGATTCAGGCCTGCCTGAATAAGCTCAGGGGATCCCATCTGATTTTGTTCCAGGACAAAGAAGAGGCGGCCTATTTTTATACAGACCTGGTTACCCTGGAGGGAACGCCGGAACGAACCCTCTTCTTTCCATCCTCGTACAAAAGGTCAGTTCAGTACCGTCAGGCTGATGAGGCCAACATCATTACCCGGACCCAGACCCTGCGCCGTCTTTCGGAGCGGAGGGTGGCCAGCTTTATCATTTCCTACGGCGAAGCCCTGGTTGAGTCGGTGGTCACAAAGAAACAGCTGGGAGAATCCACCCTGGAGGTAAAACAGGGCGAGAAAATCGACATGGCTTTTCTGGAGGAAGTGTTAGGGGCTTATGACTTTAAACTGGTTGATTTTGTTTATGAACCTGGACAGTACTCCCTGCGCGGCGGAATTGTAGATGTATTTTCCTATGCCGCCAGTCACCCATGCCGCATCGATTTCTTCGACGATGAGGTGGATTCCATCAGGATATTCGACACCGATACACAGCGCTCCATGGAGACTGTGAAAAAGGTGATCATCATCCCCAATATCCAGTGGGAACATGAGATGGGTGAAAAACGGATTTCATTCCTGGATTACATTCCCGCAGAAACCACCCTTTGGGCAGACCATCCGGAGCTCATCTGTGATCAGATCCAGTCTCTTTACGACAAAACTGAATTTGACGGGGAACATAACAAGCCCATACAAAAGGAGCATGTACTGATCCCGGGAAGTGTGATCCACCAGCAGATGAAACGGTTCAGACAGGTCATTTTCGGTGTTCATCATCACCAGCGGCCCGAACACAGCTGGCAATTCAACACCATCCCCCAACCTGCATTTCATAAAAACTTTAATCTGCTGGTCACCACCATGCGGGAACAGAGCAAGGCGGGGTACCTCAACTGCATCCTCTCCGACAATGAGAAACAACTTGAAAGGCTCCGGTCCATCTTCCATGAAATCGACCCCGAGTTGCAATATGAGGCGGTTTGCCAGACCATTCATGAAGGCTTCAGTGACCAGACCCTTCAATTCACCTGGTACACCGATCACGAGATTTTTGAACGTTACCACAAGTTCAGGTTCAACGACAGGTTCAGCAGGAAGGAATCCGTTTCAGTCAAGGAACTGATCGGATTGAATCCCGGCGATTACGTGGTTCATGTGGATCATGGCATCGGGATCTTCGCGGGCCTGGAAAAGATCGAGGTGAACGGCAAGGTCCAGGAAGCCATCAAACTGGTATACAAAGATCGTGATGTACTTTATGTGAATATCCACTCCCTGCACCGCATCACCAAATACAAAGGCAAAGACAACAATCCGCCAAAAATCTATAAACTGGGTACAGGGGCCTGGCAAAAGCTGAAAAGCAATACAAAAAAGAAGGTTCAGGACATTGCCCGTGAACTGATTCTCCTCTATGCAAAGCGGAAAGAACAGAAAGGTTTTTCATTTTCGGCCGATACTTACCTGCAGCAGGAACTGGAGTCTTCCTTTATTTATGAAGATACCCCCGACCAGCTCAAGGCCACCGAGGATGTGAAGGCCGGCATGGAGGCTGTTTTTCCCATGGACCGCCTGATTTGCGGGGATGTTGGATTCGGGAAGACAGAAGTAGCCATCAGGGCAGCATTCAAAGCGGTGACCGACAGCAAGCAGGTGGCCCTCCTGGTCCCAACCACTGTACTGGCATTCCAGCACTACAACACATTCACGGAGCGGCTGAAGGGATTCCCCTGCACGGTGGACTACCTGAGCAGGTTCCGAACCGCGGCCGATCAGAGGCTAATCACCACCTTACTGAAAGAGGGTGGTATTGACATCATCATCGGCACACACAAACTGGTGGGCAAGGAGATCCAATTCAAAGACCTGGGGCTGTTGATCATCGATGAGGAACAGAAGTTCGGCGTGGGGGTAAAGGAGAAGCTTAAACAGATGAAGCTCAACGTGGATACCCTGACCCTCACAGCGACGCCCATTCCCAGAACACTTCAGTTCTCATTGATGGGTTCCCGGGACCTCTCCATCATCAATACGCCACCTCCCAACCGCCACCCCATCATCACCGAACTGCATACTTTCAATGAAGAGATCATCAGGGAAGCCATCGAATACGAGGTAAACCGGGGTGGACAGGTCTTTTTTATCCACAACCGGGTACAGAACATCATGGAAATCAAGGAGATCGTAAACCGACTGCTGCCCGGAGTGCGTGCTGTTGTGGCCCACGGCCAGATGGAGGGGATAAAGCTGGAATCTGTGGTGCTGGATTTCATGCAGGGTGATTATGATGTCCTGATCGCCACCACCATTGTGGAATCGGGACTGGATATTCCCAATGCAAACACAATAATTATCAACAACGGACACCAATTCGGACTGAGCGATCTGCACCAGCTGAGAGGACGGGTTGGCCGTTCCAATAAAAAAGCTTTCTGCTATATTTTTGCACCCCCGGTTACCCTTCTCTCTCAGGAAGCCAGGAGAAGGCTGAAAGCAGTAGAGGAGTTCTCAGCGCTGGGCAGCGGATTCAACATCGCACTGCAGGACCTGGACATCCGGGGTGCCGGTAACCTGCTTGGCGCCGAACAGAGCGGATTCATTGCCGATATTGGATTTGAGACCTACAACAGGATCCTCAATGAAGCCATACTGGAATTAAAGGAAACAGAATTCAGCAACCTCTATGCCAACCCTGTTGAATCAGGCCCCGAAGGTGCAATTTATGTTCCCGATTGCCATATAGATACAGATCTTGAGCTGCTGTTTCCCGATCATTATGTATCCAATATCAGTGAACGGGTGGAACTTTACAGGAAACTGGATGCCACCACGGACCAGAATGGTCTCAGGGCATTCAGGGAGATGCTCACCGACCGGTTCGGTCCCCTGCCGGGTCCCTCGGAAGAATTATTGAAGGTGGTGGAACTGCGCTGGCTGGCCAGAAAGGTTGGTGTTGAAAAAATAGTATTGAAAAATAGCACGCTGATTACGTATTTTGTAAGCAATCCAGATTCATCCTTCTACAAGTCGGAAAAATTCCAGGAGGTGATCGGAAACATTCAGGCGCATCCGCTGATCTTCCGAATGAGGGAGGACCAGGAGAGGCTAAGTCTGAGAAGCGATCAGGTAAATTCCATTCAGGAGGCTTTTGTAATCCTGAATAAATTGGGTAACGCATCACACCAATGAACCTTGTTCTCGATCTGGGTAACAGTAGCGGCAAGATTGCGGTCTGCAAAGGCACACAAGTCATCGAATCTGCTGTGTATGAAAAGATAACGGAACGGGAAATTGCCTATTTTAATACCCGTTATGAAGGTATGGAGGGAGTCATCATCTCCTCGGTGGTTAATGATTACCGGGAGATGATCGATTATCTGGGCAGCCTATTCAATCCCTGCATCGAACTGGATCACAATACACCCATCCCCCTGGCCAACCGTTACCGTACTCCGGATACACTGGGGTATGACCGGATTGCCGCCGCTGTGGGGGCATATACTATTTATCCCGGAAAGACCGTTCTGGTCATAGATGCCGGTACGGCCATTACCTATGATATTGTGACAGCCGAAGGTGAATACCTGGGCGGGAACATCTCCCCGGGACTGGGAATCAGGTTTAAATCCTTAAACAAATTCACCAATCGCTTGCCACTCCTGGAACGGCCCGATGATACTCCTGCTCTGCTGGGAACCAGCACCAGGGAAGCCATTGAAGCAGGCATTGTAAACGGAATCCTGTTCGAAATCGATGGATTTATTGCCGCTCTCCACCAGAAGCATCCTAAATTACAGGTGGTTTTAACCGGTGGAGATGCAAAATACTTTGAGGGAAAACTAAAAAGTAGCATCTTTGTGAACCTGAATCTGAACTTGATCGGACTTAACAGAATACTGGAGCATAATGCAATTAAGGAGACTTAGCATCATATTGGTTGTCATATATATTTCGATCCCCCTGTACAGCCAATTCAACACCTATTCACCCTATACGCGTTTTGCGCTGGGTAACCTTTCAATGAACGGCTTTGCGCAAAACCGGGCCATGGGTGGAACCGGGATTGCCATACACGAAAACAACAGAATCAACTACCTGAACCCGGCAGCTTCGGCTTCGCTGGACAGCACATCTGTCTATTTTGATTTTGGGGCCAATGTTTTTTTCAGACAGTACCAGTTCGAGGACCACACCACTCCCGATGCCCCCAACATCAATAATTCCTGGTGGAATATGAATTTCCACCATGTGGCCTTTGCCTCTTCCATGGGAAAATACTTGGGGCTTCATGCAGGGATCGTCCCATACAGCAGCATCGGATACAACATCAAGCAGGAATACAACGACTATGTATCAGGAACAGCCCTGGACACCTATTACTCGGGTGAAGGAGGAATCATGAATTTTTTCCTGGGTACCTCGGTGAAGCTATTCGACCGGGTTTCCCTGGGGGTTACCATGAACTACCTCATGGGCAAGCTTACCAGGGAGAGGCAGGTGGAATTCCCCATGAAACCGGAAGCTTACTCCTCCACTTCTTCCAGGGAGGACTTTGACCTCAGGCAACCAGTTTTTAGCTTTGGCCTTCAGTACAAAGAGGTGTTCAAAGACCAGTTTTTTTTCACCCTGGGTGGGGTGTACGATGTAAAAACCAATACCAATGTGGAGCTCAAGTACACTATAAATAATGTTATTTATGCCGGGAACCCCATCAATATTAATGATTCGGTCTCCATTACCCCTGAATACGATCTGAGTTCGGATACCCTGGACGGTAGTTTTAACCTTCCACAGAAAATAGGACTGGGATTTGCACTGGGGATCCCCAACAAACTTACCATTACCGGCGACTACATTATGCAGGACTGGACAAATGCCTTGTCCGGGCCAAATTACCAAACCGCCAATGCCTCTTCTTTTCATCTTGGTGCCGAATATACACCGGATATAGCGGCTCTGAGGGGATACCACAAATACATGAGCTACAGGGTTGGCGGCTATTATTCAGACAGTTACCTGTCCGTGCTTAAACCCAACCCTGAACCGGGGGCAACAGATGAATATTACCAGTTATCTGATTATGGCATAACATTTGGAGTAGGTCTACCGATCAGATCGATAAAGTCCAGCATCAATGTGGCTTTCACGCTGGGTACAAGGGGTACAACCGAGTACAATTTAGTGAAAGAAAATTATGGAATTATCACATTTAATGTAACTTTGCACGATCTGTGGTTCCGGAAACGGAAATTTGACTAAACATGGAAAATATATAGTCGGCATGAAAAAGAAAGCCCTCAAATCTGTCTTAACAGGGATTTTGTCCCTTTTGCTTGTCCTTCCAGCTTTTTCACAAAAAGGATTGGAGGATGGATCAAAATACGGGAAAGGCGAGGACAGTATTAACTGCATCAAAAACCTTTCACTTTACAAGGAATTCTTTAAACACAACAATTACAGGGATGCCATCGGTCCATGGCGTCGCGTATTCGGGGAATGCCCGGCATCCAGTGAGAAAATGTATGTGGAAGGCGTGACCATGTACAAGAGTTTTATTGAATCCACGTCATCCCCTGAACGTCAGAAAGAGCTGATTGACACACTGATACTGATCTATAAACGCCGCATGGAGTACTACCCGGAAGGAAACGGGAGCACCCTTGGCCGACTGGGAATTGACCTTTTGAGATACCTCAATACAGATACAGATGCCGTCGAAGAAGCATATGGCTATCTGAAGCAGAGCATCGATATGGAAAAAAATAAATCCCGCGATGCAGTATTTGTCACCTTCATCAATTGCAGTATCTCATTGAACAAAGCAGGCCGGATCGATGACAACCAGGTGATCGAAGACTACTTTATGGTTACCGGAATGGTTGACAAACTCCTGAGCCAGAGTTCAAGATGGGAAAGAGCCAAAGGATTAATTGATGAACTGATGCTTAATAGCGGATTGCTCACCTGCGATGCGCTGAACCTCTATTTTGAACCGCAATATAATGCCGGGAAAGAAGACCCGGTATTCCTGGAGAAGCTGATTAACTTTTATTCATCCTCTGGTTGTGACCGGTCAGACCTCTACGTGTCAGCTTCTGAGCAGATGTATAAGCTTTCGCCGGGTCCAAAATCAGCACACCAGCTGGCTGTACTGTTCATTGCAAAAAGTGATTTCGATAAGGCGGCTGTCTATCTGAAAGAGGCTGTAAGGGGTTCAGACGTTGATAACCAAACCAAAGCCGAATGGTACTATGAACTGGCCATCGTCTCAAGGTACAACAAAGATTATTGTGATGCCATCGATTATTCAAGACAGGCAGTATCCCTGAACAGCGGTCATGGAAAGGCGTACATTGTCATGGGCGATGCAATTATCGATTCTCGTGAAAATCTTGGCGAAGACTTTGAGCAGAGAGCAGCTTTCTGGGTAGCGGCCGACAAATATGCCAAGGCAAAGGCAGTTGATCCTTCAGTTACGGAAGATGCCAATCAGAAACTGAATGACTATTCTGCCCAGTACCCCAACCACGAGGAGGTTTTCTTCCGCGATTTGAAGGACGGTGATTCCTACCAGGTGAAGGGATGTATCAATGAATACACCACTGTAAGATCAAGGAAATAAACCATCATAAGAGATTATATTCGAAAAGGCTGTCCTCCGTTCGGGACGGCCTTTTTGCTATATTTGTACAGATGGCTCGCAACAATTGGCATATGATCTGCCTGCTTATGGCTATCCTGTGGCTGACAGCAGGTTGCGAGAACGACATTGAAAAGATTACCATGCTCACCGATGAAACCGAAGTCCCCAAGGTACAGGGAACCAATGTGAAGGTGATCTACAGCGACTCGGCCAAGGTGAAGGTGCAGATACTGGCTGCTTCATTCAAGCAGTTTCCCGATTTGGAAAAGCCTTTTATTGAATTCCCCGATGGATTGGAAGTTTTCTTCTATAATGACTCTATGAAAATTGAATCTGAAATCAGGGCCGATTATGCCATTTACTTCTCAGATGAAAGTTTGTGGCATGCTACCGGGAATGTGATCGCAAAACGGCTGGATAATGGGGATGCCCTGTACACAGAAGACCTCTACTGGGATGAATCCGCCAAATTGATCTATTCAAACACTTATACGCGGATTCAAAATGAAGATGGTACTCTTTACGGAAAAGGAGGATTTGAATCTCAACAGAACCTGACCAATTGGGAATTGAAAGGTACAAGTGGAACAGTAAACGTACATGATGAAGAATAGTGTATCAGGTATCTTCGAAGTGGTCTGGTTTGTCCTGGGAGGACTGATGCTGTTTATGGCAGTAGATGTAACCACCGGCAGCGGATTCGGTGAAAGCTGGTACTACTACCTTTTCTCCATACTGGCTTTCCTCATGTATTTCCTCAGAAGAAGAATGCGTTTGAACCGTCGTTAAAAACCACCGGCCTTGCAACTAGTCATCCCCATCCTGGTTTCAATTCTCTTTTCGGCATTCTTTTCCGGTATGGAGATCGCATTTCTTTCCGCCAACAAGCTGCGCATTGAGATTGACCGTAAGCAGGGAAAGATCCTCTCCGGAATCGTCTCTTTTTTCACCAAGAACCCGGCCAGATTCATAGCCACCATGCTTGTGGGAAACAACATCTCACTGGTGATTTACGGGATCGCCTTTGCCATGTTGCTTGAGGATCCCATAAGAAACCTGACCGGCACCGAATCCGAAGCAACAGTGCTCCTGGTCCAGACCCTGGTCTCTACCCTGATCATCCTGCTGACTGCCGAATTCCTTCCAAAAACCCTTTTCAGAATCAATCCCAATAACTCACTGCGCCTGCTGAGTGTTCCCATCATGGTGTTCTATGTGCTGCTTTACCCCATCACTCTTCTTACCATAGGCATTTCCAGTATTACCATGAGGTACCTGTTGCGGGTAAGACCGGACCTGCCGTCCAGAGAACCGGTATTTGGAAAGGTAGACCTGGATCATTTTCTAACCACCATACAACCGGAGAAAGAAACCGGCAGCGAAGAGATCGAAGATCTGAAGATATTTAAGAATGCATTGGAATTCTCGGGACTGAAAGTGCGGGATTGCATGATTCCCCGGACCGATGTGATCGCACTTGAAGAGGATTCTTCCGTTGAAGAGCTGGCCCGTCGCTTTGTGGACAGCGGCCTGAGCAGAATTCTGATTTACCGCGATACCATTGACAATGTGATCGGGTATGTGAACTCAAAGGACCTGTTCAGGGGACCTGCCCTTGTCAAAACCCACCTTAAGTCCATCCAGATCGTGCCGGAAGCGCTTCCAGTAAATAAATTGCTCACGGGATTCATTAAAGAGAGGAAAAATATTGCACTGGTTGTGGATGAGTTTGGCGGTACTTCCGGCCTGATTACCACCGAAGATATCATCGAAGAGATTTTTGGTGAGATTGAAGATGAACATGACAGCAGGGTCCTGGTGGAAAAGAGACTTGATGAGAACCGTTTTCTGCTTTCAGGAAGACATGAGATTGATTATCTGAATGAGAAATACTTCCTCTCCATCCCCGAATCGGAGGAATATGATACACTGGCAGGTTACATCATCTTCCATTACGAAAGCATACCGGAGAAAAACGCCACTGTTCTACTGGATAATTTCCAGATTACCATTACCGATGTAAGCTCCAACCGTGTGGAAGAAGTTGAACTGAAGGTGGTCAGTCCCTGATTTCCCAAATTTCACTCCCACTTTTGTAATTAAACATCTAATTATTACTATATTCGTACGCTCAAATTTTAAGGTATATCATACGCATAATTGGAATAATAAATGGCCACACTACAGAAGATTAGAAACAGGGCTGGATTGCTGATAGCCATCGTGATCGGACTTGCACTTTTTGCATTTATACTTGGAGATATGTTGGGATCCGGGGCCCCTAACCTTGGAAAGAGTGCCGTCGCTGAGATCAATGGAAAAGCGATCGGAGTCAACGATTACCTGGACCGCGAAAAGAATCTGCGCGAATTTTATCAGCTTAATGCAGGCGGACAGTCTCTTGATGCTGAGATGGAACGCCAGATCCAGCAGGAAACATGGAGAAGGCTGGTCAGGGAGACCATCATGGACCGCTCATACCAGAAACTGGGAATCAATGTGAGCACAGATGAGCTGAAAACCATGGTGACCGGAGACCAGTCCATGGGATTCGCCGGAAATCCTGCATTAAGTGAACCACATCCCATCATTCGACAAATGTTTGCCAACCCTGAAACAGGGATGCTGAACCGTGCCGTGATGACCAATTACTTCAATGCACTGGATAATCCCCAATTCGCACAGGAAAAGAGGCGCTGGCTATTCATTGAAAATGAGATTGTGGATGAGAAGATGAATGAGAAGTACCTCAACCTGGTCAGGAAGGGATTCCAACCCTCATCACTGGACCTGAAAGACTACGTTGCCGAAAATGGAAGAAGCATCGATTTCGCATATATTTCAAAACCTTTCACTGAAATAGCCGACGAAGATATTACTTTCACCGAGTCGGATCTGAAAGCATACTTCCGTGCCCATAAGGAACACTATAAACAGGATGCTTCCAGGACTTTCCAGTATGTTGTATTTGAGGTAATTCCCAGTGAAAGGGATGTGGAGAACGCCAGGTACTGGACTTCACAGACCAAAGCAGAATTCACTCGTACCAAGGGGGAAGAGATCCCCCGTTATATCAACGGTACTTCGGATGAACCCTTTGACGCAAGATACTATACCTATGAGGAGATCCCCGAAATCATCAGGGATTCTGTATACAATGCACCGGTTGAACAGGTCTTCGGCCCCTACAGGGATGAGGAATCCTTCAAATTGACACGTGCCTATGATATCCAGATGCGTCCCGACTCTGTCAGGGTCAGGCACATTCTTTTGTCGCTCCAGGCATTTGGCGGCAACCGCAATACCCTGTCCGCCGTGGCAGACAGCCTAGTAGGGGTGATTGAGAACGGAGGCAATTTCAATCAGATCGCGCTTAAGTATTCAGCGGATGAAAGCAACCGCGCCATTGGCGGGGACATGGGATGGATCACAGAGGGTTCTTTGCCCACCGAATTCAATGATGCATGCTTTGAAAACAAAACAGGAGACCTGGTTACATCCCAGACACAATATGGCACCCACATCATCCGGGTGGAGGAGCAGAGCCGACCTGTAAAGAAAATGCAGGTAGCCTCCATTGTCAGGAACATTTACGCCAGTGACGAGACCAACCAGGATTACTACAATCGTGCAGTAAAATTCAGGGGCAAAGCCACAGACGTGGAGAAATTTGCCGAACAAGCCCGTGAATTCGGACTCGATCCCAGATTTGCACCCAACATTACCAAAGACCAGGAATCCATTCCAGGTATTGAAGAACCCACCCCTCTGATCAAGTGGGCCTATACCTCCGAACTCAACAGCGTGAGCGACATTTTCAGCCAGAGTGATGATAAATATATCGTAGCTGTACTTACCGAAGTCAAGGAAGCAGGATATGCCACCCTGGAAGATGTAAGAGCTGAGATCGTGCTGGCTGTGAAGAAGGAGAAGAAAGCCAAAGTACTTCAATCCAGGCTGAGTGAACAACTGGCCGGGGTTACCGACCTGAACCAGTACGGAATGGCCAACAACCAGAAGGTGGGTGAAGCCACCCAGGTGAAGTTTGCAAACACCTATGTTCCAGGCGTGGGATTAGAGCCCTATATCGTTGGAGCGGCCATGTACCTCCCCGTTGACAAGATTTCCCAGCCCCTGGTCGGTGAAAGCGGGGTATTCGTTATTGCTGTTACCAACCGCACTGATCCAGGCGTACCGGAAACCATTGATGCCAGTATCCGTTCAAGGCTCAGGTACACCCTTGAGTCCAGAAGCAACTACGAAGCCTACAACGCACTGGTAGATGCAGCCAAAGTGGAGGACAACCGGCTGAAGCTCTTCTATAACTAGGGCTCGTATCTGTGCGGTCGCAAAGTGCTTGTTCGCTTCGCGAAAAATGCCAGTTTGCTTCCTGCACAGATACTCACGAAAGAAAAAACAGCAAATGTCATAAGCAGCAGCAGGGAGATTCATTATATTGTTCAACGGAATTCACCCAAACAATGTTCTTATGAGTTTGAAAATGATCGCAAGCTGTGCTATGGCAGTGATGTGCATAGTCCTATCAGCTCAGAAACCCGAAGGCCTGGTAAAAAAAGCATCGGTGGCTCCTGTCATCGGCGGGGAGATTGACGATGTTTGGTCAGAGGCCAATGTTTACAACGTTTCACTCCCTTACAGAGATGAAGTCCCCACATTGGGTGCCGAGGGAGAGACCACCTGGAAGGCGCTCTGGACCTATGATGGAATTTACCTCTTAATCGAGGTAGCGGATGATTTCTACTATCCCTGGTATGCTCCCGATCCTGAAGGTTCTGTATGGGAATATGACCTGCTATGGATCTATTTTGATACCAACCAGGAGGATTTGGAGGATGGACTTGGAGTACGAGTTGGAGAAGGTCATTACCAGGTGGCTCCGGAGTTCTGGGAAGGGCAAATTGATGGATCTCCGGTGTCTACCCTTGGCCCTATGGAAGGGTTGTGGCATGCAATTACCGTTGAAAACCCCAGCTATTTTGCAGAACTCTTTATCCCATTTACCTTTCTAGTAAACAAAGACGGGATTCAGGTAGATCCAGCAAAACAGCTTGGATTTGATGTATGTGTTATTGACAGGGATCCGGGAGATGCTGCAAGAAAGCGTGCCGTCTGGGCCAACATTGGCACCTACGATGAATCCTGGTTCAATATGGATGAATGCGGCATCATCACCCTGGATGCCTATACCCCTCCCACTCTGGTGGATAGCATTTCCCTTACCGGGGGAACAATTTCTGAGAACAATGGAACCCTGCAGATCGGGGCCCTGGTCCTGCCTGAGGATGCCTTTAACAAAAACCTGTCCTGGTCAGTGGACAATGGAAGCGGAATGGCCACCATCACCCAGGAGGGCGAGCTTACCGCCATTGCAGACGGGAGCGTTACCGTAAAAGCTGCTGCTGTGGACGGATCCGGAGTTGAGGGTACCGTGGAGGTGCTCATCATCGACCAGGCGGTTACAATGGAAGAATTAAATGTGATAAAGAATGGCTATTTCGACAGCGTGGAAGAAAATGGTGAAGCCACCCACTGGGAAGGTAAGCACAATGATGATTCACAACTTCCCGTGGTTGTAAGCGGGGTAGCGATTGCTACGCCCCTTTATAATGAGGAGTTTGCTTCACCATGGGATTACCAGTTCAATCAGGTTGGATTGTTGGCAAAGCCGAATGCTCCCTACTATTTCAGTTTTGTAGCCTGGGCAGAAGAATCCCGACCACTGAATGTCTCATTTGGGGACATTCCTGCCAATGCTTATGAAAGGTATGGTGCAACTACCGATCCAAGGTCATTCGACGAACGTTCGGATTGGACTTTTGAGATTTCCACCGAGCCCACCAGATATGCTTTTGATGTTACCTTTGACCGGATCAAGCCCAACACAGTCCAGGCTGTGCAATTCTGGTTTGGAGAGTCCGATGTGGTTTCTTATCTGGATAGCGTCATTCTTGTCAATGTCAATGACCTTGCACTCATGGAAGGATATAAACCTGTCACTTCGATTGACGTTTCAGGAGAGGCTGATGGCACTTCGGTGGAAGCAGGAGCCAACCTCCAGATGAGAGCTGTTGTAAATCCCCTTGATGCTTCCATTTCCAATGTCATGTGGAGGGTAGTGCCCGGAACAGGAATTGCCAGTATTGATGAGAACGGATTACTTGCCGGTACTGCAACAGGTAGTGTAAAAGTGATGGCCATTGCCAGGGATGACAGCAATGTTTCTGGCGAACTCGAGGTTTTAGTTACCTCTCCGGTGGGATTTCAAAAGCACCCGGTGCAAACAATAAAAGTGTTCCCAAATCCGGCATGTAACGAGTTGAATGTGATATTCAATACACAGAACAATCCCGTTTGCATATACAATGGCCAGGGAAAACTAATGACAGGAGATTATGTTTCTGGGGGTGCACACCGATTTGATATCAGCAACTTCCCCCCGGGAATCTATTTTGTAAAGATTGGTGAAAGAGTAGCAAAGTTTGTCAAATGAACAATCCATATCCAATAAAACAAAAAGCTGTTTCGATCGGGGCATCCTTTTTCATTTAATAGGAACGCCTGACGCGTTACCCTTTTACTTTTGGATCAGCATGACCTTTCTCAATTCGATGCCTTTCCACTGATCCCTGACAGGGTGCAGTGAAACTACCAGGTCGCCGGTTCCGGCAATCTCAATTTCACCCATGTCAACGGTTTCAAATTCTCCATCCGTGGGATTGACCCCCGCCTCCAGGATGTTGTCTCCCGCCTCAAGGAATATCTTATTGGTCTGATCTGATCTGATGAGTGCTTTCACCGAATAAGTCCCCGAAGACGGGGTATTGAACATCCACTCCATCCAAGCCCGGTCATCGACCCAGTTTGTAATGGCTGCTTCTTCTCCTGATCCTTTCAGCACCATGTGCGTTCCGTACCCAGGATTATGAATATCTGCAAAGGCTGCTGGCAATGAGATCAATCCATCTTCCAGGGAAGGCATATTGCTGATGATGTCCAGGTTTCCCCTGGTTTCAACAGCTATGACCGTGTTGACGGAATCGGGGCATGCTTCAGGCAGTTCGATCAGCAAATCATCCTGGTCAAAGCGGAAGGTGAGCTTTTGATCCGGGTCTGATAACAGAGATACTTTTTTCACCCTTGTCTTCAAACCGGGGACCCTTAAAACCAGGTCCCCGGGCCAGTCAAAAACATGCAGGTAGAGTTTTGTTCCTTGAACGGTCTTCCGTTTTGTGCACCTTCCCCATGGCAATTTGAAAAAGGGACTTGCCTGTGTTCCGTAGATGGATTCGCTGTTCACGTCCATCCACTGTCCAATGGCCTCCAGACGTTCAATACTGGGAGCGGGGATCAGTCCTTCTGCAGTGGGGCCCACATTCAACAGGAGATTTCCTCCTTTGCTTGCAATATCCACCAGCATCCGGATGAGGGTTTCGGATGATTTCCAGTTTTGATCATAACGCTTATAGCCCCAGCTGGTGTTCATGGTCATACAGACCTCCCAGTCATAGTCAAGACCGGTGGGGGGCACATGCTGTTCAGGAGTGGAAAAATCTCCGGGCCAGGGGCGGTACAACCGGTTGTTGGTGATCATATCCGGGTAGTCGTCCGCCACATCCTGCAGAGCCTGAGCAGCTTCCTCCGTCATGCCCCGGGGTGTATCCCACCAAAGGATATCCAGCCCCCCATAGTTCTCCAGGATCTCTTTCACCTGGGGTATGGCTTTTCCCTCTATATATGTCATTAAAGAATCGCGCACCAGATCCGGATCCCAATGTGGCTCCCCCTGCTCGATGTTCCAGTATGTTCCTCCTGGTTCGTGCCAGTCCTGTGCCTGGGAATAATAGAATCCCAGCCTCATGCCGTGCTTTTCACAGGCTGCGGCCAGTTCCTTCAGCGGATCCCGCTTAAAGGGCGTAGCGTCCACTATGTTATACCCGCTGGCTTCAGACTTGAACATGGCAAATCCGTCATGGTGCTTGGAGGTAATCACGATGTATTTCATTCCTGCCCGCTTTGCCGTGAGCACCCAATCCTCGGCATTGAAATTCACAGGATTAAATGTTTCGGCCAGTTTTTCATATTCAGCTACCGGGATTTTGGCCCGTGCCATAATCCACTCACTGATGCCAGGGATCTGTTCTCCTTTCCACTCCCCTGCCGGCTGGGCATACAATCCCCAGTGGATGAACATCCCAAAACGCGCTTCCCTCCACCATTCCATTTTCTGATCCTGGGCGGATAATGCCTGATCTGCATCGGATGGCTGTTTTGGAGTACAAGAAATGAGCATCGAAACAATACCTGCAAGGAGAAAGAACTTTTTCATGGTCTGTTAATTTTAATGGTACAAAATCGTATACCGAAGCCTTCTTTTTTTGCTTCGCAAAAAAAACAGCGAGGAGACGATATCCCGTAGCTAGTCTACATTATCATGCAAATAGCTGTTATCGGATTTCAGTTTGGGGCCCTCTTCGTCAGTAAGGCGATAGCGGGAAACCTCCTGGTCCTCCGAGTGTTTCTTCTGCTCAATGGGGATTTTCTTGCGCACATAGGCCGGAATATTTTCCAACTCTTCGATCTCGTCGTTGATCTTGGACAATGAACCACGCTCCCGCATCTTCTCATGTGTCTCCTTCAGGATTCTCACACGTTCGGCCATCTTCTTCTCCTTGTCTTCCGGGGTGGTATCGGGTGATTGATCCATCAGAATATACTCCTCAGCATCTTTGTCCTTCGTGCCGAATTCAAGGGATGCCTGCCTGGGTATCGCATTGGAGTGCGTTGCACTCTGGGAGGAATCCTGAACAGTATCCCTCAAGGGAAGGAAGTGTTTTTCCCTCTTCCCGATATAGAGTTCAGGGATGCTGTTCATCTTGAACCCGGTGGCAATGATGGTAACGCTTATCTCCTCACCCAGCGATTCATCTCTACCCATTCCCCAGATCAGTGTTGTATTACGTGAAGAGGCACTGACCACATAGTCCGTGATCTCGGAGATCTCATCCATGGTGATCTCCTCGGTTCCCGAAGTAATATTAAGCAGCACGCTTCTTGCTCCTGTGATGTCATTGTTGTTCAGAAGTGGTGAGGTGAGTGCTGCCGCAATGGCTTTCTGAGCCCTTTCCTCGCCTTTTGCAGTGGCCGATCCCATGATGGCCACGCCGCTGTTTTGCATGACTGTCTGCACATCTGCAAAGTCCACATTGATATACCCGTGCACGGTAATGATCTCAGCAATTCCCTTGGCAGCAATGGCCAGCACATCATCGGCTTTCTCAAATGCGTTACTCACCTTCAGGTTCCCGTAGATCTCCCTCAGCTTCTCATTGTTGATCACCAGCAGCGAATCCACATGATCCTTCAGGGCGTTGATGCCTTCTATGGCCTGGTTGATGCGCTCGGGACCTTCAAAACGGAAGGGAATGGTCACTATGGCAACAGTTAGTATTCCCATTTCCCTTGCTGTCTGCGCAATGACCGGAGCAGCTCCTGTTCCGGTTCCTCCGCCCATACCTGCGGTAATAAAGATCATGTTGGTGTTGCTTGATATCACCTCCTTGATCCGGTCCAGGCTCTCCAGGGCCGCTTCGCGTCCTATATCGGCTTTGCTTCCTGCCCCCTTGCCCTCGGTAAGCCTGTCTCCCAGCTGAAGTTTTACAGCTACAGGACTGCTATGAAGGGCCTGGGCATCCGTATTACACACCACGAAATTCACATCCTGAATTCCCTTGTTGTACATGTGGTTCACCGCGTTGCTGCCGCCGCCACCCACACCGATCACCTTGATAATGGATGAACGGTCAAGCGGTAGATCGAAATTCATTAAGTCTTCCATGGTTCAGGTTTTCTACATTCTTACATCGGTCTCATCGAAAATATCACTGAGGGTGTTCTTCAGGGTGTCCATAAAGACCTTCCCGGTCTTACGGCCAATCCTGGACCTCTTCTCCACAACGGAATCTTCACCAGCCATTTCCTTCTCCTCAGCACCAGACAGGTGCTCTTCAATGATCATCCCTTCATTCTTCTCATCATAGTATTCAAGTCCCTTGAGCAGGAGCCCCACAGAGGTTGAGTACATGGGCTGATTAATTGAATCGGGAGTATCAGCAGCCATTTTCTCACCCGGGAAACCGATCCTCACATCCATGCCAGTTTTGAATTTAACCAGCTGGTTCAGGTGTTTCAACATGGAACCGCCACCGGTAAGGACAATACCTGCACTTAGTTTTTCCATATATCCGGAGCTTTCAATCTCATAGCTTACCGCATCGATGATCTCTTCCATCCTCGACTGGATAATATATGCCAGGCTTTTGAAACTGATTTCCTTGGGGTCTCTACCGGAGATTCCCGGAATGGTCACTACCTTGTCTTCTGCTGCCAGATCTCCCAGTGCCGAACCGAACTGAACCTTCAACGACTCAGCCTGGCGCTGTAGAATGGCACATCCTTCCTTGATGTCCCGTGTGAGCACATTGCCTCCGAAAGGGATGACAGCAGTATGTCTGATCACATCGTCATAGTACACTGCCACATCGGTGGTTCCCCCTCCAATGTCCACCAGGGCTACTCCGGCTTCCTTCTCATCATCGGTGAGCACGGCTGCACTGGAAGCCAGTGGTTCAAGTACAAGTTGTTTTACATCCAGGCCCACCCGGTTGATGCATTTACTGATGTTGCGGGCCGAGGAGATCTGGCCGATGACAATATGAAAGTTGGCCTCAAGGCGCTTCCCGAACATTCCCACCGGGTTCTTCACACCGGTCTCATTGTCCACAATGTAGTTCTGGGGCAACACATGGATGATCTCCTCACCCACATCCACCGGAATTTTATACATGTCATCGATCAGGTTTTGAAGATCATTCCGGGTAATTTCATCATCATATGAATCCCGGTTGGTGTATCCCCGGTTCCGGACAGACTTGATATGCTGTCCTGCGATTCCCACAAATACCTCTTTGAACTTCATGCCCGATTGCTTCATTGACTCCTCCGAGGTTGTCTGGATTGCATTGACGGTCTCCTCAATATTGAGAACAACGCCCCGCTTAACTCCTTTTGAAGCAGTCTGGCTGATGCCCAGGACTTCAAGCTTGCCCTGTTCATTCATCCGGCCCACCAGGCTCACGATCTTCGTGGTACCGATGTCAACCGCAGCTACAATTTTTTCTTTTGTTGCCATAGTATTAACGTTTAGTGCATATAACTTGGTTCGTATATTTCAGATTAATTGTCTGATATTCATTCCATCCTTGCTTTGCAAACCCCTGTTCATACAGGAGTTCCAGATTTCTTAATTTCTTTTTCCACTGATCCATGTTGCCCAGAAGGATCTGATGAGCCCCCACACGCGGAATCAACTCGTATTCACCCTGCCGGTTCACATAGATCTGTACCAACTGGTTGCTCCAGAATTGATCAGTTTCCAGGAATTTGCAGAACTGGTAAATCTCTTCCAGCCGGCCCTTTGTGTTTCCACTTTTCCCCGGACTGGGGATGGTACCCGAAGCAAGCATGATCAGGGGAGTAAAGCGGTCCGACAGTGGAAGGACCTTTCCCTCCGTATCCAGGTAGAATCCCCTTTGGCCATCGGGCAGAATCCTCACCAGAGGCACACGCTGTTCAACCCTGATCTCCAGCCTGCCTGAAATATCCTTACTCACCTCTGCATTTTTAATGAACTGGCTCTCCTTAATTTTTTCCTCCAGGCTCCTGGTGTTGATCTGCGAAAGGGGATATCCCTGAAGCTGTGCGTCGGTGTCTTCCACCATCCTCCTTACATCGTTCCTTGTCACAAAACGGCTCTGCAGGCTATCTTCAAGGATCACATCAATGCGGTTACAAAGCACTTCTTCCGATTCTCCGGATACAAATCCCATCACCACCACAAACCATGCGGCAATGCCTATCCATGTTATTATTTTAGCGATCTTTTTGATCATAATTTCTCCATCCAATTCCTGATGGGTGATACAAACTGGTTGATATCTCCTGCCCCCATGGTAACCAGCAACTCAGGTTCCTGTTCCACGAGGACTTTCAGCACCTGTTCCCTTTTCACAAGAACCTTCTCGGTCAGCTTTACCTGATCAAAAATCAGGGCAGAGGTCACGCCCGGAATGGGTTCCTCCCGGGCAGGATATATTTCCATAAGGATCAGCACATCCAACTGCTCCAGGCTCCTTGCAAATTCTCCGGCAAAATCCTTCGTCCGGGAGAACAGGTGAGGTTGAAAAATCCCAGTCAGTTTCTTATCCGGAAACAGTTTTTTTACCGAACCGAGGAAAGCCCTGATCTCCTCCGGGTGATGTGCATAATCATCAATATAGATTCTTCCTTTCTTCTGAACCTGAATATCAAACCTTCGTTCCACTCCCTTAAAGCTTGAGACGTTTCTTGCAATCACCTCCGGGGCCAATCTCATCCGGTGGGCCACGGCTATTGCCGCCACAGCATTTTCCACATTCAGCAAGCCGGGAATCCTGAGATTGATTTCAGGAATGACCATATGGGGTGTTACAACCGTAAACCGGGATCCGTTTTCCTGTTCTACAAGGTTTATAGCGTGGTAATCTGCCCTGGGATCGCTCACATGGTAGGTGTAGCATTCCACATGATCGGGAATTACCGGATTCAAACCCAGTTTCCGGATCAGTGTCCCTTTCTCCCTGATTTGTCCGATAAACGATTCAAATCCTTTTACAATGTTCTCCTCCGAGTGATAAATATCCAGATGGTCAGCATCCATGGATGAGACCACTGCCAGCTCGGGAAAGAGGGTCAGGAAAGAGCGGTCATATTCATCGGCTTCGGCAATAATGATATGTGATGCCGGATCCAGGTAGAAGTTGCTCCTGGTATTCTGACTGATCCCACCCAGGAAGGCATTGCATCCAAGGACCGAATCGTGGAGTATGTGTGCCACCATGGTTGAGATGGAGGTCTTGCCATGGGTGCCGGCCACACCGATCCCCCTCCCGGTATTGAAAACCTCTCCAAGGGCCACCGAGCGCTTGATCACCCTGAAACCGCGTTTGCGGAAATAGTTCAGCTGCTGGTGGTTTTCAGGTACTGCCGGGGTGAAAATCACCAGGGTGCGTTCCGGATTCCGGAATGCATCCGGGATCAGTACGGATCTGTCTTCAAACTGAATATCGATACCCTCCCTGTTCAACTGGTCAGTCAGGGCAGTGGAGACACGGTCATATCCTGCCACCTGCTTCCCCTGACTCACAAAGTACCGGGCCAGGGCGCTCATCCCGATGCCGCCCGCACCAATAAAATAGACACTATCCAGGTTCGACCAGATCATATCGATTCCATTATTTTTATTACTTCCCTTGCAATCCGCTGGGATGCATCAGGGATGGCCATTTGTTTAATATTGTCCGACAACTCCTTTTGCCGCTCCTCATCCTTAACCAGTTTGAGCATGGCTTCCACAAGTCCTTCCATTGCATCCCTGTCATGAATCATCACCGCTGCATTACGGTCAGCCAGAGCCTCAGCATTCCTGGTCTGGTGGTCCTCCGCCACATTGGGTGAAGGAACCAGGATCGCTGGCTTACCGATTACACATAACTCGGAAATGGTGATGGCCCCGGCCCTGGAGACAATTACATCGGCCACATTGTAGGCGCTCTCCATTTTCGATATAAAAGGCACCACCCTGATCTGCTTCAATCCGCTTTGGGCCACAGCCTGTTCCACTTCCTTTTGATAGAGCTTCCCACATTGCCAGAGGACCTGTATATCCTCCCGGTCCAGTTTATTCAATCGCCCCACCAGACTCCGGTTAATGGTTCTTGCACCCAGGCTGCCACCCACAACCAGGCATGTTTTTTTCCCTTCCTCCAGTCCGAATTCCCTCAGGTCAGCGTCCCGGTCTCCCGCCTGATTCACCAGGTTCTGCCTGATGGGATTCCCGGTTATTACAATTTGTCCGCCCGGGAAATATCTTTCCATATTTTCATAAGCCACACAGATGGCTTTTGCCGACCGGGCCAGCAACCGGTTGGTTACTCCTGCATAGGAGTTCTGCTCCTGGAGCAGGATAGGTACCCTCTTTCGGGCAGCAGCCTTCAGGATGGGTCCGCTTGCATATCCACCTACGCCCACGGCCATGTGGGGCTTAAACCGCCGTATAATCCTGCGGGAAATCAGTAAACTTGCCGCCAGTTTATAGAAGAAGGTCACATTTTTCAATGTAATTCTCCTCTGAAAACCAGCCACGGGTAATCCTTCAATGGGGTATCCGGCCTCAGGGACCTTCTCCATTTCCATGCGCCCCAGAGCCCCTACAAACAGGAATTCCGTCTGCGGGTGTGCCATCTTGATGGCATCAGCAATGGCTATGGCCGGGAATACGTGGCCCCCGGTCCCTCCACCTCCAATGAGGATTCTGTATATACGCTGGTCACCCATGCACTTCAAATTCCGGACGTTGGTTCTTTTTACGATCTGCCGTAGCCCTGCCTTCCGGCTGAACCGGCTCTGCCGCATCTGTAATATTTTGATCATCCTCTCTCTCCACACTTTCTCCTTTTACCTTTTCACTTGCTCCTTCTTTGGTGCCCCAGCTCACTGAAAGGATCATGCCGGTGGCCATGCTGGTAAAGAAAATGGACGATCCTCCCATACTCACCAGGGGCAGGGTTTGGCCGGTTACAGGAACAAGTCCCACAGCCACAGCCATGTTTACAAAGGCCTGGAGGACCAGGCCCAGGGAGAGCCCGAAGGCCAGGAAAGCACCGTACGTACTCCGGCTTCTCCGGATAATCAGTCCGGCCCTGAAAAAGAGCCACAGGTAGAGTGCCAGGACAAGGATCCCGCCAACAAGGCTGCCATACTCTTCAATGATAATAGCATAAATGAAATCGGAATAGGGATGGGGAAGCAGGTTTCGCTGGGTACTGTTCCCGGGTCCCTTTCCAAAAAGGCCTCCCTGTACAATGGCCACCTTGGCCTGGTCGGCCTGGTAGCTGTCCCCTTCTCCGTCCACGAAAGTCTCAATACGGTTCTTCCAGGTAGCAATCCGACCCTCCTTGTTGAGAAGCAGGGACCCACCCACAAAAAGAGAGAGGGCAATGATACCGGTAATAACCATCAGTGCCAGATACTTCAACGGGATTCTCCCAACAAACATCAGGGCAAACGAAGTGATAAACAACAACAGGGCCGTTGAAAAATTGGCGGGAAGGATCAATGCGCATATTCCAATGATGGCCAGGGAAACTTTACCGAAAACCTCCTTGAAATCCCTGATGTTGTTCTGGTTTACCGACAGAACCTTGGCCAGGTACATAATCAGGGCGATCTTTGCAAAGTCTGAAGTTTGTATGGTAAGTCCTGTCCCCGGAATCTGCAGCCATCGTGTGGCTTCATTGATGTTTTTACCTACCACCAGGGTCAGTACAAGAAGGGGTATGGCAAGATAGAGTACCACCACTGATATCCTGCTGAACATACGATAGGGAACCAGATGGATGAAAAAGATGATCATCAGTCCCAGGAGTATGAATTTCAGCTGCCTGAAAAGATAGAAGAAGGTATTCCCTCCCCGGTGCTGATAAGCCAGCGACCCGGTGGAACTGTAAACCGATAACAGGGATATCACCAGCAGGATCAATATGACCAGCCAGATCACCTTATCACCTTTTATGTACCTTCTTAGTTTCACTTTTCCTTTTTCCTTTTCACTTTTCACTTTTCACTTTAACCTTGTTTCAAAGAGATCTGACCGCATCTTTGAACTGTCTTCCCCTGTCCTCAAAACTGGTAAACAGATCGAAACTGGCGCAGGCCGGTGAAAGCATCACTGTTTCGCCGTCCCTGGCCAGGTAATAGGCGGTTTTTACTGCATCATCCATGCTGCTTGTCTCCACAATGGACTCCACCTTCCCTGTAAAGGCCTGGACGAGACGCGTATTGTCTTTTCCCAGGCAAACGATGGCTTTCACTTTGTTCTCCACCAGGTTGAAGAGTTCACTGTAATCGTTTCCTTTGTCCACACCGCCAACAATCCACACCATCAATCCTTTCACACTCTCCAGTGCATACCATGTGGCATTGACATTGGTGGCTTTGGAGTCATTGATGAAGTTAATCCCGTGAACCTTGGTGACTGTCTCCAGCCTGTGTTCCACTCCCTGGAAATCCATCAGGGCCTCTCTGATTACCTCATTCCTGATTTTCAGTACATTGCCCGCAATCCCGGCTGCCATGCTGTTGTAGGTGTTGTGTCTCCCTTTGAGGGACAACTCCTCTACAGACATGGTGAAATCCACATCATCGAATTCAATGTGCATCAGTGTATCCTCCTCAACCCATGCCACCTCGTTATCTTTTTTCTGGTATGCGTATGGCAGCTGCTGCGCTTTGGAAACGATCTTCTCCAATTCTTTAATGGTAATTTCATCGTCTGAGCAAAAAACGAAATACTCATCTTCGGTAAGGTTCTGCCCAACCCTGAATTTGGAATCAATGTAGTTCTGGAAATTATAATCATAGCGGTCCAGGTGATCGGGAGTAATGTTCAGCAGGATGGCAATGTCAGCCTTGAACTCATACATCCCGTCCAATTGAAAACTGCTCAGTTCGAGTACATAGTAATCGTATGATTCTGTGGCCACCATGTATGCAAAACTCCTTCCCACGTTTCCGGCAATTCCCACATTCAGGCCTGCTTTGCGCATCATGTGATGAATGAGCGAGGTGGTGGTGGTTTTTCCGTTGCTGCCTGTAATACAGACTTTTCTTGCATTGGTGTATCGTCCTGCAAACTCAATCTCCGATATGATCCTGATCTCTTTTTTTCGAAGCAGCTTCACAATAGCAGCACTTTCCGGGATACCCGGACTTTTGATCACTTCTGTGGCATTGAGGATCAGGCGTTCGGTATGTCCTCCCGATTCATAAAGCACCTGATACTCATCCAGTAGTTCCCGGTAAAATGGCTTGATTCTTCCGGCATCAGAAACAAATACATCAAATCCTTTATTCCTTGCAAGAATGGCAGCTCCTGTCCCGCTTTCTCCTGCTCCGAGGATCACTATTCGTTCTCTGTTTTCCATAAGGGTATGTGCTTAAGAGTTATCTTATTTTTAGGGTTACAATGGTGACTACTGCCAGCATGATCCCTACAATCCAGAACCTGGTCACGATCTTGGGTTCGGGGTATCCGATCTTTTGGTAGTGGTGATGGAGAGGCGCCATGAGGAAGATCCTCCGGCCGGCTCCGTATTTCTTTTTTGTTCGTTTGAAATATCCTACCTGCAGGACCACCGAAAGGCTCTCAACCAGGTAAACTCCGCAGAGGATGGGAATCAGCAGTTCCTTTCGAATGATCACGGCAAAAACGGCAATGATCCCCCCCAGTGCCAGGCTTCCCGTATCGCCCATAAAAACCTGGGCCGGATAGGAGTTGTACCAAAGAAATCCAATGGTTGCTCCGATAAAGGCCCCTGCAAAGATCACCAGTTCACCCGCATAGGGAATATGCATGATATTCAGGTAATTGGAGTAGATGGCATTGCCTGAAAGCCAGGCCAGGATCCCCAGGGTCACACCGATGATTGCGGCAGATCCTGTGGCCAGTCCGTCCAACCCGTCTGTTAGGTTGGCCCCGTTGGAAACCGATGTTACAATGAAAATGACAGCCAGCACGAAAATGATCCAGACCAGCGGGTCGGTATATTTCCCTGCAAACCAGACCAGCCATGAATAATCGAATTCGTTGTTCTTCACGAAAGGGATGGTGGTCAGCGGTCTTTTGTGCTCATGAACCACATAGAGATTTCCGGCATTATCAACCTGCATCTCCTCTGTCCTGAATTCAGTGAAATTGTCGTCTGTGATGGCGATCCTTTCACGGATCTTCACATCATCGCTCATGTAAAGGGTGATCCCAACAATAAGGCCCAGCCCCACCTGTCCGACGATTTTGAATTTTCCACGCAAACCCTCTTTGTTCTTTTTAAATACCTTGATATAGTCATCCAGAAACCCGATGATTCCAAGCCAGATGGTTGTAATGAGCATCAGGATGATATAGATGTTGGTCAGGTTGGCAAAGAGCAGAACCGGAATCACAATGGATGCCAGGATGATGATTCCACCCATGGTGGGGGTTCCCTGTTTTTTGAACTGACCCTCCAGTCCAAGGTCCCTTACCGACTCACCAATTTGTTTGCGGTGAAGAAAATTGATGATCCGTTTCCCCATCAGCATTGAAATAACCAGGGAGGTGATCACCGTGAATGCCGCCCGGGATGAGATGTAATGGAACATGCCGGCCCCTGGTATATCAAACTGTTCAAGGTATGTAAACAGATGGTAGATCATTGGTTCAGTTTAAATTCTGTTGAAGGATTTCCATATCATTGAAAGGAAACTTCTTTTTCCCGATCAACTGATAATTCTCATGCCCTTTCCCGGCCACCAGGACAATATCATCCGGCCCTGCAAGCATGCATGCGGTGCGGATGGACTCCTCCCGGTTTGTGATCCGGAGTATTTTCTCTCTGAGGTTCCGGGGAATTCCCTTCATCATATCGTCCAGTATGGATTCCGGGTCCTCATCCCTTGGATTGTCGGAAGTAAGGATCACCTTCTGGCTGGCCCTGGCAGCGATCAGGGCCATCATGGGCCGCTTTCCCCGGTCCCTGTTTCCTCCTGCTCCCACCACTGTAATGATCTCACCATTCCGGATATTCACCTCCCGGATGGTCTCCAGCACCTTACTCAATGCATCTGGGGTATGGGCATAATCCACGATACCTGTAATCCCCTTTTTCGAAGTAAATGTTTCAAACCTGCCTTTTACAGAATCCACCATGCTCATTTCCCTGAGTACATCCTCCGGGTTCTGTCCGGAAAGTACTGCCGCAGCAAAAGTGCAGACCATGTTGCTGGCATTAAAACGCCCTGGAAGCCTGACCCATACCTCGGATCCGTTGATCTCCAGTGACGAACCCTCCAGGTGCATTTCTTTGATCTTGCCCCTGAATTCACAAACCGATCTGAGACTGAATGTATGTGGGCTGGCTTTGCAGTTCTGGAGCATGACCTTCCCGTGCTTATCATCCCCGTTCACCAGGGCGAAAGCTCCTGAAGGAAGGTTGTCAAAAAATCGTTTCTTCACTTCCAGGTACTCCATGAAATCCTTGTGGTAATCCAGGTGATCACGGGTCAGATTGGTGAACACTCCACCGTTGAAATCAAGTCCCGCAATGCGTCCCTGGTGAATGGCATGGGAGGATACCTCCATGAAACAGTACCCACAGCCTGTATCGACCATTTTTCTCAGGTAACGGTTGATCTGAACAGGATCAGGGGTGGTATGGGTGGCCGGATGGGACTCTTCTCCTACAAGCACCTGGATGGTGGAGAGCAAGCCGGCCCTGAATCCAAGACTTGTATGAATCCGGTGAAGCAAAGTGGCAATGGTGGTCTTTCCGTTGGTCCCTGTGATACCCACCATGTGCAAGTCCCGGGAGGGATGACCATAGTATGCCGACGCCATCAAAGCAAGGGAAATCCTGGATTGTGCCACGCTGATCCAGGTAACTCCCGGGTATCCGGGCATGGGCTTTTCTTCAGAAATCACTGCAGAAGCACCGGAGGCGAGCGCCTGACCAATATAGTCGTGCCCGTCGGCACCGGCTCCCCTGATGGCCACAAAAACAGATCCCGGACCCACGCTTCTTGAATCAAAGGTGATCCCGCTGATCTCCTGTTCAGTAGTCCCGCTGATATGCAGGATCTCAAGTTCCGATATGATCTCTTTCAGCTTCACTTATCCTTCTCTGATACTCATTTGTAACCTGACTTCCATTCCTTTGATGATCCTGGCTCCCGCCTGAACTGATTGCTGCCGTACAGTTCCCCTGCCATCGACCACAATCCTTATTCCCTGGCTTTCCATAAGGTACAGTGCATCCTTAAGCCCCATATCAAGTACGTTGGGCACAAGTGCCTCGGGAATCTCCCGTGTACTGAAAACCATACCGGCCGGCGTACTCCGGGTGGATACCCAATCGCCTTCGCTGGTCGCCTCATGGATGGGAAGGCCCAGTTTGGTGGTTGTGTATTCAAGTGCTTCCCTTTGTCCGCTTTTTGCATAGGGAGATTGAATCTCCTGTTCTGTAAGGGCAAGCGGACTATCGTGCATTTCATATTCCCTCACATAGATCCGGTCGGTGACCTCCTTGAAGATAGGCCCTGCCACCAGGTTCCCGTAGTATATATGCTTGGATGGAGCATTGACCACCACGATGCATGAATATTTGGGATCATCGGCCGGAAAGTATCCTACAAAAGAGGCCTGGTACAGGGACTTGGTGTATCCCTCCTTGTTCAGCGAAACCTGGGCTGTACCGGTCTTGCCGGCAATCTGATAGTTGCTGTTGGAAAGATTCCGGGCGGTCCCGTTCTCCACAACACCTTCCAGCATCCCTTTGATATGACCCAGGGTCTCCCTGGAACAGATATGGTTATTGAGAACCTCTGGGGGAAACCGCTTTATTGTTTTTCCATGAGAGCGCATCTCCTCCACAAAAATTGGCCTGACCATCTTTCCGTCGTTGGCAATGGCGTTGTAAAATGCAAGGATTTGAAGGGGGGTCATCCGTACTTCATAGCCGATGGACATCCACGGAAGTGACAAACCCGACCACAGTTCGCTGTCCGTATACTTGATCTCAGGTTTTCCTTCCCCTTTAATCGCTATTCCAAGTTTCCGGTTCAGGCCCATCTCATACAGCCGGTCGACAAACTGCTCTGGCTTTTTTTGATAATGCTCATTCACCAGATGGGAAATTCCCACATTGGAAGAGGCCTCAAAAGCGCGTTTGACAGTGATCTTCCCCAGGCCCTCAGCCCCACTGTCTTCCATTTTCTGGCCGTAATAATAGGTTACCCCGTTTCCTACATCAATCATCTCATCAGGAGTCACATAACCATCCTCCAGCAACGCGATCATGGAAGCTAGCTTGAAGGTGGAACCCGGCTCGGTACTCTCCCCAATGGCATAGTTGTAATCCTCCCTGTAGTTGCCGTCTTCGCCTCTGGCCAGATTCGCAATGGCTCTGACCTTTCCTGTTTTCACCTCCATGAGCACCACGGTCCCGTGATCCGCCCCATGGCGCAGCAACTGGGTATGGAGTGCATTCTGGGCTACATCCTGCAGATCCACATCAATGGTGGTCACGATGTCGTACCCATCTTCGGGATCGATCTCATTGGCATCGTTGATGGGCATCCATACATCTCCGCGGATCTTTCTCATAAGGCGGTACCCTTCCACACCCTTCAGCTCTTTTTCGTAGGCACCTTCGATGCCAACCACGCTTCGCAGGTCCCCGCTCATCGTATAGCCCACCGTCCGGGCTGCCAGCATCCCGTATGGAAGAACCCGCTTGTTCTGTTGCACATAGATCACACCCCCTTTGAACTTACCCATGTTGAATATGGGGAACTCCTTCACCTTCTGCAGCTGGGTGTAGGTTACATTGCGCTTGACCAGGAAATAGCGGTTACCGCTCTCACGGGCCCTGACCATTTCGCGCTTGTAGGTGGTCCAGTGACGGTCCCGGAAAAGCGTGGAGAGCGATTTTGAGAGTTCATCAACACCGCTATCGAAAATCTCATTGGTGAATGATTCTGAACGGAAATCCATCCGGATCTCATAGAAAGGAACAGATACGGCCAGCAAGCGTCCGTCGGAAGAGTAAATATTTCCCCTGTTGGGTTCGATCACCTTATGCCGCACAGTGCTGTTCTCTTCCTGGGCCCATTTATCCTTCTCGAAGAACTGCAGGTGCAGGGCCTTTCCAAAAATGAGCAGACCCACGATCAGCATCAGGATATAGACCAGTGATGCACGTATCAGTATGTCCCTCTTTAACGACATGCTATTCTCCCGTATCGATCAGTTTTTTAGGTGGCTCAAGGTTCTCTTCCAAACCCAGTTCATACCGGTTCACCAGCCTGACCACTTCACTCTGGCGGCTGATCTTTACCAGGTCGGAGGAGATTGTGATGGATTTGGCACGCAACTCTTTCACATCCCCCTGCAACTGGTTCAGCCGTATCACTGTTTTTTCAGCGTGGTTCCGGTTGGCAATGGAAACAAAGGCCACCAGTACCAGCAAAAGGATGAAGCGGGACTGCTTCATCACTGCTTTCCTTGTGAGCACGTTGCCATCCAGCAGATCACGAAAGGAGAAGGACCGGTCCTTCTCCTCCATGGAAATATCAAATTCAATATTTTGCTTTTCCTTTGCCATCAGTCAGTTCTTTCTGCAATTCTCAGTTTGGCACTTCTGGCCCTGTTGTTCACTTCCAATTCTTCGGGCGAGGGAATGATCACACTTCTGTTTATCAGCCTCCAGGGTGTCTGGGGCTGGCCATAAAAATCCTTGGCAAGGTTCCCCTCCAGGTTCCCGGAACGCATGAAATTTTTGACGATGCGGTCCTCAATGGAGTGATAGGAAATGATGACCAGCCTTCCTCCCTGCTTCAGGCTCTCGGGAGTTTGAAGGAGCATTTCCCCCAGTGCTTCCATCTCGGCATTGACTTCGATCCGCAAAGCCTGATAGACCTTTGCCATGAACTTGCTGGGCTTATTCCTGGGAATGAATCTATTTAAAGCATCCTCCAGATCCCCGGTGGTTCGGAGTTTTTTCTGCTTCCTCGAATGGTCAATAGCCACAGCGAGAGCCTTTCCATTGGCCAGTTCACCGTAAGTCCAGAAGATCTTTGCCAGATCGGCCACAGTATATTCATTCAACACCCGGGAAGCTGTCATACTGCCCCGCACATCCATGCGCATGTCCAGCCCAGCATCTGATTTAAATGAGAATCCCCGGCCGGGATTATCGATCTGGTGAGAAGAGATACCCAGGTCAGCCAATATTCCGTCCACCTTCCCAATGTCATGGTATCTCAGGTAATTCCTTAAATATCTGAAGTTTGCCCCGATAAATGTGAAGCGTTTATCATCCGGAACATTTGCCTGGGCATCATGATCCTGGTCGAATGCCAAAAGCCTTCCTTTTTTCCCCAACTTTTTTAGAACTTCGAGGGAGTGCCCCCCACCACCAAAGGTCATGTCGACGTAAATGCCCTCTGGTCTGATATTTAATCCATTTATACTTTCATGCAACAATGCCGGCTTGTGATAGCCCATTACAGTTCTGATTCATCAAATGATCCACCTAATATCTTCTCAGCCAAGGCTGCAAAATCAGCATCAGCTACACTTACACTGCCATACAGTTCGGAAGCCCATATTTCGATTTTACCGGACTGGCCTGCCAGCACAACCTCACTTTGAATGTGTGCATATTCCAGCAATCTTTTCGGGATCAGCATCCGGTTGTTGGCATCCAGGGAAACCTCTGCCGTTCCCGAGAAGAACATTCTCAGGAATCGGGCATGTTCCTTGTTGTAGGGATTGGTCCTGGACCGAATGATCTTGTTCTGCCTTTCCCACTCCTCCATGGGATACATAATCAGGCAGCTCTCAAACACATCCCGCTTCAGCACAAATCCATCCTGGAGCGCTTCCCTGATCTGCTTTTTGAATGCAGCAGGGAAAGAGAGTCTCCCTTTCGGATCGAGCCTTACTGTATAGTCTCCAATGAAGGTTATCATAGCGTTTCCGCGGGTTTGAACGTAAAAATAGTACTTTTTCCCCACTTTGTACCATTTCACCCCACATTTTCCCACTTTGTTAATAACTTTTGAATGAGCGTACGAGGGAATTTTTTAATACTTTTGTCTTTACCTGTATGGACGAAGCCACCCATAAGAAGAATTTTAAACCCATTGTGCTGAAGGATCTTTTTCTGGAAAAGAGTCCCTCTGCAGCACGCTGGATCCCGGGATTTGTATTCCGTCTCCTTTCAAAAATGCTCCGGATCGACTTCATGAATGATCCCATTCTCTACAACCATGGATATAAAAAGGATGTGGATTTTGCCAGGGCCTCCATAGATGCTTTTAACGTCACCCTGGAAGTGGTGGGCAGGGAAAATTTAAAAAAGGAGGGACGGTTTGTCTTTGCATCAAATCATCCCCTGGGAGGGTTTGACGGAATGATGATTATCAGTGAGTTAAGCAAAACATATCCCCATCTGAAAGTGTTGGTGAATGACCTGCTGACCAAGGTGAAAAACATGGATGGGATCTTTGTTCCCATCAACAAGCACGGGGCACAGGCCATGGAAAATGTGCGACGGATCAATGCGATTTTTGAATCAGACGAACAGGTCATGTCCTTTCCGGCCGGACTGGTTTCACGGAGGAAAAAGGGTGTGATCAGAGATCCCGATTGGCAGAAGAGCTTCATTACAAAAGCGCGACAGTCAAAAAGGGATATCGTCCCCATTCATGTATCGGGAAGGAACTCAAACTTTTTCTACAACCTATCCAACATCAGAAAGTTCTTTGGGATCAAAACAAATCTGGAGATGTTTTTTCTTCCCAATGAGTCTTATAAGCACCGAAACAAGCATTTCGTGATTACTTTTGGGAAATTCATACCCTCTGAAACTTTCGATAACCGATTCAATGACAAAGAGTGGGCCCGGCTGGTAAAGGACCATGTTTATGCAATCGCCGGTGACCCTCAGAAAGAATTCGAAACTATTCAACAATAAACTGCAGTACCATGGCCATGAAGGACATAATACCCCCGGTTCCCCTGGAAGCCCTGATGGATGAACTCACCCAGGAGACCTTTATAAGGAAGACCAACAAGGCTGGCAATAAGATTTACATCATTAAGGCCGATACAGCACCCAATACCATGCGTGAAATCGGCAGGTTAAGGGAGTTATCCTTCCGTAATGCCGGCGGAGGAACCGGACTGGAATGTGATCTTGATGAATACGATACGGGGATAGATTCATACAGACAGCTGATCGTCTGGGATCCCGACGAAAAGGCCATTCTGGGAGGTTACCGTTTTTATATCTGCGAACCCGGAAAGTGCATAAAAGATGGGAAAGTTCAGCTGGCCACTTCCAAACTATTTAACTTTTCAGACCAATTTGTAAAGGATTATCTTCCCCACATGATCGAACTGGGCCGTTCATTTGTTCAGCCCAAATACCAATCCACCGGCTTACGCAGAAAAGGAATTTATGCCCTTGATAACCTTTGGGACGGTCTGGGAACACTGGTGCTGGACTATCCCAACAAAAAATATATGTTCGGGAAAGTGACCATGTACCTCCACTACCATCAGATGGCGAGGGACATGATCCTTTTTTTCCTGAACAAGCACTTTCCCGACAGGGATGATCTTGTTACTCCCAAAGAACCCCTGAAAATGGCCACTGACCGGGCCAAACTGACAGCCATCTTCACCGGACAGGACTATACCCGGGATTATAAGATCCTGTCCAAAGAGGTGAGGGCCTGTGGAGAGAACATCCCCCCGCTGATCAATGCATATATGAACCTCTCACCATCCATGAGGACTTTTGGCACCGTGCTGAACAAGTCCTTCGGGGATGTAGAGGAGACCGGGATCATGATCAGTGTGAGCGACCTTTATAAGGAAAAGCTGGAGCGGCATGTGATGAATTATGTGCCCAAACAGCTGCAAAAGATAAAAAATATCCGACGAAGGGACCTGAAAATTGCCAAGCTAACCGGGCGCTTCAAGTTTAATAAGCGCGTGAATTGATCCCGTGAATGTAATTCAGGAATGAAGTACTTACCACCTTGTTTCCTCCAGGGGTGGGATAATCACCTGTAAAATACCAGTCTCCCAGGTCTTCGGGCACTGCCTTATGCAGATTCTCAATGGTCTGATATACAATAAGCACTTCAGCCTTCACACCTTTGCCCGTCAGCATCTCTGCGATTTTCTGACTCACCTGCTCCACTGTAAAAGGCTTGTAAATGTCCTTGACATAGTTCACATACTCCTCTTTGGGAAGGTCCTTCTGCATGTTGCACTTTTTGTATACTTCATTGATTACATGCTCCATCTCGTTATCCTTCAGCAACTGGATAGCGGCCTGAAAGGCAATGAAATCACCCAGTTTGGCCATATCAATCCCATAACAATCGGGATACCTGATTTGGGGTGAAGAGGAGACCACCACAATGCGCTTGGGTTCGAGCCGGTCAAGGATTCTTATGATGCTCTGCTTCAGGGTTGTACCCCTGACAATACTGTCATCGATCACCACAAGGTTATCCTCACCCGGGCGGATGGATCCGTAGGTGATGTCATACACATGGCCCACCATGTCCTTGCGGCCCTTGTCCTGGGAAATAAATGTCCTGAGTTTCAAATCCTTAATGGCAACTTTCTCGATGCGTGCCCGCTCGGTCATTATCTTCAACACATCCTCCTGTCTGCAGGTGCCATTCAAACTTTGAAACTTCTCCAACTTCTCCTTAAACATGTAGTCCTCCACACCCTTCACCATGCCATAGAAGGCAGATTCGGCAGTATTGGGAATAAAGGAAAAAACTGTGTTATCCACATCATAATCGATGGCCTTCAGCGTATCCGGAACTAGCAAATCTCCCAGTTTTTTTCGCTCCCTGTAGATCTCCCGGTCAGACCCCCTTGAAAAGTAGATCCGTTCAAAAGAACACGATTTCTTTACCTGCTGTTCCCGTATCCTTTCCAGGAGAACCTCTCCATTTTTCTTGATGACTATGGCATGTCCGGGAGGCAACTCTTTCACTGATTCAAACTTCACATTCATGGCGGTCTGGATCACAGGCCGTTCGGAGGTAACAATTACAATCTCTTCGTCCTGGTAGTAATATGCTGGCCTGATGCCCCATGGATCTCTCATGGCAAACAGGTCACCATGGCCCATCATACCGGCTACTGTATATCCGCCATCCCATCGTTTGCTTGCCCCTTCAAGTATCTTACCAATATTGAGGTTTTTCCCAATCTGATCTGTTATATCCCGGTTGCTATATCCTTGGGCTTTATAGCTGTCAAAGAGGCGCTGATTCTCCATATCCAGGAAGTGACCTACCTTCTCGAGCATGGTCACGGTATCGGAATACTCCTTAGGAAACTGGCCCAGGTCCATGAGCAGTTGGAACAACTCATCCACATTGGTCAGGGTAAAATTCCCGGCAAGTACAAGGTTCCTGGTCCGCCAGTTGTTCTGACGCATAACCGGGTGCAGGTTGTCAATGTTGTTGGATCCGAAAGTCCCGTAGCGAAGGTGGCCCAGGTAGGCCTCCGCTGCAAAGGGTAGATTTTGTTTGGCCCAGTGGGGATCATTAAATGCATCGGGGTGCTTGCGCTCTGCCTTCGCATAGATGCTGTATACCTTACTGAATATCTCATTGATGGCAGATTCCCCGGTTTCACGCTGGCGGTTGAAATACTTCTTTCCCGGTTCCGTATCCATTTTCAGGCTAACCATCCCTGCTCCATCCTGTCCCCTGTTTCTCTGCTTCTCCATCAGCAGGTAGAGTTTCTCCAATCCGTACCTCCACGATCCATGGGTCAGCTGGTAATGCTCCAGGGGCTTCAGCAACCTTACCAGGGCAATACCACATTTGTGCTTAATCTCGTCTGTCATTGAATGTTGATATAATCGTCAACCAGGATGGGATTGGGGAAACTCTTCTTGATCCGGTCATATAATTTCAGCGCCTCACTGCGGGTCCTGCAATCACCCACATACACTTTGAAATAGGGCTCATCGTACCTGTAATACGCATCCACATCCGGAAAGAGTGAAAGAAACCTCGCCCTTTCCCGCTGTTGCTCCTCTTTGGCACCAACTCCACTTTCTGAATAAACCCGAATCCGGTATCCGGGAACACCGGAAACTTTGCTGCTTAAAACCATCAGTTTGTAATAATTGGCCACCAGCAAACTGTCCACTTCGATCCTCACCTGGTTCCTTTCGCCGGCATCCTGCCACTGCTCCAGCAGGTCAACCCGCGAGGCCGACTGGGCCTGAAGGAGTGTTCCCCCAAGAAAGCACAGGATGACGAAAAAGCTGGATTTCATCTCATTCATTTGGTGTAACAAAATTAATCAAATTTGGATAAATTGATTACTTTCACTTTATGCAGCAGAAAATATTGACCCGCACCAGGCGGGCAGAGGTTTTCGGGGGGCTGATGCTCATTCTTGTAGCCTTCAGTTACGTCGCGTCGCTGTTGCTTGATTTCAAATTTGTAAGTCCCTATGCCACACTTCAGGAGGATCTGGCCTACCTGTCAGAACATGTGCGGAATCAAAAGATCAGTTCCTTTGCATGGCTGGCCACAGCCTTTTTTACCGGGATAGCCCTTCCCTTCTACTTTGCAGTCTTCAGAAAACGGCTCAGGGTACTGCCTTATATAAACGGGCTTCTGATGCTGGGAGCATCGGCAGCGTTCGTGATGATGGCTATAACAGGGCTGGATCTGCACCGGGAACTGGCAGGTGAAAAGTCAGCCCTTACCCTACTGGAAAAGTTCAGCCATGAACAGTTATACAGATATATCGGAAGCAGCTGCGTCGGATTATGGGCCTTTGGTCTTGGCCTGACGAAAATCAGGCTGGTCAGATTCCCCCTGATCTCCTCCGTCCTTCTGATTATTTCAGGGCCTGTTCTGGTTTTCTTTGACTGGTATGATCCGGATCACCTGGGTCACACAGGAGCCATGGCCGGCATCATCATCGGGGTGATGATATTCTGTGTACGGCTGATCAACAAGGGAATGTCTTCCTGATCCTGCACTAATCCATCGCTTCGCTTACCTCATCGGTCACCTCCAGGTTGTGCCACACAGCCTGAACATCATCGTCATCTTCGAATTCCTCAACGATTTTCATGATCTGCAAGGCTTGTTCAATGGGGAGCTCGATGGTATCATTGGGAATCCGCTGCAATTCGGCACTATCGGATTCCAGTCCCATCTCCTGGAGTTTTTTCTGCACGTTATGAAACTCTTCCATGGGCGTGGTGATCATGAATGTCCCTTCGTCAAATTCGATCTCTTCCACACCGGCATCGATCAGCTCCAGTTCAAATTCTTCAGGGTCAAGCTCTCCCTGTGCCAGGCTAATGATCCCTTTACGCTCGAACATGTAGCTCAGCGAACCATTGGTCCCCAGGTTCCCACCTCTCTTATTGAATATGGCCCTTATATTGCCCACAGTCCGGTTGCGGTTGTCAGTCAGGCAATCGACGTAAACACCGATCCTGTGTGGAAGCATTCCTTCAAAGGTAAGCTCAAGAAAAGCGGAACTGTCCTTGTCTGCTTTGTTGATCGCCCGCTGGATGGTATCCTTGGGCATGTTCATCCCTTTTGCGTTCTGAACCGCAGCCCGGAGCCTCGGATTGGTTTCCGGATCCATACCACCTTCGCTTGCAGCTACAGTGATCTCCTTGATAATCTTGGTGAATAATTTGCCTCGCCTGGCATCATTGGCACCCTTCTTGCGCTTGATGGTAGACCATTTGCTGTGTCCTGACATAATTTTGCATTATTTCCTGCAAAATTAAGAATTTACATGTGTTCTGAAAACGATTTACCTGAGGATCACCTGAACACCCCCAAATACCACATCGACTTTGATATTGATGCTTACCGAATCGGGTGACCATGTATCACTTTGATAGATCGAAGTTCCGAACACGGCCGTATTTCCATCGGGTAGTTCAGCCCCGGCAAATACTGCATCTGCCTTGATTTTTACGGGCACATTTCGGGGAATGATGATCTGTGTGCCCCCGAACACCGTGCTGATCTTTGTATGGAAACTTCCTTTGCTCAGGTCTACGTTGGTAAAATCATATACCCCCTTGGCAAATAATACCGTATATTCTTTTCCCGGTTCCGGGTCATCATATACCCGTTCGTTAAATATGGTCTCTTCAGGCTTGAAATGGTGTGAAGGAATCACAAACCGCCCAAACAACACCTTGATCCCGAATAAGATCAGGAATATACCCACCAATACTTTAAAGACAGGGAAATCTACCTGAAATACTACCTTTACAATCAGTGCGATACCCAGTAAGAGTAAGAATGCACCCCAGAATATACCAGCTCCCATTTTCATCAGTTTTTAAGTTTTCATTATTATTTATACTGCAATTTTATGAACATTGATCCAACTGTGAAACAGGAAATCGGCGAACCTGCACGAATTGTCGGTAAATGGACTTTTAGCTACCTTTGCCACCCATGTCTATCAGGAAACTTTATATCGAGACCTATGGCTGCCAGATGAATGTTGTGGACAGTGAAGTGGTGGCGGCCATCCTTCAGCAACAACATTACCAGCTTACCGAAGAGATGGATGAAGCCGACCTGATCCTAATCAATACCTGTTCCATCAGGGACCATGCTGAGCAGCGCATACGTTCCCGGCTTAAGGAACTCAAACGGGTCAAACAAAAAAATGCGGGGACGGCTGTAGGTGTGATTGGATGCATGGCTGAACGCCTGAAGGAGAATTTGCTTGAAGAGGAGCCGCTTGTTGACCTGGTGGTGGGACCGGACGCATACCGGGAGTTGCCTGCACTTTTGGAACAGGTGGAAAATGGACAAAAAGGGATAGATACACTCCTCTCGACGAAAGAAACCTATGGTGATATTAACCCGGTACGGATGGATAAGAACCATGTAACTTCATTTGTGTCCATCATGCGGGGTTGTAATAATTTTTGCTCATACTGCGTGGTCCCCGGAACAAGAGGCAGGGAACGGAGCCGGGATCCTGAATCCATCATGAAGGAAGCGGGGTCGCTCTTTGAAAACGGCTACAGGGAGCTTACCCTCCTTGGACAGAATGTGAATTCTTACCGTTGGGAACAGGGTGCCTCCCCGGTAAGATTTGAACAATTACTGGCCATGGTAGCGGGTATTGACCCCATGCTGCGGGTGAGGTTTGCCACCTCCCATCCCAAAGACATGTCCGATGATCTGCTTCAGGTAATGGCCAGGCACCAGAATCTCTGCAGGTCCATCCATCTGCCTGTCCAGTCAGGAAGCACCAAAGTGCTGGATCGTATGAAAAGAAAATATACCGCGGAGCACTATATGGACCGGATTGAGGCCATCCGGAAACACCTCCCTGGCGCCTCCATCTCCACAGACATTATTGCCGGATTTTGTGGTGAGACCGAAGACGATCATTTGCAGACCCTCAGCCTGATGGAGTGGGTGGGATACGATTTTTCTTTCATGTTCAAATACAGTGAAAGGCCCGGCACATTTGCTGCACGCAGTTATAAGGATGATGTACCCGCAGAGGTGAAAACAAGACGGCTCAACGAGATCATCGATCTTCAGACGAAGTTGTCCCTTCACAGCAAAGAAAAGGACGTGGGGCAGGTTTTCGAGGTTCTTGTGGAAGGAACATCAAAAAAATCGGATGAAAAACTCTACGGGCGTTCCTCCCAGAATAAAGTGGTGGTCTTTCCCCGTGGAAACCTGAAACCAGGCGACTATACCCACGTGAAAATAAGCGGTTGCACCTCTGCAACACTGATCGGGGAGTCCTAATCCGGCAGGTTGGTTTTCAGGTAGAGTTCATCCAGCTGGGCATCCGGTATGGTTGAGGGTGTATCGATCATCACATCACGGCCTGAATTATTCTTCGGAAACGCGATCACATCCCTGATGGATTCAACCCCTGCAAACATGGCAACCCAGCGGTCAAAACCAAAGGCAATCCCGCCATGGGGTGGTGCACCGAAGCGGAACGCACTCATGAGGAATCCGAATTGCTTTTTGGCTTCTTCCTCTGTGAATCCCAGGTTATCAAACATTTGCTTTTGCATGGATTCATCGTGGATCCTGATAGAACCGCCGCCGATCTCCACGCCATTGATCACCAGGTCGTAGGCCCTGGCCCGCACCTTGCCCGGATCGGTCCGGAACAGCTCAAGATCCTCGGGGTACGGACTGGTGAAGGGATGATGCATGGCATGAAACCGCTTGGTTTCTTCATCCCATTCGAGCAGTGGGAAATCCACCACCCACAGTGGTTTGAAAACGTTGGGATCGCGAAGACCGAGCCGCTCACCCATGGTCAGCCTGAGCTCGCTCAGGGCCTTCAGGGTCAGATCTTTCTCTCCGGCAAGGACCAGGATCAGGTCACCCTTTTTGGCTCCCAACAATTCGGCCCACTGCTTCAGTAAAGCTTCATCATAAAACTTATCCACCGATGATTTGATGGTGCCATCCACATTGACCTTCGCCCATACCATGCCTTTCATACCCATCTGGGGCCTTTTGATAAAATCGGTGAGGTCATCCAGTTGTTTCCGGCTGTAGTCCGCACATCCTTGTGCGCAGATCCCCCCTACATACTCAACCGAATCGAAAACCTGAAATCCCTTTCCCTTAACAAGCTGGCTCATCTCACTGATCTCCATTGAGAACCGGATGTCGGGTTTGTCACTCCCATAACGGCTCATGGCATCGGCATACGACAATTTCGGAAACTCCCCTTCAAACTCAACTTCTTTGATGGTCCTGAAGAGATGCCTGGCGAGACCTTCGAAGGCATGCAGTACATCATCCCTTTCTACAAACGCCATTTCGCAATCAATCTGGGTAAATTCGGGCTGGCGGTCGGCCCTCAGGTCCTCGTCCCTGAAACACTTCACAATCTGAAAATACTTATCGAATCCGGCCACCATCAACAGCTGTTTGAAAGTTTGCGGCGATTGGGGCAGCGCATAAAACTCACCCGGATTCATCCTGGAAGGGACCACGAAGTCCCGGGCCCCTTCCGGAGTGGATTTGATCAGCACCGGTGTCTCCACCTCCAGGAATCCCTCATCACTCAGGTATTTTCTGACCTCAAAGGCCATTTTGTGGCGCAGCATCAGGTTTTTCCTGACCTGGGCCCGGCGCAGATCCAGGTACCTGTATTTCATGCGAAGGTCTTCGCCGCCGTCGGTTTCATTCTCAATGGTAAATGGAGGAGTCAGCGAACGGTTCAGGATATCCAGCTTTCTGACCAGGATCTCTATATCGCCGGTGGGCATCAGCGGGTTCTTATTGCTTCGTTCAGCTACTGTGCCTTCTGCCCTGACCACAAATTCGCGTCCCAGTTTCCGGGCCTCTCCACACAATTTACTGTCGGTCTCCATATTAAAAACCAGCTGGGTCATCCCGTAACGATCCCGCAGGTCAACGAAAGTCATTCCCCCCAGGTCCCTCGATTTCTGGACCCATCCCGAAAGAATAATTTTTTCTCCCACATGCTTCAAGTGAAGCTCTCCGCAATTGTGTGTTCTGTACATTTTTTCTCTTTTTATGGTTTCAGCACCTTATGATGCTTATTTTTGTAATCATTGGCGGTGCAAATTTAGCAACTTTATGTATGGAGCGACCACTATTCCCGGATGAATATTTTATGAAAGAAGCCCTGAAAGAGGCCCGGAAGGCATTTGAGATGGAAGAAGTGCCGGTGGGAGCGGTGATTGTCAACCAGGACCGCATTATCGCAAGGGCCTACAACATGACCAGGCAACTGCAGGACGTGACCGCCCATGCAGAAATGATTGCCATTACCTCCGCCTCCAATTACCTGGGAGCCAAATACCTGGAGGGATGCTCCATTTACGTCACCCTGGAACCCTGCGTCATGTGTGCCGCCGCCCTGAAGTGGGCCCAGCTGGACCGGATCGTTTTCGGAGCCCCGGACCCCCGGGAAGGATACACCCGGCTTAACCAATCCATACTCCATGTGAAAACGGAAGTGGTTGCGGGAATCCTGGAGGAGCCTTCTGCCCAGTTGCTGAAGCAGTTCTTTCTGAACCGCAGGGATCTGAAGAATTAGGAATTATCCACCCAGAAGCCCGCTTTCTCCAGATCGTCCCAGTACCCCGGATAAGATTTGGTCACAACCATGGGATCATTGATCTCCAACGCGCCAAAAGGGATGGCCAGGGGAGCAAATGCCATGGCCATGCGGTGGTCATTGTAAGTTTCTATGACCGGATTTTTTTGCGCTTCTGTTCGGCGACCATCCCAGCTGATCCAGTCCCCCGGGTGGTCCGATGCGATCTCAAAACCCAGCTTTCGCAATTCACTCTGAAGCGCAGCCACCCGGTCTGTCTCTTTCACCCGCAGGGTGCGTGTGCCTGCAAAACGGAAAGGAATCCCCATGGCACACAGTGTTGCCGCACAAGTCTGTACCAGGTCGGGGCACCCTGTAAAATCATAGCCAAAGGGGCCGCCGTCCACCGGTCCGCCCGAATGCAGCACCATCCCGGAACTTTCAAAACGGCTCTTTACTCCCAGTGGATCAAAAATCTCAACAAGTGCCGAATCCCCCTGCAGACTCTCCTTCTCCAGGTTGGGGAGCCTGATCACGGAACCGGGCAACAGGGCAGCCACCTGGTACCAGTAAGAGGCCCCGCTCCAGTCAGATTCCACGATCACAGTGCCGAAATCATAGGTTCCCTGCCTGATCCGGATCTCCCTTCCGTCAAATTCAGCCTCTACACCTCCTTTTCCCATGAGGGAGAGCGTCATACGAATATAAGTGGACGATACCACATCCCCGGCCAAAGAGATGTGAAGTCCGCCCTCAAGCAAGGGACCAATCATCATCAGGGCACTGATAAACTGGCTGCTGATTCCACCATCCACTGTTATCTTTCCGCCCTGCACCGGGCTACCAACTATCTCCAGCGGGGGACGACCCTCATGCTCCATATACCGGATCTCTGCACCCAATGCCCGAAGCGCTTCCACAAGTGGTCCCACCGGCCGCTGCTTCATGCGTTCCGACCCGGTAAGCACCACGCGCCCCTTGCGGACAGCGAAGAAGGCCGTCAGAAAACGCATGGCTGTTCCGGCATGTCCAATGTCCCGGATGGCCAGATCACTCGCAAGCGCATTGATCAGGTGGCGGGTATCATCACTGTCAGACAGATTGATAATCTCGCCACTTTTTCCGGACAATGCCTGCATGATCAGCATTCTGTTGGAGATGCTTTTAGACGAAGGAATATATATTGTACCTTGTATTGGATTTTGTGGTCCGGAAATGATTTTTTTCATGATTCAAAGATAATAAATAGCCTATATTGGTCTCGTCAAAAAATGGCAAGATAAACTGAAGAACAGATCATGATTAATTTCGAAGACACCAGGACCGCTTTCAGCATTAAAACGGACAGGGACCTCCGGCGGGCCTATATTCTATTCAAACTGATCTCATACCCGATTTTGGTAAAGATCGCCAACCCGGTCATCTGGGTCTGCTCCACCCTGAGAATTCCCATCGGGTGGATCGTCAAACCCACTGCGTTCAAACATTTTGTGGGTGGAGAAACCCTTGAAGAGTGCCAGGGAGCGGTGTTAAAGCTCAAAAGTGCCAATGTTTACTCCATCCTTGACTACTCGGTGGAAGGGAAAAAATCTGACAAGGCCATCAACGCCGCCATGGAGGAAACCCTGAAGGCTATCAGGCATGCGGGGAACAATCCTGACATCCCTTTTGCAGTATTCAAACCCACCGCTTTCGGCAATAGCCGGGCCCTTGAGATGCTCAGTGGAGCTGCTGTTTCTGACAAGGATGACATCGCCGAGGGGGAGAAATTCAAATCCAGGATCGATCAGCTTTGCAATACTGCTTATGAACATGATATTCCCATCATGATCGATGCCGAGGACACCTATTATCAGAGATTCATCGACCAGGTGGTCATGGATATGATGCGGAAATACAATACCCGGCGAGCCATTGTATTTAATACCTACCAAATGTACAGGCACGACCGCATCGGTGTACTGGAAGGAGATATTGCCGCAGCAAGGAAAGAGAAGTTTTTCCTCGGGGCGAAATTTGTGCGGGGTGCCTATATGGAGCGGGAAAGAGAGCGTGCAAGAAAACTGCGCTACCTGGATCCCATTCAGCCTGACAAGGAGAGCACCGACAGGGACTACAACCTGGCCCTGAAAATTTCCATGGATAACCTGGATGTGGTCTCCATTTTCAATGGCACCCACAACGAATACAGCAGCAGGTACCTGGCCGATCTGATGGTGGAACGCAACGTTGATCCTTCAGACAACAGGGTATGGTTCTCCCAGCTGTATGGCATGAGCGAGCACATCAGTTTCAACCTTGCTGCGGCAGGGTTTAATGTAGCAAAATACGTACCTTACGGTCCGGTTCGCTTTGTTCTGCCCTACCTGATGCGAAGGGTGGAGGAGAATACTTCGGTCAAAGGGCAAACCGGACGGGAACTGGCGCTTATTAAAAAGGAGCGGAACAGAAGAAAAAACAAAGTGGATTGACAACCAGGAATGAAGATCGACAACCAGAAAAATACCTACCGCATCTGGATCAGAAGGCTGATCATGGCCATTCTTTTCACCCTTCTGATCATTCTCATGATCTTTATTCCCTGGTTTGAGGACCGGGATTTCTGGCTCACCGAATACCATGTGATCATCCTGATCGCCGTGATCTATGTGGCCATCAATGTGCTGAACTCCCTGAAATCACCCAATTACATTTCATACAGCGACCAGGGAGAGATGATTGTGTTCCGCTACTACCCCCTGAACCTTTTCAACAGCAAAAAAAACTCCATCGAGATCCCCAAACAGCAATTCGTGAAGTACGAATTGAAAAAGTTCTATTTTGGCCGGAAGGAAAAAATCATTCTCTACCAGCACTTCCGCAACCGCATTGTGAGCTACCCCCCCATCAGCCTTTCAGCACTGGAGGAAGAAGACAAGCAGAGGTTGTTGGCCTCCCTCCGGAAATACATCAAGTCCTGACCGGTCAGGATTTGGGTATGGTGTGACATTTCCATCACAAGGTGTCGATGACAGGGGGTTGAAACACATCAACCCCTAAAAAGTATGCCACACGATGAACGGACAGAACTCCAGTACCGGATCGCCCTGAGTATGGCTCCGGCCATTGGTCCGATCACCGCCCGAAAACTGATCGAAAAAGCAGGAGAGGCCAGTGATGTCTTCAAACAGAAAAGGGAGGTTCTTGAAAAAATCGATGGAATCGGACCCCATATATCGGGATCCCTCAATGCATCCAATCTGCTTTTAAAAGCTGAAAAAGAGATGGAATTCATTGAGAAACACCGGATCTCAGTACTCTATTTTAAAGATCCGGACTATCCTACCCGGTTGAATCAGTGTAAGGATGGACCCATCCTGCTATACGTCAAAGGGAACCAGGGGCTGAATCCAATCAAAAGTCTGAGTGTGGTGGGAACCCGGAAAGCCTCCGGCTACGGGCGGGATCTATGCATGCAAATCATCAGGGGACTGGCAGAGCTGGTTCCCGGCCTGGTGATTGTCAGCGGACTGGCCTACGGGATTGATGTGATGGCCCACCGGGCTGCCCTGGAATGGGGGCTCCCCACAGTAGCAGTACTTGGTCACGGGTTAAGCACACTATATCCGGCTTCCAACAGGGAAACTGCTAAAAAGATCATCCACCAGGGGGCGCTCGTCACAGATTTCAGCTCGGGGATGGGACCCGAGCGGAACAATTTCCTGCGACGAAACCGGATTATTGCCGGGATGTCCGATGCAACACTGGTGGTGGAATCGGCTGAAAAGGGAGGCGCCCTGATCACTGCCCACTTGGCTTTTCATTACGACAGGCTGGTTTTTGCAGTGCCGGGGCGGACAGTTGACAGCAAATCGGCAGGGTGCAACAACCTGATCAAAAAGAACATGGCAGCATTGGCCGAATCAGCGGAAGAGATCATCAGCTACCTGAACTGGGATATTCCCGGGATCTCGCATCAAAGGCCGGGCCAGGAGCTGGCATTTACCAGCCTGGAAAAGAAAATCCTCCTTGCCATTGAACAGGCCCCTGGCATCACTCCGGATGGTATAAGCGGCATCACCGGAATCCCCATCCAGGAAGTACTGGCCCAGTTGCTTGAGATGGAACTGAAAGATTGGATCTCATCCGGGCCTGGCAACTGTTACAGGGCCAGGGTCAGTCTGGCCTCCCATCCTTGATCATGTTGTTTGGTTATGTTTAATGACATGTACAAACCATGATAAAGGGCATGCCCAACTGCAAGAAAGATTTTTAGATTTACGGGCAGTTGAAACCATCAAAAAAACAGATATGGATCCAAGAGTTGAACAATTCATGGCCAGAATCAAGGCAAAAAATCCGGCCGAGCCGGAATTTCACCAGGCAGTACATGAAGTGGCCGAGTCGCTTGTCCCCTTCATTGAAGAAAATCCAAAGTACAAACATGCAAAGATTCTCGAACGGATCGCTGAGCCCGAGAGGGTCATCCTATTCAGGGTCCCCTGGATCAATGACAAAGGAGAGGTGGAAATCAACCGCGGATTCCGAATTGAGATGAATTCCGCCATAGGGCCATACAAGGGAGGGTTGAGGTTTCACCCGACAGTGAACCTGGGAATCCTCAAATTCCTGGCTTTTGAGCAGGTTCTGAAGAACAGCCTCACAACCCTGCCCATGGGTGGGGGAAAGGGAGGTTCTGACTTTGATCCCAAAGGCAAGTCTGACAATGAAGTCATGCGTTTCTGCCAGAGTTTCATGACTGAACTGTGCAGGCACATCGGGCCCAATACGGATGTTCCTGCCGGAGACATTGGTGTGGGTGGCCGTGAAATCGGCTTCTTGTTTGGCCAGTACAAACGTATCCGCAACGAGTTCACCGGAGTCCTGACAGGCAAAGGCCTGGAGTGGGGTGGCAGTCTCATCAGACCTGAAGCCACAGGGTATGGCGCAGTTTATTTTGCTGAGGAGATGCTGAATGCCAAAGGAGACTCCCTGAAAGGAAAAATCGCTGCAGTCTCGGGATCGGGAAATGTGGCACAGTATACCGTGGAAAAACTGACCCAACTGGGTGGCAAAGCAGTAACCCTTTCCGATTCAGCAGGTACTATTTTCGATCCCGATGGCATAGATCCCGGGAAACTGGCCTGGGTCATGGAGCTAAAGAACATTCGCCGGGGAAGGATCAGGGAGTATGCTGATAAATTTGGATGCGAGTATTTCGAAGGCAAGCGTCCCTGGCATGTGAAATGCGATGTTGCCTTCCCGTCGGCCACCGAAAACGAGATCGGCAAATCCGACGCTGAAACCCTGATTAAGAACGGCTGCAATGTGATCAGCGAGGGAGCCAACATGCCTTCTACTCCGGAGGCCATCGAGGTCTACCTGGAATCCAGGATCCTTTACGGACCGGGAAAAGCAGCCAATGCCGGCGGTGTGGCTGTATCGGGACTGGAGATGACCCAGAACAGCATGAGGTTGCCATGGTCCAGGGAAGAAGTGGACAACAGGCTGCAGACCATCATGAAGAATATCCACCAGACTTGCGTGAACTTCGGTACCCAGCCAGATGGCTATATAAATTATGTGAATGGTGCCAATGTGGGCGGCTTTGTCAAGGTAGCCGATGCCATGATGGCCCAGGGTGTGGTATAGAGTCACCCCTGATTACCAGCCTTTGCTCAATGATCCCTGTGCCTTCGGGTGTGGGGATCACTTGTTGTATAGAAGGTTTATTGTATGTTTGTACCCGTTTGGAAAAAATGTTTACTGATTCACATACCCATCTTTATCTCAAGGCTTTCGAAGAGGACCGGGATCAAATGATAAAAAGAGCTGTGGAGGCAGGTGTTACACGTATGTTCCTGCCCAATATTGACAGCCATTCTACCCGGTCCATGTTCAGCCTGGCAGAGGTGTATCCCGACAACTGTTTTCCCATGATGGGTCTGCACCCAACCTCTGTGAAGGAGAATTTCCGTGACGAACTCGGCCTCATTGAAAAGCTGTTGGACCATCCTGGGATCATCGGCATCGGTGAGACCGGGATAGACCTTTACTGGGACAAGACCTTTCTCCCGGAACAGGAAATTGTATTCAGGACCCAGATCGGATGGGCCAAAGAGCTTGGGCTTCCCCTGGTTATCCATGCCAGGAATTCTTTTGCGGAGATTTTCCGTGTGATGGATGAAGCGGGGACAGAAGGTTTACGTGGTGTTTTTCACAGTTTCACAGGTGGATCAGATGAACTTATGAAAGCACTTTCCTATGGTTTCATGATTGGCATCAATGGCATAGTCACTTTCAAAAATTCTGATCTGGGCAGTGTGGTCCGCTCCATCCCTGCCGAAAACCTGTTGCTGGAGACCGATGCGCCTTTTCTGGCTCCGGTACCACACAGGGGCAGAAGAAATGAAAGCAGTTATCTGCTGCATATTGCTGCCAGAGTGGGAGAAATTCATAACTTGAACGTGGAAGAGGTCGGTGCAATCACCACAAACAATGCACTTGATCTTTTTCAAATCGGCACCTCGCATGGGATCTGACGGACGTTCCATCTTGATCATTTATACCGGTGGGACCATTGGTATGCTGGAGGATCCTGTTAAAGGTTCCTTGAAACCCTTTGATTTTACGAAAATTATGAAGCATATTCCCGAAATTAGGGGATATGGTTACCAGATTGAAACGATCAGTTTCGATCCACCTATCGATTCATCCAATATAGATATCTCTACGTGGACGCGGCTGGCAGAGATCATCGAACAGAACTACGAACAGTTTGATGGATTCGTAATCCTCCACGGAACCGATACAATGGCCTATTCGGCCTCAGCTTTAAGTTTCATGTTGGAAGACCTTGCCAAACCGGTTATCTTCACAGGAGCGCAGCTGCCCATCGGTGCCTTGCGGACTGACGGGAAGGAAAACCTGGTCACCTCCATCGTCATTGCTGCAGCAAAGGAGTATGGAAAACCTGTTGTACCAGAAGTATGCATCTATTTTGAAAGTAAATTGTCCCGTGGCAACCGCACCACCAAGGTAAACGCTGAACTTTTCAACGCCTTCCAGTCGGCCAACTACCCTTACCTGGCCAAAGCCGGAGTTCATCTGGTTTACAACCGGGAGTTCATCAGAAATCCGGGTAAATTCCCGAAACTCAAGGTACACAAGGTACTGGACAACCGGATCGCCATCCTGAAACTTTTCCCCGGACTGACCGGGCCGTATATGGATGCCATCCTGGATCTGGATGGGCTGAAAGGAGTGGTTATGGAGACCTATGGAGCCGGAAATGCTCCAACAGGTCCCTGGTTCCTGGACCGAATAAAAAAAGCTGTGGAAAAGGGGGTTATTGTTCTTGATGTAACTCAGTGTAACATGGGGAGTGTGGAGATGGGCCGATACGAAACCAGTCGACACCTTATAAATGCCGGAGTGATAAGCGGTTACGATATAACAACAGAAGCAGCCACCACCAAATTAATGGTCCTGCTCGGCCAGAAATTAGAAGACGATGAGATTAAAATGCTTTTAAATAAATCGCTTAAAGGTGAAATCACCTTGGAGTGAGTGTTCATATTAATATTTTTTTTGTATTTTTCGCCGCGAAATTCTCCCATGATAAGGGTGTTATCCGAATCCGGGAGTAGTTCTTATAAAAATCTGAAAGTTAGCGGGTTTAGCACGCTGGGGATAATATACAGATATTCCGGAGAGGTGCAGGAGTGGTTGAACTGGCACGCCTGGAAAGCGTGTGTACCCCTAAAGGGTACCGAGGGTTCGAATCCCTCTCTCTCCGCGAAAGTTCTTTGAATACACATTTAAAGTACGAATAATGATGGTGGAGTAAAGGGTTCGAACCGAGCTTGAAAAGCGAGCTCATGAGAAACCGGAGGTTTCGAATAATCCCTCTCTCTCCGCGAAAGTTCTTTGAATACACATTTAAAGTACGAATAATGATGGTGGAGTAAAGGGTTCGAACCGAGCTTGAAAAGCGAGCTCATGAGAAACCGGAGGTTTCGAATAATCCCTCTCTCTCCGCGAAAGTTCTTTGAATACACATTTAAAGTACGAATAATGATGGTGGAGTAAAGGGTTCGAACCGAGCTTGAAAAGCGAGCTCATGAGAAACCGGAGGTTTCGAATAATCCCTCTCTCTCCGCGAAATATATAAATTGGAAGTATTCACGTTAAATATTAAAGTAAAACAAACAAACAACACCATGAAAAAATTATTTGCATTGATAGCCGTATTCGGG
>CAYVRK010000028.1:0-20814 GCA_964453785.1 uncultured Bacteroides sp.
TCCGCGAGTACTGCGAAAAGATATGGAAGGTGAAACCATTCAGGATTAAGTGATCCGGGCTCAGGCAAACACATAAAGAACCCATTGAATCGATCAGTTTAGCCTAACAGGCGATCGCACCAGAGTGCCTGTAAAAATTCGTGAACCGGGAATATTTCTATGTTTCCGCTGATGCGTCTGGATTCTTCCATTGAAACCATCAGCAGCCGGGCCCCCGGGTGCTCTTCTGAAAAGGCTTTCAGCCCTTTCAGGTGATGGCTGTGGATTTCTCTGGCCGATTTGATCTCAATGGCAAATTCTGCATCGCCAAGAACCATGTCAACCTCAAAACCCGAGGCAGTTCGCCAGTAACTGAGTCTGTGAGGAGAAGTGTTGTAGTTGATCCACGCGTATACTTCCTGAATAATGAAGTGTTCAAAAGCCTTGCCGTATTCGGGGGAACCCTGCAGGATACTGTGTCTTCGCAACAGGTAATTGGTCAGACCCAGGTCAAAATAGTAGAAGCGGGGAGCATGGATCAGTCTCCTTTTAATTACTTTTCTGTAGGCAGGTATGAAATAGCCCACCAGGGTATCTTCCAGTATGGAGAAATACTCTTTGATGGTCGGAGCACTTACCCCGCATTCCCTGGCAATGTTATTATAATTCAGCATTTCACCCGAGGAGAGGGCTGCCACCTCAAGGAACCTTCCGAAGGTTGACAGGCTTCTGGTTAATGCTTCTGCCCGGATCTCTTCCTGCAAATAATCTCCAATGTAGGCCTGGAGCCTTTTCGTTGCATTCACTGCCAGATAGTGCCGGGGCAGCATCCCGTTGTTAAGGGCCCTGTCCAGGTCAAATTCAGGAATCTCCGCGCTTACAAGGGGGAAGAGTGTATTTCTGATGGCTCTCCCACCCAAAAGATTTGCTCCTGAACGTCTCAGTTTTCTTGCGCTGGATCCGCACAGTATGAAACGGAGATTTCTATTACTGATCAGCCAGTGAATCTCATCAAGTAATTGCGGGATCTTTTGAACTTCATCGATGATGATCAGTTCATTTTCCCCGGCAGTAAGAAGTTCCTCACGGAGTAGTTCCGGCCTCCGGTTGAAACGTTCATATATTTCTCCTTTCAAAAGGTCATAATACCTGTTTTCCGGGAACATTCGTTTTAAAAGGGTGCTTTTGCCGGTTTGTCGGGCTCCCCATAAAAAGACTGAATCTTCATGGGCGTCTTCCAGCTTCAAGTATCGCTCAAACATAAATATGAACTTTATAATATCATGATAAAATAAAGTAAAAAATTATAATTACACAAATTTATGTTTCCGATATACCTTTCAAAGTATAGCAGCTGTTTGCCTGGGCTTGCAGGCGAGGGAGTGGATTACATCGTTAAATGCAAAAAATATTTGATCCTGTTTCTTTTTCATGGTAACTTGTATTAACCCTAAAAACCAATGGTTATGAAATGGAGAACGTATTTTGTTTCGATTATTCTCAGCATTGCATTTTATACAAGCGCTCAGATTCCCCAGAAATTTAACTACCAGGCAGTGGTGCGGAATGCACAACACGCCGTGATCTCCAACCAGGAGGTGGGTTTTCAACTGAGTATCCTGGAGGGTTCTCCGGACGGATCGCCGGTGTATGTAGAGACCCATTCGGCAACCACGAATGCGGTGGGACTGGCCAACCTGGTCATTGGTGAGGGATCGGTCAGCAGCGGGGCATTTGCAGACATCCTGTGGGGTGAAAACTCCTATTATCTGAAAGTTGAGGTGGATCCTTCGGGAGGCAGTTCTTACGAGCACCTGGGAACTTCGCAAATGATTTCGGTACCCTATTCCCTCTGGTCGGGGAATATCTCAAGCCCCACCCGGAAATTTATGGTGCAGGAAGAGTCCGGCCACCCGGTGGATTCGGCGCTGTTTGAAGTGCGCAATGCGGAAGGCCAGACCGTTTTTGCGGTCTACCCGGAAGGGACCCGGGTGTATGTGCTGGATGAGGAGGCAAAGGGCAGGAAAGGCGGCTTTGCCGTGGGCGGCTACTCCCGCAAGCACAAGGGGATTACCCAGGAATACATGGTTGTGTCGCCCGACAGCATCCGGCTCTATTTCGATGATGAAAGCACCAAAGGAAGGAAAGGGGGATTTGCGGTGGGTGGTTATTCCCGCAAGCACAAAGGTGCTACGGATAACTATTTCGAGCTCAAGCCAGACAGTGCCAGGTTCACCCTGGTTTCTGACCAGGTGGATGGATCACCAAACGCACTTTCGGTGGTAACAAAATCAACCATTGAAGGGGACCTGGATCAGGGAATCAGTCTCTTTAATCTGACGAGAGAAAATTATTTTATTGGTCACAGGGCAGGACAATCCAATGTCGATGGTTTCAATAATTTATTCATGGGAATTACCGCTGGCAGGAATAATATATCCGGTCATAGCAATGTTTACATTGGAAATGAAGCGGGTTCGCATGCGCTTGATTCTTGGAATGTATTTATTGGATCAGGCGCAGGGGCAAATAATGTATGGGGAGGGACCAACATTTTTTTGGGACATATGGCGGGATATGACTCAGATACTTCTGGGGCAAATATTTTTATTGGAAATTTAAGCGGACTCAGAAATTCGGGAGGATCAGCCAATGTGTTTCTTGGTAATTCAACCGGGGAACACAACGATCATGGAAGCGTGAATACATTTATTGGACATGGGTCCGGTAGTAGAAATGAAAATGGAGAATCCAACACGTTTATCGGAGCCTATTCAGGAGAGCAGAATGTAGATGCGTTTGGAAATGTTTTTATAGGTCTGAATGCAGGGCGGAGTAATGTGAGCGGCAATACGAACGTTTTAGTTGGCCAGAACGCAGGCTGGTATCATACATCCGGAAGCAATAATATCTTTGTAGGCGACGGGGCCGGTTTCAATAATAAGACCGGGGAATCAAATGTCTTTATCGGAACCCTTTCAGGTTTCAATAATAACGGGAAGGATAATGTTTTTATAGGGAATAATGCCGGAGTGTCTGAAGAAGGTGATGGGAAATTATATATTGATTTAAACAACAATGACTCTTATAATGCGCTGATATATGGAGAGTTTTATAACAACATGGTACAAATCAACCGCCAGCTGGGGGTGGGAATGAGGCCCACTGAAAATGCGCTCGAAGTGGCAGGCGAAGTATCAAAAACAACCCCCGGGGAATGGCTGGCCAACTCCGATGCAAGGATCAAGACCCATGTAGCGGATATCGAGAATGCCTGTGAGCTGATCTCCAGGTTAAGACCTGTCATTTATCATTATACCGAAGACTGGATGCAAATGAACCCATCTGTGAAGGACAAGACGTATTATAATTACATTGCCCAGGAGTTCAGGGAGGTCTTTCCCGAATATGTCCAAACGGGAGGTGGAAGCCTGGAAGGCGATGAGGATCCCCTCTTGCAACTGGATGGCCATCCGGCCAATGTTGTCGCTATAAAGGCCATCCAGGAACTGACAGAACAGGCCAGGGAGCAGCAGGCCATTATCCAGGATCTGATACAGAAAGTGTCAGCGCTGGAGAAACAAATAGGTAGCAGTGCAGATTAAATAGAGAAATCGGGCTATCTGTTCAGAATGAATTTCCTGGTTTCGGTAAAATCACCGGAACGAATGGTAATCCAGTAAAAACCTGAAGGATAGTCTGATAGGTTGGCTTCGATATAATTCAACCCGGCATGTGATTGCGCATGGGAGAACGTGGCCATTTTTTGCCCGTTTCCGTTGTACAATTCCATCTGAACCTCAGCAGTTTTTTCCAGATTAAACCGGATGGTGAGCGCTCCACTGCTTGGATTTGGATAAACCTGGAGCCCCATTTGAGCGGATTCAATTTTTTGAGCCGAAGCCGGTGCAGCATGTAATACCAGAGCGTTTATCGAGAGGGGATCAAGCTGAATCGAACCATGAATATCCGACAGGTCAATTTGTTTTGTACTTAATGCATTCTCGGTGTGCGAAACGAATGTTTCATTTGAAGGCAATTTTGATAAAGTATAAAGTTGCATCGGCCCGTCTTTCACAGCAAAATCGCGAACCTCGATATGAATGTCTTTTGCGGCGGTAGTGTGGCGGTTGATCAGAAAAAGGGTCATGGAATCGGAAGCTGCGTTCACGGTAGGGTAGGCTGAAACATACATTTCATCATCCGATTCGGCTTCAACAAAATATTCCTCACTGTACCGGCTGAAAAGGTGCAGCGTTTCCCACATTCCCGGTTTCCAGCTCCAGGGTGTGAAGATTTCCACTCCGTTTTTCATGAATTCTCCCATGGTGGAAGCATAAAAGGAAGCCTGGACATTGGCATTGTCGGAATTCAGCCCCGATTCGGTTACTCCCAACGTAACGCCGTGGTCAGCTCCCATGTATTGGGTAAGCCAGTCGGAGCACCGTCCAAAAATATATTCTTTGTTGATGCTGTTGTTCCAGCCCCCGTTTACTGTCTTCACACCATTTGCTTCAGGATACACGTAATCGCGATCAAAAAATACTCGGTGGAACTGTACCAGCTGCTGAGCGTCGGATGAACCGGGATAATAATGAATATCAAGTACATCGAGCAATTTCATTCCACTAGCTATCTCTTCCTCCGCAATTCTCAGGATAAAATATTCCAGCCAGCAATATTTCTTTCCGTTGTATGAGATGGCATCGTTACCGTACCTGTACCATTGCCATTCGTTGGCAGGCACCGGTCCAACCAGTTTGATCCCGGGATATTTGGCACGGGCCGCTTTTGCCACCCTGAAATACAACTGCATGAATTCCTCTGCAGCGATTTGCTCCTTCATGACATCGTCATGGGTGCCCGACCATATCTCCGGTTCATTATCCATGTTCCAGTACCGGTAGAATGCAGAATCGTACCCAAGCCCGCTGGTGCCAAACCAATGGTCGAGTATACCCACGGTTGAATCAGCAGGCCAGTCCATCAGGTACAAATCAATATCTCCTTCTTCCAGAGCATCGCTTCCTCCCGCCGGATTCACAACCCCACCGCCGGCAAGGTTCTGGTGAACGCCGTCCCACCATTGCGATTGGTTGTAGTCCCAATCAGGGAAGTTGTTTTCGGTATTGGCGGCAACTTTGCCAAGAAGCTGAAATGACCACATGCCCTGGGTGCCTGGCATTTTATCTTCCAGGTTTTTTGCTGCGGCATCCCAGTTGTTAGCATATACATTGTTGTACCAGTCCGGCTGGCTCGATAGTTTACGCCGCCAGTTGTATTTAGTGCTGCTGTTGCCACCACTTTGCCGTACAATGCGAGCACCTGCTTCTATCGCTCTGGTCACTTCGGCATCCGAACCGTCATTCAAAAAGGTGCTGGGCAATACATTGTTTTTTCCGAAAATCCAGGGCGATACCATTCGTTTTCCGGAATCGGCATGTACCGTAATCTGAACGGGCTGACTGCTGCCGGCTTTAAAAGCCAGCAATAAAATCAGGGTGATTTTTAAATATTTTGGCATGTTGGATCAGCGGGTTTTTGTGTAGAGAATAATTTGTTTGGCACAAACATATATTTTTATTCTCAAGATTTGAGAAAAAGGTTGCAAAAGACCTATTCGTTTTTGGGAAATTAGTGATAGACCAGACTCAGGGCAGCATACCTGTATCCTCCGGTATTCCTGAATTGCCCGTTGGGTATAATCCCGGTGTAGTACCTGAAAAAGAATCCCAGATTGTGACCAGATTTTTGCGAAATGTATTTCCACCCGATATAGAGATTCATATTCCAGCTTCTCGTTTCTTCAATGGCCTCATCATAGCTGAATTTAAGCCTGTTATTTGCCTCCACAGATAGGATATTCATCCACCTGCGGGAGCAAAGAAATCCCCGTGTACGCTGCAGATTCAACTGGAAATAGTATTCGTAGTTCTTTTGGGAAGGGGGCGCCAAACTGTTTTTTGTTTCAAGGTCGTTTGTTGAATAGTATCCATGGGAAGGATTCCATAGCCCGTGGAAACCCACTTTTGCAGAGACGAGATTCGATTGAATGGTATCAGGATCATTGATTACAGCAGCTATTTCCCATGCTTCATAGGAAACATTGACCCTCCTGAACCCGGGAAGGTCATGATAGCCGTGGATTGAAAACTCATCTCCGAGATGGGTGCTTTCATGAAATACGGGCACCAGCTTCAGCCCTATGTTCCTGATGGTTGGGTGATTGGTGTATTTTAGTGCCGAGGCTTTCAATCCGAAGAAATAATCCGTGTTGATCACCGGGGATGTGGTCTGTTCAAACATATCAATGAGCAGGATATTTCCAAGATAAGCACAGGTACTGAATTTGAAATTCTTCTGCCTGTTTACCAGGTAGTATACCGGGAGTTCGGTCCCGAGATGTACCTCAATAAAGGGTCTTGTTGTATAGTCACTTATATAGTAGTTGTCATCCAGCTTATTCAGCCAGGCAAGCTCAGCCTTCATGGCTGTGCTCCGGATCTCGGACAGAAAAGGTTTCAGAATATGTGAATCCCGGAAAAAGTAGTGTTCTAAATCCTGCCCCTTTGTGGCGGTCACGGAAAATGCCAGCAGGAGTGTCCACATTATATCTTTCAGACTTGACATTGATTACTTTATTCCTATCCCCGTTACACTTCTGGCTGAACTTATTGAAAAAGCCTCAAAAGCCGGAGAACTCACATTGACCGAATAAAGCGTCCTAAAGGATGAAGTAGTCCCCGAAACGGAAAGCGAATATGTTTCACCGGATTCAACAAATTCAGTACAGGATACTTCATTATCGCTGCATATTGCTGTAGCCGTCATTTCACCGGATTGTTCACTGGTCACCACAAATTCGCGGCGAAAGGTCCAGCCAGGACTTGAACCATAACGATAGGTGATGACCCCACTGTTGGTCCAGGAGATCTCAATTCCATTGTCAGAATCCGGACATGCTGTGAGCCCAATGGCCAGTAACATGAATAATGCTGTTTTTTTCATATGCATGTGGAATGATCAGCAAGTTAAAGAGAATTGCAACAATATTCCAATTATTGTATAACATGCTGCATCTTAGACAGCTTCGCTCCCGGACAGATAAAATGATAGGCATGAGGTGTTCAATGCGACTGAAATTGAGTAATTTCACACCATATTTTAATCGATCTGTTGATCATAGAAATACTAAAAACCGTGGCCCACAAATCATCAAATTTCAAGTCTGTAAACCCGATCAACCCCGCGTGCAAAAAGACGATGTATAATTCGCGTGAGGAGGCCGAAGATATGATCCGGTACATACAGGAAAACCGGATCGAAAGAGAATTGCACGCCTATAAGTGCCCGGTTTGTGGTTTGTGGCATCTCACCAGCAAATCTAAATAACACTAGTGTAAACCATTTAAATGGATGTGAAATGAAAATCAGAATCTCATTGCTCGTTTTTGTTTTTTTTACAATGGCAGAATTGCATGGCCAGATTACTGACAATTGTGTAACCGATGTGATACTTTCCGGGTATTCCGAAAAGGCATATACTTCAGAACCTGTCACTGATGCGCAGCTTGATCTGATTTTGCAATGCGGTATCAAGGCTCCCAGTGCCAGGAACAACCAGCCCTGGAAGTTCACGGTAATCAAGGACGAAGCCACCATGAAAGAGATCATCAGGGATATCCTTCCCGGAAATGTGCTGGTGGTCGTTTCAGGGATTGAATCAAAGGGGGGGGGTACTTCCGATTTCGATTGCGGCCTGGCAACAGAGAGCATGTTTGTGGCTGCACATGGCCTTGGCCTTGGCGCACGCATCTATGGGAGCCCGGCCGGAAATATCAATGCAAACAAAGAGGTGTTTCAGATACCCCAGGGCTACGGGGCTGTGGTTGTCCTGCGGCTGGGGAATATCGATAAAAGTGTGGATGCCGTATCAGCAGCCACCTCAAGGAAAGCCGCAGCGGAGCTTGTTAATTTTAAACAATACCCGTAATGGCGCAAACTTTTTCACTGTATAAAGCGTTTAATGTGTACTCGCGGAGAAATCCAAGGCATGTTTAAAAAGGCCATCCATATCATTGTTGCTTGTTTTATCCTGGTTTCCACAACAGGGTTTAGAATCAATTTGCATTACTGCCATGGCAAGATATATGACCTTGCGCTGTTTTCACCCGCCCATAGTTGTTGTGAATCAGGCAGCCGGGGCCATTGCCATGCAGCGGGCGACCTTGCCGGCATGAATCACTGCAAGGATGAATCGATCACTGTGGAATCCATCGAAGATTATGTGGGACCCTCTGAAACAGTAAGTTTGGAAAATACCCACGCTATTGAATTATTTCTTACGGCATCCGTACTATTTAATATTCAGGGTTCGGACGATGAGTTCGTCAGAGAAGCGCCCTGGCACAAAGAACCACCGCCAACACAAGAGGTGGTTCTCTCTCAAATCCAGTCTTACCTGATCTAGCATCTCCAGGGAGGTTTGCGGATCATTGCACACCTGTGTGATGGCCCATCCGGTATACCCAGTACCAGACAAAGTAATCCGTCGTACCGTACCAAATCATTTTTAGATCATGATCAACAAGATTATCAGGTTTTTTCTGGAGAACAAACTGGTGACATTTCTCATGTTGCTGATATTTATCGGATGGGGAATCGTTTCTGCACCATTTGATTGGGAAACCGGAAACTTCCCCAGGGATCCGGTTCCCGTGGATGCCATCCCGGACATCGGGGAGAATCAGCAAATCGTTTATACCGAATGGCCGGGGAGGTCCCCGCAGGATATAGAGGATCAAATCTCTTATCCCCTGACCACTTCCCTGCTGGGCATTCCCGGAATAAAGACCATCCGGAGCAACTCCATTTTCGGCGTGTCAAGCATCTATTTAATCTTTAAAGATGATGTGGAGTTTTACTGGAGCCGCACCCGCATCCTTGAAAAATTAAACTCCCTCCCGGCGGGAATGCTGCCTGATGATGTCAACCCGGTACTGGGGCCTGATGCCACTGCCCTGGGACAAATCTACTGGTACACCCTGGAAGGCCGCGATAAGGATGGTAAACCGGCAGGAGGCTGGGATCCGCATGAGTTGCGTACCATCCAGGATTTTTATGTGCGTTACTCCTTAACAGCTGCGGAAGGAGTCTCCGAGGTGGCCTCCATTGGCGGGTTTGTAAAGGAATACCAGGTGGATATAGATCCCAATGCCATGAAGGCCCATGGAGTGAATATTTCCCAGATCATGGCTGCCATTAAAAACAGCAACCTGGATATTGGCGCCCGGACCATTGAATTTAACCGTGTCGAATACGTGGTGCGTGCCCTCGGGTATATCACCAACCTGGAGGACCTGGAGAAAAGTGTGGTGGCTGTCAACAACAATGTTCCCATCCGTTTGAAAGACGTGGCCAGGGTCCATTATGGACCGGCTACCCGCAGGGGGGGGCTGGATAAGGGAGGATCGGAAGCAGTGGGGGGCGTGGTAGTGGCACGCTATGGTGCCAACCCTTTGCACACCATCGACAATGTGAAAGCAAAGATAGCGGAGATCACTCCGGGCCTGCCTTCAAAAACACTGGCTGATGGAACCGAGTCGAAAGTAAGCATCGTACCCTTTTACGACCGGACCGGATTGATTAAAGAAACGCTGGGTACATTGGAGGAAGCCATATCTCTTGAGCTTCTGATCAGCATCCTTGTGGTGATCGTTCTCATGCTCAACCTGAGAGCATCTTTTCTTGTTTCCAGTTTGTTGCCGCTCGGAGTGCTGATTGCCTTTATTGCCATGCGGCAATTTGGTGTGGATGCCAATATTGTGGCGCTATCGGGGATTGCGATTTCCATCGGGGTCATGGTGGATGTGGGGATTGTTTTTACCGAAAACATCGTCCGGCATCTGGAGATGCCGGATCATCTGGCGGCCCGGGGAAAGAGGCTCCGGAACGTTATTTACGAAGCCACCGTGGAAGTGGCAGGGGCGGTGATTACCGCCCTGGCCACCACCATTGTGAGCTTTCTTCCTGTTTTTGCCATGCAAGCCGCCGAAGGTAAATTATTTAAGCCCCTGGCTTTTACCAAGACCTTTACCATGTTGGCCGCTTTGCTCGTAGGCCTGGTGATCATTCCTACCCTGGCACATTTGGTCTTTTCCATTCGCTTTGACAGGACCAGGTTCAGGAAGATCTTAAACCTGGTTCTTGTTGCAGCCGGACTGGTCATTTCCTTTGCAACCGGATTCTATGTGGCTCTTGCCCTGACCTTTTACGGTCTGAACGGATATTTCAGCGACAGGTGGCCGGAAACAAAAAAAGCATGGGCGAACCGTATCAACATTGAAATTACCGGATTGGTTATCGTATTCTTCCTGACGAAGGCATGGATGCCTCTGGGTGCGCAGAACGCACTTTTTGTCAACTTCCTTTTTGTCACGGTTCTCGTGGGAGTGGTGTTGGGAGTACTCACTTCGGTAGTGGCCTTCTATCCCAGGATTCTTAGTTGGGCACTGAACAACAAATGGAAATTCCTGGTTACACCCCTTCTCATTGTTCTGTTTGGGATCACGGTTTGGCAGGGGTTCAATACGATATTCGGATTTATGCCCGAATGTGTCAGGAAAACCTCGGTGTACCAGAAGCTGGACGCTTCCATCCCAGGCATGGGAAAGGAGTTTATGCCCTCGCTGGATGAAGGATCTTTTTTGCTGATGCCCACCACCATGCCCCATTCCGGGATCCAGGAGAACCTGGATGTGATCAGGATCCTGGATATTAGGGTAAATGCCATTCCTGAAGTCGAGAGTGTGGTCGGCAAGTGGGGCCGGGTCAGTTCCGCCCTTGATCCTGCTCCAACTTCCATGTACGAGAACCTGATCAACTACAGGCCGGAGTACATTTTGAATGAGAAGGGACACCGTATGCGTTTTAAAGTAGATAAAGAGGGTGCTTTTGAGCTAAAAGACGGAAGCACCTACAATCCTGGCGAGGAGGAAATCCGGATCATTGAAAAAGCCAACCTGATCGGGGACAAGAAAGGAGAATACTTCCGCCAATGGAGGGATGAGATCCGGTCTCCCGATGACATCTGGGATGAGATCATCCGGCAGGCAACGATTCCGGGTCTGACTTCAGCCCCTAAATTACAACCCATTGCCACCAGGTTGGTGATGCTTCAGACAGGAATGCGGGCTCCCATGGGGATGAAGGTGTTTGGGCCCGACCTGGAGACCATTGAAAAAGTGGGACTTGAAATCGAACAGCATTTGAAGCAGGTAGAGGGTGTTTCTTCCATGTCTGTCTTTGCAGACCGGGTGGTAGGGAAACCCTACCTGGAGATGGAGATTAACAGAGATGCCATCGCACGGTACGGGTTGACCGTTCAAAACCTTCAAAACACTTTGAGTAGTGCTGTGGGCGGGATGAAACTCACCACCACTGTTGAAGGGAGGGAGCGCTTTCCGGTGCGCATGCGGTACGCACGTGAGTTCAGGGATAACCCCGAGGATCTGAAAAAAATCCTGATCCCAACCCCAAACGGAGCGCAGATCCCGCTCGGTGAGCTGGTCACTATGAATTATGTTCGCGGACCACAAATGATTCGAAGTGAAAACACCTTCCTGGTCGGCTATGTAATTTTTGATAAGCAGGAGGGATATGCTGAAGTGGATGTGGTTGAAAATGCCCGGGACTATTTGAACGGGCTGTTGGAATCGGGAGAGTTCAAGCTGCCTGCCGGAGTGAGCTATATATTTACGGGAAACTACGAAAACCAGACCCGGGCTGCCAAACGCCTTCTGCTTGTCGTCCCTGTCTCACTGATCCTGATCTTTCTGATCCTCTATTTCCAGTTCAGGTCTGTTGCCTCTACTTCGTTGATATTTACCGGGATCATTGTTGCTTTATCGGGAGGATTTATCATGCTCTGGATGTACGGTCAACCCTGGTTTCTGAATGGCAGTCTGGCGGGGATTGGCCTCCGGGACCTGTTCCAGGTACACACGATCAACCTGAGTGTGGCGGTATGGGTCGGATTCATTGCCCTGTTTGGGGTAGCCACGGATGATGGCGTGCTGATCAGCACTTATATCAAGCAGTTGATGGAAAAAAACAAGCCTGAATCCGTAAAAGAGCTGCGCGCGGTCATCCTTGAAGCAGGATCAAAGCGGGTACGGCCTGCCATGATGACCACGGCCACCACCATCATTGCGCTTATACCCGTGCTTACTTCAACCGGGAAAGGCGCCGATGTCATGGTTCCAATGGCCATTCCGCTGTTTGGCGGTATGACCATTGAAGTATTGACCATGTTTATGGTACCTGTGCTATACAGTATGTGGCAGGAAGGTAAAATGAAGCGTGAATTGAAAAAAACCAAAAGGATAGAATCATGAAGAAATACAGAACTATGATCGGAATGTTCTTCCTGCTGATATCTTCGATGCTTTCTGCCCAGCAGGAATTGGAAGGCTATTTGCAGACTGCGGCAGAGAACAATCCCGGATTAAAGGCAAAATTCAAGGATTACATGGCCTCGCTGGAGCTTGCCCCTCAGGCAGGTGCCCTGCCAAATCCCAATGTAGCTTTTGGCTATTTTATCAGCCCGGTGGAAACCCGGGTTGGGCCGCAGCAGTTCAAAATTTCGGCTTCTCAGATGTTTCCCTGGTTTGGAACATTGGAAGCCCGGGAGAACGTGGCCGTTCAAAGGGCCAAAGCCAAATATGAAAACTTCCTCGAAGCCAGATCGCTTTTGTTCAACGAGGTCAGATCCACCTATTTCAATATTTATTTGAACCGCAGAGCCATTGAAATCACAAGGGAGAACCTGACCATCCTGAATACTTTCCGGAACCTGGCTCATATCAAGGTCGAGGCCGGAAAGGTATCCGCTCTGGATGAATACAGGATAGAGATGGAAACCGGTGATCTTGAAAACCAACTGGCCTTGTTCATTGACAAGCAATATGTACTGGAGGTCATGTTTAACAATCTTCTGAATGTGGAAAAAGAACAGAAGGTAATGACACCTGATATCCTCTGGTCCGCTGACATTTCACTTGGCAAAGAGCAGGTCCTGGATTCCATACAGGCCAATAACCATCAGTTGCTCGCCCTGTCATTGCAGCAGGAGGCCCTTACCTACCGAAAGGAGCTGGCCAGTAAGCAGGGCAAGCCGGAATTCTCGATTGGATTGGACCATACGATTGTGGGTCAGGGAGACAACAACATGGCGGGTACCGATGCCCTGGTATTTCCAATGATCGGCATATCCGTGCCTCTTTACCGGAACAAGTACAGAGCCATGGTGAATGAGGTCGTATATCTCCGGGAAGCCAAGGAATTTGAGCGTGCCGATAAGGTGAACTTCCTGGAAACGATCCTGGAGAATGGATGGAAAGAGTACCTGGATGCCGGCAGAAGGCTTCAGCTGTACAAGTCTCAACTGGAGCTCGCCGGCCAATCTCTGAATTTGCTTGAAACAGAATATGTTACAGGCAATAATAGCTTTGAGGAAATTCTCAGGATGGAACGCAAGGTGCTTGCATACGGTCTTGAACTGGAAAAAGCAAGATCCGACAAGCAGGCAGCCATATCATTTATCAACTATTTAATGGGGCAATAATCATGAAAAATTTAATCAGAGATATAAAAGAGAATTACAAATTGGTCCTTGGTGTACTCATCGGGGGTCTGTTTCTTGGCTGGCTGTTTTTTCATCCTTCCGGGGCTGAAAGAGCACCTGAAATCCAGCTCGAAAACCACCAAGGGCATGACCAATCATCTGAAGTTCCAACAATCTGGACCTGCTCCATGCATCCCCAGATCAAACAGGACAAACCGGGTCAATGCCCCATTTGTGCCATGGACCTTATTCCTTTAGCAACTGCGAAATCCACGGGTGAAGTGTTGAATACCAATGAAATCGTCCTGTCCGAATCGGCCGCAAAACTGGCCGATATCCAAACCATGGAAGTGACCAGGGGGATGCCCCAGAAGACGATGTATCTTCAGGGCAAGGTACAGGCCGATGAAAGAAACATGGCAGAGCTTACCGCGCGGTTCGGGGGGCGTATTGAAAAGCTGTTTGTGAATTTTGCAGGCCAGCCTGTGCGCCTGGGAGAAAAGTTGGCAACGATTTATTCCCCGGACCTGATTACAGCACAACGGGAATTGCTGGAAGCAGCCTCGTTCAAAGAGAACCGTCCCGCATTCTACACAGCAGCAAAAGCAAAACTTAAACTCTGGGACCTGTCGGACGATCAAATCGCAGCCATTGAAGAAGAGGGTGAGCCACAGCTCTATTTTGATGTTCTTTCGCCTATCTCGGGCACAGTCATGAAGCGGCATGTAGCTCTGGGAGACTACGTCAACGAAGGATCTCCGCTGTTTCAGGTAACTGATCTCGGGAAGGTATGGGTATTGTTTGATGCCTATGAAAGTGATTTGCCGTGGATAAAAACGGGAGATCATGTTGCCATAACGATCCCCTCTGTGCCGGGAAAAGATTTTGATGGCATGGTAGCTTTCATCGATCCTTTTATTGATCCCAAGACAAGAATCGCCAGGGTGAGGATCGAATTGCCCAACACCGGATTAAGCCTGAAGCCGGAAATGTTTGCCAGGGGTGTTCTTTACTCAAATATCGCGGCGTTATCAGATCACCTGCTCATCCCTAAATCCTCCATACTGTGGACAGGGAAAAGGGCTGTTGTTTATGTGAAGGTACCTGAAAGAGAATTACCTTCATTTGTCTACCGCGAAATCACATTGGGGCCCGAAGCCGGGGACTTCTATGTTGTTGCTGATGGTTTGACGGAAGGAGAGTCCATCGCTGTTAACGGCGTGTTCAAGATTGATGCAGCGTCTCAACTTGAAGGCTTGCCAAGCATGATGACCCCGGACCAACAAGTTACAGGAGCCAACGCAGCGTTTAAGAAACAGCTGCAAGCTGTATATGACTCCTACATATTCATGAACGAGGCGTTTGTGGCATCTGACCCGAAAGAAGTAAGAAAAACTGCAGCAAAGGTGAAATCCAGCCTTCAGGATGTGGATATGGCCTTGCTTGACGGGGAGGCACATATGGTGTGGATGAAGCATTTAAAAAGCATGGAGACGGAGATAAGGGCTATTTCCTCAGAACCAGATATTTCAGCACAAAGGATCGCATTTGCTGCTTTCAATGACGCATTCTATGCCGCCTTAAAAGCATTTGGACTGCAGCATGGCACTGTATATTATCAGTATTGCCCAATGGCCAATGGTGACAAAGGAGCCTACTGGCTAAGTGATATAGAAGATATTGAAAACCCATATTTCGGTGATCAGATGCTGAAGTGCGGAGAAACAAGGGAAACACTGGACTTTGGTAAAAAATGATTCCGGCACCAATCGGTCAGAGCCTCACCCCAAATACGCACACATCATCTATCTGTTCATGGCTGCCCTGCCATGTGTTGAATGCCTCTTCGATCAATTTTCGTTGATTCTCCATGGATTCCGCCTGAACAGACAGGAGCAGTTTCTTGAAGTTACGGGTTTTGAACTTTTTGCGTTTTTCGCCTCCGTATTGATCTACAATGCCGTCAGAAAAGAGATAAAGGGAGTCCTGTTCCCGGATCTTGATCATATGGTCAGTAAAACCTGTTTCTTCCCAATTTACACCGATCGGTTGATTATCTCCCTTCAGCGCATATAAAAGGTATTCATCAGTCTCCAATGATAAATACGGATTCTGTGCTTCTCCCATGGTTCGTTCTTTATTCCTGATCAGAAACAGGGGCCTGTTTGCACCTGCAAACTGAAGCTCTTTATTCTCCGGGTCAATGATGGCTATGGCCATATCCATTCCATCCTTTTGATCGTTTACAGATCCTTCCTGAGCGAGTATTTCCTTTACTTTGCTTCTTAAATGTCCCAGGATCACGCCTGGCTGCCTGATTCCGAAGGTTCTGAATTGCTCATTCAGAAGCGTTACGCCCAGCATACTCATGAGTGCACCCGGAACACTGTGCCCGGTAGCATCTGCGACAATGATTACTTTATAGTTATTGATCTCTCTTACCCAGTAAAAGTCTCCGCCGATAATATCCCTGGGTTTATAAATCGTGAAATAGTCAGACAGGATATTGCCTATATATGCCGGCGAGGGAAGAACAGCTTTCTGAATCCTCCTGGCATATCTGATGCTGTCGGTAATATCCTTCTGCTGCTCAAGAACCAGCAAATGCTGTTTTCTGATTTTTTCTTCAGTTCTGACATTTTCTATGGCCCTGGCAATGTGATCCGAAACGAAAACCAACAACTCTTCATCTTTTACAGAATATACATCTGCAATGTCATAGCACTGGACCGCCATCACCCCTATGGTATCTCCTGAAAGTTTCAATGGGACACCCAGCCAGGAAATGGATTGGGAGCCAAAAAGTGTTATTTCGCCCGACTCATATAGGTTGTTAATTTTTTCATTGGGAAATCTGATGGGCTTGCCTGTCCTTCGTACATAGTCTGTGAGCGTTCCGGAAGCATCATATAGCGTCACTTCCAACGATTCGTCATAGGCACTGTTAATCCCCGTCGTTTCAATTGTATCGTATTCATCTACGAAATACGGGAAGAAATATTTATCGGCGGATTCGTCATACAGAGCGATGAAGAAATTCCTGGCATTTACCAGATCAGAGAGTATGCCATGTATGGCTGCGACAAATTCTTCTATGTTTTTTGTGGTATGAGCTTCTTCAGAAATCCTCAGAAGGGATTCCCACGTCCTGTCATTATCTTGATTTTTATCACTTTTACGAGGAGAATCCATTTAATTTTCGACCTGTTTTAATTGATGAAGAGATATGCGGTTCACTCTTTATCCGGGTACAAATCTAAATAAAATTCATCCACAAGGTTTTTATATTTATCAGTGTACCTGTGCCTCGTTTCAGTCTCGATGGTCAGGTCATCTTCAATGCATGTCCCCGCAGTGAAAGAAAACTCCAGCAATACCCGGTTGGCCGGTTTTCCCGGAACCGGGTGAACCCGGGTAAGCCGCCTGCAATGCATCTGATGCTCCACGGTCCGATCAAAGGCCTGTTCTTCCTTATCAACCGGCAGGATCAGGCTGATGACTGCGGTTTCTTTCATCAGTGAAACGGAGCCCATGAAAATATCCCTCAGACTCAGGTTGTCATCGTGCCTGGCGAGATTTTTCTCTTTGGAAGGTGTTTTGGAAGAAGCGCTGAAATAAGGCGGATTGCAAATGATCAGGTCATAGCGGGACTTGCATTGTCCGGCATAATCCTGGAAAGATGAGTGAATGCTGTGCAGTCGTTCCGGCCATGGCGAATTCAGAAAATTGTCCTTTGCCTGCCCGGCAGATGAAGGGTCTATGTCCAGGGCATCCACCCGACCATCTTTCGTTCGCTGGGCAAGCATCAGGGCGACCAGCCCGGTACCGGTTCCAATATCCAGAACCCTGCTGCCGGGACCGGGAACCGATGCCCACGCGCCAAGAAGGACACCATCGGTCCCCACTTTCATGGCTGCCAGCTCCTGCTGTATGGTGAACTGCTTGAAACGAAACCAGTTGTTGGGCATTCTCTTGGATTTCCTGCGCCTGTAAATTTATAATTATTTACCTTAGGGGATGAAATTCCATGGTATGAAAAAAACGCTTTGGGTTCCCGTGCTACTTCTCCTCCTGGGAACCGTTGATCTGACTGCATTTTGTTCGACACAGAAAGGATTCAACCTGCTTGGGAAATTCGATGTATCGTGGAGCAATACCGGTTATACTGAGAAGGAGTTCTACTAGGCATCAAATTCTGTTCAGCCTAATCCAGCAGGATCAGTTTCCTTGTTTCGGTAAAACGGGTTGCCTCCAGCTTGCAGATATATATCCCGCCCGGAAGTCCGGATGCGTCAAAGGGCGCACTATATTCTCCATTTATTTTGTAGCCTTCAAATAACGTGGTGACTTCCTTTCCGGTAAGATCATATACTTTTAATGAAATATGATCGTTTCGTCCAACAGAATAATGGAATTCGGTGATCCCTTTAAACGGATTGGGAACATTCTGACTCAATGAAAAAGCAGCAGCAGTTTCAGTGATAAGTGGCTTATCTGTATTAGTGGTTGGACTGTACGGGTCCAAAAACATGAAGGATTTCAGGCGGAAAAGCTCATCTTCTTCCGTCCCTTTGAATCTCAGGTAGACATCATGTGTGCCACTGATGGCATCTGCATCAGCCCTGAAAACCTGGTAAGTTGTCAGACCACCTGTATTCTCAATCGAACATTCGGCAACTTTCAGGCCTGTTCCAATGGAATCGATCCACACCTCCGCGATCCCGCTTTTGTCGCTTGCTGCCTCCAGGCGTATGGATGTGGGAGAGCGGGGATAGTCGCTGTTCCCAAAAGTGACACCGGGGTACATGGCCCAGTCATCATTTTCAATGCCCATTAAGTAGGTACTTGCCGATTTTACGCCAAAGGCATTGGCCGGATCTCTTGCGGGCACAGGGGTGTAGGCGTCACGGTAGATGTAGAGGTCGAAAAAGGCCGGCTTGCCGATCACGTAGAGCCCCTGCTGGCTGCCGGTAAAATTATTGAACTGAGATTGCGATATATCCAGATCAAGGGCATTAATCTCCTCTCCAATCCCGCTCCAGGTCAGGCCATCCGCACTGTAATAGGCGGTCATGGTATGCTGGTCCCTGACAAGCTTGAGCCAGACGATATTTCCAATTGCATTATCCACTTCGAACGTTATATCTTCAAATGAAAATCCCAGCACCGGTCCCCCTCCACTGTTCACGGAGCTATACACTTTGACCTGGTGAGTTTCAGGTCCGTTTATGATCCATAAGCCCGCCTGATCCGATTCAGATTCTGGTTCGAAATCTACCCTGGTGATCAGAGAATAGTGATGTTCGCCATCAATTTGAATGACCGTATTGCTTCCCAAATAGGGTTCAAGATACAGCCAGCCATCTTTTAAACTCAGGGAATGTTTGTTCTCAGGGGTAAATCCCAGAAACGACCAATCCGGTTTCAGGTTCAAAGTATTGAACAGATCCGCTTTTGCAACCGTCCAGGGCAGGTGATTGCCTGGAAGATCAGGCGCTGCAACAGGAGTATTGGGAGGGTATTGAATGACCGGAAATCCTTCCTCGTCATAGCTTACCTGGCAAAGCACACCCTGGCGCCCCTGTGCATACCAGAGGTTGCTGTTATGATAACTCTGTGCGAAGGTCCAACTCGTGCCGTCATCCAGGGTGATCACCGGTGCAATATGATTGGGTGTATTGAAGGTAGCGCGGGATCCGGTAAAAATTGTACCCTCCCTGATCGTCCAGGCAGCCTGATCGTCGGTCAGGGTGTCGCTGCGCATGACATATTGTTCCCCAACCAGGTGTTGCGCAAAGCTGTAATAGTAGTGCCCATCCTTTTTCCACATGACGGGCCCTTCCGCCCAGCCATACGGATTACCCTCTGCGTCAGGATTCAGCCAGGTCAGGTCGAGCACCACCCCATTCGGTTGTCCGTCTTCCCCAAGCTCCACAATGTGATTATTTTCAGGGCCGGCTTTCGTGAGCAAAAACCATCTACCGGTTTCATCGTCAATAAAGATGGAATTATCCACACCCAGTCCGGGCACGCCGGCCGGAATTTGCATGACGGTTGGGTCACTCCATGGCCCTTCGGGTTGATCGGCGGTAACAAAATACATCCTTCCGCCACCCCTTCCGAAGAAGTGCCAGTATTTATCACCATAGAAAACCATATGTCCGCCCCAGATTCCCCCACCCGGCTCGTCTCCGTAAATGTTCCAGGATGCAGATACCGGTTGGGCGATCACTTCCCAGTGTACCAGGTCAGTAGACCGGTAAATCCGGGGGGTAGGATTAAAAGATGACCCGGAGGTGTAGTAAAAATTACCGATCCTTGTCAATGTAGGATCGGGATGATCCCCCGGGATTACAGGATTCAGGTAAGTATCAAAGGATGGTGATCTATCACCTAAAGGATCCTGGCCAGACAAATGGAAACCTGCAAGGAGGATTATGCTCAGTAGACTTATCTTCTTCATCATGCTGATCTTGTTTAAATTTGAAAGAAAGAGGATTTTCCACTAAACTTAGCGATTTATTTTCAACCTGCTGCGCACCCTCTCTATAGCACGGCAGGGCCCGGACAGGAAAGGGATCAGTGTTGATCCCGGATCCTGACCATGGAAACACCATGCGCCGGCAGCTCTGCCTGAAAGTAATTTTCGACCATGCCCAGATCTTTTTGCAGCCACAGGTCTCTGAAAAGTTGCTTCCCGTTTAAATCTATTTCATTAAAAGATACGTTGACCGCTGCCGCTTCGTTTTTCAGATTGAATACACCCATTGCCTTTGATCCGTCTTCCATCTCCTTCAACAAAACAAAATCCTCTTCTGTATGTCTAACGATTCTGGCCTGCTTTCCCAGCGGGTCCTGATCAACGGCGATCACTTCGTGATTACACAGCACGTTCAGGGTAAAAGCATCCAGTTTGGCCATATCCCCGCTGAAGATCAATGGAGCTGCCATCAGGCACCACATGGACATATACGAATACTGCTCATGCGGGCTTAGCGCTGTAAGTTTCCCAACCGCCATATTACGGGCATCTCCTACCCAGCCAATCAGGATATAATCCGGATCATTCCAGGATCCCGGTTTTGCATATTCCCAGTGTTCTGCATTGCTGAATCCGATGTGGTAGAAACCCGGCAGGTCCCCTCCCTTCTCAAGTCCCAGGTCGCCGGTAGTGCGCCAGCAGTGCCCCACCTCTCCGCCCCAGGTCCATA
>CAYVRK010000028.1:20914-55553 GCA_964453785.1 uncultured Bacteroides sp.
CCCAGGTCGCCGGTAGTGCGCCAGCAGTGCCCCACCTCTCCGCCCCAGGTCCATACATCGCCCATTCCATACTGGCAAAGGTTCAGGAGAATATCCCGGTCGGTCCGGAGCAAAAGATCCCACATCACCTGGTAGGGTTTCATGAATTCTTCTTTTGTTTCTCCCCGTGCTTTCTCGCTATAACTGCACCAGTCGTACTTCAGAAAATCAAATCCCCATCCGGCAAAGGTAGAAGCATCCAGGGCCTCATGGCCATAACTCCCCTCGTACCCGGCGCAGGTACTGGGACCGGGAGATATGTAGATTCCCGCCTTTAAGCCTTTTGAGTGAATGTACCCGGTCATCGCCGGCATACCGGGAAACCGTTCATTGGGAATAATCACACCTTCCAAATCGCGGCGTTGCCCCCCCAATCCCGGGTTATCCGATTCCAATTTCCTCATCCAGCAATCATCAATATTGACATACTGGTATCCGTAATCAGCCATACCGGTGGCAATCATTTGATCTGCAGCCTCTCTCATGGTTTTATCACTGATCCGGTCATAATGGATATACCAGCTGTTCCAGCCCATGGGCGGAGTAAGGGCCAGCTGGTCGCCCACAACGATTTTAAGGTCACGGACAAATTCACCATGGGCATTTTTGGCCACCAGCCTGACCGCATAGGTTCCCGGCTCACTTGCAGACCCGGAAATAATGCCTGCAGACGGGTCCAGTTGCATGCCTTCAGGAAGCCCTTCGGCATCGAATTCCACGGGCCTTTCACCGGTGCAGGGGATCCTGTATACAAATGGGGACCCGGGTCTGACTCCATAAATTTCCGGACCGGTGATCCGAGGTGAAACGGGAGGTGGAGGTGTGAGAATAAACCGGTCAAGGTTTTGAGGATCCTGGGAGTGCCCTCCATACATCAAAAGGAAAATGGCTAGCGTTGATAACAGGTGCTTCATCGTAATAAAATTTGAAAATCATCAATGCCCAAAGAGCTCCTGAAGCATCGCAACCATACCCTTTACTCCGGTTTTGATGGTTTCGGCATAGTCCGGGTAATAATGGGGGTTGTGCAGGCCCGGGATGGTTTCACCGGAGGAGAATCTGCCGGGACCGGTGCTGCCAAGCCACATCAGGCTGATGGGGACCTTTTCGGGTGTGAGCCCATACTGGCCAAAATCCTCCCCAACCATAAGCTGTTGGGCTTCAATGATATTTTCCGCTCCCAATGCAGACTTTAATACCGGGACAAGCCGGCCGGTCAGTTCCGGGTCGTTGACCACCGGCGGTGTGGACTCATTCTGGACCATCACGACAGGGTATTTCTCCGGAGGCAGCCCGGCAGAGGCAGCCAGTCCGTTTCCGATTCTTTTCAGTGCAGAAACGATGGTTTGGCCCACTGCCTGTTCATAATAGCGAATGGTTAGCTGAAGTTTTACCTCGTCCGGGATGATGTTGTGCTTGGTTCCTCCGTGGATGGATCCAACGGTCACCACGGCAGGGTTCATCGGTGAAAGCTCCCTGCTTACGATGGTCTGGATGTCCATGATCATCCTTGCTGCCAGCACGATGGGGTCAATGGTCTGATCGGGGAGTGCACCGTGGCCCCCCTCGCCAAAAAGGGTGATGTCCACCGAACTGACCCCTGCCATGACCGGTCCGCTTCTGTATCCGATGGTGCCGGTTTGGAACTTTTCACTCACATGGTATGCCAGGGCATAATCGGGGACGGGAAATTTCTGATAGAGTCCCGCCTCCAGGGCATTTTTCGCTCCGCCGCTCCGCTCTTCGGCCTGCTGGGCGATCATCATCAGGGTACCCTTCCACTGATTTTTCAAATCGACCATCACCCTGGCTGTCCCGGTCCAAACAGTCATATGCATGTCGTGACCGCAGGCATGCATGGCAGCAACCTCATTGCCCTCCAGGTCCTTTGTCACTACCTTGCTCGCATAGGGGAGCCCTGTTTTCTCTTCAATGGGCAGGGCATCCATGTCGGAGCGGACCATGATCACCGGCCCGTCTCCGTTGCGGTATAATCCAACCAGGGTATTTCCCTCAACCCCTTCATGCACCTCAAATCCGAGCGAACGCAACCCATCCGCCATTTTCTTTGCCGTGTTGAATTCCATGAACGAGAGTTCAGGAGCCTGATGCAGCTCCCTGTAAAGATGCTCCAGATCATCCAGGTGCTTCTCGATGCTGACATCTGCATCTGTCTGAGACAAACCCGAAACTGAAAGGAACAGGAGGGGGAGGCTAAAAATGAAAATGGATCGTGGCATGGATGAAACGGTTTTAGATTGAAACAGAAAAGTACAATTGTTTTGGCAAAAACGGAACGCTCGGTGAAGATGTTATTCCCAGCCGTTCTCTATCCCATGTTTTGCGATATAGCCGATGGCTTCAATGTTGGTGATCTGTTCAATGCTCAATGCATCAGGTTCGAAATCGCATAGATCGGAAAGACTTAAACCTGCTAACTGCTTAAATATACCAATATTATGTAAAATGTTGAATTATTGCTAAATTGAGATTCAGATACTCTTTGGTTTACAGTTGATAAATGCATAAATCATCGGAATGAGGCTTAAATCTGAAATAGTGAGAAAGGGACTTCGGAATATGCTGGTCATTATTGCAATCAGCCAGCTGGTGTGCTGCCATGGAGGCAGGGATCAAAGCGAGACTGGTCCTACTCACTGGCTTGGCCCGACTGCCAATGGTATTTATCCTGAAACCGGTTTGCTTCAGGAGTGGCCGTCTGGAGGGCCCGAGATACTTTGGATATATGATAGTCTTGGAAAAGGGTTCTCAACAGCGGTGATTCAGAATGATCACCTTTTTGTTACCGGGATGATCGACAGTACAGGGTACCTTTTTAAATTTAATCTGGAAGGGCAACTGATTTACAGGGTACCCTATGGACTTGAGTTTACCGGTAGTTATCCTGGTACACGGGGATCCCCGGTGATCGTGGGTGACAGGGTATATCTGGAAAGTGGCCGGGGGAAGCTAGTCTGTTTTGAAAATGAAGACGGAGCTGTTATCTGGAGCAAAGATATGCTTCTCGATTTTGATGGTAAAAACATCTTCTGGGGGATGAATGAAACACCGGTAGTCTATGGTGATGTGATTTATGCCACCCCCGGAGGCCAGGAATACAATGTGGTGGCGCTTAATCGATTTAATGGAGACCTGGTCTGGAAATGCAGCGGGGAGGGAGATGTTTCAGCCTACTGTACGCCACTTCTGTTCGTCCACAATGGAAGAAGGATGCTGGTAACCTATACGGCTTCACACCTGTTGGGAATAGATGCTTCTACAGGCAACCTGCTCTGGTCGGAGGATCGCCCCACAGAATGGTCGGTCAACTGTATGACTCCCATTTATGATCAGGGAGAACTTTATTATGGAACCGGAAATGGAAGAGGTGGCGGAAAATTGAAATTATCAGAAGACGGGAGCCAGGTTTCCCAGGTATGGGAAAATCAGCTTGGCGATATTCGTTTTGCGTCCCTATTGTGGGATGGATACGTTTATGAATCCTTTGATGAAATCAAAGAGCTGAGCTGGAGATGTGTCGAATGGACCACCGGGAAAGAGATGTTTCGATCAAAGGAGCTTGCTGCCGGAGTAATGATCTGTGCAGATGGAATGTTATATTGCTACACGACCAGGGGGGACCTGGCCCTGGTCAGGCCTGACCCTGCAGGATTTCACATTGTCAGCCAGACAAAAATAAAACAGGGTTCAGGTGTCCATATAGCTGTCCCATCAATCTACGACGGAGTATTGTATGTGAGGCATGGAAACGCACTCATTGCGTATCAGGTGAAAGACGGAAAGCTATAGGTAGTTCAATATTACCGGATCAGGTTTGAAATTGCATAGATCGGGGCAACGGATAGAAAGCAAAAAAGGGAGTCTGCGAAACTCCCTTTTCCTGTGTCGATAGCTGGCATTTCGGGCTATTCAAATTTATATCACAACAGTACTGCCTCCTGAAATCTTTTTCCGGAAGAATTTTACGGAAGCGATGGAAATGGCCATGATGGCGCCACCGGTGACCAAATTGGCAAAGAGAAAGGTCAGTGCATCAATCTGAAAAACATATCCGACTCCGGCAATCATACAGGAAACACCATTGATCAGAAATGCCCATTTCAACACTTTGTTATTTCCGTTAAAAACAGGAAACATGAAGAGCGATGACAAACCCAGAAACAGCGTCCAACCCAACATGACGATGGATGTCATCACTGAAAGTGGGTTCGCCTGAAGGAAAACTTCAATTTCCTCGTAGTTCCCGCTGATCAGATTGAACCTTACAGCACCAATCTGAACGAAATAGTGCAGACTGGATAGAATGGCATAAGCGAGAGCAAATTGAATACCGATTCTTACCAGGACCTTCTTTGAATCCTCTGTATGGTCGTAAAAGCCATTGAGCAACAGGACATAAACCGGACCGGCTAAAAGCATAAAAACGTATGCCAGGTTCTGAAAGAAATGCTTGTTCATGTGCACATGATCGATGTAATCGGAAAGATTTGTCCAGATGAACAGGGGAGAGGTAAGTGCTATCCCAACGAAAGATATGATCCAGACAGCAAAAGCGATGATTAAAACAATGGCTGACCAAAAGCCGATTTGATATGAAATATTTTTCATGATTCTGGAATTTAAAAATTGATAAGAAAATTTGATTGATAAATGAAAAAATGAAATGGAATTACATCACACTTTCATTTTCATCATCATCCTGGTAATCTGAAGAATATCTGGTGAATTGAATGGATTCGGGATTTCCTGCATTGGTAAGAAGTTGATGTTTCTGTGCCCGGAAAATGACCGAAAAAGAGTGGTTTGCCGCATTCAGGATATCGCGATAATCTGGTTGAATTTTATTTGACGATAACTCTTGAATTGCGAAACTGAAATTGATCGTGTAACTACCGGCTTCGTTGATCCCGGAAAACGGAGTGAATACTTGTTCAACATGATGGGATTCAGGTAAACCCTGGTAATACTGCGAATATCCAAAGCCCGGGAATGCTGAAATAAGAACAAAGCAAAGGAAGATGATTCCAATTCCGGATTCGGTTCCTATGATGCCTTGCCTTTTCACTTATGCAAATATATGAAATTCGATTTTTCCACCTGTTGTCAGAACTCAATCTTGTAACTTATATTGGGAAAGATAAATCCTTCTCCGCGAACCTGCACGGTCTGGGTTTCCGTATTGAATTCATGATCGTAAATGGATTTTTCCAGCAGGAGGTTCTTGATCTGTACCCCCCATACGGAAGCGTACCGTGGTTTGTTGACCCTGAAGGTCATCGTGAAATCGATAAAAAAGGTGTTGGGGAAACGGCTTTCCCAGGCATGAGCCAGATCATAAACCACCCTTTGCTGCGCTTTGGAAGCCTGCTCATCCACCGGGTGGGTCCTTTCCCCGCCCTGATAGACCAACCTGGCATTGATCCCCAGGATCTTCGAGTGATCCTTCCCCAGTATAAACTCCTTTCCCCCCAGGAGATTGGTCACAACTCCGTAATCCCAGCGGGTATTGTAAGTATGGCCGTCCCCGGCCCTGTATTTCGAGTCGAACAGCGAGCCGGTCACCAGGAAGTAATAATGATTGGTCAGGTACTTCTCTACGGTCAGGTCAAATCCCATATTCCTTCCCGTACCACTGTTGGTCAGGGAGTCTTTCAGCAGGTATTCATTTTTGAAGTTGATAAGGGAATAGGTGCCACCTGGGCTGACCGGTACATTGTACAGGTGCTGGTAGTAGGTCTCCACGTTGAGCCTCAGATCCCTGATGATAAGGCGTTTATATCCCATGATGAAATGATGCGAACGGGTGGGGGAGAGCTTCAGATTGGGCTGGTAGGACCTGCCCGGAACAGTGCAATCACAGTAGAAATAGACCGGGAGCGGTTCGATCTGTCCGTGGTTCCCGTAGGCGATGCTGATGGAATTCTCGGTCAGGAAGTGGTAGTCGAGCCCCAGGCGTGGTTCCAGTGTGATGGAATTATTCAGGAGAAAAATCATTGAATTGACTCCTGCTGTCGCTGCCAGTGCTTCGTTCAGTGCCCAGCGAAACTGGGTAAATGTACGGACGTAACCGGTTACTCCATTTCCCGTGTTTTCCTGCAGCAGGGGGAATCCCGGTTCATCCGGATTCCTTTCCCGGGCCCCGATATCATAGGAGATCCTCGCGGCCACCAATCCTGTACGATTCGAAAGGCGGTTGCTGAAACGGTGGGTCATGACCGACCGGAGGCTCATCATTGTGGTGTAATTTTTCATGTATTCGTATTCCATGAAGCCGTCAGGCGGCACCGCCAGTTCCACTTTATCACTGAAACGGTTCATGGCAGTGGTGAGGGATGTCTTCACCGAAGTATTCCCGGAAAGGATGATCTTATGGGTCAGGCCGCACATGGCGATGGTTCCCTCCCAGGTGTACCTGGAACGATCCCAGTTGGAGACCCAGACAGTTGAATCTTCCAGGGGTTGCGAACTGTTATGGTCCAGTGCCCCGATGGCCCATAAGGAGAAGATCCCTGCTTTTCCGGCAGGGAAGTTCAGTTTAAAACTCAGATCCTGGTAAATGGGCAACTGCCCCTCGGGGATCAGGGCCTTCAGCAGGGCAGTGGTCGCATACCTGTAATTGAAGAGATAAGAACTCTTTTTTCCCTTTACCAATGGCCCTTCACCGAACAGATCGATTCCAAGGGTGCCGATCTGCGCTCCCCATCCGCGCTTTTCGTTATTACCGGCACGCAGGTTCATATCGAACACGCCAGAGAGTGCGTTCCCGTATTCAGCCGGAAAAGCACCCGTATAGAAATCAGAATTGTCCAGAAGCTGGGAGCTCAGCATGGAGACGATGCCGCCACCTTCCACCAGCATGCTGGCAAAATGGTTGGGATTGGGAACACTTACTCCCTCAACCCGCCAGAGGAGTGCTTTGGGCGCATTTCCGCGGATCGAAAGCGCGTTGTCATTGGGGCTTCCCCCGGCCACACCTGCAAAAGAAGCTGCCAGGCGGCCCGGATCATCGAATCCGCCGGCATACCGCCGGGTCTCTTCCACAGTAAAGGTCCTGGCGCTCAGAACCGCCATCTGGTTCAGCGGAATATCCTTGCGGACCTGTGCTTTCACCTCCAAAGAATTGATCTCGGAGACTGCCTCCAGAAGCTGGAACTCCAGGACCACCGGCCGTGATGAACCCACCAGCACCTCCGCCATGGCCATGGGCACATATCCGACAAAGCGTGCCTCTACCGTATAACGGCCCACCGGCACTTCAGTAAAGCGGAATTCCCCATTCTGGTCGCTCGCCGTCCCTAAGAATTCCTGTCCCGATCGCAGCACCACCGTGGCTCCCGGAAGCGGCACCCCTGTAGTGCGCGTCACCACCACACCCCGCACAGTCTGTACCGGGGCCTGCCCCTGCGCCGGGGCTTGCATCCCGGGGCAGACGACAATCAGCCAAACCAGCCATGAACAGAGAAAATCCCTTGTCACATAAATTCGGTATTTTGTTTCCATTAAGATAATGAAACCATTTGAATTTTAAACCATTGTCTTTGTTTCGGGCATGACCGGAACAAGGGAAGGGGTTCATCTGTTATTAACATTCCAGGTCTTCAGGGCTTGCATTCAGTGTTAATCCTTAATTTGCATGTGATAATTTGTCAACTTTCATTTATACCGAATGCCATGAGATATGGATTTCTGATCATTCCAACGCTGATTGCCCTTGCCGCAACCGGATGCAGCAAATATGGCTATGTGAGCCTGTCCTACCCCATTGAACCGGAAGTCTATCTGCCTGATGGTGTCCATTCCATTGCCATTGTGAACCGGTCCCTTACCACAGAAGAAGAGAAGGATGCCAAAGTTTTCGAAGCCATTGTGAGTACTGAAATTGGTTCGGACTTCCTGGCTTCTGATGCCTGTATCAAGGGCGTTTACGATGCCATTGTTCAGATCCCCGGAACCGAGCTGGTCATTCCAACAGAACTCAGGATGCATGGCACCGGGACCAGGGAAATCCCAGATTTGCTGGACTGGGACCTGGTGGCAGGCATCTGTGAGAAAGAAGAATCCCAGGTTTTGCTGGTATTGGAAACCTTCGATTCCAATACCAACCTTCTGGCCAAAACAGCCACTGAGCAGCTTTCTTCCATCCTGAATACAGGGAAGCCAAAGGTTACGCCGCCATCAGAGGCCCAAATGCAGGTAGCAGCCTATTGGAGGCTCTACGACCCGGATACCCGGCGAATTGTGGATCAGTACCAGTTCAACGCTTCCAGGAGCTTTCAGACCGTGGGGGGTATTCCGCCTCCGGATGCACTTGCCCGCACTGCCTATGACGCAGGCCTTGCCTACATCGACCGCTACCTGCCAGGCTCATACAGGGTGAAAAGGCAGCTGTATAAAAGGACCAGCGGAGCGGCCAAACAGCAGTTCATAGCCGGATACCGGCGAACCGAAGTGGCCAACTGGGACGGAGCCATTGAACTCTGGGGAGAACTCACAGAAAATCCAAAACGCAAAACAGCAGGGAGGGCCTGCCTCAACATGGCCGTGGCCAATGAAGTACTGGGACACACTGCTCCGGCCCTGGACTGGGCCCAGAGATCTTACGAATTCTATAAAAACAAACTGGGGCGCGACTACGCTAAAATCCTTCTGAGAAGAAAAAGGATTGAGGGACTTTCACCCTAAGCCCCTATAAAGAATCCAACCTGCGGTTATGAAAAGCGCATGTTTTATTGCTCAGTCTCCAATGGGTGTTTTGAATCCTCATAGAACTGGTTCTGCAATTCAATTGTCTTCTGGTCTGCTTTAACGGATCTGATCATCTCCACAAGTTGATCCACTTCGTTATCCAGGATCAGCTTTCCCATTTCACCGGTAAAACCTTCTGAGCGCTTTCAGCTTCCTGTGCCGCCAAAGCAAAAGGGACGATCAACAGGGTCCATAAAATAAGTTTTTTCATATCACTGAGTTTTATTGTAAGCATTTCTTATTTCCGGCCGATTGAATTTTTGTTGGGGTTGGGATTTTGATCGCCATAACTTCTGAGAATTGATTCATAAAACCTGATCCAGTCGATTTCAACCGGATGTTCATCCTTCAGTACCACAGCCAGGTGATGGATGCCCGGTTGAAATTCCAAAACCTCTGATTCAACCGTTTTCCACTGCTCACCCGCGGGTATTCTGACTTCAGAGAGAACCGGACCCTCCGCTCCGTCGAGCCTGATCTGAAGGGTGCCTCCAGTGGGGGAGAGCGCTTTTACTTCTGCCTTTTTCAATGTACTGCTTCCGAAATCTACGGTATTGTAGCGGATCCAGGCACCCTGTTGATCCAGGATGGTTTTCCAGCCATTGAAAGGTTGAAGTGTGTCAAGAAAGGCGATGGATGAGCCCGTTTTGCTCTTCGCACTGAACCGGTCGATTTGTATATTTTGGGAAGCGTTGGTCAATCCGACACCCCTGAGGGTGGGAAAGACTTTCTGAATGGTGCCGTCTGCATTGAAAAACAGGCTGTCAATCCGCGTAGATCTGTTTTTGTCAAATCCGGGGGACAAATCGTTGTGGTGGTAAAACAGGTACCACTGGTCTTTGAATTCCACAAACGACTGGTGGTTTGTCCAGCAGCCGGTGGGCGACTCGTCCATGATGACCCCTGAACCCTGAAAAGGCCCCATGGGACTGCTGCCCATGGCGTATTCGAGTCGTTCTGTTTGGTTCTCAACATGGGGATAGGTGAGATAATAAATGCCTTTGCGTTCGAAAACAAAGGGACCTTCCTTCAGTCCCTTCTCCGGCAGATTTTCTATGACCACAGGTTCGGAAGCCAGCGTGGTCATGTCTGCATTGAGCCTGGCCACAAAGATGTTTCCCATACACCAGTACAAATAGGCCTGTCCGTTCGTATCAATAAACGGGCAGGGGTCTATTCCATGAACGCCTTTGATGGGTCCAGGTTGCGGAACAAACGGCCCCGAAGGATGGGTTGCCACTGCCACACCAATTAAAAATCCTCTTCCATAGCTTGTATCCCTGGCAGGAGCAGGGAAATAGAAATAATATTTTTCGTTTTTTTCGATACAATCAGGCGCCCAGAGGCTGTAGGAATCAGGTTTGACCCAATCCACTTTATTCTGGCTTACAATGACGCCATGATCCGTCCATCCGGTCAGATTTGAGGATGAGAAAACATGATAGTCCGCCATGCAAAACCAACCGGGCCGTCCACGTCCTTCCTGTGCCAGGATATCATGGGAAGGGTAGAGGTAGACCTGGTCTTCGAATACCCTGGCCGAAGGGTCGGCCGTATACTGGTCCATGATGATGGGATTCTGTCCGAATGCAGGACGGGTCAATAATAAAATCAGACCCCAAAGCAGAACATATTGCGAGAGATGTTTCATATAATTATCGTAAATCATTTACAGCAGTTGAAAGCATGATGTAGTCCGCACAGCCACCTACCGTTACCTCATTTTCGCCCCATAGAAATGGCCAGTCCTCCCTGTTTTCGGGAAAGTCAGGCTTCAACAACAATAAGCCGGGAACAATTCCGCCAGCAATAAAACTAAAATCTGCCCGGTTGTTGCCATAGGTAATTTTCTTGGAGCGCGTTCCCACAGACGAAACGAAAGAGATATTGGAGTAGGGATGGCAGCCAAAAATGTAGTTCAGCCCTTTATACACGTATTCTGGACTGATGAGTTCCGGATAGGTCTGATGGGCATAGTAATTGGTAATGGCCCAGTTTACAATGCCACCGTTTCCGCCCCAACCTCCACCGGCCATGGGTACACCAAATGGGTTCTTCCTGCCCAGATCATCGCACATCTGTTTGTAACTGATCACATACCCCCTTAATTTGTCCTGGTATTCCTGATCCATGTACGGAACTGCCTGAAGTGCGGTTTTTATTCCGAACATCACCGACCGGTCAAGCATGGGCCATAGGGATTCCGTGAACAGCCGGGCATACTTCTGGTCTTTGGTTGTAATATATAGCTGGAGTGCTGCGGTCATGGCCGTGCTCCTTCCGAACCTTACAGCGAATTGTGAGGTATCGTTTTTAACCAGGGTCTCATCTTCATCCCAGAGTTGCAGTGCATAGAATAAGCACTGGTCAGCCAGTGTCTCGTTATAATCCTTTAATGCCCGGTTTGCAGCTGCCAGGGCGGCGATGGTTTGATAATCCAAAAAGGTGCTTCGGGTGGTAAAAGCCCACCTGTCATCCAGGGTGCCGCTTGATTTTCCATCTGTCTGATAGGGCTTCAGGTCTTGGTTATAGGGAAGTTGATCCGTTTCCGTGGATGCATCACCCAGGTGATGGTACTGGTGGAGATTGGGAACGACAATGCCCCTGACCGGGTGGCCAATATTTTTTACCTGCGCAACCAGGGCCAATGTGCCGTGCTCGATTTGCTGCAACATATCGGGCCGGCCATCAGGCCGGTGAATATCCACATAACGGCTTGCATAATCCATATAAGTTTCATCGCGTTCGGGATGAAAGTTCTCCCAGGAATCCACAAGGCTCAGTACGGCATGACAATGCGATCCGGTTTGAATATCAAAATCCCCGGCATCGAACCACCCGCCCTGTGTCAATCCTGGAATATGTTCCAGTGGTTTATACTTTGTATCGGTGGTGTCACCCATTCTGTAGCCGTCAAAATGCTGGTGGTTGAGAGGCGCCTGCAGGGCATCGTCCATAAACGGCACACCATGCCATACCCTGTAGGCTTCATTCACCTCCATGTGATCCATCTGCACCGGGAACCACACATCCAGCGTGGGATGCCATATCTCAGTATACACGTTTGGTGCAATTGGAAAAGCATTTGTTCTTTGATCGCCGTACCGGATATAGTACAGTCCGGGGTCTTCCACAGAACTAAAATCAAACTTCACATAGTTGTATCGCAAATATTGCCCCCAGGGCTCTATATTGCCTTGTAGCTTTTCAACGGATTTCCCTTCTGGTGTTACCTGATAAAGAGATGCTGTTTTTAAAGGCGTATCATTTTTATCCAATTCAATCACCGAGATCTTTTCCTGCTTGGGTTGATAACCAACCTGTGAGAACCCGATCACGGGAGACCTCTTCCAGTCGGGAATGGCATGGGGTTCCACAGTCCAGGTCAACACTTTTCCGGTTGTCCTGGCCGGAAGCAGGCTACGCACAATAAACCATCCGTTTTGTGCCTGGTTGCGCCCGTCAAACAGCATGAGTTCTCCATCCTCCGAGCGGATGGATACAAACCGTTCAGGATCTTCGGGTGCCAGCGCCAATGCTTTACCCGAGGCAAGCGGTTTGGTTTGGATATACTCACCCCGGCCCCTGTCGTCAAAAGTAGAGTGGCCGGCATACTGGGGGATCTTCGTGGATATGGGTTCAACAGTGGTGTTCCCTGAAGGGTAGAGGGGGAAAACTCCAGGTTTCCCGTCAGCCAGATAGGTTTTTTCCACGTAGGCCGAAGGAATGAATTCAAGATTAAACCCTGCCCGGCCTTCCAGCTCTTCCGGAAGGGGTTTGTCAAGATATACACTGATGCTTACCCCCTGATCCATGGCGGTAACCTGTACCCTGGAATCAAAATCAAACTCCTTGTATCGCAATACAAGGTCGATCGTGTTGGTCTTCCTATCAATCTTCCGGTCAGCCAGAACAGGGATCAGGTCCCACTGCTCAGGTGTGTTCTGCAGCCGGATCGCTCCGCCTGTGGAAGTCCTGACACCATGATGAATCAGTTCAATACCGGCGGTTTTCTCGTCGAAGAACATGCCGTTGTACTCACTGCTGAATACCAGTACATTTACACCGGGCGCCTCAAAATAGCCAAGATCATTGATTTGCAGCTTCTGCCCAAAAACATTGCTGGTCAATATGAAGCTACCTGTGATTAAAAGGATAACTGTAAACGGGATGATCCTTTTCAGAGGATCTCTTTTTTGACATTTTCCAAGGAATGGCATGTTTCTCTTTTTGAGTGGGTGGAATAAATGATTTTCTGGAAGTTAGAATTTTCTTCGGAAATGGAGGTTCTTACCTTGCTTGTTTTTATTTGTTCAGGGAAATCTGTTCGCTGATTCGGAAATAATCAAAATCGACGCACCCGCCCGGATTTTTGCTTGCATAATTGAACAAGCCGAAACGGTAACCCATGAAGTGAGTCAGGGTATACTCCATTTGGATCGGTTTCCCAATGGGGTGCCACGAATTACCATCAAGACTGTAGAAGAAACAGGCCATGTCAGTGCGATCCCTGAAATCGCATTCTGCTTTCAGAAAGACAGTCCCCTGGTTGAAGGGTACACGTTGGACCACGACAGGTTCACGCGATTCACCGCTGACCATAACAAGCGACCTGGTTCCGTTTTCAATTCTCACCCCGACCTGCCCGAATTTTTGCTGCAGAAGGGCAAGCCCGGCAAAATCACCCTCCTTCATGTTTGAAACATCCATGCAGGTTGAACCGGAACAGACAGGCCCGAAGGTGCGCTGGGTCAATGTATTTTTGGCCATCACGAACGATGAATCAATCCGGCCCGTGGTAAGGCGCAGATAACCATTCCGCTGGGTAAGGGACCAGAGTGTATGGTCAGGGTTGTGATTCCACTGCCAGACCGGTGGCAGCGCTGGTTCATTTGCGTGACGGATGAACTCATCTGAAGCCACTATACCGGGGATCAATCCTCTGCTGGCTGGCAGGTTCAGCGAATCGGGTACTTTGCCGTCAGTTCCAAGTACGGGCCAACCATCTTCCCATTTCACTGGAACGAGATAGGGGATACGGCCCACCGAACCAAAATCGCGGAACAGATAGGCAAACCAGTGACCATCGGGAGTGTCGATGAGGCCCCCCTGTGCTACTCCTTTATCCTGCAGGGCAGGCCTGCCCTCCCACGGGCCGCTTATCTGATCAGCCCTGTGAATGACCACGGTGCGCATCCCGCCTCTCGGCCAGGTAATGTTGAAGAGATAGTACTTACCATTCACCTTGAACAATTGGGAGCCTTCGGCTCCGAGCATGATATTTTCGCCTGCGGGTGCGCTGGCATTTTCGATGAGAACCCGCTCGCTTCCTTCTTTCACCCCGGAGAGATCTTCTTTCAATTCAACGATGTTGAGTTTACCCGCGCCATAAATCATATAGGCACGTCCGTCATCATCGAAAAACAGGGTATTGTCATGGTAAGAGGGCTTAAAAGATTGCGCTGCCCAAGGGCCTTTTTCAATATCCTTTGTTGAATAGATGTAGGTCTTCCCCGTGGTTGAAGAAAACGTGGATACATACCAGGTCCTGTTGTGGTACCGGAGGCTGCTGGCCCAGGTACCTTTTCCATAGGCGCTTTTTCCGCCGGTCAGGTTCAGTGCGTCAATACTGGCAAGGGTATCATAGGCATAACCCACGATTTGCCAGTTAACCAGGTCTTTCGATTTCATGATGGGCACTCCGGGGCTCATGTGCATGGTGGTACTGCTCATGTAATAGTCATCGCCCACACGTACCATGGACATGTCGGGAACATCGGCATAAATAATCGGGTTGTGGGCGGACTGATCCAGTGCAAGGGCGACCCCTTCAGTTGTCTGGACAATCTTCTGGATGGTGCCATCCGGATTATAAACCATATAATCGACACAAATGGAACGGCGGTAACTGCCTCCCGTAGGAAGCGCGCCGTTGTGGTAAAAGAAATAGGATTTCCCTTTGTAATCGATGATTCCCGGATGGGTGGTGAAGCTGTTGGGTACGTTTTCCTGGATAATCCCTTTGTAGGTCCACGGGCCTTCGGGACCCTCAGCCATGCAGTATTCAATCATCTCGGGTTTGGTGCCGGCACTGGCATAGACCAGATAATAGAAGCCATTCCGTTTATAAATCCATGGGCCTTCTATATAATGCTCCGGCTTAATGATGGTTATGGGACCATCCAGTTCAATCATGTTGTCTTTTAGTTTTACCCATTTGCAGCTACCGTTGCCCCAGAAAAGGTAAGCTTGTCCATCGTCATCCACAAACACGGATGGGTCAATATCGTCCCAGCCATGTTTCATATCAGTAGTCATTTCGTTGGTAACGAGTGCTTTGCCAATGGCGTCCTTAAACGGGCCTGTGGGCCTGTCTGAAACGGCCACCCCTATAGCTGCGCCACCCTTGCTGTTTTCGTTGTTTTTATGAAACGTTGAAACGAACCAGTAGAACCTGCCCTTGTGATGAATGCACTGCGCGGCATACGCATCGCCGGTGGCCCAGGAAAAAGTTTCGGGAGACAGGCAGGAGCCATGGTTCTCCCAATGCACCATGTCAGTAGTGGAAAAAACATACCAGTCGGGCATTTTATAATTAGGGGCAGTAACAGATGCCGTATCATGCCCCGTGAATAAAAACAGCGTGTCGTCATAAACCATGGGTGCAGGGTCGGCTGTAAACATGTCAGTGATAATCGGGTTTTGCGCCATTGCGCTATTGATTGAAAAAATTACAATCAAAATGCCCAGGCGAAAAATTATTGAATATTTCATCATCTTCTCCTTTAGATATATTTTGTTATTCAGGTTGGGCATCATTTGCTGAGGTAGCATACAATCCTAACAAACAACCTGTGAATCCTCCTGCCACATCGGTTGAAAGGATGTCTCCGGAAACGGTGCCACCTAAATTAACAAATTCAGTTCCATTGGTCGAATAACTGAATTCGTAGTCATCCCCGTTTGCTTTCACTTGCAGGCGAAAAGGTTTTGTGATTTTTATTTTGGTGCTGGAAATAATCTTTGAAGCCATTTCCTGATTTCTTCTCAATTTCTGATTTCTTTGCAGCAAAAGGTAATACTCATTCCCTTTTTTCGTAATTCCAAAAACATAATTGGAATTTTCGCTTTGCAGGGCCACAATACCTGCCAGATCTTTTTCTGATTCTGGCAGGTAAGCGATGGTCGTTGCAAATGAAAAACTATTGTGTTGCTGCCGGTAGAATAGCGTAGAGGTTGGTTTAAGCTCCTTGATGTTCACCTCGAAGGGATGAATCTGCAAACCTTCCTTTGTGAAAGAAATAAATTGTTCCCGGGGGCCTCTTAAACCGATCCACCGATCATCCAGATTTTCAGAAGTAAAATCTTCGGAGTAAGTAAAGTTTCCATTGGGGAAGAATCCCTCCTTTCCGGTTCTGTTTTCGCTTACTCCTTCTGGCATCTTCAGTTTAGGCTCTATGGGTATAAGTCCATTTTCAAAAACAGGGAACTCGCCAGTCCAATCGACGGGCAATATAAAAGTCTCACGGCCGGTATTCACCCTGTTTTTTTCGTTTGGACGGACAGCAAGGAACACCCCGTAATACTTCTCGCCGGGTCCTTTGACCAGATCAGCATGTCCGGCCCAATCCACTTTATTGGTTCGGTCTTTGGAGAAATATCTTTGCGTTAGTATAGGATTACCCGGGGCTGGCTTATAGGGTCCTTTGGGCTTGTCGCTTACAAAAATAACTTCGCTATGCCATCCACCTGTACCTCCTTCTGCACACATTAAATAATAATGGCCGCCCTTTTTGTAAATATGAGGTGCTTCGATCCAGATTGGTTTTTTTGAGAGGTCGACCCCGCCATCTACAATGACCTGATCTGTTCCCGGGACCACATTGTCCTTATCCACATCATATTCCCAGATTTTGATGACACGGTGTCCGCTATAAAGTTCTTTTCCCCTTTCGGGTGCATCGTTGTGCACAACGTAAGCTTTCCCGTTATCGTCAAAGAAAAGAGAAGGGTCAATCCCGTTAAAATCAAGCTTGACCGGGTCACCCCAGCCTTCCAGGGGATCTTTCGATTTGACAACAATATTTCCAAAACCTCCGGCAAATTCGGTGGTAATCATGTAGAAAGTATCATTGTTGGGATTATAGATGATCTGAGGTGCGTATACACCCGCACTAATGCCTGTATCGTCTACTTTTAACTGCGATGTGCGATCCAACACATGCCCAATTTGCGTCCAGTTTACCAGGTCTTTCGAATGAAAAATCGGGACACCCGGGAACATGGCAAAGGACGAGCATACCAAATAATAATCGTCGCCTTTTCGGGTAATACTCGGGTCGGGATAGCAGCCCTGAAGCACAGGGTTATAAAATTCATCCGGTTTCAACGGATAATCTTTATATACCTGGTCATCGCCCTGGTATACCAAATTGGAAAACACTGGCGAATTCGAAGCCATCTTTTCCTGGCCGAACACCCCGGCAAAGGAAAATATGCAGCTAATTAGTGGCAGGAAAATTTTTCTGGTAATCATCTTCTTTATCGTTCGTTTAAAAGTGAATTTTTATTTCCGGCGAGATGGAGATAATACTCCGACCCGTCCTTTTTTCGGGGAGAACAAGAAATTTTATTCTGTTCCTTTCCATTGCAAATTGGATCCCTTTAAAAACGCTTAATCCATCCACCATCTTGCCTTGTACGATTCCTTGGTTGACTTTTACCTGGTCGGGTGGAAGGGTAGAACATGAACATACGGCTAAAAGTATAAGACCATAAATTAAAAAAATGAAGTTTTTCACGGAAGTAATATTTCTTCCGCCCGCATTATTTGATTCTCCACAAGTTAGGTAAAAATTGATAGTAAAGCAGGTGTCGCCAGGTGGCCCAATCATGTCCTCCATGCCCGCCAACATAGTAATCATGTTCGATGTTATGATTGGTAAGGGCTTCGTGCAAAGCCACGCAACGATTACCCATAAATCCATTGGCCTCTTCTTTGCCCTGGCCTACAAAAAGGTAATCTACTTTCCTATTGACCTCAGGGTCATTGAGGAAATAGGCAATGGACGTTTCTGCGTTTACATCACCCGCGCTGAGTATCCCAAATGAACCAAACAGGTCAAGCGACCTGAAACCAATATACATGGCATGACGACCTCCCATTGACAAACCTGATATGGCCCTGCCTGCGGGATCTTTTATTACACTGTAACAGCTATCAACCAGAGGGATAACCTGATTCCTAAGTTCTTTTTCAAACATGTCGAAAGTCAATTCAACATGTTTGGGATGATTACGGTGAATAACCTGGTTGTTTGGAAGGACTATAATCATTGGAACGGCTTTGCCTTCTGCAAGCAGATTATCCAAAATCAGATTGGCTCGTCCGTCATACATCCAGTTCGAGGGCAATTCACCACTACCTCCAAGCAGATAAAGGACCGGGTAACTGTTATCAGGATCGTATCCCGGTGGCGTGTATACATAAAGTTCGCGCTCACCTAAGGTTACTTCTGAGTGATAGATATGCCTTGTTACATTTCCATGTGGAACATTGCGTGCATCATAGTAAGCCGGTTCAGCGCCATGTACAATCAGCTGACTATAGGGTGGCATAGCAGTAAAAGCAGCCACGGTATTACTGGGATCAGTCATTTGTATACCATCCACATTAAAGTGATAAGCATACATATCGGGCTCAATCGGACCTACGGTTAAGGTCCATATACCATTTTCACCTAAGATAAACGGAAGGCCCTCATGACCTGCTCCAAGTGCTGTAAGAACGGCTCCTGTGAGCTTCACTTCCTTTGCTTCAGGCGCTTTCAAACGGAAGGTAACCGTATGGTCATCTCTCACGTCGGGAGAATTGAGCGGTGCACTGAAAGGGATGAGCCCTTCAGTGTCCTTTTGGGGATTATAATCGAGGTTGACATTTGCTTGCTGCCCGTTTAAGAGCATGGGCAATACAACCAATGGAATGATAAAGGCAAAAGTGTTTTTTAATTTCATATTCAATCCTTAAAAAGTAATTGAGCAAATTGGTGTAAACTTCTTCTCCATGTGAGCCACTCATGTGCAGTTCCTTCCGATTCGTAATAGACATAATCGATCCCCTGCTTTTTCAACATTTCACGAAAGGCACCCACAGAACCAGGGAATGGTTCTGGTTCTTTTGTGCCCAATCCAAGCCAGAAAACCTTTATTTGCTTCTGAAGTGCTTCACCATCACTGAATTTTCCATTCAAAAAGCTATCCGGATCAATTTCATCGGAACCTGGATAATTGGAAGTACCACTAAAACCACCATAATGGGAATATGCATCAAGATTGTTCATGATAATGCGCATGGTTTGATTGGCACCCATGGACAGGCCTGCAATGGCCCTGTGCTCACGGTCGGCAAGGGTGCGAAATCTGGCATCAGTCATGGGTACAGCCTTTTTTTCAGCGATCAGGCTGTCAAGAATAAGGTTGGCTTTTCCTTGTGCCGACCAACTGGTCTCGTCCTCAAAACTGCCCCGTAAAAGTACATGCTTCCCGGATCAGGCACCGAGGCACCGTCAATATTCAGCTGTACTCTATTTGCCTCGGGTGCAGAAATAGAAACGCGCACACGTCCTTCTGAATTTACCTGGGGATAGGGCTTGCCTGCCTGGTTAACAGATGATGATTTGAAGTCTTCTATAGCCTTTTCAAGCTGTGCAATACACGTGTCGAATGCAAATAATGCCGCAATAAGCAGAGCAATGGGTTTATAGGTCATAGGCGCATCTTTCAATCATTAAACAGAAGGGGTGCAAGTTCACGCAAGCTGCGACGCCAGGTCAGGAACTCGTGGGCTGTATTCTCCGAAACGTAGGAGATTGCATTGAAGCCTGCTGTTTTAAGTTCGTCAACAGCACCCTTCACCCGGTCTGGATTTTCGCGACTGCCACAACTTAAGAAGATAAGTTTGACTTTCGATGGGTCTTTAATTTCCTCCGGCATGTATATACCCCCACTGAGCAGTGCATAGTGTGAGAAGACCTCAGGTTTGTTCAGTGTTATCTTGTGCGTTTCCAGGCCACCCATCGAGAGCCCTGCCATGGCACGATGCGGCTGATCGGCCAGGGTGCGGAAATTGGCATCAATATAAGGGATCAATTCATCGACGAGGACTGTCTGGAACGGATTGATATCGAAATTCCTTAAACCACCGAATTTGATTTCATTGGTCATACCGTAAGTCATCACGATGACAAAAGGATTGATCTTGCCTTCGGAAATCAGGTTGTCCATGATCAGATTGGCATGACCCTGGTTACTCCAGGCAGTCTCATCCTCGCCCCAGCCGTGCTGCAGGTACAAAACCGGATAGCGCTTCGACAGATCTTTTTCATATCCCGGAGGAGTGTAGACAAATGCCCTGCGTGAAATGTTTGTGCTTTTGGAAGGGAAAAGAATTTGCTGCACCCTGCCATGAGGAACGTCTTTCATTGCATAAAAGTCCTGGTCATGAGCCGGTATTTCGATGCCGCTTTCCCAACGAACGGAACCATAGAAATTTAATGCGCCAGGATCGTTGAATACTCCGCCATCAACAGTCAAATGATAGTAATGGAATCCTTCATCCAAAGGGCCTTCCGTAGTCCCCATCCAAAAGCCATCCTCTTTTTTAACAAGTTGTGTGCCACCTCTTCCGCCCAAACCAAGACTGACAGTTACACTTTGGGCATCAGGAGCCTCGATACGGAATTGTGCGTAGCCCTGGGAGTTTACCATTGGGTATTCTTTGCCTGGTTGATTGAGGGTTGAGGGTTTGAAGTCCCCGATAATTGTTGGCTGTTCTGTTTGCGCAAAACAGACCGAACCGGATATAGCTAGCGATAATCCGGCAATGCTGAAAAACTTCTTCATGACAATTCTATTTTTGATTCTTAAATAAAAGTGGGGCAAACTGGTAAAGGCTTCGGCGCCAACTCTGCCATTCGTGAGCTGTTAAGGGAGAAACATAGAAATGTGTATGAAGACCAGCCTCTGTAAGGGCATCGGTGTTCACCTTTGGATCTCCGCCAAAGCCAACCCTCCGGTTTTCGAGCTCCCGGCTGCCATAGCTGATGAAAACCAGCCTGATGTTTTCTTTAAAACCAGGTGCATTTTCTACATCCTCCGGACTGATGCTGCCTCCGCTGAACATGCCCACATGTGAGAATACATCAGGATTAGCCAGGGTAATGACACGGGTTTGCATGCCACCCATGGACAGTCCGGCCATGGCCCGGTGCGCTTGATCCGCCAGGGTGCGAAAATTGCCATCGATCATGGGGATGATGTCTTCCAGCATGGTCTTCATGAAGACGTCAGCCCAGCCTTCCGGAGGCCAGGGACCGGCAGGACGCTCACCTCGGGGAGCACTGCCAGCACCTTCCGGCCTGCGCCAGCTTCCATTGTCCATGACGATGATAAAGGGTTCTGCCTTGCCCTCGGCAATCAGGTTATCCATGATGAGATTAGCCATCCCCTGATTGGACCAGCCGGTCTCATCCTCGCCGCCGCCATGTTGCAGGTACAGTACGGGGTAGCGTTTCTTTATATCCTTATCATATCCGGGTGGGGTATATACGAAACAACGACGCATGTTGTTGTTGCTTTTGGAAAAATAGAGAAGCTCGCGCACCTGGCCATGCGGTACGCTCTTCAGGGCATAAAAATCCTGATCTTTGGCGGGGATTTCTATACCACTTCCCCATCGACCGGCACCGTAGAAATACAAGCTTCCAGGATCCGGAACGGAAGCTCCGTCGATATTCAGCTGGTAATAATGGAAACCTTCGTCTTGCGGAGCAGATTCGCCGATCCAGACACCATTTTCATCTTTTGTTAAATTGTACCTTACAGCACCAATATCGAGTTGAACATTTTTGGCTTCAGGCGCCTCAATGCGAACACGCACCCGGCCTTCGGAATTTACCTGGGGGTATTCTTTTTGCGGTTGATTCAGGGTTGAGGGTTTGAAGTCTTCGATGATCGCTGACAGATCTGTTTGTGCCAGGCACATCGATCCTGATACGCTTATGATCAGAACCCAGAGGAATAACATCTTTTTCATTGTTTTTTTATCTGGTTTAATTTGGTTTTTATCTATAATAATTTTCAGAATATTATTTAAAGATCATGCTTGCGAACTGATTCAATGATCTTCGCCATGTGAGCCATTCATGGGCAGTGCCTTGTGATTCGTGGAAAACGATGTTTTTGATGCCGTGGTTCTTCAGGGCTTCAACCGATTCTTTGGGACTGCGTTCTTCGGTACCGGTGCTGATGAACAGCAGGTTCATCTGCTTGTCGAAAGCGGCAGCATCCCTGAAGACACCATTAAAGCCTTTTTCAACCAAATTGTCTCCACGAAAGAAAAAGCCGCTGAAGGTACCCATCCAGGCAAATTTATCCATATTGGCAAAAACAGTTCTGGTGGTCTGGCCGCCACCCCTGGACAGACCGGCCATGGCCCGGTTCTGCCGGTCGGTCAGAGTGCGGAAGGTTTTATCGATATAGGGAATCAGGTCACTGACATAGATTTCAGTGACATCAGCCGAAGCATCGCGGATATCTGAATTTGTTTTGATATCGCCACTGGGCATCACCACTATCATGGGTACTGCTTTCCCTGATTCAATCAGGCCATCCATAATGTTGGCCATCTGTCCCTGAACCGACCAACCGTTTTCGTCTTCACCCATACCGTGAACAAGATAGAGTACCGGATATCTTTTCTGTGGATAAGCTTCATATTCAGCAGGAACATACACATTGAGATGACGTTCCAAACCATTCAGATCCGACCAGTAGAATATGGAGCGAATCTGCCCATGGGGTATATTTTTGTTAAACCTGTAATAATCCCCTTCGGGTCCCTCAGGGATTTCAATTCCTGAAGATTCCCTGCTGTACCCGAAATAGGCTTTGCTTCCCCGGTCCATCACAGCCACGCTGTCAATCAGGATGAAATAGTAGTGAAAGCCAACCACCAGGGGACCGGTGGTAAGCCACCAGATGCCTTTTTCATCCCTTTTCATATCGTAATTCTCACCCAGTTGCAGTTGAACAGACTGTGCTGCCGGCGCTTCAACCCTGAACATGGCCTGACGGGTAAGGGGATTCACTGCAGGGTACTGCGATGAAAAGGTATTGGTTGATGCGGGCTTAAAACCTTCTGGCATCGGCTCTAACTGCTGACCGCGCCTGGCTCCGGGGGACTGGGCTGGGGCCATGCCAAAGATCGTGATCGCGGCAACAAATAAAAAAATCTCTTTCATTTCAAATCAGTTTTATGGGTTGTATAAATGGAATTCAGATGGATCCACCGGTTTGAAAATCAATTGTGCGAACAGATAGAGGCTTTCTTTCCAAACCTTGAAATCATGAACTCCACCTGGAATTACATGATACACATGAGGAACATCATTTGCAACCAGGTAATCGTGGGTACGCTCGCTGAAGGTGATCAGTCCGTCATTCCCGCCACAGGAAATCCAGAGTAGTTTCAGCTGCCGGGTTGCTTCTGCAGGATCGGGTATCAATTCCCGGGGCATTCTGGTGTTGGGGGCTGATGAAAATCCACCTACCCATGCAAACGTATCCAGATGACCCAATCCGAAGTTAAGCGATTGTCCGCCGCCCATGGACAAACCTGCAATGGCACGGTGTTCACTGTCTGTAAATACGGGATATATATTCTCTACAAAGGGGATCAGGTCTGTCAGCAAATCTTTTTCGAATGTTGCAAATGCCTGCACTTTTTCTCCATCGAAAACATTGCCGGTTGCCCGGTCGTCTTTCATGGCACGGCCATTGGGCATCACCACGATCATGGGTTCCATTTTTTTGTCGGCATACAGGTTATCAAATATCACTTCCGGATGACCGCCACGAAGCCATTCCTTTTCATCTCCGCCAATTCCGTGCAATAAATAGAGAACAGGGTATTTCTTGTCTTTTGAATAACCGGGAGGGGTATAAACCAGTGCTTTCCGGTCGGTTCCAACTGTTCTGGATGGGTAGATTATTGAATCGATAACCCCTTGCGGGATACCGGCACGTACCATATCATACCCCGGAGGAGCCTGTTGGGCAATATTTTGTGAAAGAACAGCAGGGCTTGTTATCAATAGCATGAAAATCAAAAATGGGAATTGCTTCATCGTATCATGTAATTATTCATTTAATGGCCAAATCAGACAGGAGAATTATTGCACCTCAATTTAAATATTAATATCCACTATTTGTAAGTTCCCAAAGTTTTTCTGCATTGGCTCCCAACCTGTTCCACATTGAACTTCAGACCGTCTTTGAAGTTACTATCCTTCGGTGATTGTTGGTAGCCTTTGTAAAACAAATGGTAATTTTGAATCGGCCACAGGATTTTCTGAAAAGTACTGGTTTGAACTTTAAATATTTGATATTGCTACTATTGCCAGTCTGGTTCATTTGTTTTCCAGGCTGTGAGGAAGCCCAGGCAGATTACCGTGATCCCTTTACTGGTAAATTTGTATTTACCTCTGTGTCATATTGGAAACAGATGTGTTATGATACAACAGAAGCAGATTGTATAGATTTTTGGAGGTATTCGATACCTGATACAGCCATCTATACCAGTGAAATCACCAAATTGGATAGCATCAGGTTGATCATCAAGTTTGCAGAAACTTATTTCGGCCAATCGATTCCACTGGAAATACGTCCAGTTGTATCAGAAAATGGAGTATTTTCGGAGGCACATGTTTTATCTGACCTGCATCTGGGTTGTGAGGGTGGTTTTGTTGATTTTGATACCTTAAAAATGGTGGTTGGTATTGCGGAGGGAATGGGAGGTCAGGCAACCTACCTTGTTGAGGGAGTAAGATACCAAATACCATAGGTTCAATATTGATTTAAACCGGGATATGGTCACGAATTTCTTCAGGGTTTTTAATATTGAAGAATTGTTGCTGGTAAAACCGTCCCAGAAATTTTACATATGAAAAGACGCAGCCCGGATTAACTGAACGTCCTTATTAATCATTATATTTAATAACTCACATAAACCAAAACCACCATGAAACAAAAAAGAGTCTTTCAACTGCTTGCAATGGCAGTATTGGGTTCACTTCTGCTTATCCCCACAAATGCATGGGCGGCTAAAACAGCCAATTTTTCAGGTGAATGGGCACTCAACGAAAGTAAAAGTGAACTGGGTGAAGGCAGAATGTTCTCCCCTGTAAAAATGACTGTACTGCAGGAGGGAAACACCATTACCATTGAACGTACCCGCGCTGGCAGGGACGGTGAAGAGAGGACCAGTAAGGAAGTGCTGACTTTGGATGGTAAAGAGAGTATCAATAAAAGTGAAAACCGGACCTCGACTTCCACCGCTACCTGGTCAGATGATGGAAAAACCCTGACCATAAAGACCAACACGGAAATCAACCGGCAGGGAGAGACCTTCGAGATGAAAAGCACCGAAACGTGGATGCTGGATGAAGGGGGAAAGGTTCTTAAAATTCAGTCTGATTCATCATCTTCGAGGGGAGATCGTTCGGTGAAGCTGGTCTATGATAAAAAATAAATCCGGATTTACTTTTACAGATTTTTATTTTCAATTACCAGATTCGGCGGTGCGGATATGATGTCTTGCTATGCCGTAGTGGTGATGTTGCGTTTTTTAGCGTAACTTGTTTTCCTGGTCCAAATTTTGCATTCTATGCCCTCAGAATGTGTAAATTATAAAGGATTACAAGTTCCTGGATTTCTTCAACAATCCATGATAAATGATTGGGATTATCTAGGTAATAGACCGTGTAACCATAGAAAATTAAAAAAAGCACTTGAATACCTCACTCTTATTTTACTTCTTTCATCCTGCAGCAGCGATAAAAAGAGCGTATTGGATGATATGCCAACTTTGTACTCTGCTCCTCAGGCGGTTGCTTTAAACACAGAAGAGGGTTATTTCATCAATCCCGTCATAGGAGACAGCATTCAACCCTTAATAAATTCCTTGGGTGAACCCATATTAACAGGTGTGCCTGTTCCTGTAAAAGGTAAAATTATCCCTCCCGAAAGTGTAAGCCAATCTATAATAGTACCTGCCGGTGAACCAGAGCTTTGTACTTTAACCATAAGAAATCATATTTAGTGGTTACAATAAATTTATGAAATCCTATGGTCATATGACCTAAACGTATGATAGACAGGGCAAGTATGCCCCCCTGGAAAAATAACTATCCATATTTGTTAGCTTGCGAATGGCTCCTTCAGGCATTTAGCATTACATTGGTCTTATTCCAATAGAAAAATGCTTCAGGATTTGATTTCTTTAGTCTGTTTAGCTTGGTATTCAATAGATCACCAATAACCCAATCTTTCATTTCCAATGGACTTTTATAGATATCAATGTATTCTCCATTTTTCTTTATGGATATTGCAAGGTAAGCTGCTTTTGAAGCGTGGGTTATTGCCTTTTCCAAATGATAACTTTCCGAAAAAACAAACCGGCTGATTCTCTGAATTCCTTGTTGAAGTTCTTTGAAATTGCCTTTCCCCTCACTACCCCTTGTCACAATACAGAGGGCTGTTTGATAAATATCATCCAGGACATCTATTTCAGATAGATTGTCCAATTCTCTGTATGATAATTCTGTTTTAGCAAAAACCTGAAAAGTTGATTTGATAATTTCTATATCCGAAACATGATCAGCTAAATTGCCAATATCATACAATTGTTTTATAATCTCCATACTCATACTGTCACTCTTCCTGAAATAAGGAATACCGGTAGTGTTTGGAGCAAAAGCTGTTAATTTGTCTCCGGTGATATCCTCCAAACTTGGTGAAATAACTGTCAATGGTTGGCCTTTTTCAGGAACAAAGGATGACTTGATGTTTAATTGTACAAGCTTCTGATATTGAATTGTTTCAAAGAGAATATCTAGTAATATATATTCTTCATCCTCTCTTGTTTTATGCAGTGGGGTATAAAAGAACTTGTAATGTGCTTTATTAATTTTTGAAATAGAAGCTCTTTCTTGTTCTTCCACTCGCAGAAAACCTTGCTTATCGGTTACTTCAACCAGAATTTCATTTAGGTTTGCAGGTCTATCAGGAATTACAATATCAATATCAATTGACAATCTTTTTACAGAATCCAGGTGTAGCATCAATGCAGTTCCTCCTTTAAAAACAAAGGAGAGCTTTTGTTTTACTAGACCTTCTAAAAGCAGAAGGGTGCGTATCACCTTTTCAACCAAAATTTTATCAGCATTCCGGTTTGCTTTAGAGATTTTCTCTATCCATTCGAATGTGATAGCTTCTTTATTTATCACAACGCATATTTTAAATAATCACTAAAGCGTTCCTTTCTTCTTCGTCTGTCGGCATAGCGCAACATCCGGTTTTCATTAACCGTATACTTGTTCAATGCTTCTTTAAAAATTGTCCTCATTTCAGAACCCTGTTGTGCAGAGAAGATAATCTTGTCACAGAAAATATCAACCAACATTTTTTCAATTGTAACCATATTTATTCCTTCAATTTTCTGCAGTGGTGCTTCTGTCACCAATGATTTAACAATTAGTGTCTCCTTTTCATCAGGAATATATTTTTCAATTATTTCTTTGGTTGGTTCAATGAATACTGAGTACCTGGCTTCTTTTAGAAAGAAAAAAACAGATTGAACTGCATCCTTTTCAACTTCAACCATGAGGTAAAATCGACCAGGTTGTTGAATCATAAATTCATTGATTATAGACGTATTCCACAGGCAGATTTTCAGATATGGAAACACTCGTTCTAATTTGTTGTGAAGGGATTTTATGGTGTTGGAAATCTCCGGAATGAATAATTTATGCCCACCAAGAGTGAATTTACCTCTTCCAATCCTATTCAAGATTCCCATTTGAACCAACGCAAATATTCTCCAATTTACAGTTGTAGTTTTAAGATTGGGTTCAATAGCTTTATAGAACTGAAATATATTATTGGTATTAATGGAATCCAGTCCGGAAAAATGCTCTTTTAATTGGTTGATATTTAGTTTGTCAGTAGCGATATTCTATTTTTATTACAAATATAGTAAATAACTATAAATAGGCAGCAAATAAGATATACTGCCAAAATATAGATTACCTGGGTCAGCCGGATTCAACACCCTATTTCCAGACCGGAAGGTCGCTCTGATTCACTTTTTCCTTCAGTGCTTCCGAGTCGGCGACAAAGGCAGCGATATCCTTCTGAACCTCTTCCACCTTGTTCTTCAGGCCCTCAAAGGCAATTTCCGAGTTTTCGTCCGGTTCCGTCATGGGATTGGAATAGGAGTCTGCCAGGGCCAGGAAGCGGGATTTCAGATCCGGAGTCTCCCCCAGGATTCCTTTGGTAACCTTGGGGACCATGATCCATTTTAAAACTTCGGCCCTTTCCAGCATTTCAGTAAGTTGGGACTTCAGATCGTCGTGATCTGCCACAAGCCCTTGCACCTGTTTCATGGATGCGATGGCCCCATCCACCTTGTTGTACTGCTTAACCAGCAGATCGGCCATTGCGTTAAAGGCTTCTTTCCTCCGGATGTTCTCTTTGAGGGCCTCATCGGAAATGGGTGTGGCCGGGTCTTTCAGAACAGTGATTTTCTTGCTGTCGCTTTTTGCACCGCTTTTCAAAGTCACGGTATAGTCGCCGTAGAACACAGGTGCCCCGCCCATCATCATTGCTTCATACTCATCCATCTTCCCGGGGACCACGCTGCCTTTGGTTTTCAGGTCCCAAACCACCCTGTTGACTCCTGCTTTTGCAGTGGTTCGGATCTCACGGATCACTTTCCCTTCCGCGTCGGTGATGGAGATCAGCACACTGTCTTTGGCACTGGTGTCCTGTGCAAAGTAACTCAGGGTGGCACCCATGGGCCTGTTCTCCCCCGAATAGGATTCCTGTGCCCCGGCAAAGAAGTTATGGAAGGCAGACACCCCGAGATAGGAGGGAGGAGGAGAGAACAGGTGCAACTGCTCCTTCAATATCTTTGGATCTGCTGCCAGCTCCCTCAGAGGGCGGATGTCATCCAGCACATAGGCCGAACGCCCGAAGGTCCCCACCACCAGGTCGTGCTCCCGTGGGTGAATGACCATGTCCTTTACCGCAACCGTTGGAAAATCTTCTTTCCACTGTTGCCAGCTGGTTCCGCCGTTGACAGAAAACCAGAGGCCGAATTCGGTTCCCAGGAACATGAGTTTGGGTTCCACCGGGTCCTGCACAAAGCTCAGCACGAAACCCCACACATCGGTCTCATCCACCAGCCGTTCCCAGGATTTTCCGTAATCCTTTGTATGAAACAGGTAGGGTGTCCAGTTGTCCCTCCGGTGATCCTCAATGACTGCAAAAGCTTCCCCTTTGTTGTGGACCGAATGTTTGATCTGTGCAACCCAGCTGTTGGCAGGAACGCCTTTTACATTCGTGGTCAGATCGGTCCATGTCTCACCTCCGTTCCGGGTGAGCTGGATGTTCCCGTCATCGGTACCCACCCACATCAAGCCCTGTTCAATGGAGCTGGGCTCGATCACCAGGATGGTGGTATGGTTTTCGGCTGTCGTATTATCGATGGTCAGGCCACCGGTCTCTTTCTGCTTCTGTTTTTCAGGATCGTTGGTGGTGAGATCCGGGGAGATGATGGTCCACGACTTTCCCTTGTCCGTACTTTTATGAACGAACTGGCTCCCGCCATAGATGGTGTGCTTGTCAAAGGGGTCCATGGCAAATCCCGCATCCCAGTTAAACCTCAGGTCCACGCCCCCGGGGTGCCTGGGTTTGATGCTGGTGGTGATCCCGGTGTTCCTGTTATACCGCTGAAAGGAGCCTCCCTGGGACATGGAGTATCCGAAGCGGCTGTTGTCCGGATCGGGGATCACGTCGAAGCCATCCCCAAAGCCGATGTTCTCGAATTCCCAGTTCCGGATGCCTTCCATCATGGCAAACCTGTAGGCCGGTCCGCACCAGCTTCCATTATCCTGCATCCCCCCATACACATCATAGGGTATGTCCATGTCCACATTGATGTGGTAGTATTGGGCCACAGGCAGGTTCTGCTGAAATCGCCAGTTCTCCCCCATATCGCCGGAAGTATATAATCCGCCGTCATTTCCGTCCATCAGGTGCCTGGGATTGGCCGGGTTGATCCAGAATGCGTGGTGGTCCACGTGGACCCCGCTGAACATGTCCAGCAACACACGGAATGATTTACCCCCGTCTTCGCTGACTGAAATGGCACCGGCAATGTGGTACACCCTGTTCTCATTGGTGGGATCAACCGCCAGGTCCATATAGTAAAAAGGCCTGTCTCCCACACCCTCACTGGTTGTTTTCCGGAAGGTCTGTCCCCCGTCATCGGAACGGTAGAGTGCATTCTCGGGTTTTGTCTCAATGAGGACATAAACCACGTTGGGACTGCTTGCTGCAATGGCCAGCCCGGCCTTGCCCAGGGTCCCTTCCGGGAACCCGTTGGCAGTACCCAGTTTTTTCCAGGTTTCCCCGCCGTCGGAAGAACCATGAATGGCCGAACCCTCGCCCCCTGACCGCATGAACCAGGGCCATCGCCGGAAGTCCCACATGGCCACCATCAGCCTGTTTGGATTTGCCGGATCCATCACCATGTCCGCAACCCCCGTGGTTGGATTGGTATAGAGCTGCCGGGTCCAGGTCTTTCCGCCATCGGTGGTTTTATAAACCCCCCGGTGTTCACTCTCTCCCCAGGCACTTCCCTGGGCTCCCACCCAGACGATGTCCGGATTGTCAGGATGTACAATCACTTTATCAATGGTCCGCGTGTTTTCAAGGCCGATGTGGGTCCATGTTTTTCCTGCATCAAGGGATTTGTACATGCCATAGCCGAGGGACTGGCTGTTCCGGGGATTTCCCTCCCCCGTTCCCAGGTAAAGAATGTTGGGATTCTTCTGGAAAATGGCAAGATCGCCAACAGATGCTGTTTTCTGGTTTTCAAATGTGGGCTCATAGGTGATTCCCCCATCGACCGATTTCCAGAGGCTGCCCGCTGAAGTTCCGACATAGATAATGGAGTTGTCAGAAAGCACCACATCAATGGAGGTGACCCGTCCGCTCATTTGTGCCGGGCCAATGCTCCGGAATTTCATTCCGTCCAACAACTTGTTTTCGATGGTTTGGGCCATGGCAAAAGTGCCCGCAAGCAGGAACAGTGCGATAAATTTGATTCTCATGTTGAAACAGGTTTTAGGGATCAATGGGCATAAAGGTACTACACCCGGTTGAGAATTGGAAGACTTCATCCTTGATGAATTCCAAACGGGTATTTTTCAGGCCATCGGTGATCAGGGACATACTTAGTTCCTGATCATATCCAGAACATTGTAGATATTGATCCCAAGCGTAAACTGATGGCTGCTGAAGGTACTCAGGGCCACATTGCTGCTGAAGTTGAATGAGTAGTTAAACAGGAAACTGTCCAATACCTGGGCGCCCAGTCCGACACCATATACACCTGAAGACCTGAGGATCATGCTTCCCCAGACCCGCTTGGCATAGATGACCTGTCCGGCCAACTCAGCCAAGGTAGGGATTTTTTGTCCACCCCGCAACAGCAGAAAGGGCTTTGCAGTCCAGTTTTCATCGATGTTGAAGGTATATACTGCATGCAGCTGATAGTTCTTCATTGGTTTATAGCTCAGTTCCGGATCCACGTACTGGGCAGTGCCAAACATCACATTGGAAAAAAGAAGTCCGGCTTCAAGATCGCCGAACCTGTAAAGCAGACTGAAATCGCTTGCAAATTTTACTTTTGACTTCTCCACCCCGAGGTTCAGAGCAGGATCGAGTGCATAATCAGGATCGCTGTAGTACTTGCCCAGGTTGATGGAGTTGCCATATAATCCTACAGAAAGTCCCATATTGATCAGATGATTCTCACGGATATTTACTTCGTATGTATAGGTACCCATGACCAGGGTGGATTTGAAAATATCGGTCTGGTCAAAAATCAGGCGACCTCCAATACCCACCTTTTCAAATATCCGGTCATGGTAGCTCAGCTGGTAGGTACGGGGACTTCCTTCAATCCCGACCCAGTCCATTCTGTTGTCGGCAAACAGGGTCCCCGCCTGTCCCAGTCCCGCATAGGAGGGAGACAGCTGGAAAGAATTCACCATATAGCTTTCCAGAAAGGGGTACTGCTGTGCACTCAGCGCCAGGGGAAGGACAAGAGCAGCTATAAAAAATATTATCTTCTTCATAACAATCTGTTTTAGCAATTCAGTAATTGACCATTTTTACCTGACAATATTAACAACACCCTTTTGAAGGCCATTGAGTTCGGTATCCAGGATGTAATAATAGGCTCCTTCCGGCAGATCCCTGTTTTTCCAACTTCCATCCCAATTGTTGGTGTATTGTTCTGATTCATAAACCAGATTGCCATACCTGTTGAATACCTGAACACTGACCCTTCCCATTTCCTCCAGGTTGGGAATGTACCAGTAATCGTTGATCCCATCTCCATTTGGAGTAAACAGAGAAGTTACATCATCAAAGGTGGGCTGCGTTATAATATCCTGCGATGCTTCAGCAGGATACCAGTTTTGATCGCCTTCATTAAAGGCTCTGATGGTAGCAAAACCTTCTTTCAGAATCACAAGCAGATCACCATTGATGCCTGCCACATCTGCATCCGAAATCTCAAAGCTCACAGGCAGTCCGGAATTTGAAGAGGCTGCCAGCTGGTGTTCCTCGGTCATTCTCAAACCATCCGGGATATCACTGAAGGTAATGACCTGTGTGGCTTTCCCGACGCTGAGCAAACCATTCACATAGACAAAATCATAATTCTCTGCGGCGGCCCCCGATCCGGTCAGCGGATAATCGCCAACATCGGCCAATGGGGTGTATTCCGTTGCAACGGTAACGGGAAACGAGAATGCTTCGGTGGTCTCGTTGTTTTTAAAACCCTCTGCCATGTAGGTCAATTCAGGAACATCTTCACCATATACAATGGTTTTATCATCAACTGTTATTGTTATTTCTGCCTTTTGAACGGTAAGTGTTCCATCGGTATAGGAGAACGCATATTTGTTGTCCTCACCGCCTGAGAAGATGATATCATACGTGCCAACCCCTGAATATATATCTGCAACAGAGGATCCCGAAGGCTGGGCATCAAGGACCGAAATATCCTCACCGTTTACAAAACCACTGGTAGTAAACGTAAACCCGGGATTCTCGTCACCGTATTCCCTGTTCTTATCTTCAGCAACAACAGTAAGGGTAACTTTCTGAACAGTCAGCGTTCCCTCTATGAAGTCGAAAGAGTAATTATTGTCCGCTCCGCCGGACAGAGAGATCGGGTAACTTCCGGGCTCACTCAGCTGACTTGCCTCTGTACCAACGGACGGCTCGGTATCAAGTACAGTGGGATCCTCCCCAAATGCAAATCCCGAATAAACATAGGACAATGAAGGAATGGATTCTCCATACAAAATTGATTTATCTTCTGCCGTTACAGTCAGCGTCGCTTTATTCACCGTAAACTGGCCATTGACAAAGCTCATTATGTAATTGCTGCCTGCGCTCAGGTCACCGCCGGAAATGATATAGCTGCCTGTATTTTCGCCGGGATCCCTGGACAGTGTACCTGAAACTGCATCTTCATAGGCAAGTGCGCCACCTGTTACGGTAAAAGATAACGGTGGATCCTCCGTACCGTAGGTCTTTGAAAGATCGTCGGCAGTGAGCTCCAGGAGAGCCTGGTTGATGGTAAAGGTGGCTCCGACAAATGAAAGATGGATGTTGCCTCCTCCCGTGAGGGATCCTCTTTCAATGGCATAGGTTCCAACATCATTTCCAGGCAACCTGGCGGGTGTACCGGTGATCAGGTCCGTATCTACCGGAGATCCGAATACAATGGTGTAGGTGAGCGGGGGATCATCCTCCCCATAGCTCTTTGAAATATTGTCGGCGACAACCTGAACATCGGCAGGAGTGATCGTAAATAATCCTTCGGTAAATGTGATCAGATAGTTATTTCCTGCTGAAAGTGAACCCTGCCCTATTGAATAGGTTCCGGCATCTTCCCCGGTTTCACGTGCCAGTGAACCTGAAATAGCGTCCCCGCCAACCAGGGAACCATCCGTGATCACATAGGTCAGCGGAGGATCAACTTCTCCAAAAACCCTGGATGCGTTCTCGGCTGAAATTTCAAGCGTATCCTCAGAAATCACCAGGATGCCATCCACAAATGCAAGGGCATAGTTGGGACCTGCAGTGAGCGTACCCTGTTCAATGGCATAGGATCCCGCATCTTCGCCCGATCCCCTGGTTAAGGAACCGGAGATCAGATCACCGCCGACCAGGGCGCCCCCGGTAATGGTATAGGTGAGCACGGGATCAGCTTCCCCATAGATTTTTGACAGACTGCCGGCAGTAACTTCCAGGGGTGCTGCGGCAATGGTCAATGTTCCGTCTACAAAGTTTAGGTCATAATTGCTTCCGGCCGAGAGTGTTCCCTGTTCAATGGGATAATCACCCTGATCTTCTCCCGGTACACGCACAGGTGAGCCGCTTACCGCATCACTGCCTACCAGGGCTCCCGATGTTATTTGCCATGTGAAGGCCGGGTCACTTTCACCATATATACGGTTTTGATCATCAGCTGTGATCTCAATTTCTGCGGGATTGATTGATAACCACCCGTTGACAAAAGTCATGGCATAGTTGCTTCCGGCTGCAAGGGTTCCCTGTCCGACCACGTAGGAAGCCACATTTTCTCCGCTTATCCTGGTCAAAGAGCCCGTAAGAAGGTCAGCGCCCA
>CAYVRK010000029.1:0-55482 GCA_964453785.1 uncultured Bacteroides sp.
AAGGAAATGGAGGCAGCCAGGCTTGAGGCCATGGAATCCATCGACTGGGAAGAGATTAAAAAGGAGATGGAACAGGCAAAAGTTGAAGCCAAAGAAGCCATGGAATCCATCGACTGGGAAAAGATTAAGAAGGATATGGAGACCGCCAGGCTTGAAGCCAAGGAATCCATTGACTGGGAAAAGATTAAGAAGGATATGGAACAGGCAAAAGTTGAAGCCAAAGAAGCCATGGAATCCATCGACTGGGAAGAGATCCAAAGGGAGATGGGATCTGTCAGGATTCATTTGGACTCTGTATTGAAAGATATTGATCTGGACCCTGAAATGGATATTGATTTTGACCCAGATATTGATTTTGACTTTGATATTGATCTGGATAAGGAACCCTTCATGAAAGAATAGTAGGAAAACCCGATGAAAATTGAAATCCGGGATTGTTTGGAATTCTAATAATATCCTTTATATTTGCTCAACCTGATTGGGAATGGACTGCAACCAGATAGTCACTGACCCTAAAACTAAATCTACAAATAACTGTCCCGGTTTAAAAAAAGCCGGGACTTTATTTTTATTTCAAAGCTCAGTAATTCAGTAACATACAAAGAATGTACTGTTTGTGTATTTCGTACACTTTCAGTTTTTGGCATTGATTTTGATTTTCAATAAGCAGATAAGTCAAACATTAATACCGGGAAATCATGAAAGCAAAGAAATACACAGCAGCAATCCTGACGGTTCTGATTTTTGGGTTCACCACCATCAACGGCCAGAGGGCAGTGCGCAGTGAATCCCAAACCCAAAGGGAGCAGACCACTGTGAAACAAGCACATACCAGCACCAGGCAGCCTGCACAAAAGCAACAGGTAGAGCGCCAGCCCACTCAGAAACGACCTGCCGAAAGCAAAGGTTACAGGCAGGATGAACCGCGTGAAAACAAGGTGACACAGGTCAAACGGCCTGCAAGTATCAGTACTGCAAACAATCCCAGGTCTGATTACCGTACGCCGGAAACCGAGGTGTATGCCAAACATAAGAGCTATGCCGGGGAAAATTATTACAGTGGGAATCACTATCACAATACCCACCCGACAGGCAGGATCAGTACCAACTATCACCATGATACCTATATCCATCATTACAATGTGCTGTACTATCCCGCCTACCACGAGATCTACTGGACAAGGAACATGTACCGCGACTATACAAGGTGGTATCCCAATTACGGATGGAGATACGATTACGGATACAGGATCAATACAATCTCTGCCTTTGATGCCAAATACAACCTGGGTGAGGTCGCCATGGTCTACGGAAGGGTTTATGCCACCTGGCGCAACAGGGAGACGGATGACTATCTGCTTTTCTTCGGAGGGGACTATCCCAACCAGCAGTTCACAGTGGTTCTTCCGGGCCGGATTGCAAGAAAATTCAACTGGAGGCCGGAACGATACTTCCTGGGACAGCACCTGACCATTACAGGACTGATCACAACCTATGACGGAACGCCCGAGATCATTGTGAAAAACACGCGCCAGGTAGGAATCTACTAGTATATAGGGAAAAATGTCTGAATCACCGGGGTGTCTCACAAGGACACCCTATTTTTTGTTGAGGGACCTTGCACATGGAATCCCATTTGCCCATGGCGCGTATGTGCAGTCAGACAATCTGGCTCATGGCATCGATGAATGCTTCCACCGATGCAGTGATGATATCCGTCGAAGCTGAGAAACCATAGTACACCACGTTTTTATGCTCCACCTGCATGTGCACTTTTCCCATGTCGTCACTGCCCCGGGTAATGGCCTGTATCAGGAACTCTTCGATCCTGACCTTGTTTTTCAGGATTCCCTTTACAGCATTAATGGCCGCATCAACCGGTCCGTTCCCGTTGGCAGTGGCTGTGTGACAAACCCCTTGCCATACAAGGTTCACCGTAGCCACGGGTGTGGTTCCTTTGCCACAAACAACCTGAAGGCTATTCAGGTGAAGATTTCGCTGGATATCGCGTGCATTGGCTCCAGCCAGCATTTTCAAATCCTCATCAACAATCTCCTTCTTGGAATCGGCCAGCTTGAGAAACTCATCATAGATCAGATCCAGGGCTGGTTTTGTGAAAGTGTAGCCCAGTTTTTCCAGCCTGTGTTTCAAAGCTGCCCTTCCGCTCCGGGCGGTCAGCAGAATGGAGGACTCACTGATACCGACAGTTTTTGGATTAATTATTTCATAGTTATCCCTTTTTTTCAAAACCCCATCCTGATGGATACCCGATGAGTGCGCAAATGCGTTCCTTCCAACTATGGCCTTGTTGGGCTGGATAGGCATCCGCATCAGGGTCGAAACCAGCCTGCTGGTGCTATAGATCTTTTTGGCATTGATGTTTGTAACCAGGTTCAGGTGTTTCCGGCTTTTCATGATCATGGCAACCTCTTCCAGGGATGTATTCCCAGCACGCTCCCCGATGCCGTTGATGGTCACTTCCACCTGCCTGGCACCATTGATTACCCCGCTCATGGTATTGGCTGTGGCCATTCCCAGGTCATTGTGACAGTGGGTTGAAATGATCGCTTTGTCAATGTTGGTTACGTGTTCGATCAGGTACCTGATCTTTTTGCCGTACTCGTCCGGGAGGGTATATCCTGTTGTGTCAGGGATATTCACGACTGTGGCACCTGCTGCGATCACTGCCTCAATGACCTGGGCCAGGTACTTGTTGTCGGACCTTCCTGCATCTTCTGCATAAAACTCAACATCTTCCACGAAAGACTTGGCATACTTCACAGCCTCAATGGCCCTCACCAGTATCTCTTCAGGGGTGCTATTCAGCTTATTGTAAATATGAAATTGGGAGGTGCCGATCCCTGTGTGGATCCTGGGCCGCTTGGCAAATTTCAAGGATTCTGCTGCAACTTCTATGTCCTTCTTTACAGCTCTCGTGAGGCCACAGATTACAGGTTCGCAAACGGCTTTACTGATCTCAACCACGGAATTGAAATCACCGGGACTTGAAATGGGAAAACCCGCTTCAATGACATCAACGCCGAGTTCCTCAAGTGCCTTGGCAACTTCAATTTTCTCAATGGTATTCAGCTGACATCCGGGAACCTGCTCTCCATCCCTTAATGTGGTGTCAAAAATGTAAACGCGGTCTTTAGCCATGATTGTAGTTTTCCAGTCGATAAATCCTTCACAAAAAAACAAATAAAATACAATATATGCTATTCAACATATATTATTATGCTAAGCGGGGATCAAAAAACCAATCAGGTGGACGGAACCGCTGTTCCTAGGCGAACTCTTTTTTTAACTGCTCTACCCAGGCTGACACCCTTTCTTTGTTCATGGAGCCCTGGTTTTCATAGTCGATGGCAAGGCCTGCAAACCGGTCTTCCCGCTGAGCCAGGGAACTTTCAAATTCGTAGCCTTCCACACTGGTAAAGCCCACCAGTGTTGCTCCCTGTTCCTCCAGGATCTTTGCCATTATTCCCACGCCATCCAGGAAATTCTCCGGGTAGCCTTTTTGGTCGCCCAATCCAAAGAGTGCGATCTTTTTTCCCGAAAGGTCCAGATCTTCCAGGGCAGGTACAAATTCATCCCAGAAGTTGGGGAGTTCACCGTCAAACCATGTTGCAACACCCATAATGATCCGGTCATAGGACATAAATACCTCCTCAGATAAATCTTCAGCATTGACCATTTCCACCTGGTCGTCTCCGAAAACTTCCCGGATACGTTCGGCTACTTTGCCTGTTTTCTTGGTATTGAAACTGTATATGATTGCAGTTTTTTTCACTGGTATTAAGGTTTTATGGATTAGTAGTTCAGAAGGTCAATGGCAGCCTGTTCGATTCTTTTCAAATTGGGAAGTATAGCTGATTCCAGTATCCTGTTAAAGCCCACGGGTGTGAAGGTTGATCCAACCCTCTTCACCGGTCCGTCCAGATGCTCAAAGGCCAGGTCGTTGATCTGGGAGACAACCTCCCCTCCAAAGCCACCGAAGACTTTGTCTTCATGCACTACAAGGGCCTTACCAGTCTTCTTTACCGAGGCAAGTATGGCATCCGTATCCAGCGGACTAAGCGATCGGAGATCCAGCACCTCCACACTTGCATTCCCCTCTTTTTCAAATTTGTCAGCCAGCTCTACACACATAGGTGTGGTATTCCCGTAAGTTATGATACTCAGGTCGGTTCCCTCTTTTCTTACCCGGGCTTTTCCAAACGGAACCTCGAAGTCATCAGGAATGGGTGCTGCCACTTTGGGAGCGTTATACAGTGCTTTTGGTTCCAGAAAAAGCGTCATTCCCCTGGACCTGATGCTGGTTCGCAGCAGTCCGGCCGCGTCATCAGCATAGGATGGATAGACCACCCTTACCCCCGGCAGACCTGCAAGGGACCCTTCGATGGTCTGGGAGTGGTAAAGTCCACCTCCAATATATCCTCCAGATGCCAGCCTGACGGTGATGTTGGGAGAAAACTGGCCTTTGGTGCGCCAGTATTCATGGGTGGTTTCCACGAATTGCTCCATGGCCGGCCAGAAGTAATCAGCAAATTCGGCGCCCTCAACAACGATCCGGAGCTTGTCATTGAACCTGCTCATCCCGTTGGCAGTTCCCATAATGAAATCTTCTGCAATGGGACCATTGAATACCCTCTCTTTGCCAAATTCCTGCTGCATTCCTTTGGTCACATTGAAAATACCACCTTTGTCTTTGTTGGCCACATCCTGGCCCCAGATGAAGGTGTCGGGATTATAGCGGAATTCGGCTTTCAGGGTTTCATTCAGTCCCTCGATCAGTTTTTTGGGTTCTCCTTCATCATTGTGAAGCCCATCGGGATACTTCTCACTCACATAGGGCTCTGGAATGACAAAATCGTGAATGGATTCGGGAGATGGATCGGGAGCATTCATCCCCACTTTATGGGCTGTCTTCACAATGTCCCTCGCCTCATTTTCAAGCACCTCAATCTCAGCCTCTGCAAACCGGTTGTACCTGAGCAATAACCTTCTGAATTTCGCCAGGGGATCGTAGGCATGCACATAGTTCAGTTCATAATCGTCACGGTAGAGATCATGCCGGTCCGAGTTGGAATGGGAATGGATCCTCACGCAATTGGCCTGGACGATAACCGGATGCTCATGCTCGATGACATATGCTTTGGCTTCAGCCATGGTATTCATGCTGTCAAATACATCTTTGCCATTGCAGTGAAAGATTTTGAGATTTTTAAAACCCGTGAAATTGTTGGCGACCTTCCGGTTGGCTGTCTGGTCAGCCTTGGGTACAGAGATTCCGTACCCGTTGTCCTGGATTACAAAAATCACCGGCAGCTTCTCGTTGGAAGCGCCATTGATGGCTTCGTACACATATCCTTCTGAAACCGATGATTCACCCTGGGAGCTTATGGCCACCCCGGGTACTTTGTATTTTTTAATGGCCCTCGCCACTCCTACTGCATGCAGGGTATGGTTCCCGGTACAGGAGGAGACATTGTGGATATTCCACTCCGGCTTGGCAAAGTGGTTCGACATATGGCGCCCGCCACCGGCCACATCATTATCCTTTGAGATACCATTCAGGATCAGTTCCTCTGCTGTCAGTCCGGCCGAAAGGGTAGTAAGCATATCCCTGTAGTAGGGAAACAGGTGGTCACTTTCCCTGTCAAATACCTGTCCAATGGCCAGCTGAATTCCGTCATGTCCTGCGTATGGGGCATGATAGGACCAGCCAATGGCCTGTTTCAGGTAATTGGGGGCCCTGTCGTCGATGGCTCTTCCCACCAACATGAGCTTGAACCATTTTGCCAGGGTCTCTTTTTCAGTATGTTTTATGCTATATTTTTTTTCAGTTGCCATAATCTGCACTTATTTAAAGTTACCGCTAACCGGGTCAAATGATTCTATCAAGTCTCCCAGCCGTTTCAAAAATGCTCCTCCAAGCGCTCCATCTATGATCCTGTGATCGTATGTGAGTGAAAGCCACATTCTTTGCCTGATGGCAATAACATCACCCTGTTCGGTTTCAAGCACAGCCGGTTTCTTCTTGATGGCGCCTACCGCAAGTATAGCCACCTCGGGCTGGTTGATAATGGGAGTCCCGATATCATTCTGAAAGGACCCGAAATTGGTGACTGTAAAAGTTCCTCCACTGATATCATCGGGCCCCAGTTTATTACTCCGTGCAGCACCGGCAAGTTCATTCATCCGCTTGGTAATCCCAGTGAGATTGAGCGAATCGGCATCTTTGATATTGGGTACGATCAGGTTGTTGTCCGGAAGTGAAACAGCTACACCCAGATTGATCCTCTTTTTATAAATGATGTTATCCCCGTCCACAGATGCATTGACCTGAGGAAATTCGCGTAGCGTTTTTATGGTGGCTTCCAGAAATACCGGAAGATAGGTAATCTTCACTCCCTCTCTCTTCAGAAACTCATCTTTCACCCTGTTGCGCCAGTTGACCACATTGGTTACATCCACTTCAATCATGTTGGTAACATGGGCAGAAACCTGCTTGGATTTCACCATATGCCCGGCAATCAGTTTGCGAAGACGGCTCATCTCAACGATTTCGTCTACAGGCCCGGGAGCAGGAGCAGCTTGCGGTTCACTTGCAACCTTTGGCACCTCCAGGGTTGTTGCTGCTTGAGGTTTCGATAGGCCGCGGTTTTCAATAAACTGCATGACATCCTTTTTCTGAACCCTTCCATTCAGGCCGCTTCCTGCAATGGAGTCCAGTTCCGCCTGGGATATGCTTTCTTCACTGGCGATCTTTCTCACCAACGGAGAATAGAAGCGATCCCCGCTTGAGATCACCGTGGGTGTCTCTCCTGCCCTTTCCGGGGCTGGCTCTTCTTTGGAGTCTTCAATCTCTGCATCAGGAACAGCTTGTTTAACCTCATCAGTTGCACCTTCTCCATCCATATCGATGATCGCGATCACTGTCCCAACCGGAACGACCTCATCCTTTTTAAACAATATCTTCTTTACTATCCCTTCAACTGGTGATGGTATTTCAGAATCAACCTTATCGGTGGCAATTTCAAGAAGGACATCATCCTCTTCGACCTTGTCGCCTTCCTTCACAAACCAGTTTGTAATGGTTGCCTCTTCAATACTCTCACCCATCTTTGGCATGATAATATCAAAACTTGCCATGAAAATAAAATTTGGGTGTGGTGTGTAATAAAAATTCGATGGTATAACAACGATACTTTGAAATTGTTTTTTTAATCTTCCTCCTCAAAATAAACGTCGAGTACAACCGGCGCACCGCAAGGCTGCCGGTCACTTACCTGTGTCTTTTTGAATACCGGATAACTGATCATTATATCGGGGTATCCTATCTGTACCAACATGGATGCCACAGAAAAGATCTTCGGACCCTGAGGAATCAGTGTTATGGAGTATTCATTCCGGATGGGAAGGATTGTGTCCATCAGGCTCTGATAGATAGCCTGTCCGTTGTTTATGGGATAGGCAATCAGGTTACGTATGGGTGTTAAATTGATTAGTGCATGGTTGTTCACAAAAACCTGGTCAACGAACCTTTTGTCAACAGGAGGATCTGCGTAATAGAGATAGACAAGGTCCGGCTTCTCAATCTTGTAAATGGATTCTGATACTTTGGCTTCATGTCCAAGTCCAAGAATCAATGCCTTTTTCACCTTTTTTTTCCGGGATTCAATTTTAAGGAATTCCTTGACCTTTTTTACTTTTCTCGGGGAGTCATCATTCACATATCCGGCCAAGGTATAGACAAACCTCAGGGTAACGTTTTCAAATCGATTCTGGCTCTCAGCAAACCAGCTGAAAAACTCATAGTACCATCTTTGGGACATGCTGGTGCAATCAAAAATAACCCGGGCCTCTTTTGAATCAATCCCGTACATGATCTGGCCTATATCCGGAATTTCATGATGCAGTGGCATGACTTCAAAACCGTGTAAGTTGTAATAATCCAGATTCTCTTTGTATGCGAAATCATTGAGTTGATCAGCAGAGGAAAGAGCAACTTTCCGGCATGTCACATCTTCCAGCATCTTTGCAATGGCTATGCAACGGGACTCGTGACTCAAAGTCGATACAAACAGATCGGCCTGAAAATCAGCAAGTTTTTCTGATTCTATATGATGTATGGACGAAAGTTCCATGTTCAGTACTGGAAGTCCTAAATATATAAGGAAAATCCCAGCCTGCGTTATAATCTGCCTTAAAGTTTAGGATTCGCTGCAGGAATCTCAGCAATGGGATTCGGGTTGTCGATCTCCATGCTAAACAGGTCAATGGATGGCCAGTCTCTGACACGGTTAACTGCGCCGAACATCATGCCAGAGACATACCTTTGAATTCTTGAATGTTTATACGTGCTCGTATTGATCATCACCACCCAGTCCAATCCATCCTGTTGCCTGACCATCAAGGCAGTTGATCCGGTAAGATAGCCGGTACGCCACCAGTTGCCATACTTGTCGCTTCCACGCCAGCCAAACAATCCCATTCCAGAAAACTCAGGGTCTGTCATAAGCTGAACCGTCTCCTCCTTCAGAATATCAGGCTGTCCCGGAAATCCATCTATGGCCGTCAGGAATTTAATGAGTTCGGGAGCCGAAGCCACCCATCCGCCGGCTGGACCAAGCAACTCTATATTGTTCCCACCGTAATAGATGGGTACCTTCTCTCCTGAACCATCAATAGAATAGGCAGTCATCTTTCCTGGGCTGCTGTGGTACCCCACTTCGTTGGGATATTTGTCATGATAGAAGCTTCTGCCAATATGCATATCATGAATATCCAGTGGTAAAAGAAGATTCATTACCACATAGTCCTGGTATGTCATGCCACTTTTCCTTGCTATAATCTCCCCCAGAATGCCATAACCCAGGTTTGAATAACTGTATTTTGTTCCTGGTTTATAGTCCAGTCTTTTGGAAAGCGCAAATTGAAGCACATGACTGAAATCTGCCGGAGCATCCACATTCATCTTCCTGGCAATATACAATGAACTGAACATGGGATCGCCCGAATACCTTGACCATCCGGCGGTATGGTTCAGGAGATGCCTGATGGTAATTTCTTCAATTCTAACATCCCTGTATTTCCGATAAACCGTATCGTTCAGTATGCCATTCTCACCGAAAACCTGCTCATCAAGATCCAGGAATCCATCTTCATACAATTTCATAATGGCAACTGCTGTAATCAGCTTTGAAACCGATGCGATCCTGAACAGGTGTCCCGGTTTCACCTTTTCCCCGGTCTCGGTGTTGGCAATACCAAACCCTTTTGCATATACAAGCCGCTCATCCTTGGCAATGGCCACACTGGCGCCCTGAATTCTCCATCTTTTCAGAAAGTTGTTCACCTGGTTATCGATGACATCTGTCTCCTGAAATGTGGAAAACTGATTATCTAGCATCAGGGAAAAAGGAACCTCTTCATCCTGAAGCAGCGAAGGATATCCTTTGTCAGAAAAGGTTAGCGCAATCTCACCAAAGAAGAAGAGAACCAACAGAAAAATAAAAACCACAAATTTCTTCACACTAAATGGAATACGAACTACAAAACTTTTGTTTCTTCTGTAAATCTACTGTTAAAACAAAAATGGAAGGAAAAGTTCATTCGGAGGATATCAACCCTTTCCTGTTAATAGATCTAATAATTTGATATTCAAGTGATAATAAAGATATTTATGTGCGTGCGAAGACGCCATATTGTTTAACACATAAACCCTCTTCGCACACCTAAGGATGCTTTGGTGGGAGGTTTTGGGGCCATTTATAATAAAACAGCCCGCTTTGATCAAAAGAAGGGAGTACTTGGTACTCATTTCTCAGTACTTAGTGCAAAAAAAAGCTTGGAATTGAGATCTGTGCACTATGTACTGTGCACTGACTGGGGGCTATAAAACACGAATGGGAGCCAAATTTGCATCTGGTTCCCATTCCACTCGTTAGTTACCGTAGTCGCTAATTAGTGCCAAGCTACGGTTATTGTGACCGGAAGACCGGACCGAAGTCCTGAATTCCCTGTTGCCATCCGACGAATCGGATAACTTGCAAGTTTGCTGTCCGAAGACAGTTTCCCTTGCTCAACTGTTAACAACTTCTCCCGCGTTTTCAAGTACTCTACGGTTTCAGTTTTGAATCTCCTGATGGGCCTTTTACAACTCATCCGGTACTCCAGTCAACAGCCCGGTCCGAAGACCGGCGGGGACAGAATCAATACCTGTTTATCTGTCCTGGTGACTCTGTTCACGTTTCCGGGTTGCCCCGGCTACTTATGATCGAATCATTTAAAGAACTGAGTGGCCTTTTATCGCTCACTTGGTAGAATCAAAAGTATACGCTTTGCGGTCCCGTACCAAAAAAAATCAGCCGAAGAATTGAACATTGAGTCAACATGATTTATTAACAAATGGTTAATAAGCCTGTAACTAATTTTATATCAAAATGGTAAAATTGAACTGATCGCCTAAAACAGCGTTCCTGACACCGGATAATCATAAGGTTGAATGATTTTAGGGTCCCCCGGGTCGGCATTTAAATCGGAAATGGAAGGAGATACTGTATGGGCAACCATCTCATTTTGGTCAAAAGGCAACAACATTTGCCTGGCCTTAAGCAGTGATATGCCACCGGATATCCAGGCTGTTTCATTGTCAGGTCGAAGAATGACCGGCATTCTCTTTTTTGTATTATGTATCTTTTCCATCAATGGATTGGCCTCCGTGGTAACGATGGTAAAGGTCCGGTGAACAGATCCGTCTTCCGGATTCCGCCAGGAATCGGCCAGCCCGGCAAATGCAAAGGGTTTATTATCTTTCAGCCTGATGTACCATGGGATTCTGGCATCTTTTTGATGCTGCCATTCAAAGAATCCATGTGCAAGAATCAGGCACCTTCCTTTTACAAGCGGTTCCATGAAGGAAGGTTTTTCATGGAGCGACTCTGCCCTTGCATTATAAGTTCCTTTTCTTATTTGTTCGGCTTTCTCTCTGTTTCCGGCCCAGGAAGGGATCAATCCCCATTGCATCAAGTTCACCTGTCCGGGTTGATCTCCAGTAATCACCGGAATCATTGGATTGGCAAAAGCCCGGTAGAAATAATTGAAATCAAAATCGTACAGGGCAGCGGTGTCTACCGAGAACCTGTTTTCGATGGCTTTCCTTGTCAGATGAACTTCAATTGTAAAGCACATTCTACAAAGGTACAAGGTTCAAGGGGAAAGGAAAAAGAAACAAGGGGAAAGGTGAACATGAAAAGTTAAAAGTTAAACAAATATGAAATATGAATTGTTAATCCTTCATAGTTACCAGCCATGGAACCAAAACCAGAAATGCTTCCTTTCTTTCCTTTGGGTGTTTTCCTCTTTCCGGGAGAAGATATTCCCCTGCGAATATTTGAACCCAGATACAAACAATTGATTGAAGATGTTCGCAATACGGGACAATCCTTTGTCATTCCCTACATCATTGATCAGGAGATACAGGAATTTGGTTGTGAGGTCAGCCTGGTAGAAATAGTTGCAGAGAATCCCGGTGGAAGAATGGTAATCACTGTAAAATCCGTGGCCGTTGTGCAGATCATCAGTTTCAATAAACAGCTGGAAGGAAAACTCTATGCCGGCGGGAGGGTCAGGCGGATGCCCTGTTCCGAACCTGTTGAAAGCGAGGAGCTTAAAGAACTGATTGCCAACTACACCGAATTTATTGATAAAGATTTTCTGAATAGTTGTGGGCATACCGGGATCACCCGCCAGGATGTGATGAAAGCCCTGAACCTTCCCTCTGATGATAAATTCAGGTTCGTTTGTATGCCGGGATGGAGACAGAAAGAGGGATATCTGGCAGGACAACTCAGGTACATGAAGATGATCCGCAACCAGGAGACCCTGCTGGGAAATGATTTTGGGCAGAACTAGCTGCCACTCCCCTCTCCTTTCAAATTCATTTTCATCTGGTCCATATCCTGTTTTAAGCCGGCTACGGTGCGGATAAGCTGGTCTTGCGGCAGGATGGGATCCGGGATCTCGTTGCTGATGAAGTGTACAAACCTCCATATTTCCCGTATTTCATGTATGTCGACCTCATAGGGTTCATAAAGCGGGTTTAAAGAGTATAAGATAAGCTTACCGTCATTTTCAATCCTGTTCTCCAGAATCTTAAAGACAATCCCGTCATTGACGGTCAGTACCACGCAAGCCTCCCCTGTTTTCAGTGTCATCCAGTCCTGCACATAAGCCCCGGTAACCCAGGCATTCGCAGGGATGGGAAGCATGGAATCTCCCTGCAACTGAAAGGTTCTGTATTTCTTTTCACCGGACAGGAATGGCAACTGGAAAACCTTCAACTCGCTGATGTACTCCGGATCGGAAAAACCGTTGGTATAGCCAGCCTGTGCTTTCACGGGTACCAGTTCAATGTTCTCCTGATTCTCGTTGTTTACCGTTGATGCCAGGATCCTCAGGTTTCCCCCGCGCAGAAACACATCTTCACCGTGTTCAAGCTGCCTGAGTTGTGTTTCGCTCAATTTGGAAAGATCTACTTTCAGCAGCGTATCCACGGCAACCTTGTAGAATTCCGAGAAAAGTAAAAGCACTTCTACCCCCGGTTGTGCCACCCTGTTCTCATAGCCGCTCAGGGTAGAACGTTTCATTTTCAGCTGCCCGGCCACCTCATCCTGGGTGCGGTTTCTGCGTTTGCGCAGAAGTTTGATATTCGAATCAAAATACATGTTAAAATCCTCCTTGAACTGTTGCATGAAATAAAATGGTTGATTATATTGTAATCATAATAATGATTATATTCTAATCAAATGTATGAAAAAGTTATTAAGTTATTGTGTTATTATGTTATTTTTTTTGCCCACTAACCCAATAACGCCCGCGCAGCGGGCATCCTAACACGAGCGCAGCGAGTTATGACACGCAACATCGTACATCTGGACCTGGATACCTTCTTTGTGTCGGTGGAGCGGCTGGCAAACAGCAAGCTTGAGGGAAAACCTGTAATCATCGGGGGCATGTCGGACCGGGGTGTGGTTTCAAGCTGCAGTTACGAGGCCAGGCAGTTTGGTGTGCATTCGGCCATGCCCATGAAGATGGCACGATCGCTCTGCAGTGAGGCCATTGTGATCCGGGGAGACATGGATGCCTACAGCCGGTATTCCCGGATGGTGACTGATATTATTGCCGAAAAGGCACCGGTGTATGAGAAGGCTTCCATCGATGAACACTACCTGGATATCACCGGGATGGACCGGTTTTTCGGATGTATGCAGTGGACCCATGAGCTGAGGCAGCGTATCATGAAAGAGACCGGCCTGCCCATCTCCTACGGACTTTCCATCAACAAGACCGTATCCAAGATTGCCACGGGGGAGGCCAAACCCAACGGGGAGATCGAGATTCCCGGCATGCAGGTAAAGCCCTTCCTCTCCCCCCTTTCCATCCGGAAGATTCCCATGATCGGGAACAAGACCTTTCACCTGCTTCGTTCCATGGGTATCGGCACCATTGGCACCCTGGGCCAGATTCCCCTAGAGATGATGGACAGCCTGCTGGGAAAAAACGGCATGGTGATCTGGAAAAAGGCCAATGGCATTGACACCACTCCCGTGGTCCAGTATTCCGAAAGGAAGTCCGTCGGAAGTGAAAGAACCTTCCAGCACGATACCATGGATGTGACCGGGTTACACGATCTGCTTACTTCCATGGTGGAAAAGCTGGCTTTCCAGCTGCGCAAGGAAGAGAAGCTTACCTCCATTGTTACGGTGAAGATCCGTTACTCCAATTTCGATACACACACCCTCCAGAAACGGGTTCCCTACACCTCCTTCGACCATGTGCTGATGCCCATTGCCAGGGAGCTGTTCGACCGCCTTTACCAGCGGCGCATGCTGATCAGGCTTGTGGGGGTCCGGTTTTCCGGGCTGATCCGCGGCGTGCAGCAGCTGAACCTGTTCGAGGATACTTCGGAAATGGTACACCTCTACCTGGCCGTGGATAAACTGCGCAGGCGCTATGGATCGGACGCAGTCAAAAGGGCCAGTGGCATACAGCTCAGTGACCTGGAGGAGCGCACGGAACAATCAGATCAGCAAAAAGCGGTCCCATCCCCCGAGGAGCGCCAGCAGGTGGATAACCTGAAGAATCGGCGATACAGGTATTGGCACAGATAGTGCACAGTGCCCGGTACTCAGTAAAAACGCACCAGGCACTAAGTACTGAGTACTGAGTACTGAGTACTAAAATGCGAATGCAATGAGCATGTATTTAAACAACCATTCATACTACAGCCTGAGGTACGGGACCATGGCCGTGGAGACGCTGGTGGGGGAAGCAGCCAGACTGGGCATCGAAGCCATGGCGCTTACCGACATCAACAACTCCACGGGGATGGTGGATTTTGTGAAGGCCTGCCATGAGCATGGGATCCGTCCCATTGCCGGGATCGAGTTCCGCAGCGGGGACCGGCACCTCTATACGGGTATTGCCCGGAATCCCAATGGATTCAGGGAACTGAACGACTTTTTGTCCTACCACAACGAATCGGGGCTTGCCCTCCCCGACCGGGCGCCTCCTCTGGAGGATGTCTGGTTTATGTATGATTTTTCGGACAATCCCTGGAAGGAAAAACAACAGGGGCGCGGGAAGAAGATGCGGGACCGGGAGGTGATCGGGGTGCGTCCCGGCCAGGTGAATAAGATCCTGACTTCCCGATGGAGTTCGGATCTTTCCAGGCTGGTGGTACGCCACCCGGTAACCTTCCTTCATGAGCGGGACCATGCCCTGCACCGGCACCTGCGGGCCATTGACCACAACATCCTGCTGAGCCAGCTAAAGCCTGAGCAGCTGGCCGATCAGAGCGAAATACTGATCTCTCCCGACCTGCTTCGTTGTGCCTATGACGATCATCCGGAGATCTGGACCAGCAGCGAGTGGATCGTGAAAGAGTGTTGGATGGACTTTGACTTCACCACGGTGAAAAACAAGAAAACTTTTACGGGCACACGGCACGACGACAAGGTCCTGCTGGAGAAACTGGCCGGGGAGGGAATGGAATACAGGTACGGACCCCGGAACAAAGAGGCGCAACGACGCGTGAAACATGAGCTGGAGATCATCGACCGGCTCGGTTTCTCCTCCTATTTCCTGATTACCTGGGATGTGATCCGCTACTCCATGTCGCGCGGTTTCTACCACGTGGGGCGGGGAAGCGGGGCCAACTCCATTGTGGCCTATTGCCTGCGCATTACCGATGTGGATCCCATCGACCTGGACCTCTACTTCGAGCGTTTCATCAATCCCAAGCGGACCAGTCCCCCCGATTTTGACATCGATTTCTCCTGGAAAGAGCGTGATGAGGTGCTTGACTATATTTTTAAAAGGTACGGGCGGAAACATACAGCGCTCATCGGGACCATCTCCACCTTCCGCGACCGGTCCATTTTCAGGGAACTGGGCAAGGTGTACGGTCTTCCCAAGGAGGAGATCGACCAGCTGGTGAAGGAGCCCGAAAGCACCTTGAACGAAAACCACATCACCCGGCGCATTTTTGAAGCGGGAAGCCTGCTGATGGATTTCCCCAACCTGAGGAGCATCCACGCCGGAGGTGTGCTGATCTCTGAAGAGCCGCTCACCGCTTATACGGCTCTGGATATGCCTCCCAAGGGTCTTCCCACCACCCAGTTTGACATGTATGTGGCCGAAGCCCTGGGTTTCGAGAAACTGGATATCCTCAGCCAGCGCGGCATCGGCCACATCAAGGAGAGCGCCCAGATCATTGAGCACAACAGGGGCATCCGGGTGGATGTACACCGGGTGGATGAATTCAAGAAGGATAAAAAGGTGCTGGAGCAGCTGAAAACCGGTGAAACCAACGGCTGTTTCTATATCGAGAGCCCGGCCATGCGCGGATTGCTTACCAAATTGAAATGCGACAGTTACCGCTCCCTGGTGGCTGCCTCTTCCATCATCCGGCCCGGTGTGGCCCAGTCGGGCATGATGCGCGAGTACATCCACCGTTTTCACCACCCCGGTGATTTTAAGTACCTCCACCCCATCATGGAGGAGCAGCTGAAAGAGACCTTCGGGGTGATGGTCTATCAGGAAGATGTGATCAAGGTTTGCCACCACTTCGCCGGGCTTGACCTGGCCGATGCAGATGTACTGCGGCGGGCCATGAGCGGGAAATACCGCTCCCGAAAGGAGTTTGACCGGATTGCCCAACGCTTCTTTGACAACTGCCGCGACCGTGGTTATTCCGATCAGCTCACCCAGGAGGTGTGGAGGCAGATCAGTTCCTTTGCAGGTTACTCCTTTTCCAAGGCACACTCCGCCTCCTTTGCCGTGGAGAGTTTCCAGTCACTCTACCTGAAGGTCCACTTCCCGCTGGAATTCATGACCGCCGTGATCAATAATTTCGGTGGCTTTTACCGGACCTGGGTCTATTTTAATGAAGCCAGGCGGTGGGGGGCCACCATCAACCTTCCCTGTGTCAACCGCAGCGAGTACAAAACCTCCATCACCGGCAGGGATATTTACATCGGATTCATCCACCTGCAGAACCTGGAACAGCAGGTGGCCACAATGATCATTGAGGAGCGCAGCGAACGCGGGGATTATCAGAGCATGGAGGATTTCCTGGAGCGGGTCCCTGCCGGACTGGAGCAGGTGGTCATCCTGATCCGGATCGATGCCTTCCGTTTCACAGGGAAAAGCAAGAAGGAATTGCTGTGGGATGCACACCTGATCCTGGGGAACCAGATGAAGAAAGATCCCATGAGGGAGCTTTTTCCCGTTAAAAAACGGGAGTTCCGGCTTCCTGAACTGGAACAGACTGCCCTGGAGAACAGCTACGACGAACTGGAACTGCTTGGATTTTCCGTCACAATCCCCGCCTTCGAGCTACTACAGACCAGCTTTCGTGGCAAGGTCATGGCCCGCCAGATGCTGCAGCACCTGGGCAGGAAGGTGCGCATGCTGGGCAACCTGGTGACCATCAAATATGTGCGAACCAAGCACCATCAGTGGATGCATTTCGGATGCTTCCTTGATGCCGAGGGCGAATTTTTTGATGTGGTGAACTTTCCCGACTCGCTGAAGCGTTATCCCTACAAAGGCCAGGGCATCTACCTCATCTACGGCACCATCACCGAAGAGTTCGGATTTCCCGGCCTGTCTGTGGAGAAGATGGCCAAACTCCCCTATCAACCAGACCCAAGATACTAGAGGGACAAGGTACCAGGTAAAAGGTGAAAGAAAAGACACTTTTACCTTTCTCCTTGCACCTTTCAACTTATACGTCGGATGCTGTTCACGCCCTTTACCCTCTTCAGCTTGCGGATGAGGGCTTCAAGGTTCTGGGTATCCTTCACAAACAGGGTAATGCTCCCTTCAAACATTCCATCCCCTGAGTCAATGGAAATGGAACGCATGTTGACCAGCAGGTCCTTGGAGATTACATCTGAAATATTGCTTACGATGCCCAGGTCATCCATTCCCGTGATTTGAAGCGTCACAGGGAAGGAGCTTCCCTTTTCTGTCTCATTCCAACGGGCTTTCACCACACGGTACGCATACTTTGAAAGCAATTGTTGTGCATTGGGACAGCTCTTCCGGTGGATGGTAATACCGGAGCTGATGGTCACAAAACCGAAAATTGAATCACCATGAATGGGATTGCAGCATCTGCCCAGTTTGTACTCCACATTGCCCAGCTTTTCGTCGATGACCAGGAAATCACCGGATTCAACGGGCGCCTTGCTGACGATTCTTTCCACTGCATTTTCGTCAATCTTCCCTGGCCTCGACTCCGCCGGTTTCTTCACCATAGTAAGCAACTCCTTGATATGCAGCAGGTCTAACTTTTCAGTGGCCACATCATAGTAGAGATCGATGGCGTCGCGGTATTTGTAATGTTGTATGATCTTTCGGATGTTGCTGTCATCGAACTCCACCTTCCAGTTCCTTAACCTTCTTTTCAGTATCTCCTTCCCATGCTCTGCTTCCTTGAGTTTGTCCTCTTTCAGGGCCTGCTTGATTTTGCCTTTTGCTTTGGAAGTGACCACCACATTCAGCCAATCCATTTTGGGCTTCTGGTTTTTGGAGCGAAGGATTTCCACTTTATCACCGTTTTTCAGGATGTAGCGGATGGGTACATTTTTCCCATTTACTTTTGCGCCCACGCAGGAAGCACCCACATCGGTATGGATATCAAATGCAAAATCAAGTACCGTGGAATTCTCAGGGAATTTCTTCAAATCGCCGTTGGGTGTGAATACAAAGATCTCTTTGCTGAACTGACTGAGTTTCAGGTCTTCAATCAGATTGTTGGCATCCTCATCAGAATTTTCCAGTGCTTCACGGACCTTGTTGATCCACAGGTCAATTCCGTCCTGACCTTTGATTCCTTTGTATTTCCAGTGAGCTGCAAGGCCTTTCTCAGCGATTTCATTCATCCGGTGGGTTCTGATCTGTACCTCCACCCAATCGCCCCCGGGAACAACCACTGTGGTATGAAGGGATTCGTACCCATTGGATTTGGGTGCTGAAATCCAGTCCCTCAGCCGCTCCGGATTGGGCTGGTAGTGGTCGGTGATAATGGAGTAGGCTCTCCAGCAATCGGCTTTCTCCCTCTTCAGGGGTGTATCTATTATAATCCGGATGGCAAATTTGTCATATACCTCTTCAAACTCCACCCTCTGTTTTTTCATCTTTCTCCAGATGGAGGAGATGGCCTTCGGACGCCCCTTGATCTCCACTTTGAATTTCTCCTTTTCCAGATCCACCTGTATGGGTTGGATAAATTCCCTGATAAACCGGTTCCTTCTGGAGTGGGTGGCTTTCAGTTTTGCCTCAATATCCTCGTAAGCCTCCTTCTCCAGAATGCTCATTGAGATGTCTTCCATTTCAGACATCACATTGTACAGGCCCAGTCTGTGTGCCAGAGGCGAATATATATACTTTGCTTCGCATGCAAGGGCAATCTGTTGTTTCTCATCCAGGTTCACCATTTTTCTCATCATGAACAACCTTTCTGCGATCTTCACCAGAATAACCCGGAAATCAGTAGCCAGGGTGAGAATCAGATTCCGCATGTTCTCGGCCTGACTGCTGGTGGTGTTGGTATCCAGATCACTGATCTTCAGCAATTCCCCGACAATACCGGCTGTGCGATCACCTATTGCAACCTTCACCTCAATCAGGGAAGCAGAACCATGTTCAATGCATTGAACCATGAGTACCGATGATACACCCAGGGCATCAAGGCCAAGCTCTTTTACAGTCATGCTTGCCAGCTGAATAGCATGAATGACCTCATGCGGGTCAGTACTGTTCTGATCTCCGGGTGTATGGTCAATTAAAAAATCCAGTGATTCCCTGATCAGTTTAATTCCTTCCTGGTCGTAAGCTTCCCTGCAGATACGAATCAGTTCCCTGTAGCTGGAAAGAATTTCTTTCTGAAGCTCCTCCCTGAATTTGTTCAACATCGCCATTTCAGATCTGTTTGGGAAAAGTGATCTTCATCCTTGTACCCTCACCAGGTTTACTTTCAATAGTAAGTTCTCCCTTATGCAGGTGGGTAAATTCCCTGACGAGCGTCATTCCGATGCCAGCCCCCTTCTCATTGGCAGTTCCTCTCTTGGTGTATCCCCCGTTGTGCAGGACCTTGTTGATTTGCTCGCTGGTCATTCCAATCCCCTGGTCAGTAACTTCAAAATTGATGCCACCATCATTTTCCACTGCAGAAACAGAGATGGAACCGCCCGGTTCAGAAAATTTAATGGAATTGGACAGCAGGTTTCTCACAATGGCCTCAAGCATGATCCTGTCTGCATGAATGTTGATGGATTTGTCAACCTGCTGCACTATGGCTATATTTTTTTGACGGGCCGTCTCATCAAACAAAGAGATGCAGCCGGAAACCACCACGCCAAGATTGAGCTCCTCGGGATGAAAATAGCTGCTGTTTTCATCAAGCCTTGACCAGTGCAACAGGTTTTCAAGCAATTCCAGAGAGTAGGAAGCCGAATGTTTCAGGTTACCAAGCAGCTTTTTCCTGTCGATGCCTTTTGGATTGGATGTTTCCACACGGTGCAGTACCTCAATGGCTGTCAACTGATTGCCAATGGTACCCCGAAGATCATGGGCAATGATGGACATCATCCGGTCTTTGGTCCGGTTCATTGCATCAAGTTTCAGGTTTTGTTTTGTGATGACCAGGTTCTTCTCTTCCAGCTTCAGGGATGAGAATCTCAGCCTGCGCAGAAAATAGGTACCAAGAAGCATGGCGGCAGCCAGCAGGATGGCGATCCCGGCTATGCTGTACATCAAAGCACTTTTCTTTTGCATCAGTTCTGAAGCCAGGCCTGACTGGATACGCAGGTTTTCATTCTCCTTCTCAAGTACTTTTGACCTGTGCCTGAACTCCATTTCCATGACCGCCCTGGTGGTGTTTGTATCCATCAGGCTGTCATTGGTTCTGTAATATTCCATGGCATACCGGTATGCTGAGCGGTAATCACCCCTGGCTTCTGCGATCTCCTGTTTGAGTCCATAACCCACTGCCATATGCTCCATCGAACCGATCTCCCCGGCAATGGCAAGTGCCTGATCTGACATGCGGTCGGCAGTCTGGTAATTTCTCTGGTCAACATTTACCCTGGCCAGACCCAGGTAGCTTCTCACCAGACCTTCCTGGTCTCCCAGCTCCTCTTTCACAGGAATGGCCTTATTGAAAAGCTCGATGGCCCGTTTGAAATCCTCCATTTTATAGTAGATCTCAGCCAGGTAGATGATGCAATTCGAAATGGTCCTTTCATCCCCCAGTTCAACCTTCATATTCAGGCCCTGTTCCACGTACCCAAGGCCCTCCTCAAGCCTGCCCATTTCGGAGTAATTTGTCCCGATATTGATCAAACTGTTGGAGATCAGTATCGGGTCCCCCAGTCTTTTTCCGAGTGACAGCGCCCGCCCGTAAAAGTTATTTGCTTCTGCAAAATGACCGCATTTATTCTGTACTACACCTGAATTCAGAAGACAGAGTCCAATTTCCTTCTCGCTCTGTTCCCTTTCTGCAATATCCAGTGCCATTTCAAAATATTCAAGAGCCCTTTCATAACTGCCCAGAAATACAAACACATTGCCCATGTTGATATATCCCTGGGCAATCAGCATAGGGTCCTTGTCTTCATCCAAAAACTTGATGGATTCATCATATACGGTAAGTGCATCCACATACGCTCCCCTGTTCTTATAAATGATCCCCATGTTATTCAGGCAGCGGCTCGCTCCATGGACCATGCCATTTCTCCTGTAATAGTCCAGTGCCGTTTCGTAATAGCTCATGGCCTGGGTGTATTCCGACTTGAAAAGGTACACATTGCCTTTGTCCTTCAGCGCCTCATAATACCCTATGTCATTATCCGCTTCGTTATATGAGCTCAGGGCCCTGTCATACTCAATAATGGCGAGGTCATAAAGCCCTGCCTGGGTATGTATTTCTCCCCTGATCTCGTAATAGCGCCCCAGACAGTTTTTATCCTCTGCTTCATCGGCCAGGCGCCTTCCCTTCTCCAGATATTGCATTGCAGAAATGGTATCAGTGGTCTTATAAATGGTGGCAATTTCCAGCATCAGCCGGCAGCGGGCTGAATCGGTAGTCCGGGTCCCCAGTTCAGTAAGCAGGCTGTCTATAATGATGCTATTTTGTCCGTAGCTTTGAAGTGACTCAACCAGGATCATACACAAGAGCAGCACAGTTAATTTTTTCATACCAGGACTAGTTTTCGGGCTTTAAAAATAAGAAATTTTAATACTTTGTGAGGTGTTTTAAAAAACCTGCCATGGCAAGAAGGATTGCAATCCCTCATACCTCCGTGATTATATTTGCACTGATCATTGGTGCAGCCCTGCTCACCTGGATTCTGCCCCACAGACCTGGCAGGTTTTCAGTGCCCTGTTGAATCCGTTCACCATCGGCATTGCGCAGGGCCTCTCAAACCTTCCGCTCTTTTCCGGTATTGAATACAGGCTTTTCGTATGGCTGGTGATCAATGTGGTTGGCATTGGCTGGGTGCTCAGGTATGCTTCACGAATTAAGAAAAACCCGGATCGGTCTCCCGTGTACCAGTCAGACACTTACTGGAGAGACAAGGAGCACGTGGACCTGAATTCACTTCAATACCACACCCCGGTTTCGGCCTGGATCACATTCTTCATCCTGCTGGCCGGAATGGTGGTTTTTGCAATTTTTGAACCCTCCACCACCCTGCACATTGGAAACAGTGAATACACTTTCTGGTTCTGAACCGCTCTGCCGGGATCTACCTGAATGAAACACCTACTCCCACAGAATGCGTTGAATAGAGTGTATGGGTGAAATCGTAATGCAGCGTAAATACGCTCAGCTTGATCCTGACCCCGATGTTCAGTCTCAGGTTATTGAGATTTTCATAATTGAGCTCAAAGGGATCTTCCACGATTTCATAGGTAGGCTTCCCAATATTTTCTCCCCCGGTGATGACGGCAGGAATGGGGTAATGCCCCTGGAGTGCCATCTCCACCTCGGAATTGGCATAACCAATCCCCTCATAAACAGTGAGTACGGAGATGGTCTGCGAGGAGATCAGGTTCAGGGTCCATCCGGCCACCTCCTGAACCACGAACTGGTCATCCCAATTAAAATTTGGATTTGGGTCCACCAAATCAACCATATCCAGTGGCTCCACATTCACATTGGCCGATGAGGTGACTTTAGTATACCCACCCTGAACAGCAATATCCAGAAATTTTAAACTTCTAACACCGGGAATCCACTGGGAAACAGAGTGTTTCCCTCCCACCCCCCAAAGTCCGATCTCGCCATAATCGCCCAATTGTATCATGGGAATAAACCGGGCTGAGACATCAGTACCGAAAGGAAGTCCCACTGTAAGTTGTCCCATGGGGAGCGGGAAAAAATCCACCCCGGTCCCATTGGGCAAGGTAAACCTTGCATATTCAAAATCCTGCACGTTTCCACCTCCCAGATCGACAGTTTCACTGTAGCTAAGTGCAGGCCTGTCTTCCATCTCCCCTGAAATGGTTGGGGCAATGGAGACACCCGGTTCCAGATCTCCGTTCAGGCCCAATGCAGCCACATCATAGACCAACAGGCCTGAGGGGGCTTTGGCCCAGCTTACGGTGGCTGTAATATCCAGTCCGCCAAGCTGATGTGGCCTGGCAGTATTGTACCATCCTGCATTCAGGTCAGAGCCAAGGATATTTGCAAATGGTTCGAGGTAGGCCTGCAAAATCTTTTCGGCATCTTCCACCCCTCCGTATACAAAGTCCAGCCCGAGCACCTGACCCCTGACCGGGTTTGCTGCAACCAGGTTCAATGCCAGGAGAATAACCAACCATCTACTTGCTATTTTTTTCATATCTCAGCCTTGTTTAATTAGCAAAAATAAAAAAACTAAATTTGTCATCATGGCTCCAGGATTTATATTTCCCAACCAGCCGCTGGCTGATCGTTTGCGTCCCGGAACGCTCGATGAGTTCATTGGCCAGGAGCATTTGGTTGGTCCCGGAGCAGTTATACGCAAGATGGTGCATTCAGGTTCCCTAAGTTCATTTATTCTTTGGGGACCTCCGGGCGTAGGAAAGACCACCCTGGCCACAATTATCTCAAAACAGATGGACCGGCCCTTCTACAGCCTTAGTGCTGTGCAGTCGGGCGTAAAAGATGTGAGAGAGACCATTGAGAAGGCAAAAAAACTTCAATTTTTCAACAAACCCAATCCTGTTCTGTTTATCGATGAGATTCACCGGTTCAGCAAATCCCAGCAGGACTCACTGCTCGGGGCAGTGGAAACAGGAATTGTCACCCTGATTGGCGCCACTACTGAAAATCCATCCTTCGAAGTGATCTCACCACTCCTGTCCAGGTGCCAGGTTTACATTCTGAACGGGCTGACCAAGGAGGATCTGCTTCAGATGATCCGGCGGGCTCTTGAAAAAGATGTTTACCTGAAAAAACTGAAGGTGAAAGTGAAGGAGCACGAGGCCATGCTTCAGTATTCGGGTGGGGATGCGCGGAAATTGCTGAATACACTGGAACTGGTTATCAAGTCGGAGGCCTCCGATCAGTCATTCACCGAAGACCGTCAAATTACCATCACCAACGACCAGGTGAAAGAGCGCCTCCAGGAGAACATGGCCATTTATGACAAGGACGGTGAGATGCACTACGACATCATTTCCGCATTCATCAAATCGGTACGCGGAAGTGATCCGGATGCAGCCGTTTACTGGCTGGCAAGGATGCTTGAGGGAGGTGAGGATATCAAGTTCATCGCCAGAAGGCTTGTGATTCTGGCATCGGAAGATATCGGCCTTGCCAATCCAAATGCCCTTTTGATGGCCACCAACTGTTTCCAGGCAGTACACATGATCGGTATGCCGGAAGCCCGTATCATTCTCTCCGAGACAAGCATTTATCTTGCTGCATCACCCAAAAGCAATTCAGCCTATGCGTCCATCAACCTGGCCATGGATCTTGTTCGCAAAACCGGCAATGTGCCTGTTCCGCTTCATTTAAGGAATGCCCCAACGTCTCTGATGAAAGACCTGGGCTATGGCAAGGATTATAAATACGCCCACAGCTATGAAGACCATTTTGTAAAGGATCATTATCTTCCGGAGCAGTTGAACAACCAGCAGTTTTATACGCCTGCTGACAATCCCCGGGAAGATGAGATCCGCAAACGTCTTGAGAGGTTGTGGCAAGAGATGAAAACCTATGGAAAGAAATAGATTGCCTGATCTGAATTTGCTGATCCCCTCCCTCCGCCATACAGGCGGGGATAATTTCCTGTTGATCGCGGGACCGTGTGTGGTCGAAGGCCGTGAAATGGCACTGGATATCGCCAGGGTCATCAGCGGGATCAGTGACCGTTACGAAATCCCCTTTGTCTTTAAGGCTTCCTACCGGAAAGCGAACCGGTCACGCCTGGATTCATTCAGGGGGATCGGAGATCATACTGCACTGAAGATCCTGGCCGAGGTCAGGGAGACATACCACATTCCCGTGATCACGGATGTCCATAGCCCGGAAGAAGCCGTTTTGGCTGCACAATTTGTGGATGTGCTGCAGGTACCTGCATTTTTATGCAGACAGACGGATCTGCTTGTGGCCTGTGCAAAAACCGGGAAAACCGTTTCGGTCAAAAAGGGTCAGTTTCTTGCTCCTGATGCAATGAAATTCGCCGTAGACAAGATAACCGGATCGGGAAACCAGAAGGTGATGATCACGGAAAGGGGCACCACATTCGGATACCAGGACCTGGTGGTTGATTTCCGGGGTATCCCCGTCATGCAGCAGCTCGGGGTTCCTGTGATTCTGGATGTGACCCATTCCCTGCAGCAACCCAATCAGCCTACCGGTGTAACCGGAGGAACTCCCGGACTCATTCAGCACATGGCCAGGACCGGGATAGCTGCAGGAGTAGACGGGATATTTCTTGAAACCCATCCGGATCCGCCTGCCGCCCTTTCGGACGGATCCAACATGTTGCCACTCGACCGGCTTGAGGACCTGTTGCAGCAGCTGGTTGAACTCCGGAAGACTGTTGCAGGGTTCAGATCCGGACAACACTCAACATATTGATCAGGTCCGGGGTGTAAGAACCGGGAATAAAAAAAAGGTTGTCCCGGTAATTTTCAGGGACAACCTCATTAAAAACAGCAGTTGTATAAGCCAGGTTCTGTATCCTGAACAAACAGGATCCCTGTCATTTATCTAAGCGGCCTACCCCCCGGCAGAAGCGGGTAGCTTTTTTAACGCCGGTATACATGGCCTTTCAGCCCGCAGGACAAACAGCTGCAACGGTCACCCGCTACACTGGTGGGCTCTTACCCCACCTTCTCACCCTTACCCTCTTCGAGGGCGGTTGTTTTCTTCTTTGTTACCCTACCTTCGCAGATACCTGTTTTTCAACAGTGTGGCACCCTTTGCTGCCCGGACTTTCCTCTGCAGTGTGAAATACAGCTGCAGCGACAGAGTCAACTGCTGTCAAATGTCAAAGATCTTTGCAAAATTAGCTAATTTTGCGGACTTGAACGATTTCCATGACAGGCACAGACCAAATTTTCATCGATCAATACCATTACCATCTGCCCCAATCGGCCATTGCCAGGTATCCTTTACCGGACAGGGAACAATCCAAATTGCTGGTGTATAAGAAGGGTATGCTGGAACACAGGAAGTTTAACGAGCTTCCCGGCCTGCTCCCTGAGGGCTCCTGGCTGGTATTCAACAATACCAAAGTGATCCAGGCCAGACTCGCTTTTCACAAACCCACGGGAGCGCGAATCGAGATTTTTTGCCTGGAACCGGTGAAGCCTGCCGAATACCAGATGTCCTTTGAATCCATACGGAGCTGCAGCTGGAAATGTTTGGTCGGGAATGCAAAAAAATGGAAATCGGGCAGTGTCTCACTTGAAATCAGTGTATCGGGCAGAGATGTGGTCCTGAATGCAACCATCATGAAGGACAAAGGAGACAGTTTTATAGTAAGGTTTGAATGGGATGCAGCAGCGTGTACTTTTGGCGAGATTATCGAAAGCGCCGGTTCCACGCCCATTCCCCCCTATCTGAACAGAGAAGCGGAAGAATCGGACAAGCACCGTTACCAGACCGTTTACAGCCGGGATCCCGGATCGGTGGCGGCCCCAACCGCCGGCCTGCACTTTACTGCCAGTATGATGGAGCAACTGAAAGACCAGGGGATTGAAACCTGTGAACTTACCCTGCACGTAGGCGCAGGCACCTTTGTACCTGTCAAACATGAAAATGCAAGGCATCACGCCATGCATGCCGAAACGGTCCTGGTTTCAAAGAAATTCCTGGAGGAATGGGCAGAAAGAAAAACAGCTCCGCTTGCCGTAGGCACCACCTCCACCAGGAGCCTGGAAACCCTTTACTGGCTTGGTGTAAGACTCCTCGCGGGGGAATCACTCAACCCTGTGCAACCCGAATTCAAACAGTGGGAAAATGAGATGCTTCCCCAGGATATCACGCTTCAGGAGAGCCTTGGTGCACTGGTCGGTTTCTGTCAGATCAGCGGGATTGACCAGTTCCGGTTTTCCACCAGCCTGATGATCGTTCCAGGATACCGTTTCAGGACCATACGGGGACTGATCACCAATTTTCATATGCCGGGAAGCACACTTCTGCTTCTGATTGCTGCCCTGATTGGAGAGGATTGGAAAAAGGTTTACAGGGAAGCCATGGAGAACAATTATCGTTTTCTCAGTTACGGGGACAGCTCCCTGCTGCTTCCCGAAGCCGTTAGATCACCTCATAAGGGTTTTTAACAGGGTGGCAAATCCGTCGATATCCTCCTCTGTGGTGTCAAATGAACACATCCACCTGACCTCCGAACGCTCCTCATCCCATACATAAAAGAAATATTGCTCCTGAAGCAGGGGAATAATTTCCGCCGGTATGGTTGCAAACACAGCGTTTGACTCCACTTTCTGGGTAACTGCCAAACCCGGTATATCCCGGACAGCTTTATATAGCTTAAGGGCCATGGCATTGGCATGCATGGCATTTGATCTCCAGAGATCATTTTCAAGAAAGGCATCGAACTGGGTGGCAATATATCTCATTTTGGAAGCCAGCTGCATCCCCTGCTTTCTCCGGTACCTGAAGTTATCGGCCAGGATCCTGTCGAAAAACACCACTGCTTCCCCATACATCATGCCGTTCTTGGTTCCGCCGAACGAAAGGATATCCACCCCGGCTCCGCCGGTTATTTTAAAAAAATCCACATCAAGTGCCACAGCCGCGTTGCTGATCCTGGCGCCATCCATGTGGACGATCATTTGTTTGTCATGGGCAAAGGCTGTGATTTCCCGTATCTCATCCAATGTATAGACCGTTCCAAGTTCGGTGGATTGGGTAATGGACAGGACCCGGGGTTGTACATGGTGTTCAAAACCGATGCCATGCATGTGCTTTTTTACCATATCCACGGTCATCTTTCCATCCATTGTGGGAACGGTCAGGATTTTACACCCGGTAAATTTCTCGGGAGCACCACATTCATCTACATGGATATGCGCTGTATCCGGGCAAATGATTGCATGGTGTGATTCTGTAGCGGCGGACAGGCCCAGGACATTGGCAGCTGTTCCGATGAATACAAAAAAGACTTCACACTCTCCGCCAAACAGATCCTTCATCCTGCGGGTGACTTTTATCGTGTAGGGATCGTCTCCGTAAGCAACCACATGGCCTTCATTGGCCGATACCATCGCCTGTAATATGGAGGGATGGACCCCGGCATTGTTGTCGGATGCAAATCCGCGCCTGTTTTCTTTCGTCATGGGATTACGAAGATAATCATTTGTGTAATCGCTTACAATCTGAAACAACTGCCATAGCAGTCCGAAACTAGAACTCTGAATTGAAATGAAAGGTGATTTCGGGAAATTTTTCCTGGGCCATCTGCAGGGCATAGGGTGATTCTGCCATATATACCTCCCTGCCCGCTTTGTCGGTGGCAAGTTGCTGGTATTTTCTCAGCCTGAAATCTTTCAGTTTCGCTGCGTTATTTGTCTCAATCCAGCAGGCCTTGTACATGGGAAGCTGCTCATAACGGCACCTGGCTCCGTACTCATGCTCCAGCCTGTACTGGATCACATCAAATTGAAGGGCCCCCACGGTGCCAATGATCTTTCGTCCGTTCCCCACACTGACAAACAACTGCGCCACACCTTCATCCATCAGCTGGACAAGTCCCTTTGAAAGCTGCTTGAACTTCATGGGATCATCATTTTCCACATAACGGAACATTTCCGGGGAAAAGGAGGGCATTCCCTGGAATTGCAGCTTCTCCCCCTCTGTCACCGAATCCCCGATCTTGAAGTTCCCGGTGTCGTGAACCCCAACGATGTCCCCCGGATAAGCCTTCTCAACCACGGATTTCTTTTCAGCCATGAAGGAGGTTGGATTGGAGAATTTCATCTGACGACCTGTTCGACCATGGACATAGGCTTTGTTCCTTTCAAAGACGCCGGAGGCAATCTTGATAAATGCAATCCTGTCCCGGTGGTTGGGATCCATGTTGGCATGGATTTTAAATACAAATCCGGAGAATTTATCCTCATCGGGCATAATGACCCGGTTCAGTGTGGTAACGGGACCCGGAGAAGGTGCCATCCGGACAAAGCAATCCAGGATATCCTTTACCCCGAAATTATTCAATGCGCTTCCGAAAAAAAGCGGAGCAGTTTTTCCTGCCAGGTATGAATCGCGATCGAATTCCGGATAAACGCCGTTAATCAGTTCCAATTCTTCTTCCAGGCGCTTTGCATGGTCACCGATCTGTTTTTTGAACCCGGGATCCTGCAGATCCCTGAATTCCACAAGCTCCCCGATGGTCTGTTTGCTGTTTCCGCTGAAAGACCGGAAAGTGGACTCGAACCGGTTGTATACTCCCTTGAACTTAACACCCATCCCCACCGGCCAGCTGAGCGGATGCACATGGATCTCCAGTTCCTTTTCGATTTCATCCAGTAACTCGAAGGGATCCAGTGCGGGACGGTCCAGTTTGTTTACAAAGACCATTACAGGTGTTTTCCGCATCCGGCACACAGTCATTAGTTTGCGTGTTTGCGTCTCCACTCCCTTGGCTGCATCGATCACAATGATTACACTGTCTGCAGCGGTGAGGGTCCTGAATGTGTCCTCAGCAAAATCCTGGTGACCCGGCGTATCCAGGATATTGATCTTCCTGGAGCCATATTCGAACCCCATGACCGAAGTGGCTACCGAGATGCCCCGCTGCTTCTCAATTTCCATAAAATCGGAGGTAGCGGTTTTCCTGATCTTATTGGATTTAACAGCACCGGCTACATTGATGGCCCCTCCGAAAAGCAGGAATTTTTCAGTGAGCGTGGTTTTCCCGGCATCGGGATGACTCACAATGGCAAAGGTTCTTCTTCGGGAAATTTCGTCCGATAATTTCATACTCCAAAATAAGCGGCAAAGTTAGTATTAAATCCTATTTTTAAATCCGATAAAATGCATTATATCATGGAGGAACGAAAGAAGCAGGAAAGATATGGCAGGATTTACACCCAATTGGATGAACTGACTGCCCTTACCGATGATCCGCTGGCACGGATGTCAACCATTTGTGCGGTGCTACACCATAAAATGGATCATTTTTTCTGGACAGGCTTCTACCTTTTTAAGTCGGGCCGACTGGTAGTGGGGCCTTACCAGGGCCCGGTTGCCTGCCAGGAGTTGGAACCTCATCAGGGGGTTTGCTGGGCTGCTGCGGACCGAAATGAACCGGTTCTGGTAAAGGACGTGCACGACTTTCCCGGACATATTGCCTGTGATTCCAGGTCCCGGTCGGAGCTGACCCTGCCGGTGAGAGATAAGAGCGGAGAGGTGGTAGCCGTATTTGATGTGGACTCAGACAAGCCTGAAGCATTCTCCAACCAGGACAGCAAGAACCTGGAGAAGATCATGGGCCTTATATACCGGCAAAATTCTGAATCTTCAGCCTGATCTTCTCCACCGAATATGGTTTGGTGATCAGCTCATCGAATCCCACATCTGAGAAGTCTTCGAAAAAAAGTTCGGGATTATGTGCAGTAAGTGCGATGACCGGCAGACTATTCAGTGGCGATGGCAATTCATTGCGGATGTACTGGGTGGTTTCAATTCCGTTCATCACCGGCATTTCAATATCCATAAAGACCAGATGGATCTCCTGGGTCTTCAGAATCTCAATGGCCTGTTGTCCATTTTCGGCCAGCACCACTTCGTTGCCCGTGGTTTTAATAAGTTCAGACAACAGGTAACGGTTGGTATAAATATCGTCAACAACCAGAATTCGCAGGTTTCCCATGGATAGGTGATAAGGAGGATAAAAATAGAAAATATTAACTAATTTTAGTGCTTACAGCTTCGTTTGGATGGGGGAATTGAATAAAAAAGAGATGATCATCAGGTACAGCGCCATCGGATTTGCGCTGGGTTTAGTGATCATCCTGCTCATTTACATGGTGTTATTCAGTTCAAGGGGTGAAGGATTCTCCTTCCCTGCATTGGGCCAAATGCACAAAGTACTTTGGTTTCTTTATTTGGTGGATACCCTTCCGCTTGCCTCTGTCATTCTGGGAGCTTCGCTGGGCAAACGGAGGTTCAAACAATTGGATAAGCTGACTGCCAGGATCCGGAATGAAACCAAGAAGAACAGTGAAATCAGGCGTTTTACGCATTCCCTGATCGCCGGTGACCTGAATACCTTATTCTCATTTGAGGATATGGATCAAACCCTGTCGGATTCTTTGAACAAGCTGAAGGATACGCTGGTCAGGAACAGGGAGGTGGAACGGCAGAGGCGTCTGGATGAACGCCAGAGAAACTGGGTATCCGAGGGACTGGCAGAGTTTGGCGATATACTCCGCACCCATTCCCGGGAGCTGGAATCCATGGCCTACATGGTTGTATCGGGGATGGTAAGATACCTGGGGGCCAACCAGGGAGCCATCTACATGACCCAGGAGGAAGGGGATGAAAAACATCTCAGGATGATCGCATGTCATGCCTATGACAGAAAAAAATTCCCTGATAAATCCATCGCCTGGGGCGACGGTTTGATCGGTGCTGTGGCCATGGAGAAAAAGGGATTCTACACTGATAAAATCCCCGATGGCTACCTGACCATCACCTCAGGGCTTGGCAAGGCAAATCCGCGTTATCTGATCATTGAACCCCTGATCTGGAATGACAGGGTTTTCGGCATCATTGAAATTGCCTCCTTCAACCCGATTGAAGATTATAAAATTCAATTTGTTGCACGGGTTGCTGAAAATATTGCCACCACACTCAATACGATGGAGAGCAACCTGCGAACAGAGCAACTTCTGAAAGAAACCCAGGCGCAGGCCGATAAGCTGGCGGTGCAGGAGGAGCAGGTCAGGCAGAATATGGAAGCCCTGAAACTGGCCCAGGAGGAGGCTGCCAAACAGGGTGAGATCTTCATCAGTTTTACCAATACGGTGAACCATACCCTCATGCGGGCCGAGTATGATACAGAAGGAATCCTTCTCTATGCCAACACAAGGTTCTTAAAGAAGCTCGGGTATTCTGGAAACAGGGAGGTGGAGGGGAAACACATCTCCATGTTTATCAATGAAAAGGACCGGTCGTGGTTCAATTCACTGTGGAGCAAGCTTGCGGTTGGTGGACGCCATTTCGAGGGGTATATGAAGCACGAAACCAAACTGGGGCAGGACATGTGGTCCATGGCCACCTATACCTGCGTAAGGCGGGATGATGGCGAAGTGGAGAAGATCCTGTTTCTGGCCATCGATTCAACGGAACAGAAGAAACAGAGCCTTGATTATGAGGGACAGATCGATGCCATTGACAGGCTCAATGCAAAAGCTGTCTTTTACCCTGACGGCAAACTGATTCTGAGCAATAAACTGTTTAGCAAAACCCTGAAATATACCGACATGGAGCTGGATCAAATGAATGTATTTGATTTCTTCGGTACCGGTGAACAGGAACGGTTCAATGAAATATGGGAAAAAGTAATCCAGGGTGAGGCTTTTCAGGGGCAGTTGAAGATGCAGTCAAAATATGAAGAGGAGCTCTGGTTCAGGGCCACCTTCCTGTCGGTGAATGACATGTATGGTGAAGTGGAAAAAGTCATTTTCCTTGCCAATGAGATCACCAAAGAGAAAGAGATGGAACTGGCGTCGCGGAAACAGCACGAGCAGTTGATCAGGAAGGAAGAGGAGATCAGGCTGGCCAGCCTGGATCTGAAGAAGAGGCTGGAAGAGACCAATCTGAAACGGAGGGAGGAAAAGGAACGGTTCGAGAAGGAGACCAGTCAGTTTACCCACGTTTTGAATGAATTACCCCATTCGGTAATCACCATTAACAACCTGGGGTTTGTGCTCTTTTTTAACAGGTATGCAGAGAACCAGTGGAGCCTGAAACAGAAGGATGTCCTGGGCAGAAAGGCAGACCAGCTGTTCAGCGAAGCGAACAGTTCCCGGTTGATCAGCCAATTTGCTGATCCGGCCAGATCCAAATCGCCTGGGCTTCATACCGCACAGGAAATAGGATTCCCGGATGGCAGAAAGGAGAAGAAGGATGTGATTATTGTCCGGACCGATTTAAAGGATGAACTGCACTATTCACTGATCGTGCTTTAGCGTTTGTTCAACCAATCGATGATCTCCTGGGTGTCTGGTTTCTTTCTTGGAGGCACATGCCCTACCAGGTTCCCTTCCTCGTCGATCAGGTATTTTTGGAAGTTCCATGCCACTTTGCTGTCCTCCACCCCATTTTCGGATGCTTCGGTGAGCCATTTATACAGCGGGTGGATCTCATCACCTTTTACAGATATTTTTGACATCATGGGAAATGTCACACCGTAATTAACGGTGCAGAAGGTAGCAATCTCTTCGTTGGTACCCGGTTCCTGGCTGGCAAAATCGTTGCTTGGAAAACCAACGATTACCAGCCCTTTGTCCCTGTATTCCCGGTATAACTTCTCCAGGTCTTCATACTGAGGTGTCAGTCCGCATTTAGAGGCCGTGTTGACCACCAGGACCTTTTTGCCTTTGAGCTGGGAGAGTTTGTAATCTTCCCCCCTGATATCCTTCACGGTAAAATCATAAAGGTTTTTCCGTTCCTGTGACATGGCCGGCAATACAACCATGATGCTGATTAAAAGGAAAACTAATTTTTTCATCATTTCAAATCAAATCCTTGTTTACACCTTAACAACTGGGATGACACCTTGTTCAACGGATCAATTTTTATGATATTTGTGGGGTCATGATCAAGCAGTTTGAGATCAACATATATGGCCGGGTCCAGGGTGTTGGATTCAGGTACGCCGCCCGTAACCAGGCCAGAATACTTGGGCTGAAGGGATGGGTGGAGAACCGTCAGGACGGTTCGGTTTATGCAGTGGTGCAGGGCCATCCTGAAAAATGCCTGGCTTTTTTCAGGTGGTGCAGAGAGAGCCCGGGATACAGCTGGGTCGAACGTGTGGATATTTTCGAAAAGAATCCGGGCATTTTGCCGGGATTCACCGTCAAATATTAAGCCCTTTTTCCGGCAAGGGCAAGTAGACTGCTGGTAGCAAGCCAGAGGGTCAAAAACAGGATTAAACCTGAAAGCACCGACAGCAATACCTCACCCTCCCTTATAAAACCGGCCAGGTTGTTCACCATGGCCCACAGGGTCATTGCCAGGATTAAAACCATGGGGATCAGCGTATAAACCAGGGAAATCTTTTTCATATGGAAATAGACGGATACCACGCCCAGTGCAAGCGCAGCCATCAGCTGGTTCAGTGAGCCAAACAGCGGCCACAGGACCATGGCTCCCTGTCCCCCCGGTTTAAAGAAAGTCATAGCGGCAGCAGACACCACCACCACAGCTGTGGCAAAATACCGGTTATGGACAGGCCGGGCAATCCTGCCCCGGGAATTTGTAAAGATCTCCTGGAGCGAAATTCTTTGGATCCTGGCCGCTGAATCCAGTGTTGTATTGGCAAACGAAACGATGAATACCACAACAAAAGCAGCTCCATACTTCAGGGGCAGACCGAAGGATGAAAACAGGTTGGCTGAGCCGATGATAAATGCATCCAGTTTGGCTGCCAGGCCGCTGGCCGATGACCAGGAAGCATAGTGGTGTTGATAGGCCTCAAGGCCGGTAAAAACATGGCCATCGATCTCCAGGCCCATCCCCAGGCCTGCACCTGCAGCCACAATCACAAGAACGGCAAGCAGACTCTCCGTGATCATGGCACCATAACCCACTGCCAGGGTATCCGACTCTTTATCCACCTGCTTTACTGTGGTCCCTGAACTGGCCAGGGAGTGGAATCCGGAAATGGCCCCGCAGGCAATGATGATGAAGAGGAAGGGTGCCAGGTCAGGCACATCAGAACCGGGGGCAAATGCGGCCTGGTTGATGGCCGGTGCTGCAAGCACAGGATGTGCAATGAGCACACCCAGGATCAGGAATGCCATGGCCACCAGCAGCTGGTGAGAATTGATATAATCCCTGGGCTGCAATAGTTTCTGGACCGGGATTGTGGAGGCAAAGAAAACGTAGATAAACAGGATGATGCACCACACCACCACAGAAATTTGGGTGTCCCATGGAAGAGAAACGGGGAAGCGGACGCCGAGTATAATAAAACCATAGAGCATAAGCAGTGCAATGATTGAATAAAGCAGGTCGCTCTTTCCTCTGCGGATCTGCCATCCAAGCCAGATGGCTACGGGAATCTGGAACCAGACAGGGATCACCGTTTCAGGGTACATGACAAACAAGGTACCCACAATCATGGCAAAAACTGCAAGGACAATAAAAAGAAGCAGTTGCATGATCAATTGCAGTGCATACCTGGAGGAAGGACTGATGATTTCGCCGGTCAGCTCCCCGATGGATCTCCCCCTGTTCCTTCCGGATACCACCAGGGTGGTAAAATCATGGACTGCTCCCATGAAGATACTGCCCAGGAATACCCAGAGAAATGCAGGCAACCATCCCCATATAATTCCGATGGCCGGCCCAACAATGGGGCCCAGTCCGGCTATTGTAGTAAAATGGTGTCCGAAAATGATGTGACGTTTGGTGGGCACATAATCCACCCCGTCCTGTAATTCATGAGAAGGCATTTTCCGGCCATCGGACAAGTGAAGGACTCTCTTGCCCAGGTATCTGCCATATAGCCTGTAGGCCAATAAATAACCGATGAATGAAAGGATGACCAGAAGCAGGCTGTTCATGAAACTAAGATAAGAGTTTTACCTCTAATTCACCACGTACTCCCACCCGGTCCCCCACGATCACAACACAGGACAGGATCTCCGGAATCTGTGCAATCCTTTCCAGGACCGGTTCAATATCTGAGAGATCCTGCACATGGTTGGCCAGGGCAGTGGCCCAGGCATCGGCTATCGGTGTGCTTTTGGCGACAACCGTTACCGCATCGGCTTTTCCCCTGCTGAAGGAATGCCCCATTGTACCGCTGGAGGTACATACCCCCCACTCACCCTTGGGAATGACAAGGGCCAGTTTCTCTGACAGGGCTGCGGATCCTGCATAAATGACCGATACCAGTTCCGACTCGTTCCTGATATACAGGTCCCCCCCGTTTTCAACCACCATTTCGGGAACGGAGAAGGCTGTATCCAGTTTTCGTGCAACCGCCTCTGCAAACAATCCGGCCACTGCACTCATGGGGCCTGTGCCTGACTGAATGCCGCATTGGTACATCATTTCAAGTTCAGGTGAAAAACCGGAGATCCCCATGGGAACAGGAAGTGGTTCAAGGCTGCTTTTAAATCCCGGGTATGATGCTTCGTGATCTGTCAGAAGTTTATAGAGCCTGATCTGCTCTTTGCGGCTCATGGCCAGCATGTCTGCATGAAAGTCTTTGTGCGGCACCCCGATTAAAAGGTCCGATTCCATGTAGACAGAAGGAAAGAACCGAAACCGTTGAGCGTTCATTCCGTCCCTGTATAAGCGGGGCTGGTACAATCAGTTAATGCCAAAATTCAGTTCGAACAGTTGCAGCGGACAAGCTTTGATACAGAGCTCACAGGCCACACATAGATCGGGCGTAAACTTCAGTTTCCTTGAAGTGCTGTCCATGGTCAGCGCACCCGGAAAACATACAGAAGAACAAGCCCCGCAATGGATGCACAGCTCTTTGCTGAAAAGGATGGTTTTTATGACAGGAGAGATCTCTACTTTCTTCTTCTCCAGGTATACAAGTGCCTTGTCAACGCTTTCTTTCAAACCGCTCATTTCGATGAGCAGGTTTCCTTCCTTCCCGTGGGTAATATCTGCGTTGAGTATGTTCACCTGCACATCGTACTCTTTGATCAGGATATATGTGATGGGCTCATTGACCGTTTCGGCAGGAAACCGCAACACCATTCTTTTCTTAACGCTCTTCATATAAACTAATTTTACCTGACCTCCAGAGAATTCAGCCCTTTGCCTGCGGGAAACATCTCAACGGGTTCCGACAACAGGAAACTCCCTTTGCTTACCTGTTTTTTCAGGATATCAGCGATCTCTCTTGCTTTGTATATACTTGACATAGAAGATGTTCTGATATTTTTGCCGTTAAGTACAATTTCACCTGACACAAGCTGATCATAATTGACCCGTCCCAGCTCGGGATGATCGGGATGTCCATAATCCAGGATGCGGGTAGTGATCTGGTCGTTTCGGATCATCACCCTGGAAGCCATTTCTTCATCCAGCACCGGTATGGGGATCCCGATTCCCACAAACATGGATACGCCATACTTTTCATAGTATGCTGCCTTTATAAATGACGTACTCATCTGGCGGGCATCACCAATCACCGAAAGGGTAGCCGCATTGGAAACCGGTATTCCGAATTCATTCAATTCGGAATCGGTTTTGAACTGGGTTCCGTACCACCCTACATATCCGGTGGCCCCTCCCAGGAAGATCCTGGTTCCCATTCCGATGGTACGTAGTTCCGGATCATTCAGCAGGGGGCTTAACTCCCCGGAAGTGCTGTAATTGGCATTGCCCAGTTTGGGAAGAAGGCTACCCATGTAAGTGTACTTGATCCTGTTGGAGGTGTTTACGGCAGCCGGATAATTCTGATACGCATTCCGCGGATTGAACATCATCATCTCGTTGATGTTTTCCCGGTTGATGGTGGTATGGATATCCCTTCGGGGATAGCAATCGGTCCCCTTGGCATGGGCAATCAGCTCCAGATCCTTCCCTTCAATAAGCGCTTCTATAAGGTGTGCCCCGCCATAGGAGGGATTTTCAGGATGGTTCTCTGTTGCCCCGATGTAGAGATCCACTGCAGCGATCCCTGTAAAGACCGGAACCCCGTTCAGTGTGGCTCTCTCCATCCGGATGGGTGGATTTGAATGCCCCACGTTAATGAACATACCCGAGGAACACATGGGCCCGAAAGTAGCTGTGGTGACCACATCCACCTTACCCGCTACCTCCGCCGGTGTCATTTCCCTGCTCATGGCAGAAACCTCCTCGGCAGTAAACACAACAGCCTGGCCTTTTCTTATTTTGTCATTGATCTCCCCGATACTCTTTTTGACTGCCATGCAAGCTGAAGTTTAAATCTTTTCAAAATCATCGGAGGGAATCCATCCTTCCCTTCCATCAATGATCCGGATGTTCTGCCAACCGGTAAGCTCTTCATTCACAACCACCTTTGTCCCTTCATGCAGGATAAATAGCTCGGTACCTGACTGACTGGGGGTGCTTTTCACCACCACCGAAGGGGAAATAATGATCGCGTAATCGGGATGAACGATGCTGCGGTGCTGTGCCAGGGCTGATGAGAAAGTGAAAATGAAAAGGATCAGACCTGCCAGAGCCGCAAAGAAACCGGCTTTTTTCAGGGCCAATCCCTTTGCAAACAAATATAGCAATAAGGATGCAAGTGTCAGCGCAAACCCAAGAAGTGCCATGATGCTCCAGGTATGCTCGGGCAACAGATGCACCGCTGCAGAGATCCATCTCCTGACAAAAAATTCCGGAACTTCTTCGAAAGCATCCACAACATATTTTGATACATATTTCAGGTTGTAGGCCGCATCCTGGTGGGAAGGATCCATTTTGAGTGCTTTTTCATAATAGAGTACAGCATACCCTATATTGTTGGAACGGAAGGCTGCATTCCCCATGTTATAATAGAGATCTGCAGCCTCATAACCTGAATCCAGGATCTCCCTGTAACGCAGGATGGCATTTTCGAACTCTCCTTTTTCATAAAGTTCTACGGCTTCGTTATAGAGCGAATCGCTTGCAGCAGACAGTTGGATAGTTCCAACCAGGAGAATCAGGCTTATTTGTAGAAACTTCATCACAGGCTGTTTTCCAGGTTTCTGATTAATAGTGCAGCTTCTTTGTAGAGCTGATTGATGTCACTTTTCTCCGAACTGGGAGCAAAACGGGAAAATTCACTGGCATCCAGGATCCTTGAATATTCCTTCAGCAACTCCTCTCCCACTCCCCGGGAAAGCAGTTCGCTGGTGATCACTTCCCTGGACAAAGCCGAAGTCTCTATATTTAGCTTATCTGCAAGATATCCCCATATGGCTTTCCCAATCTCTTCGTAAAACCGGTCCTCGTCTCCTCCCTTCCTGTATTTCTCAGCTTTTTTCAGCCTGTTCCTGGCTGACCGGCTGGCCTTTCTGGTCCTCACCAGCCTCAGGTCCGCATTTCTTCTTGTCATGATTTTAATCAGGCTGAACACCAGGAGCGTAAGAAGGGCCACCAGCAAGAACAGCAACCTGTACCAGCTCTTCCCAAGCAGGGAAGTTGCCATGGGAGTCAGTTCCGGAACCGGCCTGATAATATCCCGGATGTCCGTCCCGATGTTGTCCACGTTTTCATGCATCACTCCGGGAATATAAACAACCCCATTGCTATCTTCAGCCTCCCCTTTCAATACGGTAAAACTAAATTCATCCGTAGTTTCCGTCATGTATCTCTGTTTTGAAGGATCGAACCAGGCAAACTGGATGGGGGCGATCCTGAACCTGCCTGCATGCCTTGCGACAATTGGGTATTCAAAGGTCACATCTCCGCTGATCCTGTTTCCGGATGTGCTTATGTTCAGTGCTCTGGATACATCATACAGGTCATGATCGAGGGGGAGACTCACAAGCGGTTCACCCAGTAAAGGCAAATTTCCCGTACCATGGATTTTTACCTTCAAACTGAGGGCCTCATTTACTTCAATTTCATCGGCCGACAATTCGGCTTTCATCGTAAAACTGCCCACAGCCCCGGTAAATCCCTCAGGGGCACCGTCGGGAAGTGGTTTTACATTGATGGTAACAGGCCTGGTAGAAAGTGTGGCTGGCACTTCCTGGACCCCGCTGAAGAAGGGATCATCAAAGAAACTGTCAAATACGCTGTTGCTGCTTCTTCTCTGGACCCGCTGCTGTATCATCCAATCCGACTCGAAGGGTTCAATCACAATCTTACCTGACTTTTGCGGGATCAGGATATGTCTCTGGATTACCTGGGTTACATACTGTTGTCCGTCAATATCCTGCCTTTGAGCTGCATCATCCGGGTCCAGGGACTTTTTATAGAAGCCCTCGTAAGGCAGATCCTTGGCGGCCGAAGCAGGCCTGGTGTTGACCCGTGTGTATACCTTTAATGCGCTTACAAGCTGTTCACCCACATAAACCTCCTTTTTTGAGGGTAATACCCTGAGAAATACCTGGTCGGATGCATCGGTTTCATGTGCAGATTCACCTTCGCCCTGGGAAGGCTGGCTTTGTCCCGGTGCCGGGGCAGATTCTGACCCCTGGTTAACGCTTACCTGAACCGAATTGGTTTTATAATCTTTTCTGCCGACCCTGACCGTGGACGGGGGAATGGTCAGGGTTCCCTGCTTGGTGGCCCTCAAAATATGGGTATAGGTGACCACTTTCTCCATGGACATTTTACCATTGATCCATTGCGAATGTGAGGAATAGGAAGAAAATGGTCCTGCCATGAGCTGGAATCCCTCCAGCGAGGGAAGTGTAACATCACCCTGTTCGGATCCTTCGATAACATACTGAAACTGGTCACCCAGCCGGACCGTGGCAGGAGCCGTGGCACTAAAGTCACCATCCTGCCCGTTCAGCAATGAAATAGCTGAAAGCAGAACAATTGACCATATGCATTTCTTCAGATTCATATCTGTTACCGGCGTTTAATTTACCAATCCTTTTCTGTTTTAACCTTGGCAACAGCAGCTTTTTTCTTATCCACTTTTTCCTTCACATCCTTCTCCTGTTGCTGGATGGCACTGAGCATCCGTTCGGCATCCTCCTTGGAGATCTGCTGCGGCTGGGGCTGGTTCTGCTGTTGATCCTGCTGATCCTGATTTTGTTGTTGTTTCTGGTCCTGTTTCTGGTCCTGTTTCTGGTCCTGTTTCTGTTTTTGTTTCTGATCCTGGTTCTGTTTCTGGTCCTGATTCTGTTTCTGGTCCTGATTCTGTTTTTGTTTCTGGTCCTGATTCTGTTGCTGCTGTTGTTGATCCTGCAGTTTCTTTTTTGCATAAGCCAGGTTGTATTTTGTATCCTGGTCCCCCGGATTCATCCGGAGACTGTTTTTATATGCATCAATGCTTTCCTGGTATTTTCCGGCTTCGAGCAGGCTGTTCCCCATGTTGTGCCATACATGGGCCATGGATTCGGGATCTTTTGCCTGATCAACCAATTCCTCATACTCTTTGGCGGTCTCTTCGTATTTCTCCTGTCCGTAAAGTGCTGCTCCTGTATTGAATCCCGCTTCGAAAGATTGATGATTGATATCTGTTGCTTTTCTGAACTGCACTTCCGCCTCACTGTAATCCCCCTGCTCGTATGATTTCACACCCTGACGTATCACCTTCCGCTCATTCTGCGCCTGCAGCGTAAAAAAGAGTGATATCAAAAGGCTGACCAATAGGATCCTCGAAAACAGGCTGATACTGACGATCTCTTTCCTATTTCTCATCTTCACTGGTTTTAAACAGGTTGTACTTCTTCAATAAGGGATTCTTGCGGGAACGTAAAATAAATTCAAGCACCAGGAACAAAAGTGCAAACCCTGCAAAATACTGGTACCTTTCTGCGAATTCTGAGAAGACCTTCGTATTCAGGTCCCTCTTCTGTAACTTATCCAACTCATCCACCAGGCTGTTGATCCTGTCCCCTTCAATATATGCACCGTTCCCGGCACTGGCTACTTCCTGCAGTAATTTTTCATTTAGTTTGCTCACCACCACCTGACCTTCGCTGTCCCGTCTGTTGGATTTGCTTCCGGGTTTTACCGGTATGGGTACTCCGTTGGGATCACCCAGTCCGACCGTAAATACCCGGATCCCTTTCTCCGCAGCAGCTGTGGCTTCACCCACTGCATCATCCTCATGGTTCTCCCCGTCGGTGATGACCACAATGGCCTGACTGGCTTTGCTTTGAACATCTGACATCGATTCAGAAGAGGAAGTGAAGGACCTGGCAGCCAAATTGATAGCTGCTCCAATGGCCGTACCCTGTTTGGATACCATATCCGGACCTGCGCCTGCAAGAAACATTTTCACACTGGTATAATCATCGGTAATCGGAATCTGTGTATAGGCATCCCCGGCAAAAACGATCAGGCCGATTTTATCATTGGCCATCCGGTCCACCATCCGGTTGATCATCTGACGGGACCGTTCCAGTCGGGAAGGCTTGATATCCTCTGCCAGCATGCTGTTGGATACATCCAGGGCAATGATAATCTCACGCCCCTTTATTTCCTTCTCTTCCAGTTTTGAACCTATTCTGGGGCCTGATACTGCGATGATCAGCAGTGTGGTTCCAAACAAGAGGAGTAGAAATTTCCAGTGATGGGCTGAACTGGATGCATCAGGCATGAGCCTTTCCATCAATTCACGATCACCCAGCTTTTTCAAAGATCGTTTTCTGTGATTCCAGTACAACAAATAACCAATCAGCATCAGAAGCGTGGCAAACAGGAACCAGAGAATGTCTTTATGTGCGAATTGTATCATATTAAGGAATGGTTCTAAATATGGTATACCTGAGCATCATTTCAATCATGAGGATCAGCATGGCTGCAAGTAAGAAAGGGAAATACTCCTCCTTCTTCTTGCTGAATTGCTTCACATCAAGCCTGGTTTTCTCCATTTCATCGATCTGCTGATAGATCTCCCGCAGTTTGTGATTATCGGTGGCCCTGAAATAGGTCCCATCAGTTGTTTCTGCGATCTTCTTCAACACATCCTCATCAATCTCCACTGGCATGCTCCTGGTCACTATTCTGCCGAATGCGTCCTGCACGGGGACCGGTGCATTGCCCTGGGTTCCCACACCAATTGTATAAACCCTGATTCCGTAACTGGCCGCAATTTCAGCGGCGGTTAAGGGACCCACATCCCCCCTGTTGTTAACCCCGTCGGTAAGCAGGATAATTACTTTGCTTATGGCATGGCTCTCCTTGATTCTGTTCACTGCTGTGGCCAGGCCCATTCCTATGGCCGTTCCGTCCTCAATAATTCCGAAATCAATCTCCTTCAGGAAATTGATCATCACTGCCCTGTCGGTGGTCATGGGACACTGGGTAAAACTCTCCCCGGCAAAAACCACCAGTCCGAACCGGTCGTTCTGACGGGCGTTTACAAACTCAATACCTACGTTTTTAGATGCTTCAAGCCGGTTTGGCCTGAAATCCATGGCACGCATGCTTCCGGACACATCCATGCACATCACAATATCTATTCCTTCGGTGGTTACCTGTTCCCACTGGTTGGATGACTGGGGCCTGGCCAGTGCAACCACCACAAGCCCGACCATCACCAGCCTGAAAACAAAAAGCAGGTGCCTGAGCCAGATTCTTGACGATCCCACCCGTTCATCCAGGTTTTCAAAACCAGAGAGGGTCATGGAACTGGTACTTTTTCTCCCCCTCCATATATACCAGCCGATCATCACCGGAATCAGGATCAGCGCATAGAAGAAAGCAGGGTATGCAAATTCCATGTTACTCATCATCTTCCTCCTTTCCTTCAGTTTCCCTCTCTATTTCGGATTTCTCCTTTTCCTCGGATATCTCCTTTTCCTCGGATATCTCCTTTTCCTCGGATTTCTCCATAAAGAACAAAGGGTATGTTTTCTGGACAAACAGGTAGGCGTTGTTCAGGTTGGTCTGGTTTTCGAGGGGAAGCGGATCTTCCTTGGCAAATTTAACCAGGTCGGCCAGCTCAAGCAGGTCCATCAGCATCTCATCCAGCAGTGGATCTTCGGTATTGGATTTCCGGAAAGCCTCCAGGATCTCTTCAGTGGTTCGTTCCATGGCCGGGATTCCATATTGCCGCTCAATATAGTGCCTTGTTATTTCGGTGAGCCGGGTATAATAGAGTTTGACCCTGCCAGACTCCCAGAGTTTCTCTTCCCTGAGTTTATCCAATGACCTGAAAGCAACAATGTGAGCAGGTTCCTGCGGCCTGAGGGAGAAGATCTCGGGGTCCTTCCTGCGCTGCCTGTACATCCAGATAAGCGCCATGAACAACGTACCCACAAGCCATACGCCACTCCCCAATGCGACCCATGGAAGCACCTCTTTCAGGGTGACAGGAGTATTTACGGGCGGTTTAATGGCCTTGATCTGCTGGGTTGTATCTACCACAGGTTCATAGACCCGGATGATCAAAGGCATGCTGAGGGCCGTATCCAGGGTGTTGTTGAATTCATAGATAACCTGCTGTGACGGGATCATTTGTACCCCTGCTTCAAATCCGGTGATGATATAGGAGTGATCAACAACAATCCTGTCATCCACATGTGATGTGTCGGATGTATATTGGAAAAGTACTTCAATCTCCCGGCTGAGGGTATCCCTGATCACGGGCATCTGAAATGGAAGATTGTCGGCCGCTTCCACATGAATGGTGAACAACACCTGGTCACCGATCATCATGGAATCGGTACTGAGACCGGACTTCACACTAATCAGCTGAGCCTGCAATGTAACAGTAGCTGCCAGCAGGAACATTACGGTCATATGGGTCCAGCGTATCTTCATCCTATCTTTTCTTAAATAGCCACATCAAAGGTCTCACATAATCGGCTCCTGTGTGGATGGATACACTGTCCACCCCGGCACGGGTAAAGATCTCATTCATCATCTCCACATGGCTTTCCCATTTCATGGCATAGCTCTCCCTGACCCTGCGGTTGGAGGTATCTACCCAGCGTTCTCTTCCCGATTCGGCATCTTTTACCCTGACCAGTCCCACCGCCGGAATGGAAGTCTCCCTCCTGTCGTAAATATGCAGGGCTACAACATCATGTTTGTTGTTGGCCACCTGGAGTGACCGTGCATACCCTTTGTCCCTGAAATCTGATATGACAAATGCTGTACACCGCTTTTTAATGGCATTGGTAAGAAAACGCAGACTCTCGGATATATCAGTCCCTTTGCTTACAGGTTCAAATTCCAGAAGCTCGCGGATAATCCTGAGAATGTGTTTGCGGCCCTTCTGGGGAGGGATAAACTTCTCAATCCGGTCACTGAACATAATCACTCCGATCTTATCGTTGTTTTCAATGGCCGAAAAAGAGAGCAAGGCAGAGATCTCGGTAATCAAATCCCGCTTTAGTTGATGTTCGGTACCAAAAGCTCCCGATCCGCTCAGGTCCACAAGGAGCATGACCGTCAATTCACGCTCCTCTTCAAATACTTTTACGAAGGGATGGTTAAACCTGGCAGTCACATTCCAGTCTATGTTCCGGATATCGTCTCCGTACTGGTATTCGCGCACTTCCGAGAATGTCATACCCCTTCCCTTGAATGCACTGTGATACTCCCCGGCAAAAATCTGCCTGGTCAGACCCCGGGTCTTGATCTCAATCTTCCGTACTTTTTTTAAGAGTTCTTTTGTTTCCACCGTGTGTTAATCAGCCTTTACTTCCTCACTCTGTTTCCTGGTCTCACGGATGGTAAAATACCACTCCTGCCTGATCAGCTCTATCTGGAAGGTGTCAGATTCGACCTTGTATTCCCAGTTGAATTCTCCCGTGCGTTCATATTTACTATCAAGCTCCTCCTCCATGTCCTTGATCTCGGAATAGTCGCATATAATCTTGGAGGTAAGGCAAATGTCATCATCGGAAAAGTAGAGAATCCATGTCTTGGTTCTCATCCCATTGACGTATTTCAGATAGTTGAACTGTTGTTTGACGATTGATCCATCTTTCCTGAAATCCTTGTGATCCTTTTTCACCAGTTCCACCACCTCCTCTTTGGGCAGTCCAACCAGGTTTTGTGCATCCATATACATGCCCAATCCCGTAATGATTCCGATGATGACCAGTGCTTTTTTCATTTCGGTCTATGGTACTTCTACATTGTTCAGTATTTCTGATATAATGTTCTCCGTGGATATATTTTCCGCTTCTGCTTCATAGGTCAGCCCGATCCTGTGCCTCAGTACATCATGGCAAACCGCCCTTATATCCTCGGGAACCACATATCCCCTTCTCTTAATAAAGGCATATGCCTTGGCAGCCCTTGCCAGATTAATACTTGCACGCGGGGATCCCCCGTACTGAATTAAAGGCACAAAGTGTGCCAATCCGGCCTGTTCAGGATTCCTGGTGGCAAAAACGATATCCAGAATATAGTTTTCAATTTTCTCATCCAGGTACACCTCTTTTACCACTTCCCGGGCTTTCATGATATCTGCAGGTTTGAGTATCTGCATTGCATGGGGAAATTCACGGGCCAGGTTTTCCCTGACGATCAGTTTCTCCTCCTCCCTGCTGGGATAGGTGACAACCACTTTCATCATGAACCGGTCTACCTGGGCCTCGGGTAAGGGATAGGTCCCCTCCTGCTCAATGGGATTCTGTGTAGCCAGGACCAGAAAAGGCCTTTCAAGCTTATAAGTCTCTTCGCCCAGGGTTACCTGCTTTTCCTGCATGGCCTCCAGCAAAGCACTCTGCACCTTGGCAGGAGAGCGGTTGATCTCGTCGGCAAGAATCAAATTGGCGAAAATGGGTCCTTTTTTTACGATAAACTCCTCTTTTTTCTGGCTGTAAATCATGGTACCCAACAGGTCGGCCGGCAGAAGATCGGGTGTGAACTGGATCCTGCTGAATTTGGCATCGATGGTATGGGACAGTGTGGTAATGGCCAGCGTTTTTGCCAGACCGGGAACGCCTTCAAGCAGGATATGTCCATCCGACAACAGCCCGATCAGCAACCGCTCCACAAGGCTTTTCTGACCCACGATCACCTTCTGTATCTCCAGGGTGATCAGATCCACAAATTCACTCTCGGTCTTGATCCTTTCGTTGAGTTCTTTAATATTTACTTCCTGACTCATGTGGCTTCTTTTAGGTTAATAATCATCTCTTTAAATGCGTTACGTTAACGGAGGACAAAAATAGCTTTGAAATTGACCAATAGAAAGGATAGCGTGGTTAAAAAATGTTAAGAAAAGGGTATTTTTGTAAATCGCTTCGCATTTATGCCAAGGTATTTCATCCATATGGCCTATGATGGCACAGCTTATCATGGCTGGCAGGTGCAGCCCAACGGGAAAACCGTGCAGGAAGTGATCCAGCATGCCCTCTCCACGCTGCTGAAGCAGGAGGTAGCAGTAACCGGTTCCGGAAGGACCGATACAGGCGTCCACGCTTCCTACTTTGTAGCCCACTTTGATATTGCGTCCGGGGAGGATACCCAGGTGAACAACGCGTTTTCCGGGATTGATGATGAGCGGTTTCTATTCAGACTGAACCGCTTTCTTCCCGAAGATATTGTTGCATACAAGATCTGGCTGGTAGATGGTGAATTACATGCCCGCTATTCAGCCACCTACCGCACCTACCACTACCACATCTGCACCGTAAAGCCTTTGTACAACCGGTTTTACAGCCATTTTATTTACGGGCCTCTCAACCTAAATGAGATAGGAAAGTGCTGCAAAATCCTGACGGACACAAAAGATTTCACCAGCTTCAGCAAGCTACATACCGATGTGAAAACCAACAATTGCCATGTGATGGCTGCAGCGTGGAAAGAGGTGGAAAACGGTTACCTGTTTGAGATCAGGGCCGACCGCTTTCTCAGGAACATGGTTCGCTCCGTGGTGGGAACACTCCTGGATGTGGGGCAGGGAAAACTGGACAGCGCAGGTTTCCAATCCATCATCGAGTCGAGGAACAGAGGAAAGGCCGGTCAGTCAGCCCCGGCACACGCTTTGTTCCTTGTGGATATCGGATATCCTGCCTGATCATTTCCAATGGTCATCCCATCTGATCAGCGAACGAAATACTTCGGCACCATCTGCCTCCCGGATCCCCACCAGGACATGGTGCGAACCAGTTGAGGAGACCGCCATGTCGGGGGAACCACTGATGATGATCACATCTCCGAATTTTGTCTCTTTCATGAAATTGATCTCAAAATCATATATCTCCTTCTCCCGGTTTCCAAGGAACATGGCTGTATCAATACTCCACTCCATGTATTTCACATTGTTCACATGGCCCACAATGTCAAGGTCCGAAAATGATACCCGGTGCCTGTTCAATTCCTCCCTCTGATCCGGAAGCCGGATCTTCTCCAGGCTGCTATCAAATACAGGTTCTCCGTAGATGATCTGTGCATATGCCTCAAGTTCTTCCTTGGGCTTGATGGGCTTGTGTGTGTTCAGATCCACAATCAGCCAGCCGGTGCTGGCCACGCCGATCTCTTCCCCCTTTTTATTCATTACCCTGAAATCCCTTACTGCAAATAGCTTGTCCACCCCGCTGGGCCAGGTTTCAATGGTAATCCGTTCATCCCATACCGGGTACTTCTTCATCCGGATCTTCATCCGGGAGAGCAACCACATGGTTTTCTGGTTTTTCATATCCTCATACCCGAAACCAAGTTCGTTGGCGTGGTGGTAGGCAATCTCCTGGAAATAGTTGGCCATGGTGGTTAGACGCGCCTCTCCCCGTGGATTTAACTCGTAGGATGATACCGTAAATTCCTTTTCAAATGAAGACGCCATATCTTTTCAATTAATAACCCAATAACCCAATAACCCAATAATCCAAACCCTTAATAACCCAAACCCTTAATAACCCGATTACCCCCTACCTTTCTTTATTCCATATCTCCCAGGAGGCTTCCGCCTGATACACCAGCATGTCGTATCCGTTTACAATGGTGGCTCCCTGTTCTTCACCCCGGGAGAGGAACAGGGTCTTTTCCGGATTGTATACCAGGTCAAACAGCAGGTGGTCTGTTGAAATAGCATCGTACCGGATTCCGGGACATGTGTCCACATCGGGGACCATCCCCAGTGGCGTGGTATTGATGATCAGGGAATGCTCTGAAATGACAGAACGGCTCAGATCCTCATAATTTAACAATCCCTCTCCCCTGCTGCGGCTGATCCTCCGGTATCCGATGCCCATTGCATCAAGCACAAACACTACCGCCTTTGAAGATCCTCCGGTTCCCAAAACCAGCGCTTTTGTGTGATGAGGCCTCAGGTGCTCCTTCAGTGAGCGTTCAAAACCAATCACATCGGTATTGTAGCCAATCAATGACAGGCGCCCGCCTGTTCTGCAAAATGCAATGGTATTCACAGCCCTGATGGTCCTGGAGGTTTGATTCAGGGCATCCAGATGCGGAATAACCTTCTCTTTATAGGGTACTGTGACGTTGAGCCCCCTCAGGTCCGGTTCGTTTAAAATCAGCTCCCGGAATCCGGAAATACTCTCCAGTGGAAAATTCCTGTATGATGCATCAATCCCCTGATCTTCAAACTTCCTGGTAAAATAGGAGACTGAAAAACTGTGTCCAAGGGGGTATCCGATTAACCCAAAGCAAGTCAAAAGTGAAAAGTTAAAAGGTAAAAGTGTCTTCTGTTAGCTGGCATTGGAGGGTTTTCTGGTCAGGACAAGTTCAATCAATACAATCAATGCGATCCCCAGGGCGGCCATCAGGATGGCCATCCAAACCCGGTCATCAGCATTTCCCAGTGTGGGCATGATGTTCTTCTCCACAAGCGGTTTTGCCTCACCTTTAACGATGATGGTCTGAAGGGTTTCCTTCCAGGGCCAGATCTTATTCAGAGAGCCAATCATGAAACCCACCAGGACTGCTATGGTTATATCATGGTATTTTTTCAGCAACCATGAGAGCAGGTTGGCGAACAGCACAAGCCCGATAATTGCACCGGACCCAAGTAAGATCAGATCCAGGATAATCCTTTCATTGACCGCATGAAGGGCAAATTCATACTTACCAAGCAAAAGGAGAATGAAACTACCCGAGATGCCCGGAAGGATCATGGCACAACTGGCCATGGCACCTGACAGAACCACAAACCAGGAGGCATCAGAAGTTGTGGCCGGGGTAACACTGGTAATATAAAATGCGATCCCGATCCCTCCCACAAGGGCCACCAGGATGGGATATTTCCATTTGGGTATTTTTCTGGAAACCACATAGGATGAGGCCACAATAAGACCGAAGAAGAAAGACCAGATCAGAATGGGCTGGTGTTCAAGAAGATACTCCAGGAGTTTGGCCAGTGAAAGTACCGAGATAAAAACACCTCCAAAAACTGCGAGCAGGAAATTCCCGTTGACCTGTTTCCACAGGGATTTCCACCTCCCAGTAAAAAACAGCTTTAATGCACCCAGGTTAATGTTTTTGATTGAATCGATGAGCTCTTCGTAGATACCGGTAATGAATGCAATGGTACCACCGGATACACCGGGGACCACATCTGCAGCTCCCATACCCATACCCCGCAGGAGAAGTAATGCATATTTTTTAAGGTTGTGCTTCAAGCTTCTATAATTTTCTGGAATGGAACTGTTCCGGCAACACATCGAAAAAGGTATCTCCGCGCATACCACATCTTAAAGCCTCAAGGGAGACCACCTCTGCAGGGGCTATATTGCCCAGGTTCACATTGGGCCCGATCATTTTGATGAACATCATCTGCTGCGCCTTATTGGGGGCCTCCCATAACACATCATTCACAGAAATCTCCTGCATGATCCTGTCAATCAGTTCACTGTTTGCCGATCCGTCTGACTGGTACAATCCGATGGTCCCGCTTTCCCTGGCCTCCCCGATGACCTTCCAGGCTCCGGCTTCAAGTTCACTCTTCATAAATAAAGCCCAGTTGTCATTGGAGATCTCCACTCCTTTCACCTTGCTGCCCACTTCAGAAAGCACCTGGAATTCGCGGGACAGTATTTCGATGCACTTCAGTTTCTCTTCCCGCTCCATCCGGATGGATCCGTCGGATACCTCCACAAGTGCCAATCCTGACTCGGACATAAATCTCCTGTAATCATCAAACTGATTCCTCACAAAGAACATTTCAAACAGCGTACCTCCAAAATAGGGCTTTAAGCCCGCCTCCTGGTATAACGTTACCTTCTCTTTGAGATTCCTGGTGATCAGGGCCGTACCGAAACCAAACTTCACAAGGTCAGTAAAGGGTGCACTTGATTCCACAAAATTTCCGGCTTCGGTCAGGCTCAAACCTTTGTCCATCATCATGGTAAGACCATGACCCCGGTTTCCGGTAGTTCTTTCCGGAATATGATCGATGTTAAAATTCATGAATATCTGTTATTTATACTGTTTGATAATTCGGCCAATCTCACGGCTGCAGGAACCTTCGGGAAAATAGTATTCAAATTCTGCGACAAGGTCCTGATCCACCTTCAATGCCTCTTGAAGGAATTTGAGAGCAAGCTTCTCCTCCCCCAGTTTCAGGTGACAGATGGCCATCTTTATCTTGATCTTTCCCTCTCCAGGGTGGTGTATATAAGCTTCCCTGAGAAATTTGAGTGACTGTTCAAATTCGCCCTCTTTCATCAGAAGTGCTGTTAATGCCGTCCAGCCATCCAGGTCATCTGCATCTGTACGGCTTACAAAACCATAACATTTTACAGCTTCCTCAATCAATCCTGAATCTTCATTGGCATACCCAAGATTCATCCAGTAATCGAGGTTGTTGTTGTCAAATTCGATGGCCTTGAGAATGTAGGCAATTGCTTCCTGATGCATGTTCAGCCGGGAATAGATCATCCCTGCCCCGAACCATCCTTCGGGATCGGTATTATCCATTTCAATCACCCTTTGAAATGCAGCCAGGGCATCCTCAAGCCTGTCCATTTGTTCGTAACAATCCCCTATGTAACAGTAAGCCTGGGTACTTTCAGGCTCAACCTCCAGGTAATCTTCATAAGCCCTGATGGCCTTTTCAAATTTTTCAGCATTCACCCAGACACTTGCTTTGTTGAAGTATGCCGATGCGTAATCCGGATTGATGGCAATGGAGAAATCATATGCTTCCACAGCATTCTCAAACTGTTCCAGCTTATGATATACGATTCCAAGGTTGTACCATACATTATCCGAATAGGAATCCAGGTCCAGGTAATGATGATAATATTTTATACTCTCCTCGAAGCGGTGAAGCCTGTCATAAAAATATCCCAGGTCGTAAAGTACCGAAAGGTTATCAGGCTGCTGTTTGTATGCCTGGATCAGGTATTTGATGGAAAGTTCGTAATGACGGACGTTCTCAAAGGCAATGGAGATATTCAACAGTGCTTCGAAGGTCTCATCAGCCGAGATCTCAAGCGCCCTGTCGAATTGAGCCTCTGCCTCTTTCAGTTTACCCAGTTGACAAAATGCGGTTCCTTTCAGAAAATAGAGTTCCGGATTGCTCTCCTCCCAGGAGGGAATCTCATCAAGCAGGGCCAGTGCCTTTTTCGGTTTGCCCTGTTCGATGTATATGTGAACAAACTTATAATTAATCTCTACGGATGTAGGATGTTGCTTTTTGCCCAGGTTGGCTGCTTCCCTGGCTTCATCATACTGCAGATCGTCAAGGTAGTAATCGATGATTTGTTCAAACTCCTCCACATCGAAAAAAATGGACTGGACACCGCTGCGCATATCTTCATACTTCCTCAACAATACCTGGAACTCCTCATTCTCAAAAACCTGTTCCCTGTTCTCACTCATCTATGTCCTTATTTTGAAGGTGTAAAGATAATTGATATTTGTAAGATAAATAAATCTCCTCCCCTCCCGTGAAGTCAGGGCCAAATAGATATCAACTTTTTATTAAGGATTGCAGCCCCAATGACCGATCTACAGCTCGTTGACCACATCAATACCTGATTCCATGTGAAACAGTTATTAAAGCCATCCAATAAACACATATTGTTATGAAGGATTCAACCAATAAACTTCCGCAAGGATACCTGGAATTGCTCCAGCGTAAAAGGTACAGCCTTAGTACCATGAAAACCTATACCAACTATTTCCTCCAGTTCAGGGAGTATTTCAAAAATTTGGACGTCAAAAGCATCAACCACAATCAGATCAATGCGTACCTGCTTGAACTTGTGATAAAAAACAAGATCTCTGTGAGCCAGCAGAACCAAAGGATCAATGCCATCAAATTCTATTATGAAAAGGTATTGGGAAGGAAGCGAGAATACTTCCACATCAGCCGACCACGGAAAGAAAATAAACTACCTACCGTTCTTACCCTGGAAGAACTGGACAAAATTTTTAAACTCACAAAAAACCAGAAACATAAGTGCATACTGATGACCATCTACTCAGGCGGCCTGCGCAGAAGCGAATTGATTAATCTTAAAGTCAATGACATTGATTCGGAAAGGATGTTGATTAAGCTTTGCGGAGCAAAGGGTAAGAAGGACCGGTATACGCTTCTCTCTAAAATGCTGCTGAAAGAACTACGAATCTACTACAAAGAATACCGGCCAGGAATTTGGCTTTTCGAAGGCCAGGATGGTGGTGCTTACAGCCCAACAAGCATAGAAAGGATCTTCCGGGATGCCGTCAACAGGGCAAATATCAGAAAATATGTGACCCCGCACAGCCTCCGCCACAGCTTTGCCACCCACCTGCTGGAACAAGGCACCAACCTCAGGTATATCCAGGAACTGCTTGGCCATTCCAGCACCAAGACCACGCAGATCTATACCCGCGTGGCTTCCAATGCCCTGATGAAAATCCGCAATCCCCTCGACACCAACTATCCTTAGCTCCCACCCTCAACTATTGCCGCCACTGCATATTATCCCATTTATACCCGCTATAGCCAATATTCAATTCTTCTGCTTGTTCTTTACCAAACAAGCACATACTTACCTACCAAAGACCAATAAAAACCAACAATTCCATCCCCACCAGCACATTTCTTCCTAAATTGGTATCACAAAACAAACACAACCATAATCGAAATAAAACCACCACGGTACATTTACCGGTGTTGGCGGCAACATAGAGAAACAGCTATAACTGAAACCAATTAAAGTAATTTAAATGACAAGTATTCAATTTAAAATTTGGAGATTTTTAATAAAATCTAAATTCTCAAAAAAGGATATTAATTCAGAAATTGACATTAATAAAGCTCGCAGGTTTGATTCGCCAATCCCTCCACGTAAAATAAAAAATAGAATTATCATTGACAATCAAGAATTTTTAGGAAGAAATGTTTTTTATACTAAACCCAAAAATCAGAAAAATAATAAAATATTACTCTATTTCCATGGTGGAGCATTTATATCTGGAATAACGACACCTCATTGGAATTTTATTGAAAAGTTATCATTGTCTCTTGGTTATCAAGTGATTTTACCAGAATATCCTCTTGCGCCTGAAAGCAATTTTCATGATACAACTAACTTTATTTTCGAATTATATAAATATTTGTTGAATGAACATCGTTCAAGCCAAATCTATATATTAGGTGATTCTGCAGGTGGAAACTTGACAGTATCATTATCACTAATGCTAACTAAAAATAAATTACCACAGCCTAAAAAATTAGTGTTACTTTCTCCATGGCTGGATTTATCATTAAATAATCCTGTGATAAAAGAAATTGAGAAAAATGATATAATGCTATCAATTAAAAAATTAAAGACAGCGAGTAAATTATATTCAAATAATTCTGATATTAATAATCCACTGATATCACCAATTTACGGTGATTTAGCAAATCTTCCTGAAACCCACTACTTTATAAGTAACCATGACATATTATTTGCTGATTCTCAAAAAATGAAGGAAATTGCTAGTAAATCAAGGATTGATATCAAATTTTATGAGTTTGATAAAATGATGCACGTTTGGATGCTTTTTCCGATTCCTGAAGCCAAAGAAGTACTTATACAGATAAATAAAATAATTAATGATGAATAATAAGCAGCCGCCAACATGCAATATACGTAAGCCGGGGGTTACGGGTAATTTGAACTTTTGTACATTTATTAAAATTGTAACGGTTTGATAAGTTGGAGCTTCAAAATCCCGGCCTCCGCATATTGCCACCGTTAGGTGGCATAGGATTTTCAATAACTAATATTATTTAACTCAAGTTGCTAGCTATAACAATAGACATCAATGTTTTTGATTCTCAAAAATAGAGTACTATCAACATTTTGGAGATGGTTTTCAACCTCGAAGTGGTGGTTGAATGCCTCGGAATTGAGAAGGTTAAACATTTTAATGTAAATTATTAACAGTGAGCGTTTTGAACATGGTTTTAATTTGATAAATATAAAAAAATCCTCCAGATTATAGTTGCGAAACCTTTAAACCTGGAGGATTATGATAAATAAGTGTATTGCAATTTACGTATTTATTGATGATCTGCTCAAAAAAACTGATCACAATGAGCCAACAAACAGAAATATGTCTGATGCAGAGATTATTACAACAGTCCTTGTATCGGCGATATATTTCTCCGGTCATCATGAGAAAGCTATTAGCTTTATGAGTTCAACTGGAATGGTAACACATATGCTTAGCAAAAGCAGGTTCAATCGACG
>CAYVRK010000030.1:0-47332 GCA_964453785.1 uncultured Bacteroides sp.
ATCCGGATCGGGCAGATCGGGTTCGGCCGCATTGCCATGGGCCACGACCTTCCCGAAACCCTGAAAAATGACATAGCCATCGGGGTGGCGGTGGCCGATGTGGACATCCACCGGGCGGAGCTGGGCAAAAAATGGATCGAGAACTTTTATGCTGAACAAAAAGGCAAACCCGGCTATACGGATGTGGCCGTCTACCAGGATTACAGGGAGATGCTCCAGGACAAAAGCATCGATGCGGTGATCATCTCCACGCCCGACCACTGGCATGCCCAGCCAGCCATGGAGGCCGCACTGGCCGGCAAGGATATCTACCTGCAGAAACCGGCCTCGCTGACCATTGCAGAAGGCCGCCAGATGAGTGACATTGTTCACCGGACGGGCCGTATCTTCCAGCAGGGAAGCCAGCAGCGGGGCACATCCCCCTGGCCCCAGTTTCACAGGGCCTGCGAACTGGTCCGTAACGGCCGCATCGGGGAACTGAAGCGCATTGAGATCGGACTGCCGGGAGATCCTTCGGGCGACGAGGAACTGCCCATGCCCGTTCCGGAGAACCTGGATTATGAGATGTGGCTGGGGTCAACACCATACAAGTACTACACGGAAAAAAGGGTTCATCCCCAGGATGGCTTTGACCGCCCGGGATGGCTGCGCTGCGAACAGTTCGGTGCGGGGATGATCACCGGATGGGGTGCCCACCACCTGGATACGGCCCACTGGGCCATGGGAACCGAATACACCGGTCCGGTTGAGATCGAAGCAGAAGCTTCCTTCCCCGCTTCCGGCCTCTGGGATGTCCACGGGGATTTCCACGTCTATGCCAGGTATGCCAACGGGGTGAATATGGAGGTCAGCGGAACCTTTCCCAACGGTGTCCGGTTCGAAGGGACCGAAGGCTGGATCTTTGTCTCCCGTGGCGATGTGGCGGTCACCTCCTCCGACCCCACCAAACCGGATGGGGAGCTGAAAGCGCTGGATGCCAGCAGTCAGAAGATCCTCGATTCGGTCATAGGACCGGATGACATCCACCTCTACAAGGCACCCGAGCAGCACAAGGACTGGCTCAATGCCATCCGCTCGGGGAAAGATCCCGTGGCTCCTGCCGAAGTGGGACACCGCTCCTGCTCCGCCTGCCTGGTGAGCCACATCGCCATGAAACTGCCCGGGAAACTGCACTGGGATCCCCAGCGTGAGCGGTTTCTTGACAACGACGCAGCCAATGCCATGGTGAGCCGTCCCCAACGTTATCCCTATGGAACCGGTTATCTGTTATAATCATAACAATTCAAATTACCTCTGGAATGAAAATACCGAAAACACTTGTTGCCCTGGCCCTTGTGCTCATGTTCGCATCCTGCGGAACGGGGACCAAAAAAGCCAATGAACCAACCAACCCGCAAACAACCACTCCCATGTTTAAAGCAGTTGAAGGAAAAGTCAGGCTCATGAACCTGGATCCGGGCCATTTCCATGCCAGCCTGGTCCAGAAAACCATGTATGAGAATGTGGATTCGGTGGTTTATGTGTATGCCCCGGGCGGACCGGAGGTGGAGAGCTACCTGGCCAGCATCAGGGATTATAACGCCAGGGATGAGAATCCCACTGCCTGGGTGGAAATAGTATACACGGGGGAAGACTTCCTGGAGAAGATGCTGGAAGAGAAACCGGGCAATGTGATGGTGGTTTCGGGAAACAACGCCAAGAAAACCGAATATATTCTGCTTACCGTGCAGGCGGGCATCAATGTACTGGCCGACAAACCCATGGTGATCTCCCCCGGTGCCTTCCCCATGCTGGAGGAGGCCTTCGAGACCGCCAGGGAAAACGGCGTGTTGCTGTATGATATCATGACCGAGCGCCACGAGATCACCACCATGCTCCAGAAAGCCTTTTCACAGATCCCCGAGGTATTCGGTGAACTGGTCAAAGGCACCCCTGAAGAACCGGCCATTACCAAGGAGAGTGTCCACCACTTCTCCAAGATCGTATCGGGCAAACCGCTGATCCGCCCCCCCTGGTTCTTCGATGTGGCCCAGCAGGGCGAAGGCATTGTGGATGTGACCACCCACCTGGTGGACCTGGTGCAGTGGGAGGCCTTCCCCGAAGTCACCCTTGAAAAAAGGGATGTGGAGATCGTTTCCGCAAAGCGGTGGACCACCGACCTGACCCCGGCCATGTTCGAAAAGGTCACAGGCCTCAAGGCTTACCCGGACTACCTGCACAAGGATGTGGAAGGGGACCTGCTGAGGGTTTACAGCAACGGGGAGATCAATTACAAACTGAAAGGCGTTCATGCCCGGGTTTCAGTGATCTGGAACTTTGAGGCCCCCGCGGGGACCGGCGATACCCATTATTCGGTTATGCGCGGCACCCGGTGCAACCTGGTGATCCGCCAGGGGGAAGCGGAAGGGTACAAACCCATGCTGTACATCGAACAGGCCGCAGATGCAGATCCCGTATCATTTGAAAAGGCCCTTCAGGAGGCTGTCGGTCAAAACCTGTCTCAAACCTATCCCGGCATAGCCCTCAACAAAATGGACAACAGCCTCTGGATCCTTGATATCCCTGAAAAATACAAGGTGGGGCACGAAGCCCATTTCGGACAGGTTACCGAAAAGTACCTGGGCTACCTGCAAACCGGCACCATCCCGGCGTGGGAAATCCCCAACATGATTGTGAAGTATTATACGACCACCGAAGGGATGAAAAAGGCGATGGAATAAGGGTGGCTGTCATGATCATAAAGCCAGAGTTGAATCAAAGCGCCTGGCAGGCAGGACAAAAGTATATGGCACCTCCAAGATAGGCCTCTTTTACAATTTGATGGCCACAATTTGGACAGGGATTGTTGATCGTTTTTTTTGAAAGTATGGTTTCGTAGCCACCCACATTTCCAAAGAAATCCTTTTCGGTATCACGTCCTCTCATGGTTGTCATTTTATCCAGGGTAACTTTCAAACTATGAAATAACTCGGATTTCTGAAAATCGGACAGGGTAGATTTTTTTCGTTTGGGATGAATACCAGCATTGAATAAAATATCCTGCAAAACCCCATTTCCAAGTCCGGGAATACGCTGTTCAGTTGCAAGCAATGCCTTCAGGGAAAGGTCTTTTGTGACACTTTTAAAAATATGATCAAAATACACTTCATCAAACGCGTCATCAAGTGGAGAAATACTGTTTTTGCTGCCCTGATAATATGGATTATCGAATATTCCCAGATAAGCCCATATTCCACCGTACATCGCAACTGTAAAAGCTAAAAAACTACCATCATCAAACTCGATGAGTAATTGGTGTTTTTCAGGATGTTGCTCATCGGATGAATAGTATCTCATGTTTGTCCCGTCTCCAATTGTGATACAACTATTCTCATCACAATACAGGTCAACAAACATTCCATGACCTTTTGTTGATTGGATCTGCCTTCCTGCAAGCAGATTCAGATATTCTGCCGGATCGCCACAATAAAATGCAAATTTATGTGGACTCGTGGCTGTAATAACCTTTGTTATCCTTTTACCTATCAGAGTATTACCAGCCTGAACACTGATTGTTTTCGATTCGGGAATTTCCAGCATGACTCTATATATTTATTTTGAATCGTTCAGAAGCAGATACAATACGGCATCGCCGGCTTCAAAAGGTGAGTTCACCGCTATTTTCTTTCCGCCCTCAACCATCTCGACTGCCCTTGATTCCCCACTTTCCGGATCAAACCATTCTGTTTTAAAATAACCGGGGAAGCCTGTGAGGTCAATGATTGTTTCCCGTTTTTCGGGGAGATAGACCAGGTACTCTTTCCCTTTGTTTGCCAGGCAATAAGTGGTGGAAGCCAGTCCGGGTTCCGGGGTCATGTGGATGAGGTCCATTTTTTGGGCAAACCGGAGTGTATGGCCCATGCTCTTTCGTATGGGTTCCATCCAGGCAGGATCGTACGAATTGCTCAATACCTTGCCGTCATAGGGATCCATGAACAATGGTTGATGGCCGCGGAGAAAGCTCTTCCAGACCCATTGCCGGTTTCCCCCGATCCCCCAGAGATGATCCGTATCGTTGATAATGATTTTCGAGCCGTCTCCTGCCGGAGGATCATCCCGGTAACCACCTTCATGATTTGGGGAGATCCAGTCTGCCGGACTGTCAAACAGGGTTTGATTGCTTCCATCCTTGTACTGAAAAGTCATCCCGACCGGATGTTGCTTTGGCAGCGTACGCTCAAGCGCTTTGATAAAAGAGATCATATGGTACTGCCATTCTGTGGATTCAGGGTGATTTTCATTGGAGATTTCATACAATACATTGTCGAATCCATTCACCGTTTCAACCACCTTTCTAACATAATCTTCCTGAATTGCCGTAATTTCACTATTTCCCAGGGTATGAATTTCAACCCCGCTGCCATCCAGGTTTGAATCCCCGTTGATCCCGTTGATGTTGTTGTCCGGGTTGAAAGGGTGGTTTTTGAACGCGTCGGGGGAAAACTGAAGGCCCCATCCTTCAAATAACATGACTGATACGTAGATACCGCTGTCGGAAGCGAGTCTTATACGCTCCTCCAGGCGTTTAAAATACGCCGGATCAACCTTCTTCAGGTCAAACCTGGGCTTGCCGTCCAGGGCATTGTCCGGACCGGTGCGGGCCCAGCAATGGGGATCTACACCCAAGATGTGCGGTTCCTTTTCCCAGTTTCCCCGGGTATCCCAGTTCATCAGCTCCCATGTCCAAAGGCGCATGAAATTGTGATGATACCGTTTCATCCATTGGATATAGGCAGCATAATCAAATGGATCGGAAGGCCCGGCTGTTTCCATGTCAACCAGGTTGTTCCATGTATGTGAACCCGTCAGGTAGATGGCCCTTCCACTGTTGTCCGTAAAATACCTTGGGTTGATTTCACTGACCCGCAATGGGCCGGGCCCTGTGTCGGAAGGAATCTGACAATCCTGGAAAAGGATTGAAAAAACCATACAAAAGAAATGGGGGAAATACCGCAATCCGGATCGTTTCATAACCATTTTGTTTTGGAACAATTGCTGTAAACAATAAAAATAATAAAAACAGGAGCCGGACAATTCACCGGCTGGCCGTTATTCTATTATTTTTCCTTTCCTGGCAAAATCCAGTAAAGGTTCTATATTGCCCTCATCGGCCTTTCTAATTGCATTGATGTATTCTATTCGGGCATTGTCCGGATTTACCAGATTTGAATTATTCCATAAGAAAACTTCTTTGCCAAAAATTGATTCAACGATAATGTCTGCCATAATCCTGGAATGTCTTCCATTTCCATTCGGGAAGCAGTGAATATTCACAATTCTATGCTTGAATCGGATTGCGATTTCATCCGGCGGATAGGTATTATTTTCAATCCGGAATTTTGTATCATCAAGCAATACTCTTAATTCAGCACCTATCCTTATCCAATCAACTCCAATATTTTTATTTGATTTCCGGAATGTGCCTGCCCATTTCCAGACCTCTCCTAACATATTCTTATGTAGAGCCTTAACAAAACCTTCAGTCAGGATTGTGTCTTTATTAAACTTTCTGTTGAAAGTCCACTCTATGGCGTTTTCAATATTTAGCTGTTCGAGTTCATCCAGCTCACCTCTCGTGGTAATTGATTTTATTAATAATCCCTCTTTTTCGTCTTCACTTAGCGGTGTTTGACCATTGGTGTATTTTAGATCTAGTCCCATATCGCCTTTTTCAATTCAGATTTTATCTCTTTTGAAAGATCCTCAATTGCATTTTTAAGATGTGTTTTATCTATTCCCTGATTTTCGAGCATCATATTATGATTCGTTCTATATACAATCTTTTCAGAAAGATCTCTTGCTTTGCGATCAAGAAGAGAATCAATAGATCCATCCTTTGGTATAAAACCATAAACAAATTTCATATCAAGTGCATTGCCAACTTCTTTCAGCGCGTTTATAGTTATCTTCCCTGCAGCCTCACTATCTTCAATTCTCTTTGCTCCCTGCTTGGTTATGTTAAGCCTTCTCCCCAACTGTTCGAGCGTCATATTTATGGTTGTCCTGATACAGTTAATCCATCCATTATCTGGAACAATTACCATTTCTGAACCTGAAAATGGTTTCAATTTGCGATCAAGCTGCTCTATTAAAAGTTTCTTCTGATTTCGCATCCTTCATAAGATTTAATAGTTCATTACCATACAAATGTAAACGTATTAGTTGATAATAGCAAATATAAAGTAAACGTATTAGTTGACATGTTTAGCTGCAAAGTCAATGTATATGATTACTTTCTTGGATGGTAATGCGCCGGAAAACTGTTTGCTTTCAACCTTGAACAACGGTTAGAACCTGGGCTGCAAACGGATTCGTTTCTGCCAGTTTCTTATAATTCCATGGTTGAGATATACATTCAAGGCACCAGTGGCCCCCTTTCAGTACCGCATGGGGTGTCATTTCAAACCCGTGCCCCTGGCCGCATTTCCACTGGATTTTTTCCTGCATCTCCCCGCTCCAGGTTTCAGCCGCCAATGCTCCACCCCGATAGTGAGCCGCCTTTTGCAAATCGGAAATATCAAGGATCAGCTTCGACTCGTCATATCCGTGGTCGAGCCTTCTGTGGGACAGGTCGTGATCCATTGAAGGCATGGGATCGGCCCAGCTCCCGATGGATTGCTGCGCCTCGCGAGATCCAAAAAAGGCCTCAATCTTACCTGTCTCTCCCTTTTCCAACCAGTAAAGGGTACCGTCGGGCTGACGGGCCAGCTTCTTCAACTGGCCATAGGTGACTTTCTGCACCACCCACCTGAAGGGCGGCATATGTTTGCAGAGCCACGCTGTCATCTTCAGGGACCCGGGAAGCTTCCTCCACACCTCCCTGTAATAATCCTCCTGGCTCTGTCCCCCGTCCCAGTGGTGCAGGTACCGGTTCAGCACAGCCGCATCCTCGTAAAACATCATGTGGAAATTCTTCAGTGCAAACCAGTTCCGCTCCATGACCTTCCGGTAATTCATGCCCAGCATGCTGTAAATATGGTCCAGAAATTCCAGAAAAGTGGTCCGGCAAGCCGGTCCGCCCGAAATGTTGTAATACCCTCCCCAGAAATCCGAATCAGGGGATACCTCCAGGCAGCTGACCAACAACCGTCCCGAATCCCTTGCGGTAATGTTCTCCATGAATGAATTCACAGGCTGGTGAAACATGATGGGGTCCATCAGTCCAAAGAGGCCGGGGATCATGATAAAGGTCTGACGAAGGGAGACCCGGTGCCTGATACCTGACTGCATGACCGCCAGTTCCCCGCTGATTTTTGAAAGGGCATAATGGTCATAAATACTGGGGATGATGGGATCACCCCTTCGGCCCACATGCACGTCGGGCCGCCTGTCACCGTATTCGGCCACCGATCCGATGGTGACCAGCCTGATGTGTTCCGGGTCCTCTGCCTCAATGGCCTCAACAATGCTTTTGGTTCCCAGGTAGTTCACCTTTCGGGCCATCTCAGGATCCCGGTCCGCCGCAGGTGAGATCAGGGCCATGGGATGAAGGCAGCAATCGATGCCCCGGCAGGCTTCATTCACATCCTCCCTGTTCTGCACATCCCCCCAGACAATCTTCAATCCCTTACCCCGGGCCGTGCCGGCACCCTTAAACGTCCGGATCCCTGCCTGCTTCTCATACCAGCTGAACTGCCGCTTGTTTTTTGCCGAGGGCCGCAAAAGCAGCACCAGGTCGTACTTTTCCCGCTGTTCCCACAGCAATTGAAAAGCCTCGAATCCCATGGATCCCGACGCCCCCGTCAACAGCACAGTCTCCTTTCCCATTTCCTTTTCCCTTTACCCTATTTTAAACCCAGCTCTTTTCCCTTTTCCAGCAAGGCGATGGATTCTTCCACTCTTTTTTTTACGGTCCCGGGCCTTTTGGCAAAGTTAATCCAGATATTGTATTGTTTCTGACACCGGCTGCTCAGTCCGAAATAGTGATCCCTGGCCTTCGGGTTGGACTGAAAAGCCTGTAGCAGAGCCCCGGGAAGTGATTCATCCACCTCGGGCGGTTTGACCCCCTTGTCCCACATGCCGTTCTTTCTGGCAATTTCAACAGCTTGCAGTCCGGGAGCTTTCATCCTTCCCTCCCCGATAAGCTGCTCCACGCGCTTCTTGTTGGTCTCCGACCAGGTGCTGCCGGGTTTGCGGGGCGTGAATTTCCGCATATACTCCCTCTCATCGATTTTCTTCAGCAGGCTGTCAACCCAGCCGTAGCAGAGTGCCTCATCCAATGCCATCGGGTAGTCGAAGGGCACTGCCCCCTTCCCCTTTTTCAGGAACACCAGCCATACCACCTTTTCCCTGTCATGGTTCTTTTCCAGCCATTGGGTCCAGCCATTGATGCCGGATACCCGCAGCTGATTTTGATTGGTCTGTTTACTCATCGGTTAAACCTTCACGGATATGAAAATGTTTCAGTGCTGTGCGGGCAACCAACTGGATCCATATCCATCCGTTCCCCACAAGGATCATCAGCCACAGAAGAATGGAGGTAAAGGAGGTGCCGCTATGGGCATTCGTCATGGAAGGCAGGGTGGCGATCACCGCTGCAGCGAAACCAATGGTAATGCCTGCCACGAGAAGGATCATATACTCCCTGGTGATCAGTTTCCGGATCTTTTTCTTCCCGTATCCCACGGCCATCAGAAGAGCGATCTCCCTGCGCCGTTCCAGGAGGCTCCGGGAGAGTACCACCACCAGACCGAAGGTGCCCACCAGCAATCCAAGGGCACCCATCACCATAAATATGGAGAGATAGGCATTGGTCACCGAGTTGAATTCGGCCAGCCGTTCCGATGCCAGCTGCATGTCCCAGCCCAGGTCACGGAACACGCTGCTGAGTTCAGCACTGATAAGCGCCGTATCGGAAGGTTCCCCTTCCACCAGAAACACCTGCGTTCCGCTGCTTCCCGGGAACTGCTCAAGAAACCGTTCATTGGCAATAATCACGTTGCCCTGGAACAGGGAAGGTGCCAGTCCGCCGATCAGCAAGAGGTCCATGGAGCCGCCGCCGGAATTGGTGTAGTGCAGCGTATCCCCCACGCTTAAACCCAGTCCCCATTTGATCACTGTCTCATCAGCAACAGCCGGGATTAAACCGCCAGGCAGCTCCTGGAGCAGCGAGCCCCATGGGTTCTGCTCATCCAGGTAGCCGGTACGGGTCACAAAGGAAAACCGGTTTTCCAACTGAAGCGGGTCCACACCGAGCACCTGTGGGTTCACAATCTTATTCAGGTTCAGACAGCTTGCATCATCTCCGTCGGCTTTGCGTATCTGGACAAAAGTAGTTTCCCCTTCAATCCCGGTTTCGTGCCTCACCCCGGGATTGTTGAGTTGTTGCAGCACGGGAATCGTGGATTCGGCATAGTACAAAAAACCGCCGGTACCGCTGCCGGGATCCTGGGAATTGGAAAAGAGGTCTTTCCGGTTGCTGCCTGTGGAGATCACCAAAAAGGCTCCAATGGCAAACAGGATGACAATGCTCATGCTCCGGGTCCTGTTCCGTGTGGCGTTTTTCCAGCTCAGGACCTTCAGGTCAAACCGTTCCCCTGACGGCTTTTGTTTCAGAGCCAGGAACCAGAATACGGCGAAGACCGATCCCGCCAGCAAGAGGCCTCCGGCTGAGAAAAATACGGGGACGTTCACCAGTTCGAGCCTGACCAGCTGGGATCCGATCAGGATGAGCGCAGCAGAAAAACTTACTATGGAAACAGCACCGGCCAGCCATCGTGATAGCGGTTTTCGGGGTTTTCCCTGGTCAACCTGCTTCGTCCGTTCCACCCGTTTCACACCTTCCCTTTGAGCGACCACTTCTTTTCTGGTTTTCTTATGGCTGCTGACCATCCTGTGCAGCTTTTTGTTCAGGGGGAACCACAGGGCCAGTATGGCGATCACCATGGTGATGAACCATCCAGTAAGCAGCGTGGCGGAACGGATATCCACATGCATCATCTCCGTGCGGACCACATCTTTCCATACGCCATTGAGGGCCCTGAATACCAGGGCGTTATAACCCACTGCCAGAACCAGGCCTGCCAGTGCGCCGATCACGGACACAACCATGGCTTCAACGAAAATGATGCCCCGTATTTTCCTTACAGGGATTCCCAGGACCACCAGGGTCCCCAGTTGCTCCTCCCTGCTCTCCAGGTTCAGCAGGAAAAGAAGAACTGTCAACAAGATACCTGCAAGCAGTAGAAAGAAGCTGAGTCCTGCGAATAGCTGGCTGAAATCCACCCCGTTCCCGGCGGCTTCAACTCCCTTCGTCCTGGTAGGTTCAATGGCAAACCCGATCATGGAAGGCTCAATCTGGTCCACGATGGCCGCCTCAAGCGCTGCCGGATCATCCGCCCGGTACCTGAATGCCGTATAGGTGCCAAAGCGGTTGTGCCACAACTCCCTCCCCCTGTCCACCGAAATAAAAGCCTTGGGAATCCCTCCATACCGGTCCCAGTAATCCTCATCCTTGTCCCTGATAGCCTCCAGTTCAATGGGCACCCCCGTATCCCAGTCCCTGCAATTCCCTGCATCGGAGAGGCCCGGCAGGTCGGGCATCAGGTTCCTGTCCCCGAACCTTCCTTCCATTTTTACAACAGCCTTGATGGTGAACCGGGCAGAGACCTGGTTCAATTCACGGAGCGGTCCCACCTCAAAATAGGCCATGTCCATGCTGTCCCCTGCTCCCACACCCAGGTCTTCAGCCAGCCATGTGTTGATGATGATCTCATCGGGCCTGAGCCAGCTGGCGGGAAGGGTTGACACAAAGGAATAGGGCGTGCTTTTGCCGGCAGAGGAAAGGGCATTCACAAAATAGGTCACGATCCCCTCCCCCGGGGGAGAAATACCGGAAAGGACACTGGATAAGGGTTCGTCGATAAAGACCCTGTGGCTGGTTACCTCCACCTGGTAAGTCTCCGCCAGGAGGGAGAACTCCAATCCTGCATCGGCGGCCGAAAACTGTTCATCCACCACCCTCATGATCCCTTCCCGGTCCCACGAAGAGCCTGCGTTGAAAAGCATCACATTGGCCCGGCCTTCAAAATCCATCAGTTTCTGAAGCCTCTCCTGGGCCATAAATACATTGAAGGGTGCTGTCTGGGAAACTTTCAGGTTGAAACGACCCAGCTGCTCCTCTCCGGCAATCTCTCCGACGGTTGCCCGGAGGGTAACCATGTTTTCGGCATCCGATACGAAGGGGGCATTCAGGGGAATCAGGCTGGCCTTCTCAATTCTCAGCAGAAGCTCGTCCCCCACACCCGCATTCAGGCGCCTGGCCAGGTTGGCACTCAGAACAACGGTATCGCCCGACAACCTTTTGTAATATTCATCGGTACCTGCCAGTGCATCAAAGGCAGCATCAACCCCCAGTACCTGGATGTGGTTGATCCGGATCCGGCCTCCGCCGGAGGTGGCGCTGCCCTCCTGCAGCAAAACCGTGGAAACCGGAACCTGCAACTGCTCCTTTACGCTTTCTGCCAGATGCGTGGTAAAATAACGGTCACCGGCTTTCATCACATGGGTCACATTGCCCAGGCGTTGTTCCACGATCAGGTTCAGGCTGTATTTCACCGAATCGCCCACCATCATGGCACCGGTGATCACCGCTCCACTGACGGCAATCCCCACTGCCAGCAGCAGGTTCTTCTTCCAGTAATAGGCAAGACTGCTGAATATAAGCCGGCGCGCTTTCACATCGTCTGCAGTTTACCATTTCTGAGCTCCATGGTCTTTCCCATCCTTCCGGCCAGGGCGGCCGAGTGGGTGACCACCAGGAGGGTAAGCCCGTCCTCCCTGTTCAGATCCAAAAGCAATTCGGCCATGGCGCCCACGTTGTCCCGGTCAAGCGCACCGGTGGGCTCGTCGGCCAGCAACAGGGAGGGTGAATTGATCATGGCCCTGACCACGGCAGCCCGCTGGCACTCTCCCCCTGAGAGCTTTGCGGGCAGTTTGTCCCGGTAATCCCAGATCCCGACCCTTTTCATCAGCCCTTCGGCACGGGAAGATTTCTCTTTCCCGCGGGATGCATCTGTCAGCGTGGGAACCAGCACATTCTCCAACAGGGTGCACTGCGGAAGCAAATGGTGGAACTGGAATACAAAACCGATCTGTTTGTTCCGGAAATGGTCCATCTCCCGGTCAGACAAAGCGGTAATCTCCTGCCCGTTAAACACCACGGAACCCTGGTCGGGATGATCCATGCCCCCGATGATATTCAGCAAGGTGGTTTTACCCGACCCGGAGGGTCCCAGGATGGCAATACTTTCTCCCTGCTCCACATCCAGTGAAAGGTCCTCCAGAACCCGGCGATAGGCTGGATCATCCGGATCTCCGAATCCTTTGGTAATGCTCTTCAGTGATAGCAGCATGTTAGGTATGTTTTAAAGTCTTTATGAAGGTTCAGCTTTCATGTTCCTGATGGCACTTTCATACACTCCGACCATCTGCGCTGCCTGCACATTAATATGGAAATGCTTTTTCACACCCTCTGCCCCTTTCTTGCTCAGCTGATCCAGCTGTTCCGGGTCGGACAACAATCCTTCCAGGGATTCAGCCAGTGTTTCAGGGGTGTTGGACGGGTATACCACACCGCCGCCCGTAAGGCCTACAATTTCAGGAAATGCCCCCAGAGCAGGCTGGACCACAGGCACGCCCGATACCATGCATTCAAGCAGATAGATCCCGAATGCCTCACCATTGCGGACCGGGACCGAAACCATGGCTACCTTATCCAGAAACTCCCTCAATCCCTGCTCTTCAAAATCCTCATGAAAATCGACCTGGTCCATAACCCCGTGTTCCCTGAGCTTCAACCTGATGTCGTGAAGGTACTTTCGGTCGTCACCGGTAGAACCGCCGGTGAGTACCAGGCCCACGTCTTCAAACTCCTTTTTCTTCTTCAGGATTAAAAATGCATCCACCAGGATGTCCATCCCGTTCTCGTGGCACATGCGGGAAACAAAGCCGATGTTCCGGCCCTTTTCCGAAACCGGTTTGAACTGGTAATCGGCCGGATCCACCCCGATATGCACCGTCTGAAGCTTCTCTTCAGGGATTTTCATGTTTTGCTTCATGACCTCCGAATAGTAATTGCTTACAGGTATGAAAGCACTTACATGTTCGGCTTTCCTGGCCATCAGTTTCCAGACACTCTCCCTGGCCGAAGGTTTCATCACATCCACCCACACATCTTCGTCCTGCAGGGAACAGATCACAGGAACATGAAGGCGGCCGGACAATTGCTGGGCCAGTCCAAGCAAGAGTGCATTGGAAAGGTGAATCACATCGGGATTGCAATTCTCTACGATCCAGTCCACCATCCTGTCCAGTTCCTCCTTTTGCTGCCCCTCTTCTCCCAGGAGCATGGAAACAGTCATCTCCTCCAGACCTTTGGCCCTGGTAGAGCCTGCAAAACGCGAGGCCAGTTTAAGCATGGGTTTGGAGTTCAATGCCCGGTCCACCCACCCCGGTGCTTTCCTGAAAATAGGAAAGAGCTGCTTCAGGTAGATGCTGACTGCCCCGTAAAAAACAGGGATCTCCCTGCTCAGATCGTGCTCATCGGCAAACAGGGGAAGGTACATGGGCAGCTTCACCACCTGGTGGTCCGACTTGCGGAGTGCCTCCACATATTTTGAATCCCGCAGGCAATTCCCGCAATAAAAACTTCCCCCCGATCCGGGGATGATATGCATGATCCTCATTGGCTTATTTTTTCCCAAAACAATACAGCCTCCCATCATCTCCGGCCACATAGATGCGTCCGCCGGTCACTGCCGGATTGCCATTGATTGCCGTTCCCAGTTCGTAGCTCCACACCGGTTTTCCCGACCGCTTATCCATCAGGAACAGGTCCCCCCGCATGTTGGCTGCAAGCACACGGTTTCCAATCACCACCGGTGAAGCATCCACCCGGCTTCCCGTATCAACCTTCCAAACCAGTTTCCCGTTGGTTTTGTTCAGGCAATACATGAACTTGTCCCGGTTCCCGATATAGACAAAATCCCCTTCGATGGCGGGCGAGCCGATAAATGGCAGGTTGGCCTCCTTGTTTTCGAACTTCCAGCTCACCTTTTTCTCTTTCAGATTCACGGCTGAAAAACGACCGTCGTAGTCACCCACAAAGGCATGATCACCATCGATGCAGGCCGAACTGGCCACATAGGTGGAAATCTCCAGGCTGGCGTTTTCTTCGCCGTTTTCAGCCCTGACCATGTGAATATACCCGTCACACCCCCCGAACACTGCCATGCCCTTGTACAGGGCACAGGTTCCGTTGATATAATTGTAGGTTTCATATTTCCATAAACCCTGACCTGTTTTTGGATCGACGCCATGCAGGTAGTAGTCATAGCTTCCCACCATTACCACGCTCTTTCCTCCTGCACTGTAATAGGTGGGGGCTCCCATAATCTGGTTATCGGTCTTGTAGGTCCACCTGATATTCCCGGTCTCCAGCTCAATGGCAAGCAGTGTACCATCCAGGTTCCCCAGATAAACCAGGTCATCCACGATCAGTGCAGGAGCCTCGATGCCGTTCTCCATCACAATTTTCCATCTGAGGGTGCCATCCGTATTGATCCCGAATACCTTCCCGCTCACCGTACCCACCACCACCACACCACTGCAAACCACCGGGGCAGCCTTGATGCCATCCTGGGTATTGAAATTCCACAGCAGGGCCGGATCCTCCGGAATAGTGGAACGGCTCACTCCGGTGAGTTGCGCATCGCCCCTGGAATTGCCCCAGCAATCCGCCTCCTGTGCCTGGACCACAGATCCGGCCCAGATCAGAAATAACAATATCCCATGAAGTTTCAAATTCATTCAAAGATCTTTAGATAGCTTTCCGGTGTCAGTACACCCATATCACTGTTCGAATAGTCTTTCACATTGCGTGTAAGAATGATGCTGATGAGTCCGGATTTCAATGCAGCAAAATTCTGAAGGGCATCCTCAAAATCTCTGAATCCGGAATTCAGGGCTTGAATGACCACGTCCTTATCCATATTTAACACATCCATGACCCTCAACATCTGATTCATTTTTTCAATCACCCTGTCGTGTTTGGCCGTTCGCCGAAGCAGATAATAAGTATTACTGCAGATCACCGGGGTTACAAAACCATTGATCCGTCCTGACTCACACAATGAAAAAACCTGCGCTGCCGGGTCTGAAAAAGGGGTCCTGTCGAAAAAGAAATCCAGGATCACATCTGTGTCAATCAGCACATTCCTCATTGATCCAGGTATTTCTCAGAAAGTCCTTTACCCAGCTCCTTTTTATAATCGAATCCTTCGGGTGCTTTGAAAGATCCCTTGAGTGATTTCATCATGGGGGTGATCTCCACCTCCCTTACTCCCTCCTCATGTGTTATGGCCTTCAAATAATTCTCCACAATATCGGACAAACTCCGGCCATTCTGACTGGCATATGCTTTGGCTTTGCCGATCACCTCCTTTTCAATGGTCAATGTTAGTTTCGTATTCATTACACTTCTCTTTTTTCCAAAAACTATACATGTGAAATTACAAAAAATAACGAACACGTGCAAATATCTCAATTTCTACACGTACACCTTTTCCCTTTTCCCTTTTCCGTTCTTCGCCTGTCGGCTCAGTTCCTTCGGTAGCCCCTTTCTACTTTTTTGATATGGCCCCGGTCGGGCAGGCTCCGGCCACCTCCAGGGCAGCTATGCTGAGACCGCTGGCCAGCGATTCGTTGAAGGGAATATCTACCACCACTTCAAATCCCCTGCCAATAAATGTCAGGCCAAACGGTTCCATATGCTTTTCCGTGATCCGGACACAGATCCCGCATTTGATGCATTTGGAGGGTTCGTAGATCACCAGGTCGTGCTGGTCCACTTTCCTGCACAACGCCCGCTGGTCGGATTTAAATCTTTTTTGGTCGGCGCCATACAGATCGGAATAGATGCGGAGGCTGCAATTTTCAAGGTCGCGGCAATCGCAGTGCAGGCACCGGGCAGCTTCTTCCATGACCTGTGCTGCAGTAAGCCCGTTTGCCAACACTTCAGGCTCCAGGCGCGGGCCCGGTTTTGATTCCTTTAAATACTGCCCATGCTCGGCAGGAAGCAGTTTTCCAAAACGGGAATTGAACCTGAATTTCTCCCCCGTTACAGTCTCACCACGAAGGAACTGGTTCACGCTTTCAGCCGCCTCTTTCCCCTGTCCCAGAGCCCGGATGGCCATGCGTGACGGTTTCAGCGCACTTCCCACCACAAACAGGTGGGACGCTTCCACCCGGTAGGTGGTTCCATCCGCTTCCACCCCTTTATCATGCATGGGGATTCCCCAACCGGCAACACCACTCTCCCCTTTGCCCGTTGCGATCACCACCGCATCACTTTCTGCCGAAATTTCTCTGTAACTTTCTGCATCCACTGAGGTTCCGGTGCGAAACGCCACACCGGCCAGCCGGATCAGCCTGATCTCATCCTGCAGCACTTTCCCGGGAAGCACCTTTTGGTCCACCTCTTTGTTCAGGCTTCCTCCTGCTGTTTCATTGCGGTCTACCACCGTGCAGTCATGCCCCTTCAGGGCAAGGTGCCACGCTGCCGCCAGTCCCGCCGGTCCGGCTCCGATGATGGTGACCCGCTTGCCTGTGGGTTTCTCTGCCGGCGGTATCCAGGACTGATCCAGGCCCAGGTCCGCATCACCTGCAAATCTCTTCAGCAGGCATATGGATACCGCCTGATCGATGGATTTCCTCCGGCAGGCGCCCTCGCAGGGTGCCGGACAGATCCGGCCCAGGATGGAAGGCAATGCAATATCTTTTTTGATCACCTTCAGGGCCTCCTCGAAGTCACCTCTGGCCAGCAGCCGGTTCATCAGCGGTATATTCATATGGGCCGGACAGGTGACCTGACAGGGGGCCTCACAATCCCCCACATGCTCACTCAACAGCAGCTCCAGGGATGTTTTTCTGGCTTCCAGAACCTCATCATCCCCGCTGACGATATCCATCCCTTCCTCCACCTCAAGGGAGCAGGATGGGATCAGCTTCCCGGATTTGCGGTCCTTCACCACACAGACCATGCATGATGTGAAATGCGCCTCCCCTTTCAGGTAGCACATGGAGGGTACGTGGGACCCTGTCTCCCTGATCACCTCCATCAGCAAAGCACCGCGCTTAGCTTCAACTTCCCTGTTATCGATCTTCAGTTTTACCATGGTTCCTTATCTGGTGATCACAGCATTTTCCGGACAAACCTGCTTGCATCCGTCGCATTTGATACACAAGGTATGGTCCACCACATGTTTTTCGTGGGGTTTGAAAGCAATGGCTCCCACCGGGCAATCCTGGGCGCAGAGGGTGCATCCGATACAATCATCGGTGATCTCATACTTGATAAGCTCCTTGCATTTCCCGGCAGGGCATTCTCCCCTGATGTGGGCCTCATACTCATCCCTGAAATATTCAAGTGTGGAAAGAATGGGATTGGGTGCCGTACCGCACAGGGCGCACAGGCTCCCTTTTTTGGTCCACCGGGCCAGTTCCTCCAGATTTTCCAGATCCTCTCCGGTCCCTTTCCCCGAGGTAATTTTTTCCAGGATCTCCAGCATCCTTTTGGTACCGATGCGGCCAAAACTGCATTTTCCGCAGGCCTCGTTCTGCGTAAAAGTCAGGAAATACCTGGCAATATCCACCATGCAGTCGGTATCATCCAGCACCACCAGTCCCCCGGATCCCATCATGGCACCCACCTCTTTCAGGGACTCGAAATCGATGGGCGTATCCGATTTCCACGACGGGACGCATCCCCCCGATGGCCCCCCGATCTGCACCGCTTTAAAAGTGCGCCCGCCTGCAACACCTCCGCCGATCTCCTCCACCACCTCCCTGATGGTGATGCCCATGGGAACCTCGATGAGTCCTCCGCGGGCTACTTTACCCGCCAGAGCAAACACTTTGGTACCTCTTGAAGATTCGGTTCCGATCCGGTTGAATGCCGTGGCCCCGTTCTTCAGGATATAGGCTATCTGGGCAAAAGTTTCTGTATTGTTCACCAGGGTTGGCCGGCCCCACAATCCCTTCACAGCCGGAAAGGGCGGGCGGATCCTGGGAAATCCCCTTTTCCCTTCAACGGATTCCATCAGTGCAGTCTCCTCCCCGCAAACAAAGGCACCTGCTCCCTGGTAGACAGAAAGATCAAAATCAATCCCGGTTCCCATGATATTCTTCCCCAGGAATCCCTCTTCCCTGCAAACCTCCAGCGCTTGCAGCATCCGGGTTACTGCCAGGGGATACTCGGCGCGGATGTAAAGAATCCCCTCCCCTGCCCCCACGGCATATCCCGCGGCGACCAGACCTTCGATGATCCGGTAGGGATAGGATTCAAGCAACATACGGTCCATGAAAGCACCCGGATCACCCTCATCACCGTTGCAGATGATGTATTTGAGAGGGCCCGGGGCATCAGCCACCATCTGCCATTTTCGCCCGGTGGGAAAACCGGCACCTCCCCTGCCGCGTATACCACTTCCGGTGATCTCATCAATCACCTGTTGCGGGGTCATTTCCTTCAGCACCCTTGAAAGGCCTTTGAATCCATCCCGGCTCCTGTACTCCTCCAGGTCGACGGGATTGATGATGCCCCTGAATTCGGTGGCCATGGGAACCTGTTTTCCGAGGAAGGAGGAGACATGCTTCTCCCTCACATCCAGGGCATAGCGATCCACACCCTGCCACCTGCTGTCATCGCGGATGGTATCCGCCACCCTGAGGAATTTGCCCGATATCCTTTGGAGCAATCCCGCCGGTTGAAAGTGCTGCTCCAGGATCTGCTCCACATCGGCCGCCTTCACCTTCGAATAGAGTGTGGCTTCCCCTTCCGTGGGTACAATCTCCACCAGCGGTACCTGGTGGCACATCCCCACGCATCCCACATGCTTCAGTTTCACATTCAGGCCTTTCCTGTCAATGGTATCTTTCACCGCATCCCTGATCTCATCACTTCCGCTGGCCACACAGCACGACCCCAGGCCTATCCGTATCTCTCCCTTTACCTCGCTGCCATCGGAATATTTATATCTCCTTTTGCCCGGATCTTCTTTCTGGCTTTCAAAATCCTTCAGCACGGAGGCCACGCTGGAGGTGCTCACATGACCATAGGTAACCTGGTCAATCTGTACCACCGGTGCCAGGGTACAACATCCCAGGCAATTGACTTTTTCCATGGTATATTTTCCCGATCCGGTTGTATCTTCATCTTCGCCCAATCCAAGCTCCCGCTTCATGGCATCGTATACCTGCCCTGCTCCTTTTACATGACAGGCGGTTCCTACACAAACTTTAATCATGTGCTTCCCTGCCGGTGAGAACCGGAACTGGGAATAGAAACTGGCCACACCCACAATCTGTCCGGGGGTGATCTCGGAGATTTCACACACCCTCCGCAGGGCCTCCTCCGGAAGGTAATTATACCTTTTCTGGATGGCCTGCAGAATGGGGATCACCGAACGCTGCCCGGTCCCCAGTTCCTTCACAATCGCATCTATATCCCTGATCTCAATCTCCATTTATCCAACCTGTCTTTCCTGTCTTTCCTGTCTTTCCTATCTTTCCTATCCACCCTAACCCAATAACCCAAACCCTATTTCTCTATACAATACAAATTCTTCGTCCCCCTGAGATAGACCACCCCATCCGCAAACACCGGCAGTGTGAAGCCGGGTTCTCCCAGCTTTGGTTCTGCAATCACCGTTCCCGATCTGTCGGCTTTGAGGATGTGCATGGTCCCGCCCGTATCCATGATATACACCTTGCCATCGGCGATCATGGGTGATGAATAAAAGCCCTTACCAAACTCCTTTTCCCATATTTTAGTTCCGCTTTTGGTGTCGTAGCAGACCAGCACGCCATAGCTTGTGGCCACATAGAGCAATCCTTTCCAGGCCACCGGACTTGCCACTTCTGCAAGATATTCATCATCCTCCCAGATGATGGCTGCTCCGGGTTTCGGCTCCATGGCTGCCAGGCGGGCATATTCGTTGGTCGCAAAGACCAGCCCGTCATCATAGGCTACCGACGGCCCAACCTCTCCCATCATGGCCTCCACCTTCCACACCTCTGCACCGGTCTCCAGGTCATGGCCCGACACGTAGGGATCGGCTGAGGTGACTATCTGGATTTTACCGCCCACATCGATCAGGGCGGGAGAGGACCAGGCGATGTGAACCGGCCGGTCCACATCCCAGATGGTTTCACCGGTGGCTGTGTTGAGTGCCAGCATCCGGCCTTTGGTATTGGTATCGTATTGCACCACCAGTTTGTTTCCCCATACCTGCAGGGAAGAGGAGTGGCCGTAGTGGTTGTTGGGTACGCCCAGGTTCCTTCCCCAGACTTTCTTGCCGTCCAGGCTGAAGGAGATCACATCGCCGGTGGCAAAAATGGCATAGACCCGTTTCCCGTCCACTGCCATGGTGGGGGCAGCCAATCCCGTATCATCGCTCACCCGGGGTGGCGAGGCGGGAGATCCCGGGATATCCTTTACCTCCTGTTCCCAGATCAGCTGACCCGTATTGCGGTTGTAACAGGCAACCATCCTGGCACTGACGTCACCGCCCGACACAAAGATTCTGTCGCCCCATATCACCGGTGAATTGAAGCCCGGTTTGGAGAGGGCCACCTTCCATTTCACATGCTGTCCCGAAGGGCCATCCCAGCTTTCAGGGATATTTTTGTGGTAGGAAACTCCCAATCCCATGTACCCCCTGAAGGTGGCTTGGTTTTTCTTGAAATCCTCCCTGTTGAATCCCGTGGTGGCCGGGGTAATGGCTGCCGGCCTGTCCGAGGGAGCCGTTTTAACTGCAACGCTGGAGGGATCAGTGGAAGCCGGTTGTCCCGCTGTTTCATTGACTGATGAGTCAGCCCCGGACTCCTCCCCGGAAACAGCAGCCTCCTGTTGAAATACATCGATCACCTCAATGCCGCTTCCCTCGGCAACAGGTGTCTCCACCACAGCCATCTCATCAAATTTACTGAGGTAGTCATTGCTCAGAAATGCTGCAACAAGTGCAAATCCCAGGATCAGTCCGCCGGCCAAAAAAAGCCAGTACTGGGCATTGGCCCGGGCTTTCAGCAGCTCCTCGGCGGTCTCCCCCGGAAGGTTGATGCCGGCCCGGAGATCGGTATAAATTTTGAGCGACACAGCCATGATAATTCCACCGAAAAGCAACAGCCAGGTTCCGGTCTTCACCTGCCATTTGCTGGTGAAATAAGCCTTCCTGGCCAGCAGGTCAAAACTGCGGATCTCTTCTTTGAGCTCCTCGTTGTTGGGCTCCTGGGAAAGACGGCTTATCAGGGCTTCAATGGTCTTGCTTTCCAGCGGCTCATGCTGTTTCATGTGCCAGAAATTGAGGATAAGCAGCAATGCCACCACGGCGCAGAAGATCCCCGAAACCAGGGCCGCCCTGTAAGAAACCTTTATTTTACTCTCTTGGTCCATATCTCTTTTTTTACATCTTTTTTCGCACTGAGTACTAAGTACTGCTTTTGTCCACCGGACAAAAGTCCATACACCTTCCGCAGGAGAAACAATCCCCCCTGTGGGGTTCATAATCCTCCCTGCTCCGGAATACCACCTGGTTCATCAGTGTAATTCCCAGGGCCAGCCCGATAAAAGCTCCCAAGGCCCAACCCCCTTTTTTGAATTTGTTCCTGATCACGGATGCCTCTTCAACCAGCTGTTCAAAGGTTTTATCTGATTTAAGGAAAGCCTGGATATCCAGGTTCTCTTCATCTTCCCTTAGTTCCGGATTGCTGATCATCAGCTCTGCCAGGTAAACATCCGGGTGTACCCTGCTCAGGTAAACTTCCGATTTGGATCCGATCCAACCACCGGCCAGCGCAAGGACGGGGATCAGACCCACGTAGAGGATAAACCTCCTCAGGTTCTTCCTGGATACCCCGGGTGTCCGGTACGCTTTGTCCACCGGTACCTGGATGGCATCGAAGGGACATGAGTCCTTGCACAGTTTGCATTTGATACACTCGCCCGGGGTAATGCTCAGGTGCCATCGGGAGAACTTTGACATCCATCCGAGCAATACGCCATAAGGGCAGAATACCCTGCAATAGGGGCGTGCATAAAACATCCCCAGCATAAGAAAGGTGATGCCCAGGAAGATCATCAGGAAGGGCCCGTCCATCCTGAAAATTCCCACAAAGGGATCGTAGCGGCAGATAATAAAATCACTTCCCGTGGCAGCCAGGAGTACCGCAAGCCCCAGGTAAATCACGGGAATAAAACCCAGGGTCTTCCTGATCCAGCTGGGAATGGAGACCGGGTTGATCACCAGCAGGTCCTGTATAACTCCCAAGGGGCAGGCCGCCGCACAGAAGGTCCGGCCGAAGAAAAGGGCAAAAAGCAGGGGTAGCAGGAAAAAAAGCAGGGCTGCCAGCGAAATGGCGTAGGCGGGATCGAAGATCGAAAGGGCTACATTCTGGATGGCCCCGATGGAGCAAATGCAGCCATCGCGGTAAAATCCGAAATAGATCAGGGAGAAGACAGAAAGCCAGAGCAATCCTTTCCTGGAACGTTTCCTGATGGCCAGCCAGGAAGCCAGTGAGAGGACTGCCAGCAAGACAAATACGTCAAAATACTCAAGGGCGACGGCCCTGGGTTCGGGTGTCGTGGGGCTTGGTTGCACATACCCCGAATCAAATTCAGGTTTCGGGAACCGCTGCTGGGAATGAACCTGGCTTCCGGCCAGCATGAAAAGCAGGAACAGAACCAGGATGGCTATGGGTTTCAATTTTGCCATTTCAACCCTCCTCCTCCCTGGTAAAACTCCCTTTGATCATGTAAGGCTGCGAAGCGGGCACCCTGCTGATTGCATCCGACGGACAGTTAGAGGCAATGGAGCACTGGTTGCAGTTCAAACAACGGTCGTGTCTGATCTGCAGGTGTAAAGAACCATTTCCGAAGGCCGAACACCCTTTCACACACTTGCCGCAGCCGATACAAAGTTCTTCGTCAATGATATATTCAAAGAAGGGCTCCTCAATGAATTTCCGCTGGATGGCTGCCGTGGGACAGAGCTGGTTCTCCGCACCCGTTTGCAGTTTGGCGCCGGGCTTGAAATACCCTCCGCACAGATCGCAATAACCACACAGGTCATAGGCATGGATGCATTTGACAGCCGATTCGGCCCTCACACACTCGGTGGCGCAGCGCCCGCACTGTGTGCACTTGAAGGGATCAATCTGCCATACGTACTCCTTTCCATCCTTTGAACGGGAGAGGGACAACGCTCCCGTGCCCACAACGGTGAGCCCAAGGGTCAGCCTCACCCCGTTGTTGATAAAGGTTCGCCTGCTGTATGCCTTATCCTTTGCCATTGATACGCTCTTTTTCCGCCGCCGGAAGCCTGCAATCCTCCAGGATCCTGCAGTTCCTGCACGGTGATTTCAATCCACACTCCTTTTGCAGGGAGATCTGCTTCCTGGAAACCAGAATTCCTGCCACCATGGCCATGGAGGCCAGAAGCCCTCCCCGGACCATGCCATGTATAAACTTTCTCCTATTCATCTTTTCCCGGTTCAAAAATCCTGATCACATTCCGGTCAAAATCCAGTGCATATATCACCTGCTGCTCATCCACGCAGACATCGGGGGCCTTGCCCTCTTCCTTGAAGAGAGAAGGAGGTGCAACCACACTTTTAAGCCGGCCCGAGGGATCATAAATCTTGATCCTTACAACCCCCTTTTCACTGGTCACAAAGGAACCATCCTCCATGACTGCAATCCTCGCCGGATTACAGCATCCCAGAAACCCGTCAATACCGAAAGAGGCATTCTCCCAGAAACCCCGCATCCTTCCATCATCGCTGTAATTTTCAACTGCATGTTTGCCTGGATTGACCACCCACAATTCACCATAGCTGTTCACAGCCAGATCAAAATTTGCACTGGGTACAATAAAGCCATGCCCCGCTTCGGTTTCTGCTTTTCCTTCAAATTCACCCAGCCGCTCCCCTTCGCTGCCATAGATAACGACCATCCGGTTTCCGGCATCGGCAACATATATCTTATCGCCATTCCCCGCCATGTTGGTGATTACAGCACGTTCCCCCAGGTCGTCCCATTGCTGCAACAATTCACCGGCGGGATCATACCTGGCCACAAAGGATTGATAACCGATATAGACCTGCCGGTCATCCACCAGCAGGCACGTGGGCGAGGGAAGTATGTCAAACCTGCCATCCACCGTGCCATCGGGACGAATGATCACCAGCGAGGAATCCCCAACAATGAAAAGTTTCCCATTGTGATAATCCATCGCGGAAGCCACAAGCGATCCCAGTGAAAGATTGCGGGTTTCCCGGTGGGAGATCAGTTCAGGATCCACCACTTTCAACTGATCCACCTCCAGTGCATAGGGATTTGCACCCCGGCGATCGGGCCGGTTGTTTACAAAATCGACTGTGATCACAGCAATGATCAATGCAAGGATCACGAGCACCACTACCGTCAGACTTCTCTTTTTCATTTTAGTCAGCTTGGATTGTTTCTATCTGTTCCGTTCAGCAGCCATATCGAGGCATATCATTGTTTTTGAGTCTCGCATGACCAGGTAGCCGTCGGCCACAGCCAGCGGCCCCCAGGCATCGTTCCCTTCCATCACCCGGTAGCTGTCCAGTTCAATATACTCTCTGATACTGGGCCTGGCGATGGTCAGGGTTCCGTCATCACTCACTATAAAGAGTTTGTGATCTGCAATCATATAGGGTCCAAGGCCGAATCTTTTTTCGGGGCCGCTGGACCAGATCACTTTGGTAAAATCTTCCGGGCTTACGCAGATCAGCTGGTTTCTCAGGGGACCTGCATCTTTGGGGAGGATCCCCAGCAAATGTTCCTCGAAAACCAACGGGGTTTGCTGTTCACAGGCAAGACCGTCTTTGGGTAAGTATTCATTGATCACCTCCACTTCAAATCCGCTGGCATCGCCCTTCAACTGCAAAACCATGGCACCTGCTCCATACCCGGCTGTCAGGAACACCTTCCCATCGGGCAAACATACGGGCGAAGGTGCCACCACCTGGTGGTTCCATGCAGTGGTTTCCCAGAGGATCTCTCCCGCACCCGGGCCGTCAGCCGCAATACCGCATACACCTCCATAGGCACTGTAAACATACATCTTCACCCCTTTGAAGTTATAGGGTATTATGGAGGAGTGCGACATCTGCCAGGCTCCCAGGTTGGGTGTTTCCCAGAGCACCTCCCCGGTTTCAAGGTCCAGCGCCACCACCAGGACTTTCCCCCCCACAGCAATGATGGCCTTCCCCTCATCAATAAGCGGGCATTGTCCCGTATACCACAATGGGATTTGGGTTCCATATTGCTTCTCCACGTTCAGGCCCCACACAAATTCACCATCCTGGCGGCGGACACACATCACATGACTCCTCGGTCCGATAGAAACAACATAGTCTTCCGTTACTGCGGGCACCGTCCGGGACATCCCATGGTTCCTTTTCAGGTTGATAAAATACCCCCTTTCCCAGAGCTCCTCACCTGTTTCCAGTGAAAAGCATCGCAAAAGGTCGGCCCGGGCCTTCTCATCATAGTCAAGGACGTAAACAGCACCTTTGTAAATGGCCGCCCCTGCGTGTCCCTCTCCCAGGTCCTTTTTCCATTTGATCCTGGGACCCCCGGCAGGAAACTTCTCAATCAGGGGTATACGCGAGCGGCTGATGTTATCAAAATACTCTCCCCTGAACCGTGGCCAGGTCTCTTCCAGACTGGTTTCCATGGTACCCAGGGTTTCAAAGAACTCCCCTATTTTAATATCTGCGATTACTGCACCTGCACCCCGGTTATCCAATCCGGGCTCGGTGGTCACGAACTCCTCCACCGGGTCCCTGGCAAGCCACCATGCAATGGACAGCGAACCAGCCAGCACCAGGATGGCAGTGATTATATTTGGACTGTTCAGCTTCAAGTTTTCAGGGCCAGATCATATACAAAAAGGTCGGTACCGTGCCGCACAAACAATTTCTTATCATAGATGGACATATGGGCCCAGAATGGTCCTGTCCCCCCTGCAATCCGGAATGAACTGATCAGCCGGAATCCTTCGGCGGTGGTGAAAATCTGCCCCTCAAAATAAAGCGGCGTGTTGGTATTGTTCCGGCCGTTGCCCTCTCCGGAATGACCCTTCACGATATCTTTCTTCCACAGGATTTTTCCGTCCCCGGGATCCACTGCAAAAAGATCCTGGCTGGAGGTACAAATGATCATCTTCCTCCCGTTGTGGTTGACAAGAAGCGGAGAGACATAAGATCTGACACCGCCAATGGAGGCAGTTTTCCAGATCAGGGACCCGTTTTTTTTATCCAGCGCGACCACTGCGGTCTGTCCCCCAACCGGTGAAGAGATCACCGCATTTTCTGTCAGCAACAATGATTCGGCCATCCCCCAGTGGTGGAACTCCCCCTGGTAAGTTTCATGGGTATTCACACTCCAGATGATTGTCCCTGATCCGGTTTCCATGCAGACCACAGTCCCCAGTCCCCCCATGATGTAGAGCCGGTCATCCTCAACGGTGGGTGTACTCCTGGATTCGGGGAATGACTGATTCCACGCCATCCCGTAAACGGTTTCCCAGAGGATGTTTCTCTGCAAATCAAGTTTTGTGACCACATCGACCCTATCCCTTATGCCGCTGATATATACATCTCCTTTATACAAAATAGGTGTTGAATGACCGTTGCCCAGTCCCTCTTTCTTCAGGATCAGTTCCGGACCACCTTCCGGCCATGATTTAAGCAATCCCTGACAGGCATACTTCCCGTCTCTTCCGGCACCCCGCCACTGCGTATCCTGGGCCATGGTTCCGCTTAACCCGATGATAACCATCATCACCGCCGCCAGCATCCTCTCTCTTCTCATCGTCATACGTTCACCTTTCTTTTTCATTCACACACTGAGTACTGAGCTGAGTACTGAGTACTGAGCTGAGTACTGAGTACTAATTTATTTTGTAAGCGACCAAAGCGTTGCCGTGCCGGACATAAAGGACTCCACGATGGATCATGGGATGGGCCCAGTGCTGTTCGGATCCAAAGGTGACCCTGGTTTTGCTGACCACCTCAAAACCTTTGGGACTCGCTTTCACAAGTGCCAGCTCTCCCCGTTCGCTGTAACAATAAAGCATGCCGTCCGCAAAAATGACCGCACCTTTGCCTATGGCCGTAGAAGCATACATCTCCTTTCCGGTTTCCCATTCCTTGCAACGCCACTCCCTGTAATTGTCTCCGGAAAAGTAGATATACCCATCTACCAGTACTGCGCCTCCGATGCGGCTGTCCAGGCTGTCCACGAACCAGGTCCGGGTCACAGAATTCCCATCCGGGCTCAGTTTAAGCAAGCCTCCACCCCTGCCATAGCCACTGAAATATAACAGGGACCCGTCGTGATAGATGGGCGTATTGGCATGAACCGACCACTCGTTGGTGTGCCTCTGCGACCAGAGCAATTCTCCCGTTCCAGCATCCAGGCCAATCAAACTTGAGGCCGTATGAGTTGCCAGGATTTTCCGGCCCCCGTGCTCAAACAACAAGGGTGTACAGTAGCCTGATAATTCCCCTTTGCCCCTGCTGCTCCAGATCAGTGCTCCGGAATGGCGGTCCAGCGCAACCACATTGTAATTCTTACCTCCCGGGGTTGCATAGATTACATCCCCATCCACCACCGGAGTTTCATTGAATCCCCACTGGGTGTTGGATCCGTCAAAATCCTTAAAAAGCTCCCTGGCCCACAGGATTTTCCCATCTGAATTCTGAAGGCATACCAGTTTTCCGTTCCCGCTTTCCACATAAATCTTCTCTCCCACAATCACAGGAGTTCCCCTGGTGCCATACCAGCTTTCTGTGTATTCGGGCCCGTATGGTTTCTTCCATACCAGGGTCCCGTTCAATTTAAATTTAAAAACATAGCCTGTACCTTCAATCATCCCCGAAGTGTAGAGGAATCCCTGATCCGCCACGGCCGAAGAGTGACCTTGTCCCAGCTGTTCATAGATCCAAAGGACTTCCGGGCCTTCCATGGGCCAGACCTTTAACAATCCACTCTCCTGGTATATCCCGTTTCCTGATGGACCCCGCCAGCGGGTTGGAACCTGCGCCATACACCAGGAAGTCATCCACATAATAAGTAAAATACTGATTGATCGTTTCATCATTATTGTATTGGTAATCGACGTGTTGACAAACATCAAAAATAACATTAATCGCCCGCTTTGCCTGCCCTCCATGAGAATGCCTGAGTTATTCAGAATGAGTCTAAGGATAGGAGTCCGAATACGAACACACTTCAGAAAAAGAAGGCATTAGCGCAATTCAATTTGAGGTTATGATGCATCAATATGCTATTTTTTTAACAAAGAGTTGGAAAATAAACTTTTATTATTATAAATTTGGTGCCTAACGCTTTTACCTAATAATACCCGGAATACCCGCATTAAATTTATTAAGTACTGAATGACGGAAAAGGCACATTTCGCAGTCGTCGCAGGGGAACTTGCCCCTGGTTTCAGGGTATCTGATGAGCAGTACAGCAAGATCCCGGACCTGATCAGGGCTTCTTTCCAGGCTGTAAACAGGTTGGTACCTGCTACCGGAAAGCTCAAGTATGAAATCATCAGGATGGATGAGTTTCTGGCTCTGTCCGAATCGCCCGTCAACTCCCTTCGCTCGGTGATCATGCTGTTCAGTGCATTCCGGTTCCTCTCCCATAAAGAACTGGGTGAAAGGCTCGAATTGAAGATATGTGAAGGGATCGGCCCCGTGGAATTCTCTCAGGACCACCTGCGCGAATCGGATGGAACAGCTTTCAGGACTGCCACCGACGGAAAAGCAAAGATGAGGCGAAACCAGCGAATCAGCATCATTACCACGGACAGGGCACTGAATGCAGAATTTGATCTCACATGCAGTTTTATGGATATCATGATCCATGACTGGTCTGACGAACAGGCCGAGGCCATGTTTCTGAACCTGACAGGAAAGAACCAGATGGAAATCAGCCAGATGTTAGGAATATCACAGCCTGCGGTGAACCGCAGGTTAAAAGCAGCACACTTTGACACCATTCATAAGTTTATAAACAGGTTTGAGTCTCTTTTAATAACCCCCGGAACCTGATGAAGACACTACACTGGATTATATTATTAATCACAATGATAGCTGCCACCTGGTTTGTATACCGTACCAGGGAAACCCCGCCACGTATTGACAAAAACATCGATCTGAACTGGAGATTTATTCAGGGTGACCAGAAAGGGGCGGCAGCGTGGGCTTATGACGACTCACGATGGAGATATATCTCCATACCCCATGACTGGATGATTGAATATCCTGTGGATCAATCCAATCCGTCAGGCCTGGCGGGAGGTTTTTACCCCGGAGGAATCGGGTGGTACAGAAATTATCTGGACCTGAGCGAGTACCAGGATAAAGACCAATTTTATCTGCTTTTCGAAGGAGTTTATATGAATGCCGATGTCTACTTCAACGGGACACACCTGGGAAAACATATTTACGGATATACCAGCTTCTACCATGATGTATCCCGTCTGATAAAGAGAGATTCCCTGAATGTGATCGCTGTACGTACCGACTGCAGCAAGCTGCCGTCAGACCGCTGGTATTCAGGTGCCGGAATATACAGGCACATCAGGATGATAGCCACAAACGCTTTGCATATCCCGGTTTGGGGAACTGCAGTTACCTCAAACGTGGACAGCCTGGGAGATGCTTCCATTTCGATATCCCTGGCGCTGCAAAACCAGGGGAAAAAATCACAACGTTTCGAGATCCGGTATGATATTGTCGACCCCAATGGCCGGCTGGTCGCCGAAGGCAAACGCATCAAATTCCTGGAATCGGGTAAATCGGATACGGCCCTGAACAGTTTCCGGATTGAGGATCCCAGACTGTGGTCTCCGGAATCTCCCCAATTGTATGCGGTGAATTGCTACCTGATGGAACATAACCGGCAAATTGACCTTGTCAGGACCTTTCACGGGATCCGGACAGTGGCTTTTAACCCGGATCACGGTTTCCTGCTGAACGGCAAGAAGGTGATGATGAAAGGCGTTTGCCTGCATCACGACGGAGGAGAACTGGGTGCAGCTGTTCCGATGGAAAGCTGGAGAAGAAGGCTGGCTGCACTGAAAGAACTTGGTGTGAATGCGCTCCGCCTGGCTCACAATCCCCATTCCCCTGAATTGCTTGATCTATGCGACCAGATGGGCTTCCTGGTGATCGATGAAATGTACGACAAATGGGAACTCAAGTGGAATGCATCAGCCGTGGACATCCATATGAAAGAGAACTGGGAAGAGGAGCTGTCCAATTTTATAAAACGTGACCGGAACCATCCCTCGGTAGTACTGTGGAGCCTGGGCAATGAAACCGTGGAACAACTTGACGATCCTGCCCGGGGTGTTGAGATATACCGGAACATGCTGGAGCTGGCCAAATCGGTGGATCCCTCCCGGGAAGTCACCTGCGCGCTGCATCCGGGCTATGCTGAGCGGGGCAATGAGATTCCCTCCCGCATGATGCATGTGTCACCGGTGGTATCGTACAACTACAGGACAGACTCATTCAAAACATGGCATTTGAAATACCCTGAGTCCGTATTTATTGCTACAGAGACCAAAGCTTACGGAAAAACCCGGCGCGATGATTATCACGTCATCGATTATTCCGACAATTCCTGGAACGACATGGAGGAGTACGTGGCCGGCCAGTTTATCTGGGCAGGAATTGATTACCTCGGAGAATCGGCAGGGTGGCCTGACCGGGGTTTTAGGAACGGACTTATTCAGACCAATGGCTTTATCAAGCCCTATGCATGGTATGTCGGATCCCATTACCGGGAGGATCCCATGGTCAAACTGACTGTGAATGATTCCCGGATGGCTGATTCACTGAACAAGCTGACCAACTGGCAGATCAGCTGGGTTGGTCCTCCCCTGGTGGACCACTGGTCCTTCCAGCAGGATCCGGGGGACAAGGAAGTGGTGGTATTTACCAACTGTGAAAAGATCGATCTGCTTCTGAACGACAGCATCCTGTCTACCCTGAACCGGAGTTCATTTCCTGACGGTGTGATCCGCTCGATGGTTCCATTCGAACCGGGGAACCTGGTGGCACAGGCATTTTACACGGATGAGCAGGGGGAAATGCAAAAGGTAACAGACACACTGAAAACAGCAAACAAAGCATATAGCCTGGCCATGCAATCCGACCGTCGTCAGATCAATACAAACAGCAGCGACGTGGTACAAATCACCACGCAAGTCATGGACAGTGCAGGCGTTTTGAATCCCCACAGCAGGCACCTGGTGAATTACAGGCTGGAAGGTCCGGGGAAAATCAGGGTTATTGATAATGGTGATCTGGCCGACCATACCCTTCCCGGGAGTTCATCCAGGGAAGTTCGCAGGGGTAAACAGCTTTTGATCCTGCAGGCAGGAAGCGAACCAGGGGACCTGATTATTAGCGCCAGTGCAGATGGCCTGAGATCATCAAAGGTGAAGATCAAAACCAAAGATTAAGCCCGTGCTATTGCTCCCATTTCCATCCCGACCGGAGTTGTTCCTTTACAAGCCCCTCCTGCACATGAAACCGTTCTATGGTGTTGTTTTCCATATCCAGGTCATCAATGACAAAGGTTAGACCGGGGAAGCCCTCGCTGGCTGATATCACCTTCCTGATCACGGGCGCTGAGTCATCAATCACAATGGTTGCCGAATACCTCTGGTCACCCCTGGGTTTGAACACATAATCTGTATAATGCTCCATTCCGAAAGTATGATGCACTTCGGTCTGCATCTCCCCTTCAAGAACATCGGCTGATTTAATGGTAAGTACCTTCATAATTGAACATTTGAAAGAATTTGTCTAGGTGGGTTTCCGGGCGGCTTTGATGCCGATGAAAAAGGTCGATCCCGAACCGGAATCACTCTCCATCCTGATCCATCCATGGTTGGTTTGAATAATCTCATTGCAGATCTTCAATCCCAGGCCCGAACCCTTCTCTCCTTTGGTCCCGTTGGTGGACATATGAGAATTTGAATCCAGCAGCTTGGACAGCATGGCATCAGGGATACCAATTCCGGTGTCCCTGATGGAGATGATCATTTCACCCTTTTGTTTTTTGGAAGATATGTAAATGCTCCCCTTTTCGGGGGTGAATTTCATGGCATTGCTGAGCAGGTTCCTGATCACCACATAGAGCTGGTCCCTGTCTGCCTCCACATAATGCTCCTCGCTGATGAAAACCTCCACCTTGAGGTGTTTCTCTTTGATCCCGATATTTACCAGTTCAAGACTCTCATCGATCAATTCCTTCAACTGAAACCGGGTCGGATTGGCTTTCAGCCTGCCGGTCTGAGAACGTCCCCATACCAGCAGGTTATCAAGGAGATTATAGGTAATCTCGGACGTATTTGCCATCATTCTCATTAACTCATCCCGTTCGTTCCCGGTCATCCCCTTATTTTCGATGATCATTTCCAGGGCCTGCCTGATATAACCGATAGGCGCCCTCACATCATGACCAATAATGGAAAACAACCTGTTCCTGGCATTCATGGCCTCCACCAGGTCGCGGTTGGAAATCTCAAGCTTTTTTTTCTGCTGCTCCAGCTGTTTTGAAACAGACTGCAATTCTGTGGTACGCTCCTCAACCAGATCTTCAAGATGGTTCCTGACCTGGCTTAATTCCTGGGTCAGTTTTTCAGTCTTTTTCTGCAGATGATTGGATTTGTCAGCAAAGATGTAGGCATACACAAGCAGGTAAACAAACATGGCGTAATGCACAATATAATGGCTCTCAATCAAATCAAGATCCATAAGCATGTCATTCAAAGTTCCTGCGAACAATACCAGTAATCCAATTGTAAAGGCAGGTGCATGACTCCTGCCCCGGTTCCAGGCCAGGATCACCACATAGAGATATACCAGGCTGATGAGCAGGAAGAAAACAAAGAAACCGGAAAGTGAAAACGAGAACAGGCTAATGGGTGACACCACCACCAAGGCGATGAAAACTGCAGAAATCCACATGATCAGCCTGAATGCCAGTTTTGGAAATTCGATGGGAAAAATGGACCTGATCATCAGGGTGAAGAAGGGAGCAAAAAAATAGATATTCAGAAAATCAAGCCGGGCTGCTGTCAATCCGTTCAGGTTTAATGAATCCATGATAGGCAGCTCGGAGATCATGGACACCCGCAGGGCCATCAACATGCAGATCAAAGCAAAATAGAGCCTGTAATGCTCCGACCGGATCAGGTAAAGCCCCATAAAATAAAACCCGATAATCAGAAATGCCCCGATCAGAAAATGACTGTGGAACAGCTCCTTTTGCCTTTGCTCTATCATCTGCTCCGGCAATCCCACCGATATTCCACCCACAATTCCACTGAACTGGTAGTCGAAATTGGAGACCTTCACAAGCAGTTCAGCCTTCGAACTGCTCACCCTTCCTGTCACAAGAGGCCTGTTGTACCTGACCAGGGTCTGGTATTTATTTACACCTGGAAATCCCAGATAATCAATGGCCTTGCCATTGAGAAAGTATCCGGATGCCGAATACACCCCGTTAATTTTAAAAGTCAATTCATTCACACCTTCGGGAAGCAACATGACCAGGCGGTATGTTGCAAAGCCAAACCTGGTAATCTCAGGGTCCTCTTTTTTTAATTTGTGCCACGACCCGGGCACATTGATATAATTGAATAATCCTGAATCGCTTTCCATGGCAGGATTAAGCATCTGGTCCCAGTAAAACTCAAACTCACCATCCAGATCGACCGGACCATCTGTTTTGAAATTATAATCCCGTAAATCAATTACACCCTTTACAGCCACAGGCTTCGATTCAAAGGCATACACGGTGGAGAGGGAAAACAGAAGCAACCCTGTCAGGTATGTGAGGGATAAAATACGCATGGCTAAAAACCTACCTAAAGTTAGGTTTTTTCTTTTACCAATGCATGCTTTTTCCTGTTTACAAGGTTCAAGGTGACCAGGGAGAGTGCGATAATAATCATGCCTGCAATAGACAATGCCTGGGGATTCTCACCCGGAATAAGAATCCAGCTCAGTACGGCTCCAAACAGCGGGATCAGGAACTTCCACAGGTTCAGATCAGATACCTTGATACCCGGCCGTTTCAGCAGGGTGATCCATATGGAAATAGCCACGGCCGACAGAAGGCTGAGCCAACCGAGTGACCAATAATAGGGAGCGGGTTTTGGTTCCAGGTTCAAGCCCTCAAGGGGCAGGGAGAAAAGGAACAATGAGACGCCCCCGATGACCATGGATGCTGAGCTGATCACCAGGGGTGGAATTTTTCCCTTTTCACTGGCCACCAGTACATTGGTAAATCCCGAAAGGATATTGATGGCCACCATCAGCAGGATGCCTGCAATGGCGATACGACCCGTAACGGATTCAGGATCCTTTCCCATGCTTACCAGGATTACCCCCAGGATTCCGATCAGTATAATCCCGGTCTTCAGGGCTGAGATCCTTTCACCAGGCATCAGGAAATGGGCAATGATGGCGATGAAAAAAGGCTGGGAACCGATTATAATGGCCGCGACAGCACTGGGAATCATATTGATACCCGTATAGAACATGGTGTATTGCAGGAAGGTCTGAAGAAAAGCAAACAGCAGTATCATCTTCAAATGGGTCCTGATGATCCCGAAATATCCTGGATTCATCAGGTATGCGAGTGGAAAAACAAGGAATCCTGAAATGAAGAACCGGATCCCGGCAAACTGGATGGGGGTGCTATATTCCAACCCGATCTTTATCCCTGCAAAAGCAGAAGACCAGAGCAAACATGAGATGATCGCCAGTATGGTGTTTTTGATTCCGGATGATCCCATGAATTGCCCTTAGAAATCGTCCGAAAGGGCAAATACAGGTTTTCTCTTCATCCATCTGCCTCTTGTGAAATCAGGAAAATCCTGGGGCTCACCGTTGTTTTCGATGGAATGCTCCGACAGGGGCGTAATGGCGCTCCAGGCAGCGGCATCATAGGCATCCAGCGGCGCTTCCAGATTTCTTTTGACAATCTCAACAAAAGCATTGTCCACAAAGTAGTCCATTCCCCCGTGACCACTTCCTTCGGCATAAGCTCCGTATTTCTTCCAGAGGGGATGATCATATTTCTCCAGGTATGCATCCATCTCTTCCCACTCATGCTCCGGGCTCAAATGCTCAATGTAAATTCGCTGCGTGTGAGTATCGAACTCCGTGATCCCGGCAGTTCCCTGAACCCTGAATCCCAAGGAATAGGGACGGGGCGAATTGCAGTCGTGCGTTACAATAATGGTTTCGCCGCTTGATGTTTCTATGTTGGAAGTGATCACATCGCCCAGCTTCCATTTCAGCTTTGCATTGGGATGACCGGGTCCTCCCTTGGGATGATTCACAATATAGCGGTGCAATCCTTCCGACCGGGTGGCGCTGGATGTTATTGAACTGAAAAGGTTCCCCCGGTTGATATTGAGCATGGTGGCCACGGGTCCGGCCCCATGGGTGGGATAGATATCCCCGTTCCGGTAAAGCGAATGCGTGGTTCGCCATGCAGCTTCACTAACTCCCTTATCCCCGAATTCCACTCCATCCCCGAAAGGCTGGATTCCATCATTAAATTTCACATGCCGCAGGTCATGCTGATACCCGCATCGTGCATGAAGCAACTCTCCGAACAGCCCTTCACGAACCATCTGCAGGACGGCCATCACATCCCTGCGGTAGCAGACATTCTCCATGATCATCACAGGAACGCCCGTCTCTTCATAGGTGTTCACCAGGTCCCAGCACTCCTCGAGGGTGTTGGCAGCTGATACTTCAACCCCTGCATACTTGCCGGCCTTCATGGCATCCACTGCCATGCGGGTATGCCATAGCCAGGGGGTGGCAATTATCACACCATCCAGGTCGCTTCTCGAGAGCAAATCCCGGTAGGCATAGTCGTCTCCCGTATAGGTTTTCGCTACCGGATGTCCCAGCTTACCGATCAATTCCTGGGATTTGATCAGGGCATCCGGATCCAGGTCACAGATCGCAGGAACAATGACATCCTCTCTTAGCAAAAGGTTCTGGAGGTGGTTTCTACCTCTGAGCCCAACCCCGATAAATCCGATTCGCGCCTTTTCAGCCTGAGTTGATCCAAAGGCTGAAAAAGGCAATGAAGCTGCAACTCCTAATGCAGCTCCTGTTCTGATGAAGTCACGTCTGTACATATGGTGAAGATTTGCTCTGTTCAGTCGGTGTTTGACGGAGATTGTTTTGTGTCCTGCTTGAGACGTTTTACATTAAATGCTGAAGGGCCCCTCTGTCCCTTCCCAATTTCAAAAATCACCTGGTCTCCTTTGTTGATATCATCCTGGAAATCAGTCACGTGAACAAAAACGCTCTGCCCGGTTCCGTTCTCATTGATAAAACCATACCCTTTTATTTCATTGAGGAATGTCAATCTTCCCTGCTTCACTTTGTGCCCTGGTTCTGAAGCATCCCGTTTGGGTATGCTGACTTCGATATCAGCTGCTTTGGGGCTCCTTTTCCTGGTAAGATCGGGAGGGGTATCGGTAAGCATTCCATTCTCATCCACGTAGGCAATCATGTCATCAAGTTCGCCGGATTTTTCCGTATCCTTTTTCTCCAGCTTCTTCTTCTGTTTGTCCTGTCTTTTCTTCTGTTTGCGTTTGCGAACTTCTTTTTTTTGAAATGATTCCTGAGACCTACCCATAAATAATTATTAAAATTTCTGCAAATGTAGGTATTTTTCACCGGAAGGTTAAGAAAAACCGGCCCCAATCCCTACTCCTTTGACAGAATGGGTGAAATAATGTACGAATATTCCATGGGTTGAGTTCTTAGCATATAGGCAGCATGGGGTTTCGCCCCCCACGAATCATCCCCGCCCACTCCCATCTGTTTCCAGTCCACATTCAGGAATACATTTCCCGATTTCTCAAGGTCGATGGTATGTGCCCCATCCCTCTTTTCCCTGTCCAGGGTTTCCTGTGAAAAGTGCAATGCGGAAAAATCAAACAGCGGGCTGCCTTTGATCATGATCCCATTCCCCTGACGGTCTTTGAGTGTCAGCCAGCGCACCTCAGTCTTATTCCCGTTCTCCCCGTTGGTGATGTAGGGGACATACTGTTCCGTCACCGTGCTGTTGTAATGACCTACAAAGGATGATTGGTTCCGGTCGATGTAATTTTCCCGGGGACCCCTTCCAAAATATTCCAGGAATTCAAAACCTTCGGGGATCACCAACCTCATCCCGAATCGTGGAATTTCAGGAAACTTATCACTGGATGGATTGAATTTCACCCTGACCAGGATCTCTCCGCTTCCATTGAAGTGATAGGCTACCTGATAGTTGGAGCCATTTTCCGGATGGATATATTCTGCCAGCAGCATGGTCTGGTTATCTGCCTGTGCCGGTACCAGCGTCTGCAATTGGAGTTCTTCACCAAATGTTCTCCACATGGCACATCTTTCCGGCATCCTGTTCCCGAAATCATTTTCTGTGGGAGCCCGCCAGAAATTGGGTGCCGGTCCGGCTGCCAGCAGTGCCTTACCGCCCAGCTCGTAGGATTCAATGAATCCGCTTGCACGGCTGAACACAACCTGACCATCGAAAAACCGGAAGGAGACGGTTTCCTTTGTTTCCACAATGGAGATCTCATCGCTCCCGCTTTCGGAAAATTCATGCGGGCTGATCCCCGAGGCCAATCCCGGCGTCAGGTAAAACTGTTCACCGGCCGCCACATGCCCGGCAGGAACCAAAGGTGTTGAATTCCTGGTAAGGGCATGAAATTGAATAAAGTACTCCATTCCGGATTGTAATTCAGGGAGATCCGGGCCCAGGTCAAACACGGCTGATTCGCCAGGCTCCACATATGGTGATTCAATAACTCCTTCCGAAACTTTCTTTCCGTTGGCTTCAAGGGTCCAGTGCACATCAAAACCATCCAGGTTGATGAAATCATGCTTGTTGCTGATCAGCACTTTGTCTGCGGAAAAAGGAACGGGTTTGAAACCCATGTACTGGTATGCCTTTTTCACCTCAACAATTCCGGGGTGTAAGGTCCGGTCGGGAAAGACCAGTCCGTTCAGGCAGAATGAACCGTCCGTATGCTGGCCTGCAGGTTCAAAATCACCGCCGTAAGCCCAGTATTTCACCCCGTCATCCGTCATTTTTGCAATGCCCTGGTCCACCCAGTCCCAGATAAATCCTCCCTGAAGCTGGTCATACCGGTCGATCACGTCCCAGTAGTCCATGATGTTCCCGGTGCTGTTTCCCATGGCATGGGCATATTCGCATTGGATCAAAGGTTTTGACGGGTGACTTTCGGCATAGGAGATCATCTGCTCGATGCGGGAATACATGGGACAAAAAATATCCGTATTCCGTCCACCCTCAGCCCTCTCATACTGTACCGGCCTGCTCCAATCCCTCTGCTTGATCCAGTCGTAAGTGGCATCAAAACAGACCCCGTCTCCGGCTTCGTTCCCCAGTGACCAGATGATGACCGAAGGGTGGTTCTTGTCGCGTTCAACCATCCGCATGGTACGGTCCAGGTGTGATTTTGCAAAAACCGGATTGTTGCCCAGCGTTTTGTCAGGCTCATATCCCATACCGTGGGACTCGATGTTGGCTTCATCGATGACATAGAGACCATACTCGTCGCACAATGCATACCAGCGGGGATCATTGGGATAGTGACAGGTCCTTACCGCATTGATGTTATGCAGTTTCATCAGCGCAATATCCTTCAACATGGTCTCCTCGCTTACCACATGGCCCTCATTCTCATCATGTTCGTGCCTGTTCACTCCTTTCATGGTGACAGCCTTTCCGTTGATCAGCAATTTCCCGTATTTAATTTCCGAGGTCCTGAATCCCACTTTTGCAGAGACATGTTCCAGGGATTCATCCTTGACGTTCTTCAGGGTCAAAACCAGGGTATAAAGATTGGGCGTTTCGGCCGACCACGGGTTGACCCCATCGATTACATCCTGAAATTTGGCAATATAGTTACCGCTCCCTTCCGGCACCGGACCGGAAGCAGATGACCAGACCGGAACCTCTTTTTCAACGGAAAACAGTTTTGCCTCAACGACCAAGCCCACACGTGACTCTTTTTCAGGAACCGCAACCTCCACCATCATGTTCAGCAGCCCGCTGGAATACCCTTTGGTGAGACCGGTTTTGCAAAAGAAATCCCTGATGTGGATTCCCGGTCTTGTTTCCAGGTAGACCTCCCGCTCGATGCCACTGATACGCCAGAAATCCTGGCACTCCAGCCATGAACCGTCAGACCACCGGTATACTTCGACGGCCACCAGGTTATTGCCCTCTTTGATATACGGTGTAATGTTGAATTCAGCAGGCGTCTTGCTCCCCTGGCTGTATCCCACTTTCTCCCCGTTCACCCAGATGTAAAATGCCGATTTCACTGCACCGAAGTGGATGTAAACCTGCTTTCCCATCCAGTTGCCAGGCACCTGGAATGTGCGCCTGTAGGAACCCACCGGGTTGTGGTCCACCGGAACCGCCGGCGGCTTAGGATCGGTGGTCCATTCATAGGGAATATTGGTATAAATGGGGATCCCGTACCCTTTCATCTCCCAGTTGGATGGAACCTGGATCACATCCCACTTTTTGTCTTTGAACTTGGGCTGGTAAAAATCCACCGGCCTGGATGCCGGGTTTGGAGACCAGTGAAATTTCCACGTTCCGTTGAGTGACTGAAAGTTCGACGATTCATGCATATCTCCCGCCATGGCCTTCTCCACTGATTCAAAAGAGAAACGTGTGGCATGCGGATCTTCACGGTTGACCTGGACGATATCCGGGTTTTGCCATTCGGGCAGGGATTGGGAAATAGCGGTGGTTCCAAGCAATATAGAAAACAATGCGGCTGTAATGTGTCGTCGGTACATGGGAGGTAGTTATTGGATTAGTGGGTTATCTCGTACTGAGTACTGAGCACTATGCACTCCAGAGGGATTCCGGGTAGACACCGCTGTCCACCAGCTCACGGATGGCCTTCAGCACTTTGGGTTTGTCTTCCTGGTAAGTCACACCGAACCACGATTCGGGAGTTTGAAGAACCGTCATCGTGGCCTTGCCCGAATTGAGGAGTCTATCCACCGCCAGGGGAATGAAGAATTCTGCTTTGGGATTTTCGAGATTCTCCAGGACGAATTCACCGAAATGGGTCTCCGCATAGCCAAAAAAATCCGGAGTAAATCCAAACAGGTTCATGGAGACAGTGGACATGGGGTCCAGTTTCTGAATGGTGCCATTCTCGTCCTCAAAGACGATCTCTCCCTCTTTCCGATAGACCTTTGTCCGTTCAACCATCCCCTCCAGGAAACCACGATCGTTCACCTGGCAAACGCCCCTGGCAACCGAACCATGTTCGGATATGGTTTTCTGCAATTCAAAGCCCACCATGCAATATTGCCCTGGTACTTTGCCGGTAGACCGGGCCAGAAAATCATGTATGATCCTGTAGGATTCAGGGCCATAGTAATCATCGGCATTGATCACTCCAAAAGGTTCCCTGATGGCATCCTTGGCCATCAGCACCGCATGGGCCGTCCCCCAGGGCTTCTCCCTGTCCTCCGGAAAGGGAAGACCTTTCGGGATATTGTCTATGGATTGAATCACATAGTCCACCTCCACATGGGAAGGGAACTTCTTCACATAACTGGATTTGAAATCTTCTTCCATGCGGGGTGAGATCACAAATACGAACCGGTCAAAACCCGCACGCAAGGCATCATAAATCGAATAATCGGTGATGGTCTCACCTGAAGGCCCGAACGGATCAATCTGTTTCATACCGCCGTACCTGCTTCCCATTCCAGCTGCTAAAATCAGTAGTGTAGTTTTCATAAATACAATTCAATCGAAATTAAAAAAGAGAAGTAAAAGTAAGTATCGTTTGGATAAAAAGCTATTTTTATGGACAAACTAAAACTACCTTCCATGAACAATTCATCCAGCAAAAGGAAAGGCACTGTTATCCCCCTGATGCTCGTCGGGGTGATGTTTTTTGTCATTGGTTTCGGTGTGGGCATCAGTGGATTCCTGATCCCGGCATTGAAATCGGCATTTAACCTGACCACCGGTCAATCCTATCTGGTAACAGCAGCCATCTTTTCAGCATTCGTCATCTTCGGACGTCCCACCGGGTGGGTGATCAAGAAGATAGGGTACCGCCGTTCCATGGTCCTGGCTTTCCTGATCATGGCCCTGGGTATGTGGATGTTCGTCCCTTCGTCCAATGCGGTTAGCTTCCCGCTGTTCCTCCTGGCTCTTTTCGTGGGTGGAATCGGGAATACGCTGTTGCAGGGATCGGTCAATCCCTATGTGACCATTCTGGGGCCCCTGGAAACTGCGGCGGTCAGAATGAGCCTCATGGGGATCATGAACAAGATGGCCTGGTGGCTTGCCCCTGTCTTCCTGGGAATCTTTATCGATCTGAAGGATGTGAAGGTGGATGACATCATTCTTCCTTTCTATATTGTAACCGCAATCCTGGTTGCCCTGGCTATTTTTGTCAATTTTGCTCCCCTCCCCGAAGTGAAGGCTGAAGGTGAAGACGAAGAAGCTGCCGATGAATCATCCTATGCCGCAGGCAAGACCAGTGTTTTGCAATTCCCGCACCTGATGCTGGGTGTACTGGCACTTTTCCTTTATGTGGGTATTGAAACCCTGCCCATGGCATCCATCATCGATTTTGCCAGGGCCACTTTCGGAGAAGTAGACAACCTGGAGTCCTATGCCAAATTTGTCACCTTGGGCCTGGTGGCCGGTTATATTTTCGGTGTGGTTGCCATTCCCAGGTTCGTTTCCCAGAAAAAGGCCCTGATCTCATTTGCTGCCCTGGGGATCATCTCTACCCTGCTTCTGATCTACCTGCCTGCAGACTATGCTTTTTATGCCCTGCTCCTTGCCAGTTTCTCTAACTCACTGATGTGGCCGGCCATCTGGCCCCTTGCCATGAAAGATCTGGGTAAATTCACAAAAGCCGGAGCCTCCATGCTGGTGATGGCTATCGTTGGTGGAGCTGTGATCCCGCTGATTTTCGGAGTCATCGTGGACGCGGTAAAAGCAACCGAGGTGGCTGTTGTAGCCGATTACCAGGCTGGATACTGGGTGATGGTCCCATGCTATCTTTTCATCTTGTACTTTGCAGTAGCAGGTCATAAAATCAGAACAAAACAATGACGGGAAGCAGTCGGTTGTATATCGGAGTGGACATTGGAGGCACCTCCATCGTGGCCGCCAGGTTCTCTGAGCGTGAAATGCTGGACCGGTCAGAAACGGCCACGGGAGCCAACAGGCCTGCAGATGATATTATGGAATCGCTTTTCGAAGCCATTGAACAGGTACTCACCGATGACGTGGTGGGAATCGGCATTGGGATGCCCGGTTTCATGAATTCCTCCACTGGTGAAATACTATTGATCAATAATATCCCTGCATTCAATGGCTTTTCAGTGAAACCTGTTGTAGAGAATAGGTTCGGCCTCCCAGTTTTTCAGAGCAACGATGCCAACTGTTTTGCCCTTGGTGAAGCATGGTATGGAGCAGGAAGGGATTTTGAAAATCTGGTGGGGGTTACCCTTGGGACAGGTCTTGGAGGCGGGATCATCATCAACCGGAAGATCCACACCGGACTGGCCGGAGGGGCCGGTGAACTGGGATGTTTCTCATTTAAGGGGGGAATTGTGGAAGACAGTTGCAGCGCTGCCCTTTTTACAAATAAATACCAGTCCACAGGTGCCGAACTTTACAAACGCGCCAAAGCAGGCGACAAGGATGCCATTGCCGCATTTGATGAGCTTGCCCGGAACATCGGGGAGATGCTGAACACAGTGATGTTCATTCTTGCACCGGAAGCTTTTGTTATCGGGGGATCGGTGGCCGGAGCGTGGGAATTCCTGGAGAAGCCCCTCAGGGAGGAAGTGGATAAATTCCCGGTGGAACTGATTGGGAAAAAAACTGCATTGGTTCCTGCTTCGCTTGATAATGCAGGATTGTATGGTGCTGCTGCACTATGCATATCACAAATGGAATCTTAAACATGGAAACAAAAGAAATTGCGGCCCAGTTTGCCATAGCCGGAAACATTGCCGAAGTGAAAGTCCACCCAGGGGGTCATATCAATGACAGTTACCACATAGTAAATGCTGAGCTGAACCAGCCGGACTATCTCCTGCAAAGGATCAACCACTATGTTTTTAAGGACCCGGACCTGCTGATGAGGAACATGGCCCTTGTTACAGACCATATTAAATCTCAGTTGAAGAACCAGGGAGTCCCGGACCTGAATAGAAGAGTTCTGACGATCGTTCCCACCGGGGAGGGAAATCTGTGTTTCAGGGACCCTGAAGGCAACTACTGGAGAGTTCTGCACTTCATAGAGGATCACCTTGTATTCGAAAGCACCACAGATCCTGCCATTGCATATGAAGGAGCCCGGAAGTTCGGGGAGTTCACCAGGATGCTGAATGACCTGCCATCACAAAAAGTGGGAACCATCATTCCCGATTTCCATAATATGCAATGGAGGCTCATCCAGCTGAAAGAAAGCATCCGTAAAGATCAGGCCGGCCGTCTGAAACTGGTGAAAGAGGAGATTGATTATGTTGAATCCCGTTCAAAAATGATGCTAACCATCCATGAACTGGGGGAAAAGGGAAAAATCCCTCTGCGCATCACCCATAATGACACGAAGATCAGTAACGTATTGTTTGATACTAACAGGAATGGGCTGTGTGTAATTGACCTGGATACGATTCAACCCGGTTACGTGACTTCCGATTTCGGCGACGGAATTCGTACACTGACCAACACCGGGGAGGAGGATGATGAACATCTGGACCGTGTATCCATGGACCTGGTATTGTATGAAGCATTCGCCTCGGGTTTCCTGGACTCCACCAGGGACATCCTTTCGGATACCGAGAAAAGCGCGCTGCTCTATGCCGGGTTGCTCTTCCCCTATATGCAGGCGGTACGTTTCCTGATCGACTACCTGGACGGGGATGTCTATTATAAGACCAAGCACAAGGAGCATAACCTGGTCAGGACCAGGGCCCAGATCAAACTGACACAGGACGGGGAGGCCAAAATGGACCAACTGAAGCAGATCATTCAAAAACTATCTTAGATTCTTTTCGCCCATGATTGTCTCCCGGATATCCTGCGCCCTGTCTGCTTCCCCATTCCCGGCCATTGATCATGCCAACTGGGTTCCGGCTAAGGGGATATCGGCATCCTTTGATATCCATCACAGGGGAACCTCCATCCTTCTGAAATACATGGTACGGGAACCACAGGTACGGGCTGTCAATACTGCATTTAATTCGCCTGTCTGGGAAGACAGCTGCGTGGAATTCTTTATCGCACTGGAAGGAGATAACAACTACTATAATTTTGAGTTCAATGCCATCGGTACAGTGCTGGGCGCCTACGGACCCGACCGGTCGAGCCGGGAATGGCTCCCGACGGAATCGCTTCAGATGATCCGGACCACCCCTTCCCTTGGGAGAGGGTTGATTGAAAACATGGAAGGGGAACTTTCCTGGGAACTGGATATCATTCTGCCTGTGAAATCTTTTAGTTTCCACCAGGTTACAGACATTGCAGGGATGAAGACCAGGGCGAATTTTTACAAATGCGGAGACGGGCTGAAAAAACCACATTACCTATCCTGGAAACAGGTGCAGACTGAAAAACCCGACTTCCATCAGTTGGGGTTCTTTGGGAATCTGGAGTTCGCCTTTTAAAGAAAAACTATACCGGGTATATTCTATTTGAACAAGTTGATGATGCTATCAAATGATAGTATCACTTTTATGAATTCTCAACCACCCCTTCAACAACTGACATTTGAGTAACTTTGTATTTCAATCCTTATAACAATGGATGGTTCTCCAGAACAGGGACAGTCAAATAAACTCTTCAAAAAGATCTGCCGGAAAATGGGCACCACCATGCGGGACCATGACATGGTCACAGAAAATGACCGGGTCCTGGTGGGGCTTTCAGGGGGCAAAGATTCCATGATCCTTTTGCAGGCGCTGGTTGAAAGACAGAGTGCCGTTCCCTTTAATTTCCATATTGAGGCTGCCCATGTGGAGGCCACAGGGATTGGGTATCACATTGACAGAGAGAAGCTCACATCATTTTGTGACGATCTGAACGTACCTTTGCACTACCGGTCCATTGCACCTGACCTGGAAAAAGACACATCCAAATCAGCATGCTTTGTCTGTTCATGGCACCGCCGTAAAAAACTCTTCGACCTTACCAGGGAACTGGATTTCAACAAGCTGGCGCTGGGTCACCACCGCAACGATGCCCTGGAAACCCTGATGATGAATATGATCTACCATGGTTCCATCAGCTCCCTCCCCTACTCCCTGGTCATGTTCAGGGGCAGGGTGAAACTGATCCGGCCCCTTTTGGACCTCAACGAAAACCTGCTGCAGGATTATGCAGAAACGAACGGCCTTTTAAAGGTGGAGAAGAGCTGCCCACACGAAGACCAGACACAGCGAAACAAGATGGCCCGGCTTATCAAAGAAATAGAAGCACTCCATGGAAGAGGCCCACACAACATGTTCAAATCCATGGACAAAATATTCGAAGAGTACCTGCCCGTAATGTCTCCCAAACTATAAATAACTTGTAATATATCTATTTTTCCTGTATATTTGCACACTATGTGGGCCAATTTACAGGTAAATCGACTTGTCAGAGATCAATTACCAGGGAGTAATGAAAGGGTGATTGTTTTGCTGACTGGAGCCAGGCAAACAGGGAAAACAACCCTTTTAAAAAAGGTGTATCCGGATCTTCCCTACTATAATCTTGATTCTATTGAATACCGTGAGCAACTGAGATCCATTAGTTCGTTCCAATGGGGAAATGAGGTTGGTAGTGCATTGATCGATGAGATCCAAAAGGAACCGGAACTTATGGATAAGATAAAATTCTCATTTGATGAAGGCAATCTTGTTTTTACTGCGATGTCTGGATCTGCGCAAGTCCTCCTGTTAAAGAAGATGAAAGAGACTTTGGCTGGAAGAATTAAGGTTCTTGAGCTTTTCCCTTTCACACTCGGTGAGTTGGTCCATATGAAGGAACATACCATCCCGGCATCCCTTCTAAGCAGGATTGTTAATTCAGGCAGCCCTACAGAAATCCTGGTCGAATTGCCATCTGTATTGCTCGGGGAGAAATGGGAACGAAAAAAAAAATCAGAGAATTACCTGATCCAGTGGGGAGGGATGCCCTCGTTAATTCATATTCAGGATTCCAAAAAGAAAGTAGCCTGGTTAAAAGATTATTCAACTACATATCTTCAACGTGATCTTGGGGATCTAGCAAGATTAAATGACCTGATGCCGTTCAGGAAGTTTCAACAGCTTGCGGCTTTAAGATCTGCAAACCTGCTTTCTTATTCAGAATTGTCAAGGGATTCGGGTATTTCTTCTGAAACAGCACGCCGGTATCTTGAATATCTGAAGCTATCATATCAAGCGGAGATCGTTCAACCCTATCATCAAAACCTCACTAGCAGGTTGGTGAAAACTCCGAAAATCTTTTGGCTCGACAACGGATTATTAAGACAGCTTGCAGGTTATGGATTCGAGCTTCTAAATGGCCAACTTTATGAGAACTATATTGCTTCCGAAATAATCAAATACTTTAAATCAACACGATCCGAAGCAAGACTTAGCTTTTACAGAACCAGGTCCGGTATGGAAGTGGATTTTTGCATCGAAACACCGAAAGGACTCATAGGGATTGAAGTGAAAAACAGGGATACAATAAGTAAAAAAGATTACACTTCGTTACGAAGCCTGAAGGAAGCTGCAGACAAAAAATGGCTCTGTGGTTTGGTCTTATACAGGGGTAACAGAATTAGTAAACTCCAAGAGGATATATGGGCTGTACCGTCATGCAGGTTATTTTCATAAATGAGTTCTAAGACCCAGATCAAAACAGGTAGTCCAGGTTGATACTATTAGAATTTCAACAGCCTTTTAGTAACCGTCTTTGCATCTGATGCCAGTGTCAAAAAGTAGATTCCCTTGGGCAAACCATCCATTGGAATCCGGGTACTGTTCTCAACCTTACCGAATGAGCTAACCGTTTGACCCAATGCATTCTTCAACGTTCCCGTCGGCAAATCATTAAACAGAT
>CAYVRK010000030.1:47432-53823 GCA_964453785.1 uncultured Bacteroides sp.
AAACTGGTATTCCCCGAGCTCGTAGACCCTCACATAATCCACTAGAAATGAATCGGGGTAGGTTGCGTTGGCTGGATTATTTGCCCACCCACTGCCAATTGCCCAGTCCACAGTGAATATTTCACCTGTTACTTTGATATAACCAGCCTGGTTACAGACACCGCCACCCTCCGAGCGCCAGGTCTCCTCTCCATCCACAAAAAATACATACATCTCGGGATACCATTCCATGCTGAAAGTATGGAATCCCTCACGGATACCGGAAGGTTTCATTTGATGTCCTATACTTTGATGCTCTTCACCATATCCGTCCCAATGAAAGGCGTGCTGTATCTTATCAGTCCACCCGAAACCCTCCATGATATCCACCTCTGTACCATCCACACCACCATTTTCAACAGAACCCACATCTCCCTGCATCATCCAGAAAGCCACCCACCATCCCGGCTGAGTTGGAAGTTTACACCGGATCTCAAACTTGCCGTACAGCTGTTCAAACCTGCCTTTGCTCCTGACCATCCCCACGCTGAAATCACAGGTATCCGCATCATCGTTTTTGTTGTCGATTTTCCGTACCCGGATGACCAGGTTCCCGTTCCCATCCAGGTAGGAGTCCTCATTGCTCCACCATCCGTCCGGACCATTTTCATTATTTCGCCGGTTATACTCCTGGCGTTCCCATTTGGTGGCATCCGGAACACCCGTCCCATCAAACTCATCGGACCAGATCAGGTCGCCTGCCCCCTGGACCTTTCTGACCGTTTCATGTTGAGCGAAACCTGCTGTTGAAAGGGTTAAAAAAAATAGTATGTAATGAAACCGGGGAAATAACCTCGATGCATCCTTCATGGCTTATGGAATTTTCGAAATATAGATAACTTTGGGGACATATCTGCTTTGTCCATTTTTACTGTTCACTACTCTGCCCGAATCAAACTGAACTTCTTTTCCAACGAAATTACTTAATTCATATGATAAGCTGGCAGATTCCAATATAAGGTTTACCTGGAGTCGAGTTTGCTGATTTCCTGCCTGGCCAGGTCCATTTTAATACGTCCTATCCGGCTGTCCTTCCTGACACCGGTAAAGGATGAGATAATCTCTGCCGGAATCTCCAGTTCGATGGCATTGCTGATGAAGGTATGAATTGCAACTCCGGCAGTCAGGCATTCATACACAGGCACCTTTTCACCTGTACCTATAACCGGATGCACCTGACGTACCAATCCAGCCTCACGTCCCAGGATTTTCAGGTACTTGTTCATGGTGATGATACTCATGGAAGGGAAAGCGGTATTGTTCAGATAATATTTATTTGAATACTTTTCATGGATTTGAATGGGCCTGCCGTTCAATGGAATCCGCCTGACCTTTCCGTTCGGTTTTCTCACTATTACTTCCTTCTCCCCCACATCCTGTTTCCTCAGGTTTTGCATTTCTGAAAACCGCAATCCTGTGAAACACATGAAGCTAAACAGGTCCCGTACTCTTTCCTGTTTCCTGTTTCTGCACTGATAATCAGTTAATCTCAATAATTCCTCCCATTGAAGGTAATGATGAGTCTGCGGTGTTCCAACTGGCTGTTGAAGGGATTTATAAAATCTGCGATACTCCAGGTTCGCATTATACCCGTTCTCTGTGGCCCAGTTCAGAAACCATACAATGATATTGACCGCTTTATAGGTGGTCGCATCATTGTTACCCTTTTCAGCATAGAAATCTTCGAACCTGCTGAGAAAGGACGCGTTGATATTCCTGAACGAAAGCGTTAGATCAGCCTTGTTCTCGAACTCACGCAAGTGTTTGTAAATGGTTCTGACCTTCCTGTAAGTTGACGTACTCCATCTGGTGCTTCCCGATTCAAGGAACAGGAAAAAAACGTCAAAAAAACCGGTTGAGTATTTTGGTTTGATTTCATTAAACTTGGATCGAAACTGTTCAGCATCAGGATTCTCCCAGCTGTCCTGCATGGCTGTCCATGCTTTTTGTGCTGTTTCTGCCAAGGTATCAAGCCAGGCATTGGTTGAATAAGATCCGGGATAACTTTTCTTTATTCTCTGAAGATCAGCATCCCAACCATGAAAATCGGTTTTGATGCCCGTACCCAGCATCACCCGGTCGCCACGAAAAGCAACACTCATGAAAACGGGCCGATCCTTCAGCATCAGGTTCCCTGATCCGTCCTTCCTGCGTTCAATGTAAAACCGTGTCTGCATTAAATACAATAATACCATGATATTTGCGAAGATGCTCTGCTTTTTTTAAACACCGGGGGATATTGTAATTTTGAGGAATGAAAAGGGAACTCCGCATCACTGAAGACGGATCACATACGATTTTCGTTCCCGAACTGAACGAGCCTTATCATTCGATCCACGGGGCCATCCAGGAATCGAACCATGTGTTCCTGAAACATGGGCTTCAAACCATTTCAAAAGAGACCATCCGCATCCTGGAGGTTGGATTTGGGACTGGCCTCAATGCTATTCTAACATTGGCTGAAGCCAATAGAACAGGTAAAAAGATATACTACCATGCTGTTGAAAAGTATCCGCTCGTTGCTCAGGAATATGAGGCGATCAATTATGAAAAGTTTATAGATGGAGTTATCAAAGGCAGCCTGAACAAAATGCATGATGTTGAATGGGGGAAAAAGATCAGTCTGACATCACATTTCAATCTGTTTAAAGAGTGTTCCGATTTCAGATCCATGGAACCTGATGGAACCTTTGACCTGGTATATTATGATGCATTTGACCCTCAGAAGCAACCTCATCTGTGGAATGAGGAGATTTTTTGCAGGATATCTGCCATGGTAAATCCCGGAGGAATCTTTGTTACATATACCTCAAAAGGCATTGTGCGTAGGGCTTTGATATCTTGCGATTTCCTGGTTGAGAAGGTTGCTGGTCCTCCTGGTAAAAGGGAGATGATCCGTGCAATTAAAAGATAATTGTGCAGTCTCTAAATTTTCTTATATCTTCGCAGTCGTTATTTTCAAAAAAGCAAATCAAATGAACAACAGACAAATCATCACATTAATAGTGGTCGCCATTGCAGCCCTTGCAGCCGGATATTTCATCGGATCAAGCATGAATGGAGTGAAATCAGAGAATCAGGTTTCGCTGAAGGACCAGAACGATTCACTTAATTATTTCCTTGGACTGAACATGGGTTACAGCCTGGAGCAGGCTCCATGGGAGGTTGATGCAGCACTTGTTTCATCAGGTATTACGCAGGTTCTGGATGATTCATCCATGTATAACCAAATCACTGCTGATGCAATCTTTCGTCAATTGAACATGCAGCTTTCTGAGAAAGTAGCAAAAAAATCTGAAAATGATGCACTTGAAAACCTGGAAAAGGGAGCTTCTTTTTTGGAAGAGAATGGAAAAAAAGAAGGTGTAACCACCACCGAATCCGGATTACAATATGAAGTGATTACACAGGGAGACGGACCCAAACCCTCTGATACTTCGAATGTTACCGTTCATTATGAGGGTACATTGATCAATGGTGAAGTTTTTGACAGCTCTTATGACAATGGGGAGCCTGTTTCTTTTAACCTGAACGGAGTAATTCCAGGGTGGACAGAAGGTCTGCAGCTTATGCCGGTGGGATCGACCTATAAATTATATATTCCTTCAAATCTTGGTTATGGCCCGAAGGAAACAGGTCCCATTCCAGGAAACTCAGTTCTGATTTTTAAAGTTGAACTGATCTCGATCAACTAGAGAAGTCACAAAAGGAAAAAAGGCTGTCTGCTAATGCGAACAGCCTTTTTTTTGTCCATAGGACGGAATTGTGGCTTTACTTCAATTAAAAACAATCTTCAGCGTGCCCAAGAATTCCTGAAGAATTGGTTACTTTGGCACAAATATTTTCCCTAATTATTAAAGAACAAATTAATGAGCTACGAGATTAGCGGCCGTCTGGCAGAGAAATTCGAAACCCAAAAAGTCTCAGACAAATTCCAGAAACGCGAGTTTGTACTGGAAATAAAATCATCAGGCACCAGCGGCTATGAGTTTGTGGACTTTATAAAATTCCAGTCTACTCAGGAAAAATGTTCGCTGCTGGATCAATTTACCATTGATGACATGGTTAAAGTTTCCTTTAACCTGAGAGGACGTAAGTGGGAAAAGGACGGTCAGGTTTCCTACTTCACCAATCTTGAAGCCTGGCGCATCGAAAAGGTAATGGCCGAAAACGACCCCACCATTGATTCTCCTCCGGTTCAGAATGATTTTCCTGATCAGGATGTGCCCTTACCGACCCCACCACCTTCTTCAGATGATTCCGGATTTGATGATCTGCCTTTTTGAAAACGTTGAAAACAATAACAAACCCCTAAAAAAAGCAGGCAGGATCACCAAGCCGGTTTACATCTGATCTCCCTTCTGTCGATCAGCAACTATCCAATTCAAAGAATCTACACCCGATTGATAATACTTTGGTGTAACTAACTTAACCGGTATAGAGAACTCTATGGTTGTACCTTTAAAAGAACTGTCACTTACCCTGATCTCCCCGTCCATGGCTTTGACAAGCCCCCTGGCTAATTTATAACCAAGTCCAATTGTATCATTGGTATTGTACCAGTCCTCTTCAATATCATCTGTTTCAAAGACCTTCCTGGCTCTCTCCTGAAGCAGCATGCTGCTGCTATCTTTTATGGTGAAAACCAGTGTGTTTTTATCGGCGAACGATGCGCCAAATTCTACGACTCCCTTTTGGGTCTGGGTGAGTGCATTGTCCAGAAGACAGCTTAAAGCGCGTGACAGGCGCTGTCTGTCTGTGAGAATTTTCGCTTTCTTAAATGACTCTCTGGCATTCAATAAAAGCGCCACCCTTTCCCTGTTTAATCTATATCTGTCGGTGTTAAACTGGTCGTACAGTTCCTTCATCATCGGATAAATCTCCACCTCCTCTTCCTTCAACTGCAGCATACCAGTTTCGACCAGGGTAAGATCAATCAGGTTGTCCATCATGTTTAAGAGCGAATTGCTGTTTCTTGTAATATGATTGATATAAGCTTCTCTTTGATCCCCGTTCACATCTTCATCACCAAGAAGGTGAGAGAATCCGATTATGGCATTCATGGGGGTCCTGATCTCGTGAGAGATGTTGGAGAGAAACCTGGTCTTAACCCTTGTTCCGTCACCCTGGAACTGCTTTAGGGTATCTTCCAGCCAAGCTACTTTTGCTTCCAGTTGCTTGGTGTACTCCAATAGCTCGTTATAATCAGGTTGATCACTCATCACCTATCAATCAATTCAGCAATACAATACGTAAACTTAGCAGATAAACCATCTCACTCCGAGATAGTTTTTCAACAGTCTCTACCGCTTCATCCTTTTTAGGATCTTTGCAGCATCACTACTATAATAGTTATTCGGGTCTGAGGCAATCACATTCAGATGCCACCTTGCTACGTCAGTCTCATCCATGGCCAGGTAACAACCTGCCTGGAACCACTGAGCTTTCTGGATAAACAAGTTATCATCCTGCTCAATAACCTTTGAAAAAGACTCACTGGCGTTCACGAATTGTGATAATCCCATGCTGGAAACACCTACACCAAATTCGGCTTCGACCTTCTCACTATTCTTTTCCAATACTTCATTGTACCAGAAAATAGCTGATTCAAAGTCCCCTTTCAGGTATGCTATTTCAGCTTTGTTCATGGTTGCCTTAATCACATCGTCTTCCATCGAACGATTGGTAAGAACCAGTTCATAAGGTTTCATGTACTTGACAAAAAGATCGCTATTGGATAAAGGTCGTCCCAGTACCGTGGCTAAGCCAATTGCAACCAACAGCGCCAATGCTGCTGAGGCTGCATAATGCCAAGGCCTGGTAAACCGAAAAACCCTCCTTCCGGACTCCGATCGTCTTGTTTCTTCCCGCAGGTCGTTCAACTGGGCCCGGAAGTCCAACACTTCTGTGTCAGCAATGGCTTCATCGACCTCTTTATAGAGATCAAGATCGACCAACAATTCCGGACTGGCGTTGAGCTCCTGCTCGAACCTGGCTAACTCTCTTTCTGAAAGCTCGTTATCCAGGTACTTTTGTAAAATGTGCCTGTCGCGTTTCATATCATTAAATATTAATTGGTTACAAGGATTCAGGTCTCAGCAAAGCCACCTCGTGGCTATACAGATTCTACCTGTTTTCCCTGGAACTCACATGCACGCTTGCATGCTACCCAGAGTATGCGTACACCCAAGTACGCTTATGTTTTTGGCTACCTTTTCAGGTTGCCCTTCCGCTTAATCACCCAGAAGCTGTCACTCCCCTGCCGACGCTACGGAAAATATCTTGTGCGGTCTTCGACCGACTTATAATCAGATCTAGTCTATCCTGATATCGGAATTACTTCCTTGGAGGA
>CAYVRK010000031.1:0-52792 GCA_964453785.1 uncultured Bacteroides sp.
CGGTTCGTTCAATGAAGCCCTCGACCTGCTGATGCATGGCACTGTGGAGAGCTGATCACTTCAATAGACCGCAGAGGGCTAACCGCTTCCTTCCCATGTGCAGGATAGAGCAGGATACAAAGACCTGCAAAAACCAATAGATTTGTTACTATGTGATAACTCAGTATGCTTTTCACCTAACTAAATCATCACTTATGAAACGAAAACTTTTACTATTATTTCTGTTCGTGGCCGGAGGTCTTCTGTATGCACAGGATACCATCCGGACCTTATTGATCACAGAAGCCCACCTGGGCACTCCCAACATTTGTTTCGTGGAGATCTCCAACGTGGGAGAGGACGCAATCCAGCTCAGTGATTTCGAGTTGGGTCAGGACGGTCAAAATGACTTTATCAACACCTCTCATATCAGGCTTCCTGATAAAATGCTGCAACCTGGCGAAAGCTTTCTGGTCGCCTCTGTCCGGGACTTTACAGCTTATGCTTATACTCAGGGCATTGATGTATGGCCGGTCTCTGAGGTAGTTACTCCGCTGGATATCCTGGACCTGGTGGACCTGGAGATTCATATGAATGAGCAAATATCCAATCAGCCCTACTGGCCGGAGCATGACAGCGTTTCGGCCGTGGACCCCATCGGGATGTATTTTGGACGCCAGTGCGTTTACCTGGAGCAGCACCTGCCCAACGGCGATTCTGTTCTGATCGACCAGGTGATGGGGGTATTTGATACGCCCTATGGTGAGGAGGGATACATGGCGAACAAAGGGATGTCCGTCCCCGGTGACGCGTACGACGTAGCGGGCTATCCCGCTGCAGGCAACTTTGCCGTTATGATCCGGAAATTTGCCGTGAAGGAGGGAAATATGGAATTTGTCAGGGGTACCGGCGAGGGCGATTCAGAGTGGATCTGCCTGGATAATCTCAGCGGGATGTCATACCGGATGCAGCCCTGGACCATGAAATCCCATGGTGACTACAACCTGAATGCGAACACGCTTGTTTCCGACGTGGCCACTGTTGATTTCGCCAACAAGACCATCACGGTACCCTGGGGAACCAGGAGGCCCGACGGGATCATGAAACTCATGGAGAAAAAGCCGGGCATTTATTGGGACTATGCACTCAATGGTATTGAGGAGGATTCCCTTGCCTTTGGATGCAAGACCGGCGACAAGCTCGAGGTTGTTGTCTGCGGGAACGATGCCGATCGCGGCACATTCGACATCATAGTAAGTGATCCGCTGGCCTCGGATAATTTCGTAATACCCAGGGCAAACTGGACCTCGGCGACCAATTTCAGCGCCGGCCTGAACCCTGAACGGGTACCCTACTACGTGATCGAGATCATGAGCGGACGCGTGGCCTCCTGGCCCTTTATTATCGATGGCGGGGGCAACATGGATACCCTTTCGGGAAGAGGGGTCATCACCAACCTGGGGATCCCATACGCCACCCGCGTGGACTCACTGTATGAGAGAATGGAGAAAGCTCCCCTGGCAACATGGGAGATCGTTCCCGTGGATGGAAATGCAACCAGGCCTGACCTGATGGAAGGAGATATTCTGAAGGTCACTGCAGAGAATGGAAGTGAGAAGGAATACTACATCCAGGTGCAGGTTTACGAAGGTTCGGAAGAGGCCCAGCTGAGTTCCATTACCTGGCCGGACAACCCGGATCCTCAGCTATTCCAGGACATATACAATTGGAAGGGTGATACCATCCCCAACTTCGCTCCGGGATCACACATGTATCAGATCAAGTTGCCTTCCAACATTGAACAGGTACCTGCCACCGTGGCCAAGGCCGTCAGCAACAACGCGGTTGTTTCGGTCCAGAAGGCCATCAACCTGGTCAGTTACGACGTAGAGGACCGTACCACGGTGTATACCGTTACGGCCGAGAGTGATACGACCAGCCAATACGTATTGGAATGGCAGAGAGAGCAGTTGCCCTTCAATATCCAGCCCTACCCGGCTGAACCCTTCATTTCCGAATACGTGGGCCGTTACTATTTCGGGGATAACTTCCTGGAGGTCTGTAACCCGGGCAATGTTCCACTCGATTTGAGCAACTATATGTTCGTAACAGCCATGACCACCAATCCGGCTGAAGCGATCGCAGCCGAACCGGAGGAGTGGTCGCAGCGGTACATCAAGTACGTGCCGGGTTACAAGTGGGTGGACAGCACCACATGGGCTACCCAGCCTTCGACCCTGGAACAGGACCTCGGGGTCAATGCCCTGGTACAGCCGGGAGATGTATTCTGCATGTCAGGAGTCACGACCAACGGCTGGTGGGGATATGGAGCAACCGACTGGAACGATACCATTATGCCGCCCATTACCGAAGCCGATGTCAATTTCTATGACAACCTGGTTTATACCGAAGAAGGCTTCTCCGGTTACACGAGAAATCCATGGGGCGAACCGGTAGAAGTTGGATACATTCCTGTCGCGCAGGCCGATGCCGGTGAAATCCAGTTCGTGTTCAAGATCGTGGGTGAAGGCGGAGACTCCGTCAAGGCCGGTTTGAAACCAGCCACCGATCCCAACGATTTCGAGCTGATCGAGATCATGGGTATGGAAGATCAGTCATCCTGGATGTTCGGTCAGGCGGAAGCGGCGGACGGATTTAATTTCACAACCTTTATCCGTTACCCGCAGTATGTCTTCCCGAAATCAGTCCTTGAGGAATCCTTCGGGGATACCGCTACAAACACACCCACCGAGTGGCATATGATAAACAGGACAACGCCCGAAGTTGTGGCTGGCTGGCCGGACCAGTGGACTGTGACACCTGTGCTTGATTATGGTAAGCATTACTTTATCCCGGCCACTACCTATCTCTCCACCGTCAGTTCCAATTACTACAAGGTATCCCTCGGATATGAGATTGAGGATATCAAGGGACTGGTTACGGGGGTGACCGTGGAAGAATTCCTGCCGAAACTGACCAAGGCTGACGAGAATCAGACATGGATGGTGGTCAGCGGTTTGAACGGCTCGGAACTTGCCGCCGATGCAGCGATCTCCAATGGGGACACCCTGCTGGTCACTTCCACCGATGCTGTTAATACCACCAAGTACGTGCTGGATGTCAGTGACCAGGGGCTCAGTTCTGACGCGGTGATTACCTCGGCAACCTACACGGTGGACGTTACTGTGAATCCGGCTGAAGGCAATGGATTCAAGGGTGAAGGTACGCTGTCCGGTTTCCCGTACATGACCACGCTGGAGGCTGCATTGGACAACATCACTCTGCCGGCCGGGGCCACCCTGGACATACTGAATGACAAGGGTCTCTGGGTACCGGTGAACACGGTGAATTATGATACCATCTACGTGAAAACCGGAGTGAACGACCAGACCATGCTACATGTAGTCGCCGAAGATATGGTTACCACCATTGACTACTGGCTGAGACCTGATGCCACTGCGGATGACGCGATGGTCTATTCCGACCTCTTCCTGGTCATCCAGGAGTCCATGCTGATCGATCTGATACCCAGCGGAATTTCCGTGAACAGCCTGAAAAGCAGACTGTATGCATCGAGGGGTGCAAGCATGAAGGTGGTTGACAGATCAGGACTGGAAAGGGGAGGAGCCGGTATCGTCCGGTTCGACGATAAGCTGGTGGTTACCTCCCAAAGCGGAACGGTGTCCAGGGCTTACTACTTTTCTTTCTCCGCGCTCCCTGATATTAATCCTTACATCCTGTATGTATTGTCCGATGTGTATAGCGTGGACAACGTAGGATACGTGATCCCGGAGGTTGAGGAAGGGACCAACGTCAGCGATTTCCTCGGCAACCTGACTCCCAATGCCTTTGACGCGACCATGAAGGTGATGGACGCTGGTGGCAGCGAGAAAACAGATGGAGCAGTCGTGGCAGATGACGAACTGGTGGTGAGTTCCGCAGACGGAAAACTGAAGATCATCTATACCATGACGCTTAAGCCTGTTTCGATACCCTCGACAGACGCGGGCCAGATCATGGTTTACCCGAATCCAACCAGTGGCCAGCTCCATATTACCGGATTGGTTACAGGTCAGAGGATTCAGGTATACAACCAGGTAGGTTCAATGATCCATGATATGAACGTGAACGCGTTGGATGAAATCATATCACTGGATCATCAGCCGGCCGGCATGTATATCATCGTAGTAAAAGATAAGGAACAGCTTGCCCGTTACAAGGTCATCAAGCAGTAATTCTGCTTATTGATCAGTTGATGTTGGCATCATGTTAGAAATACTACCTGGAGGAGTTGATTCCTCCAGGTAGTTTTTCTTAAGATTCTTAAATTTACACTATCTATGTCAGGGAAGACACTATTGGGGATTCTTTTGATCATTTTGCTTGCCAGCGCTTGCAAGAAAGATCTCGAAGAGCGTATCTACGGGAGACCTGACTGGCTGGCAGGGAAGGTATATGACCAGATCCTTGAACAGCCTGAACTCTCCACATTTGCCCGGTGCATCAAACGGGTTGGCTTTGATGAGATCATCAATGTGTCGGGCAGTTACACGATATTCGGACCGTCGAATGAAGCATGGGATGCTTTCTTCCAGGCGAATTCAGCGTACAACACCATCGAGGAGATCCCCCTGGAGGAACTTAAGGGGATCGTGAAATACCATATCGTGCAAGACCCCTGGAGCAAGAGGCAACTGCGGTCACTGGATGTATTCGGATGGATCGATACCCTGGATATTACCAACAACAAGCCGCGTGGTTTCAAGCGTGAAACATTACTCCTCGAGGAGAACCAGAAATACGGGATTCAGTATACAGGTAGCGGGTCTACCCGGAGAATGATCATCGTGGATACACTGGATTCCGATTTTAACCGGATTGTCGCCACCGATTCCCGCAAGTTTGCTCCCATATTCTTTAGTGAATACCTGGATGTATATAACCTGGATAAAAACGACTACGAATTTTATTTCGACCGGCCCTTTGATGGGCCGGAAGACCTCTATTTCGCGGGTTCAAAGATCACCAGCGACGAAATCTTCGCTGAAAACGGATTCATCTATGTCATCGACCGTGTAGTTGAACCTTTAAAAACGGCTTACCAGCTCCTCTCGGACAGGGAAGGGGCCGACCAGTACACGGATTTCCTGGACCTGTTGAACTTCTTCGCGGAATTTCAGTACGACGAAGTAAAAACTTACGAACAGCCAGGTGCACAAGAAGGTCTGGAAGTGGATTCCCTGTTCGATCTTTCTTACCCGGAGCTGGTATTCGATTTCAACAATGAAAAGACCAGTGCCCGCAAGGGAGAAGTGGGTTTACCCTCCAACGTGACCATCAGGTATCATCACGGGATGATGGCTCCCACCAACGCTGCGTTCGAGGCCTTTATCAATCAGTACCTGAGGATCAACCAGGGGTGGCAGAGCATCATGAATGCTCCGGATCATATCAAGAGGATCATCGCCAAGAGCCACATGTCATTCACCCCTGTATACCCATCAGACTTTCTCGGGGGCTTTTATAATGGAGAAGAGGATATCGTCACCCTTGATGGTGGCAGCATCATCGCAAAACAGTTTGGCAGCAACGCCACCTTTCTTGGATTGAGCGAGGCCATCGTGCCCCGGGCATTCAAGAGCGTGACAGGCCCCATATACCTCAGGCAGGGCTACAGCAAGGTCATGTATGCCATTGAAGCGGCCGGGCTGTTGCCTGCACTGAAGCGGGAGAATAAGGACTATTCACTGTTCGTGGAATCTGATCTGAATACAGACCTGGACTCTTCCTTTTATTACAAAAACGGTACGTTCACAGCCGTAAAGATCGTAGGTGGGGGATTCTATGAAACGACGAGACTTAACACAGATGATCTGAGGACCATGATCCTGAATCACGTGGCAGTAAGGACCCCGAGGGGAATAGCCAGAAAGGAGTTCATCCCGAATATGGCGGGGAATTTACTGATTTTCAATAATGAGACCGGGGAAGTTTCCGGTACCGCCCCCACTACATTCGGTTTCCAGGGCACCACCCCGGAGACCAATTCCCCGGTGGAGATCGACTTTGACGCGGATAATGGAAAAGTCTACGAGATCAACAACTGGTTCAGTTTCGGGACATCCGATATCTATGACCAGATATCCCGCAATTACCCGGCCTTCCACGACCTCCTGGTTGAAGCCGGGCTGGCGCGTGAGAAGGAATTCAGGTATACCTTTATTTCCAACAACGAGTTCTATACCATTTTCGTACCGAACGAGGAAGCACTGGCTTCCCAGGATTTCAGCGGGCTTTCACAGGATGAGCTGCGCAATCTTCTGCTGCTGCATTTTGTAAGAGGGGAACTGATCTTCACTGATGGATCTGCAGCATCCGGGTATTACACCACGGAACGGATTGATGAGAAATCCACCCCTTTCAGCACCTTCAATACGAGGATCCATATTTTGACGGGCTATGATATAATCACGCTGGAAGGAACAGGGGGGATCAACAATATTGAGATCCTGGAATCGGGCACCTCCAACAGGCTTGCCGGGGTGAGGATACAGACCAGTACTGAACAGGTTTTCCCGTCCATGTACAACAACGCGGTTATCCACGAGATCGATCAGGTGTTGAATGTTGAAAAACTGGTAACCAAATGAAACGAATCAGCACGGTCATTATAAGCATCTTCATGCTGTTGACTGTTCCCGGTCTCCTTGGCCAGCAAAAAACCATCATCAGGGGACGGGTAATTGATGCAGCCGATCAGTCCGCCATCATCGGGGCCACCATTATAGAGTATGACAGCGAAGAGCGGGTGGTGAACGGTTCCATTACCGATGTTGACGGGCTCTTTGTCCTGGAATTAAAGGATCCCTCCCACCTGGTCAGGGTAAGGGTCATTGGTTACCAATCGAAGGTAATCGAGGTAAAAACCGGTGTATCTGTTATTATTGAGCTTGAATCTGAAAATGTGGCTCTTGAAGAAGTGACCATCACCGCCGAGGCCACCTCCACCAACAGTCTGACAAACCTGGCTGACAGGGATAAAGCTTCCTCGTCCGTGAAGATCGACCTGGCGGATATGCAGGATGCAGGTGTATTGTCTGCAACAGATGCGTTGCAGGGGAAGGTAAGCGGTCTCGATATTATTGCCGCCTCTGGCGACCCGGGTTCCGGTTCACAACTGGTGATCAGGGGATTGAGCTCCATGGGCAACAATCAGCCCCTGATCGTTGTTGATGGGATCCCGCAATTCAAGGTATCCAGCAGTTTTGACCTCACCTCGGCTGATACGGAGGATATCAGCAATCTGATCAATATCGCGTTACAGGATATCAAATCCATCGAGGTACTGAAAGATGCTGCATCTACGGCAATGTACGGCTCCGAGGGGGCGGACGGGGTGCTGCTCATCGAAACCAACAAGGGGAGGATGGGTAAGGTGCAATTCGACTACCAGTACAGGAACAACCTGAATATACAGCCCCCGGCCATCCCCATGCTCAACGGGGATGAGTACATCATGCTGCAACGGGAGGAGTGGCACAACCAGCTGGGTGTATACAATATCCCCGATGAGATCTCCTATAACCAGGATTATGTTGATTTTCACAACTACTCTGCCAATACCGACTGGCTGGGAGAGATCACACAGAATTCCGTATCCCAGGACCACTATTTCAGCGTTTCAGGGGGAGGGCAGAAAACCAGGTATTTTACCTCGTTCAACTACCTGGATGAAAATGGGACCACCATCAGCACCGGTTATAAACGCTTCTCATCCCGGGTCAATTTGGACTATTACCTCTCCAGGAAACTGCTGTTCCAAATCAAGTTCAATTACACGAGAAGCACCACGAATTCGAACCTGAATGTGAATGGCAGGAACATCCGTTACATGGCATATATCAAGGCCCCCAATATGACCATCTGGGAAAAAGACTACAACGGGGACCTTACGGGAGAATACTTTACGCCCATCTCAAGCTACCAGGGCGATGGGGTCTCCTACTACAATCCCGTTGCTGTGGCCAACCTGGGGAGGAACGACACGTACAATGATGGATTAGACAATACCTTCACACTCAGGTACAAGCTTCTTGACTGGCTCACCCTACGGGAGACTTTTTCATTCCAGTTCGGCGGATCCAAGGGGAAAACCTTTCTCCCCTACAATGCCATTGGTTCGGACTGGCTGGGTGGGCAGGTAAATAGCTCCAGGGAATTGAATGACATGAGCCAGTCCATCAGGAACGAGGTACAGGTTGCCATAGGCAACCCCTTCAGAAATAAGAACCACGATTTCTCAGGTGCCTTAACTTTTATTGCCGAGCGTTACAGTGGAGAGTACCTGGGGGTGATGAGCTTCCATTCCCCCAGTACTGACATACAGGATCCCTCATCGGATCCGCTCACCTGGGCCATGTGGAACGGGACCTATGAGAGCAGGTTGCTCCGAAGTGTCAACAACCTGAATTACAAATTCCTGGACAGGTACATGCTGCAGGGAATATTGACCATCGATGGCCACTCCTCCTTCGGAGAGAACAACCGTTTTGGTCTCTTTCCGGGAATTTTCGTAGGCTGGAGGTTTTCCAACGAACCATTCCTCAGGGACATCCCCTGGCTCGGCGAGAGCATGATCCGCGCCAGCTGGGGAGTTTCAGGACGCCGGCCGGATAATGCATATGCCCGGTTTGCCAGCTACGAGTCTTCGGGGAGCGGAAACTACATTCTGGAACCGGCTATTGCCCCGACAAAAATTGAACTAACCAACCTGAAATGGGAGAGTGTCTCCAGCTGGGACATGGGGATTGATCTGAGCCTGTTCAAGGAGCGGGTATACGTGGAGGCCAATATTTATGAGAAAACCACCAGAGATATACTATTTGAGAATTACAACATACCTTCTTCAAGCGGGTACGATATACTGGGATTTTACAACGGAGGCCGCTTAACCAACCGGGGATGGGAGCTCATGGCCGATTTCAAACCGGTTAAAAGAGCCGATTGGTTGTGGACCTTAAACTTCAACGCTTCGCAGAACATCAATACTTTCGAGGAACTGCCCGACAATTTTAACAATGAGCAATCCACATCCATCGGGAACGGTCAGTACCCCTTGCTGGTAGAAGAGGGCGAAGCCATTGGTTCCTTTTTCGGGTTCCGGTATCTGGGTGTCTGGCCCAGCGATGAAGACGTGGTGGCCAGGGATGCCAACGGCAATATTTCCAGGGACGTTGATGGAAATCCCATCCCCCTGAGATACATGGATACTTACACCTTCCAGGGAGGGGATCCCATTTATGAAGACATCAATCACGACGGGAAAATCGATCTAAACGATGTGGTTTATATCGGGGACTCAAATCCCAGTTTTTTCGGGGGATTCGGAACCACCTTGAAATACAAGAATTGGGATGTATCCGTGGCTTTCCATTACCGGATGGGATTTGATATTGTCAACAGGATAGCCATGGATACCCAGGGCATGAACAACCGCAACAACCAGAGCAAGGCCACGTTGAGGCGATGGAGGATACAGGGCCAGGATGAAGCGGACATGTTGCCGCGTGCCTATTTGAATCATCCCGCCAATAACCTGGGATCGGACCGGTATGTGGAACAGGGGGATTTTTTGCGACTGAACAACCTGAAAATCTCCTATCAGCTCAGCCAGCAACTGCTCAACAGGATCAGGCTCAGGAAGGCCATCGTATCGTTGAGTGCACGCAAACTATATACATTCACCAGGTACACAGGACAGGACCCGGCTATCGGACAGGATGCCTCCAACCCGTTCTGGATCGGGGAGGATAATGCCCGTACCCCGCCTCCCAAGATATACACCCTGAGCATTTCCATTGGCATTTGAGAGAGAACATGATGAAACATAGTATAAAATACACAATCGCCGTAGTGCTGGTCCTGATCTCCACTTCCTGCAATGACTGGCTGGAATTGTTGCCACCTGGGGGATTGATCCGTGAAGAATACTGGAAGACACAGGCAGACGTAAAAGCCGTGTTGATGGCGGCCTACGAACGTTTTTCCAGTATGGACGCGAGCTTGTTTATTTTCGGCGAGATCAGGGCCGATATGATCCAGGGTGACATCGGCCAGCCAACCGGTGAAGAACTGCTGATGGAGAGCAACATCTTTCCCGATAACAGTATCTGCAACTGGAGTGCGTTCTATTCCGTGATCAATAATGCCAACGAGGTCATTAAGAATGCACCTCTGGTTCAGGAAATCGACAATACATTCACTGATTTTGAGAAGCAGGGGCTGATGTCAGAAGCCTATTTTTTAAGAAGCCTGGCCTATTTCTACCTGGTCAGGTTATACGGAGAGGTACCCCTTGTCCTTGAACCAACGGAAACAGACGATGCCGACTTTTATCTCCCCAAATCCCCGGAGGATGTGGTGCTGGACCAAATAGTGGCCGACCTGGAAGCCAACCGTTCCTTTGCCCCTTCGGGGGGATTTGCCACTCTTGCCGAAAACAAGGGGAGGGCCTCGAAACCAGCCTTCGATGCATTGCTGGCAGATATCGCCCTCTGGAGGTTTGACTACGCGGCTGTGGTGGAGCATGTGGAACGGATCGAAGAGATCCCGGAGATTGATCTGGTACCGGGTAGCATGTGGTTTGAGATCTTTTATCCCGGGAATAGTCCGGAGGGGATCCTGGAATTTCAGTTCGATGGAAACCTGGGCCAGAGAAACAGCACCTTCGGGCTGACAAACCAGTACGCTTACCGGTACGATCCAAGCCAAACCTCCCTGAACATGTTCGCATCTGAGTATGATTCCAAGGAAGTGGTCAGGGGGCAGGGTGCGTCTATCGTGGAAGTGGCTGAGGATGATTACATCATATGGAAATACGTGGGACGGGCACCCGACGGGGCATCCCTCCGATCCGGCAACGAGCAGTTTAGTTGCAACTGGATCGTATACCGTTACGCAGATATCATGCTGATGAAAGCCGAAGCACTATCCCAGATGAACCAATTCACAGCGGCGGGTGATATTTTGAACGAGATCAGGACCAGGGCAGGTCTAAATCCTGCACTGATACCCAACAATCCCACTGCCTATGAAGATGCCATCATGGATGAAAGGGCAAGGGAACTGGCCTATGAAGGGAAACGATGGTTTGACCTGATGAGACTGGGACGAAGGAACAATTATGCCAGGAGGAGTAAACTGATCGAAGTGATCATCAGCAATGTGCCTCCTACGCAGAAAAGGATCCTGTCGGCAAAACTGACCAATCCGCTGGGATGGTACCTGCCCATTTTCGAGGACGAAATTGAGCGGAACAAGAACCTTGTTCAGAATCCGTATTACGATGATTAAGATGAAGCAGACCGGAACCATATTGTTGATCATTCTGTTAATCACTGCGTACTCCTGTGAAAAGCCCGTCCGCGTGGCGAATTTCGAGGACCTGGAACAGTACACCATTCTTGATTATATCCTCGAGAACGAGGAAAGATACTCTTCCTTCCTGGCCATCCTGAAGGTGGGAGAGCTGGACCATACGCTGGGTTCCTATAATCCCCATGGGCAGGACTATACATTGTTCCTGCCCGATAACCAGGCCCTTGACAAGTATTTCAGCGAATCCAGCCTGGTCACATCGCTGGATGATATGCTGAATAATCCTGTCCTGGCGAAAGAGTTTTGCAGGTATCACGTGGTAAACATGGGGGTATACACGGGTAATTTTCCTTTCGGGGCCTTTCCGGAACCTACCCTGTCCGGGGACATGCTGACCGTTAGTTTCATCATTGACAGTGACTCTTCCTATTACAAGATCAATAACCAGGCCGTGGTGATCTATCCCGATATTGAGGTCTCCAACGGATATATACATCTCATTGATCCCGCTTTGAAACCCGTCACCCAGACCACCTACGAATGGCTTGAACTGAACAGTTCCTACTCGATTTTTAAGGAGGCGGTGGACCTGACCGGATTCTCGAACCAGCTGGAACTGGACACCAAAGAGCACGATTCCATATATCCCGTCACCCTGCTCCTGGAATCTGATGAGGTGTTTCATGCATTTGATATCTATTCGGTGGATGATCTGGCCGCGCAGATCAGTCCTGATAACAGCGACTATACCTCCACACTCAATCCATTATATAATTTTGTTGGGTACCATATCCTGAACGGAGGCATCTTTATTGACGATTTTGAAGGGATCAGGACCAATTACACGACCCTTTCCGATGTGCCACTCAATATCGACGGAACGGGGATCGACTTTGCCATCAATCGTGGCAAAGAGGTGTTTGATACGATCGTCGCGGGGGGGGATACAACATATATAGATTATGTCGGATTCTATTACGATCAGAGCAACGTGCTGACCAGAAGCGGTACCATCCATATGATTAATCAAATCATGAAACAACAGCCTGCCTCGAGGGCCACTGTGAATTTCCAGTTCCTTGAGGAAACAGTCTTCAACCAGTTTCGTAGTAAGGCGGGTTCATACCTGATCGAGAAGGAATTGAACCTGAGCCGCTTGGATTGGAAAGGCGCCGATCTTTACTTCGTGGAGCTGGGGGATCAGGAAACGACAGCCTGGAATGCCGATTACCTTGAAGTTGATGGGGATTTTGAGATCTCCTACCAGATCTCGAAAATAGTCCCGGGTATTTATGAATTTTACATCGGTGCAGAAATGCTCAACGCTGAAAATGCCATGGTGGAGATTTTCGTAGACGATAAAAAAGTGGGCGGGTTCGTGGATTTAAGCAAAGGGGGTACTGTTACCGCTCCTTTCCAGAGGTACCTGGTGGGTACCGTGGACCTGAAAAGCTATAAAACCCATACAGTGAAAGTGACCTCACTTATTCCAGGCAGGTTGCAGTGGGATTATGTCAGCTTCCAACCGATTTAACAACAATGGTATAATGAACCAGAGAACCTATACAATATCACTCATCGTTACGCTATTCCTCCTGGCCACCGCTTGCGATCCGGGATGGAAGGAGTATTACGAAGATTATCCTGAAACGGTGAATAAAAAAGTGTGGGATGAACTGAAGAATGACCAGGGTGTTTCCTTGTTCATTGGCCTGCTGGAAGAATATGAATATGACACCCTGTTCAATTCCGATATTGATTACACGCTCTTTATCCCAGGGAACGAGGCCCTTGAAAGCTACCTGGCCCAGCATGAAGTTACAGACTACTACCTTGGATACCACTTATCTCCCCTGATCATTCAGTCGGGGAACCTTTCCGCCAGCGAAAGGCTTGTCCAGACACTCAGCAAAAAATACATACGCTTTCAACGAAACGGGGCTGCCGTAATCATAGATGGCGTTCCCGCGGCGTACGAGAGTCCCTTGTTCCTGGATGGCAAGTATTACGTGCTGGATAATGTAATAGAACCACTTCCCAATCTATACGAGTACTTCAAGGTGACCAACTCGGTTCTCAGTGATTATATCGATACGCAGGACTCCATCATCCTGGACAAATCCCTGAGTATCCCCATCGGTTTTGATGATTTCGGCAGAACCATTTATGATACGGTCTCCGACGTCATCAATATATTTGAAGAAGAGTATTTCCCTGTCAAGCACGAAGACAGGTCTGTCTTCGGGACCATTGTATTTCCAAAGGCCGAGGACTATAACCAGGCCCTCAATACCATCGCCGACCAACTGGGCCCCTCCATCGTGGATTACCATGATATCCCGCTGGAATGGCAGCAAGAGGTATTACTTCCTTACCTTTTCAAAAAGGGGATCTTCCTGAATAAGATCGAACAGGTGGCTTTTCCAAAGAAAATAGAATCGAAGAAAAACAAAATGCTGAATATCCTCGGGGATAGTATCGTGATAGATTACATCCCTACGGAGAAGGCCGAGTGCAGCAACGGGTATGCCTATAATTATACTGATTTCAGTATTCCCGATGAGTTGTACCTGGGAACCGTGAAATTCGAGCTGGAAACCCTGCTGGATGAGACCGGGATCAACCGCTTTGCATGGAACGAGGCCGTGCAGATCGAGTCGGACCTGTCTGTGCTTCCCAAGCAGGTATACATCAACACGGCTTCCAACGATTCACTTATCCGGGTGGAATTCCCTAAAAAGTATAACGGGACTTATTCCGTGCAGTTCAAAGGCCCCCGCCTCTTCCCGAGAAAATACCTGATGGTGGTGTCAACCAACATGGATTATGGAGGGATCTATGATATTTACGTGAACGGGGAGCTGGTCACCACCTTTGATTATACTGATTTTCTCCTGTACCGCGGTGTCATATACGGGGTTACAGGAGAACGGTACCTTCCCGATGGCCGGTATAACAAGTTCGATATGCTGTTGGAAAATATAGACTCCTATGAAAGAGTGGATATCAAGTTTGAATACATGGGGCCGGGGAATGTAGCCAATAATGGTCTGGTACTGGATGTGTTGGAATTCATACCGGTTAATGATTGATCTGATGATGAAACGAGCTTTAAACATTGTATTGCTGGTGGCGGTTTTGTGGCTTACCCTTGGAGGTCATTCCGTTATGGCACAGGATACACTTTCAATCAGGGGAACGGTTGTTAACGGAAACAACATGCCGGTTCCCGGCGTATCCGTGGGTGTTGAAGGCTCTCTTGAATTCCCGGACATCACGGATGATTCCGGATCTTTTCTCATACGTTCATCTACAGGTGATGCATGGTTGAACGTGGTCCCCTCTGCCGATTACAAGAGCAAAAGAATCCATTTGAACAAGCGGACAAAGCTGACCATCTACCTGACCAGCAATTCGGTCGCGTCCGGAGATGATCCCATCCCTTACTTTTCACGGGGAATTCTCAGAAAAAACATGATTTCAGCGTTTTCCGCCCTGGATCCGGACCAGATCAGCCATGCTCCTGTTTTATCCATTGACCAGTACCTACAGGGGAGGGTAAGCGGCATGCATGTAACCAACCGTTCCGGCTTTCCGGGAAGCGGGGCGGCCACCTTCACGCGGGGGGTCAATTCGCTGACTGCCGATAGCCGTCCCCTCTATATCGTGGATGGGATGCCCCTGACCAACCTGGGGGTATTCAGTTCAAATATTGCCGGGTTTGAATACAACGCACTGCTGTCGGTCAACACCATGGACATTTCGGGAATTACCGTGTTGAAGGATGCCTTGCTGTCCGTTCCCTATGGCTCCATGGCGCCCAACGGCGTCATTCTGATCGAATCCCTCGATCCGTCGGCCACGGAAACAGTCATTGAAATAGATTATCGATCGATCTATTCCCTTGCTCCGAAAAACCAGCTGCCGCAGATGAACGCAGACCAGCATAAAACGCTGATCAGCGAATTGCTTTTTTCAACAGGGTCGCAGTTGGAACAAATCCAGGAGGACTACCCTTCGCTCTTTCTCACTCCGGAAGATGACCGGTACATCGATTACCAGCATAACACGAACTGGCAGGACTACATATTTACCAACACCTTATCCAATCATTTAAATGTCAATGTAAAAGGTGGCGACGAAATCGCGCGTTACGGGCTCTCCTTCGGGTATATAAACTCGGACGGGATCATCAGGAAAACGGGGTATGACGGGTATAATCTGAGATTCGTCGGTTTGCTGAACATCTTCACGTGGCTGAAGATGAACGCGGGTGTCTCAATGAACTACGGCAAGGCACAGATCAAGGAATCGGGGATCTCCCCGGAAACCAGTCCGATCCTCTCAAGCCTTTCGAAATCGCCCATGCTGAATCCATACCAGTATGATGACCTGGGTCAGGAGCTTCCGATCATTGCAGAGGTGGACGAAATCGGGGTCAGTAATCCCGTGGCCGTGATCAATAACCAGGAAGCTTCCAGTACAAATTTTAATTTTACCTCCACCCTGGGCTTCAATGCCCGGGTGAACGATAAAATGAACTTCCAGTCGAATTTCGGGTTGAACTACAACATTCAGAAGGAGAACAATTTCAAACCGAATATCGGGATGGAGCATTATGACAATGATGAAGCCATCAATGTCTCCCAGTCAACCAACAATACCCTAAGCTCCTTCTATACAAATAATTACCTCGTTTACAGGATATTATCCGAATCCAGCCATTCCCTTACCTCCGTTACAGGAATGAATATCCTGAGCAACACCTATGAACTTGATTGGGCAATGACCAGAAACGCCCACGAAAACGACCAATACCGGCAGCTGCAGGATGGTAGTGGTGGCTTATGGGAACTCGGGGGTGATAACCGTAAATGGAACAGGCTCTCCATGTATGAAAACCTCTCCTACAGCTTTCGGGACAGATACCTTGCCACCGCCTCCCTTTCATTGGATGGGTCCTCCAGGGTGGGCAGGAAAGCGATCAACACTGTCAGTTTAGCCGGTACACCCTTTGGCTTTTTCTATTCCGTGGGTGCCGCATGGAGGATTAGTAATGAAGCATTCCTGAGGAATTTTTCACCACTGGAGGAATTGAAGTTGCGTCTGAGCTACAGCCGTGTGGGGAATGACGACCTCGGGGAATCCACTGCCACCAATTACTACAAGATCGTTAAATTCAGGGAGACCACCGGTCTCTACCCGGCACTGCTGCCCAACGAGGAACTCAGCTATGAGGTCATCTCACGAATCAACGGGGGATTGGATCTTTCGCTGCTGGGTAACCGGATCTCCGCGAGTATTGATGTTTACAGGTCGGTGACTGATAACCTGCTGGTATTTGTACCCCTGGAGGCCTATTTCGGGTACGACGTCAGGCCGGAGAACAACGGCAAAATAGAGAACAAGGGACTTGATGTTCATGCGTTCATGAGGATCATCAACCGTCCGCGGTTTCAATGGGATATCGAGGCATGGTACTCACTGAACAGGAACAAGATCCTGGAGATCGAGGGGGAAAAACTTGTTTCAAGTGTCCTGGGGGGCGAGGTGGTAAACCAGGTGGGTGAAAAAGCCCACAGTTTCTATGGATATATTTTCAATGGGGTTTATGCCACTACACAGGAAGCGGAAGATCTGGGACTGGTGAATGAAAGAATGGTTCCCTACCAGGCAGGCGATGCCATCTATGAAGACCGGTCGGGTCCGGACGGGGAACCTGACGGGATCATCAACGATTACGACAAAACGATCCTCGGGTCCTCCATGCCCGATTATTACGGGGGGATCAGCAACAGCTTCACCTATGGCAGGTGGAGCTTGAGTGCGTTTTTCCAGTATGTTTCGGGGAATGAATTGTATAATTATATCCGATACCAGAACGAGAATATGATGGGCCTGGAAAACCAGAGTACAAAAGTACTGTCCAGGTGGCAATATGAAGGTCAGCAGACCGAGGTACCCAGGGCTGTTTTTGGTGATCCGGTTGGGAATACATCGTTTTCTTCCCGCTGGATTGAAGATGGATCCTATGTCCGGCTGAAGAACCTCACGCTATCGTTTACCATGCCTGAAGGCATGCTTAAACTCAGAAAAGTACAGATCTATATTTCTGCATCTAATCTGCTTACCCTTCATCATTACCTGGGCTACGACCCTGAGTTCGCACATTCACATAATCATATCACCCAGGGAATTGATTACGGGCAAACGCCTCAGCCCAGACAGTTCTTGGCGGGTATCAAAATTGGTTTGTAATGGAAAAATTATTCTCTACCACATTGCTGATTCTGTCGCTGACTATTCCGACAGCATGTGAAAAATTCTTCCTTCCTGAGCAGGAGATCGCCATCACCGAGGACCGCTTATATGATGACTGGTATGAATACCGTGCTGTCGAAATGGGTCTGTACAGCATCCAGTCTGAACTGGTTGAACAGATCATGGTGCTGGGAGAACTGAGGGCAGACCTGCTGCAAATCACCGAGCATGCCGATGCCGACCTCATTGAGATCTATAACTTCAATATTTCCAGGGAGAATCCTTACGCCTCCCCTGCTACCTTCTTTAAGCTGATCTCAGCCTGCAACAACTTCATCCGGGTCCTCGAGAAGAACCATCCCGAGGTCCTTGATACGGAAAGTCTGGTCACCAACTACGATCGCCTTTACGGGGAGGTCATTTGTATGCGGGCCTGGGCCAATTTCAACGCGGTTCGCATCTACGGGAAAATCCCATTCATTCACGAATCATTGACCACCATTGAGGAGGTGAACGACTTCCTGAACTCATCGGGACCTTACATGGATAGCCTGGATATCACTTTTGGCCGAAACGGTTATAACAATGATACCGCTTTCAATACACCCATTCCGCTGGACAAACAGTACTTTGACGAGAAACTGATCATTGATTACTTTACCAATGAACTGAAAACCAGGGTTAAAGCAGTAGGAGTGAACCATTCGATCAACAACAACGATGAGACCTGGGAAGTCACCACCTGGAATACCTATGCCATGAATACCCTGCTGGGGCTCATGTACCTGACTGAGGGAGATCTCCTCCAGGCGGCGGCGCACTTCGAGCAAGTGATCTATAACAATTCGCTGACTTACAGGTATCAGCTCGACAGGACCTTCCGCGACCGGAACTGGAGGGCTATATTCAACAACATCGATGTCAGGGAGCACATCCTGACCACTGATTTCAACAAAGGCTCATACCAGAAAAACCACTTTCAGTATCTCTTTGACAACAGGGCTCCCCATAAATACATGTTGAAACCAACCCGAAAGGCTATCGATTTCTGGGAAACCCTCTGGGATGATTATACCATTGATGCCTATAACGTACCCCAGGAAGCCAAAATTGGACTGGAGGGAAGGCCCGGGGATTTTCATCGCGGGTATGGTGTTTCCTATTCCTATAATAGAAACGAGGTTCCGGTAGATGAAACAGACATCCAGGAGATGCTTGTGCTGAAATCGAAAGGGGATATTCGGTCCTCATCCCTCCTGGTTCGGGACGCGGATACCGTGGTCTGGAAATACTCCTGGAACAAGAAAATTTATGATGAGGACGCAGACTTTATCTTCTACCGGGCAGCCAGTGTGCACCTCTGGCTGGCGGAGATCTATTCCTACCTGGCCACCGTACAGAACGGGATCCTCCGGGAATCCACCCCAACCGCTGAAGCACTGCTGAACGACGGTTCCAACTATAGCCTGTCTTCCGCCAGGGTGCAACTGGGCGTCAGGGGCCGCGTTGGATTTGGAGGAAAGTTCTGGGAGGACGGTGCACGCATCGGAAATTATATCTATATCCACGATCCTGTCACCAACAAGATTACAGGTTACCGCGATCTGACAAGCGATTTTTACGAGAAACAAAAAGTCCTCGAGCAATTTGTCTTGGATGAACGTGCCCGTGAACTGGCATTTGAAGGAGAACGCTTTTATGACCTGGTCCGGGTAGCCAGGCGCAGAGAAGACCCCGCGTATCTGGCCGGCGAGATATCAGAGAAGTATCCTCCCGGAAAACGGGAACAGATTTACAATCTTCTCCTGAACGAAGAGAACTGGTATATCCACTATTTCGAATAGATCACCAGCTGCCCGGTCTTCCTGCCCACCTGCACCGTGTAAATCCCCCCGGGAAGTTGAACGGTGTCGATGATATTGGTTCCCATCCCGATTTCTTCCTCATGGATTTTTGCACCATACACGTTGTAGATGCAAAGAGTGGACTCAACTGTTGATTCGATTCTGAACGAATCATCGGCCGGATTGGGATAGATCCTGTTGAACGGTTCAGTCTGTAGTCCTGTCCCGGCAACCGGGTTGGTGGGATAGAGGACCACCTCCCCGAATACGTCCCCAGCACGGCTGGAGGCCCTGAGGATCATGGAATCGGTCTCGTTGGACAAATCACTGCTTACGTACACAAGACAATATGTCTCATTCCCAAGGAGCCCGTAATTCCCCGAATTATGCAAAAGTGTCCACTCCACCTGTTTGTCCCACGAACTTGAAGGAGAAATGACGGCATTAAACCTCTTTGATTCACTGGCTTTCGTGAAATGGTAGCTGCCTTCAGGAATATCAATTTGCGCGATCCCGGGATAGGGATACCAGGCCAGGGGAAGCCTTGTCATCTCACTGCCTTCGACCTGAAAATGAAGCAGGACCATGGCGTGCTTCGGAACCTGAATGATCATACTGTCCCGGATGGCCACCTCCAGGGTATCCACCACGGCATGCTTCGTACTGAAATCGGGACCCGTGATCAGGAACAGATGACCGGTATTATTGCTTACCAGGGAATCGGGAAGATCGATTTCCACGTAATGGTCCTGTTCGTAGTCCCTGCTGATCAGGACCACGGAATAGCCCTGATCATTCCTGTACGCGTGGGCCCCCACAGGACGTTCACTGAATGTTGCCCCCTGTGCGGAGGATCCTGCCTGGTTTGAATGATAGGTATTGCAGAGGACATCTCCCTTGCAAAGACGGTTGAAATACCTGGCTGTCAGGAAGAGGGGAAGCCTGCGGTAGTTGTTCTCCGGTTCGGTGATCCTCCACTCGCCCCCGGTGAGATGAAAAATGGTGGGGATGGCTGATCCCCGCTCCATGGCACTCAGGTAGTAATCGGTGCTGACCAGGGCCTGTCCCAGCCTGCCATTGTAAGTGGGCGTGGTGGTGTTCGACTCATACATGTATTGCTCCATCAAACGGCCTGTCTCCTCCACTTCAAATTTGTGGGAAGCGACCATGCCCTCCAGGTACTTGTCCGCCCGGTTCCGCACGTTTTGATAATACTCCAGTTCAGAATCCGCGGGGGGAAACTCCGGATCATATGTGAGGTTGCCTCCCAGGTAACCCGAGGGGGCCGTCCATTCCACCTCTCCCCTGTCCCCCATGATGATCTTATCATTCAATCCATAGCTGTCCTCCCTGGAAGGGTACCTGGAACTGTAGGCCAGGACGATTTTCGTCAAATCAAACCAGGGCGAGGACTTCATGACCCGGGCCATCTCCCGGCACCAGCTGGCATAGGTCACGTAGTTACTCCCGATCTGGGCATCGTGGGCACTGCTTCCCCACACCTCATTCCCGAATTCGAAAATCAATCCCGGACTGTTGGGAAGCAGAGGTTCCGTAAACCCTTCCGCCACCCTGAGTTGTCCCCCGGGCGTATTATCCGGCCCGTTGATGTATTCCAGGAAACGAACAAAGGTTTCCGGATCGGTTCTCCAGTCGGTGCGGTTCTCCACTCCGCAGCAGAACGCCGTGTACGCGTTCAACTGGTTGCAGCGGTCCATGAATTTCGCGATGGTTACCTTCTTGCCTGCTCCGGCGTAATTCTTGAAGCTCAGCGGATTCGCCGTGAGTGCACCCCAGCGGATGGCGCCCGGCTGAAGGTCCTCGAGCAACAAGGTATGGGCAGCGTTGAACACCTCCCCGCTGATGAAATCGGGATTGATCCCAATCCCTTCGTTATACGACATGGCAACGGAAGAAACCTCCAGCCTTCCGGTCTGCAGGCCCAGGTTGTTGCTGAGAGGATCAAACGCGGTGGTTGAGATCGTAAACACCTGGCTTTTCTTCGATCTGTTCATCCCGGCGTCAACCGATTCAATCTCCAGGCTGTAGGTCGTTTTGGGAGCCAGCACCTTCAGCACGGCGGAATTGGTCAGGCTGATCTCATCCCCGTTATATAGCGCGCCATCCAGGTAAAGCTTGTAGCCGATTACGGTGGACTGTCCATCTGCGGCGCCTTCCCAGGATACTTGCACTGCGAGACCCGTGGCTTCCTCCACCAGTAACGAGGTGGGAGGACCGGGTGGTATGGTATCCCTTTCCAGGGTTTGAACATTGAGGATATGTTCAATATATGATTCATTGTGTACCCGATCGACTGCTGTGACCGCGATGGAATAGTCCGTGCTGGCCCTCAGGCCCTCCAGGAGGTAACTTTTCCCGCTCACGGCAGCTGTGTTCATTTTTACCCCGTTCAGGTAGACATGATAACCTGCCAGTTTCTGATCATCGCTCCCTGTACCCCACGAGATCACGAGAAACCTGTCCCCGATGACTGACAGCTCCAGGTTATCAACGGGATCCGGCCGGCGGGTATCCCACTCCGGGTAAAGATAGGATCCATCGATATACGCGGCATCGAACACCCCCGGCAATTCCCATTTCACCCCGCCGGTCTCCTGGTGTACGTTCCACTGTGCCGCGTACATGGCATAGACCTTACCCGAGTCCAGGGCAACGGCCGCCGACTTTCTGCCATCAATGGCTTCGCCTACGTCTCCGTGACTATCACTCCTGGCCGCGATTATCTTGGCACTTCCAACGTTGCTGTTGCTGCTCAGAAAAAGGGCATAGTCCGCGTCTCCTTTCATGTAGAAATGATAGCTTCCTGTCTTCCTGGGCACGATGAAGCCTTCCAGGAAACCGGTGGCGAAATCATGTCCGTCACACAGCGATGCATTGTCGCACCCGGCACTCACCGTGAGGGGTATGCTGTTCCAATTCAGCCTTGAATAAGCGAACGCCATATTGGTGGACTGAATGACGGAGCCATAGACGGGAACATCATTTACAGGTACTACCTCCTGCCAGAATATGGCATCGTGGATCTCGAAATTGATCCCGTGGTGCGTATACTCCGATACAAAAACCTCCCAATCGCCTGCAAAGGATCCGTCGGGATCAGTCACTGTAGCTGTCAGGGTCACTCTCCCCGTTTTCCCCTGTTCTGAAACCCAGACCAGGGCCATTTGATCACCCCTTGCAAAAGTCACAGAATCCACCACCAGCAGCGACTCATCGGAAGAAACCACGTTTATGGTCAATGGCTGAATCCCTCCATCCCCATCCCCGAGGTTGGGGAGAAAGAGATGGTTGCTGCCCGAATGGATAATCACAGTGTCCCCCGCGGGGACCTCGAAGCCGGGTAGTTGTTGCGCCCGGGTCATCAGAGGGAACCCTGTCAGAAATAGCAGGGAGAAGATCAGCTGTATTTGGCTCATGAGTCTGTAGATGTTAAAAGATAGGGGATTCATCCGAAAGGACTGCTAAATGACGATGATGGTTGTCTGATATTGTGTATGATCACCCACCATTTTGAGGATGTAGGAACCTTTATCAAGACCGACAGGGATGGAACGCTGGTGAGGGTATATCCTACCATGCCGGATGGGCCTTCCGCTTAGGTCAGTGATGGTATATTCAAAGGTCCCGCTGCCCCCGGGCAGGACGATCTGAAGCCGCGAGCCATCCACCGGATTGGGATAGATCATGATATCCTCCGTGCCCGGCTGGTCCACCCCGGTGATCATTCCCTCCTGTATTACGATCATGGATGAGTTTCCATGGCACGCTTCAATCTCTACTTCTGCCTGGCGGGGAGACCCGGAACCATTCTTTGAAAGATGGAGCCAGATGGTATCCTTGGAGGCTGAAAGCTCCGCCTGTACAAAATCCTGGTCCGGCTGCAGGATGATGGTCCCGTTGGTGACGACCGGGACCCCCACCGATTGTGCCTGACCGGTCAACGATAGTGAATCCGTTTCAAGCTGGAACATGCAGGGAGCACCCTCCTGGGAAACCGTGACCTGGATGACATGGCCGCAACCGGCTACTGCAAATGACCCGGTCCTGCTTTCCGGAAAAGTATTTTCCAGGACGGTCACCTCAATGCTATCCCCATTCAGCTCCAGGGAGAAGAAACTGCCGGTTTGATTCCCGGTACTATACCCTCCTGAAGCCTCTACCGTCAATACCTTCGAAGAGGAACCCGCCTCAGAACGCAGGGAATCTGCAGACAGGGACAGGATGCAGGCGGTAAACGTTTCCAGCGCTCCCACATCCCTTTTCCCCTCAGGCGGATGGCCCGCCATGTCGTAGAGGAAGGGCCCGTTTGATTGCCACGCATAGAGTTCGTCGATGGTGGTCCGGGCATCTGCCAGGGAGCCTTTTGAGAGACGCAGAAAATCCAGCATGCCCTTGAAATACGCATCGACTGTCCCCCGCCCCACCATCATATCGGCTCCATTGGACAGAGAGACCGATGGATCGGGCATGGAGCCATTTTGCATACCGTTGGAGAGTACCCCGTCCAGAAACAGGTTGACCCCGCGATGCCTCACGACCTCCACCAGCAGGTGGTGCCAGCTTCCGTCATTGACCTTCACAGCACTTTTTTGGTCCACCGCCACCGCCCCCGATACAAATAGGGAAAGGGCGGCGAACCCCTGGTCATCCAATCCCAGCTCGTATCCTGACGCTCCATCCTGCTTGGAAACAATGATTCCCCCTGTGTGACCGCTATCGGATTGGAAGTACACCTCGATGATGAAGTCATTGTCGGTCATATCCACGTTGTTGCTCTTCACGGTACTCGCCTTAGCATGATCGATCTGGCAATAGACACTGTTACCGTCAAATTTCAGTGCACCACGGGTCCAGTCCTCCAGGGCACCCATCACGAAACTCGAGTCGCTTACATGATGGGCTGTCAGGTGATTCTTGCTTACATACTGGTAGGTATTGCGGTTGTTGAAATCCTCGGTCATGTAAAAGTTATCGCCCATGATCAGTGTTGAATCTGCCGGGTGCAGGTAGAAGTTCCATTCACCCACCACCCTGGACAGCGGGAACGCGGTAAAGAAGCGGACCCCATGATCAATGGCCTGACTGTTCGCCAGCGGGCGGAAATCTTTCTGCCCGGCGAGGGGGATGGCGTCCCCGGCCTGGTTCCAGCCGGTCTGGGTTAGCTGTGACTTGTATTCCTCCAGCTTACCGGAGAACTGTTCCAGGCTTAGGTTCACATCCCTGTTTTCCAGGGTCCCGATAAAGGGAGAACCGGCAGCCACGTTGTTCCCGAAGGACTCAAAAGGGATATAGTCCGGGTTGATCTCATGGCGGAAAAACCATTTGACGTCCTCGCTCAGGTTGGCCAGGTAGGTATTGTGGCCGTTGAGCCCCAGTTCTCCTAACCACGCGTGGAAAAAATTAGAGGTATTGTATGCGGTGTTATTTACAAAGAGGTTATAGTAGCCCAGCACCTGCATGATGGCCGCCGCGTTGCGGTTGTGGGAAACACCTGAAGCTATGTTGTTGAATACGATATGCTTGAATGATCCATCGAAATAGTAGGCGTACCCGATGGAAGAATTGTTGTAATGCTTATACCCGGAAGCATTGTGGGAGTAATTGTTGAAACAGTAGACAGGGCCTCCCTGCCAGCTCTCGATACCCCCGTAATCGTTGGTCCCGATCAGCGTGTTCGAGGCCTTGTTCTGGTAGATAAAACCCCTGATAAAAGGCACGTAGGAATCGCTGTTTCCCCCTTTGCCCCAGAACGCGTCGATGCCGTTTCCCCAGGATTCTTCAATGATATTGCCGGCTATTTCACCGTAATTCAGCTGTGCGTATATGGCCGGGATGGAACTGTACGATCGCCCCTGGTGCCGGTAGCCGCAGTGGTAGAGGTTGTTTCTGAGGATGGAAATATCATCCATATAGGTCTGATTGGTGGAAAATACGATGCTTAAATCCCCGATGTGCTGAAGGTCGTTATCGCTGACAGTGATGCCATGGGTATTCACTTCCGAGGAACCGGTATTATTGAGTGATATGCCACCATTCATGTAATAGAACTTGTTGTTCCGGATATCAATGTGATGGCAGATCCCGTTCATCCGTATGGTCGATGCCGCATCCTCCTCCCCGTAACGGACCGTATGCGCCGTGGTGAACCCAAAGGTGAGACCACTGATCTCGATATCATGCTGGTTGGTGATATCGATCAGTTTGGTTTTCTCCGCCACCTCAATAATGGTGGTATTGGGATCCCGCTCACCCGAAAGGCGGACAAACAACCTGTGGGAGGTCATGTCATAATAAAACTCATCAAGGGTATCCAGCAGGAAAGGCGTGTTCTCGATGTAATAATGTGAACCTACCCCCCCGAAATTCGTATTGGGAACCTTCACCCTGTGGTTGGCCGGATCCCACTCTTCCACGTCCTGTTTCCAGACCGTGCACATGACAATCGCGTCCTCCTGGCTAAAGATGGTCGCTCCCTGGTAATAGGCAGGATCGGCCTGGACCAGGTTGTTCCGGTCGGTCAGCCAGAGGCCGCCGTCGGCTGCCGTCTTAGCCGTCATTGTCCACCATGTCCTGAGCGGATCATCCGGGGTATGCTGGTAGTTGGGGGAACGAGCCACATACAGGGGCCTGATCTGATCCCCTTCCAGTTCACAGACCATCTTTGTTTCTGGCAGGTCGATGTCCATGTACCATACCTTTTCCGGTTCCGGGATGTGGGGTGCGGCAGAGGCATCAGCTTGTGTCCATCCCCCGGTCAGCCTGCGGGAGCCATAAAAGCAGGCCTCACCGTTTCCCCAGGATGGATCCGATGTAAGTCGGATGGGTTCCAGGGGTGTCCCCGACGAATGGGCGGTGAGCACACCCCGGTAAATCACCCCGCGTTTGAAGACATAGGTATGGATCCCTGTACAGGATAGTGCATTTCCTGTGGCACCGGTATCCCATGGATGATGCTTCCATGGAGTGACCTTCGTCAGGCCATCATTGGCGTCGTTCCCCTCTTCATAATCGATGTAGCGGAGCGAAGGGCCGGGAGTGTACTCGAATTCCTCCGGCTGCCACTCCATGTCACCTCCCGGGAGGAACTTCACGTGGGACTGCTCCCACGAGTAGCTGTAATCGGCAGGTCTTGTCAACAGGGTGACCTCCAGCCGGGGCGACTCGGCTGATATATTCTCCCCCTGGTCCAGCGCATAGACCGAGTATTCAGCGGTGCTTCCCACCATCTGGTGCTCGATCCGGACCATGGTATCCTGCGTGGACAAGAGGTAGTTCCCATCCTTGAAAACCCTGTACACTCCAATCCCGCTTTCATCCCGGGCGGCGGCCCAACCAAGGATAAACCGGTCAGACCCGATTTTCCCGGCACTCAGGTTTGAAGGTGCGGTTGGCGGTGTGTCATCAGGCAGGAACCCGCTTAAAGTAATATCATCCAGGTAATAGGGATGGATGGTTGGTTCTGTATGGGTGAACCTGATGTATAGCTCGGGACCGGATGGCAATACCTGGCCCAGCTCCACGAAGGCCCATAACTGATCATCCGCGCAGGGCCACGCGCTTTCGTTGACCAGGTAGGCGTTGTCAATAACCGCCCAATCCGCACTGTCCGTTGAATATTCAATCTTCGTGAAATTGTTGGTGAGCTGGCAGGTCCCCCACCCCTGCGATTGATGGAGGATCCCGAAGCTCAGCCTGACCCCTGTGTACCCTTCGGTACTACACTGCATAACAAACTCTGTATTGAACGGGCCGCTCCAGCTGCCCATCAGAACCGTGCCCCCACCCGACGCTGCAGGGTAGCCGGAAGAGTTTGAAGCAGGGAAATTGTGGGGAGCATCACCTGAAAACAGCGCACCACTGGTGTAAGCGGGATACGCAGAAGGATCCCCTGTCCACTCCTCTGTTCCAAATTGTTCCTGCAGAATGGTCAACTGTGCAGACAGCGAGAGCCCTGCCGCCAGGATCAACCCGCTCATCAGTACGCTTGTTTTAAAGTAAAATCTTTTCATGGCAGTCTGTTGAATTGTATGCTTATTTGCTGTAATCTATTTCGTAGTAGATGGTCTTGGATTCCGCACCGTCCAGAACGATGACCCCATCGCTGACCGGAATCGATTTCCCCGTTCTTCTGCCCACGTGATCGAGCAGGTGCACGACAGGTATTCCTTCCCTGTGTATGGCAAGCTTCAGTCTGACTGGTTCCAGCAGGATGGGGGGACCACCCACATCAAGAACCCGGGTTCCCTCCTCGTTATACTGCATACCCGTGTTCCGGGCCCGTGCCACGGTGGTAACAAGGATATGCTCCGAGTCCGCGATAGTTCGGTCCTTCTCCAGTGCCGTCACCAGCACCACGGCAAACGGGGACTCCAATTCCACAGAAAGATCGCTCAGTTCGTGGATCTTCCCCCGGGCAAACCCGACCACGGCCTGAAAAGCCGGAGCGTTGGCTGTGATGGTTCCCCGGTCGCTATAATCCCAGTGAAGCTGACCCGTGTTGGAGCTGATAACTCTATCTTCCCGGTCCCACAAGGCAGAAAGATCGGGGACGTGGGTCTCCATGAATTGGTCGGTGAACTCCACGACAACCCTTCCAGCTGCAAGCGCTTCCGAGGATACATCCCCGGTGATGAACTTATCATCATACCCCTGCTCCACCTTCTCGTTGAAGAACAGTTTGCCCTCAGAGAGGCTCGGGATGTGAATGGTTCGTGAGGAGATTACTTCCCCTTCCTCAATGTCGTTGCGGTATATCATCCTGGATATGGCCGGGTAGAGCGTAAGCTGAGTGGGTGAAGTGACATTATAAACACCCGGGGTATGTATGGTTTCACTGAACTCGGGATAATCACTGGCGAATTGAAAGGACGCGTCCCATCCCTGGAGGCCCATCCCGTACAGGGCAATGATGGGTACACCCTCGGCCACCCATTCATTGGGGATTAGGGCCATCCATTCGGAGAGCGAGAACGGGCGGTCAGCCACCTGCTGCATTCCCGTGCTCAGGAGCCCGGACCCGGGATGGGAAACCATGGCCCTGGACCGTAACTTCCCCGCTTGCAGGCTATGGCCGGTTCCTCCCCCCCAGTAATTGTGCCGGTCGATGAATCCCACGCGGTAATCGGCATGGAGGTTATAGTAGTGTGAAGGACCCATGCCTGCCTGCCAGCAGGAACCAACGATCAGGCCTTTATACCCGGTGGCACGGATGGAATCGGTAAAACGTTCGTAAAACTCTGCCTGCTTCTCGTACAGGAACCGCATCTTGTCCAGGATGTGCCTTTGCATGACTCTTCCCTGCTTCATGGCAACCCTGTACTCGTTTGAGAACAAGCTGTGGTTGGGGGTAGGGTCTATGTTTTCCTTTTCCAGATCCTGGCCCTCGGGAAGGTGTTCCCGCCCCCAGGATCTGATTATTTCTTCGTCTGTTCCATACTTTTCCTTCAGCCATTCGGAGAACTGACGATAGAGCAAATTCCTGTATGTGGGCGCCTGCTTAAGGGATTCCCCGATGGCTCCCCAGAAGATATCGTCCTCATTCTGCAGTTCAATGAAAGCCAGGGCGGGATCATCCGCGTAGCGCTCTCCAGTGCAAGTATTCTCCCTGTTCAGCATATTCATTGTCAGCTCGATGCTCAGATCCTGCAGGTCGGGGGCAAAATTGATCAGGCCGGAGGTAGTTCCGTTCAGGTGGCTCCATGGATACTCCAGGCTGGCAACTTCTTCATAGTTCAGGAGCTTTTCCCTGTCGCCAGGTTTTACCTTGTGCCCGTAAATATGCGACCACCCGTAATAGATCCCCTTTTTCCGAAGTTCCGAATTAAAGTAGTCAAACTTCCTGTACAGTTCCTCGTCAGGTACGGTGGAGGAATTCCCCGCGTAGGCGTGATTCGTGAATTTATGGAAGCGGACACCATTGATTCCGTATTTGGCGAGCTGTTGTACCCACTGGTCCACCACCTCCTTTTCCGAATAAGGACGCTGGCTGCAGATGTTCACACCCCAGAATTTCACGGGTGTACCGTCCTCAAACATGAACGCGTCACCATCCATCTGCAGGAAACCATGCTTCCCCGCCGGGGCATCCAGCCATCCCGAGGCATCGATCACGCTCTCCGAGAAGTCCTCAGCAGGCTTGAACTCGAACCATCCTTCGGTGGTATGATGATCCTGGGCTTCCACCTGCAAGCCCAGGAGGAGAAGTATCCATGGTAAAATCAACACAATTCTCTTCATGATCCTTTGGTATGTAAATAGCTTTCCATTCCAGAATAATTTACACCAGGTAATATGCCAGGTTTTGTACTCCTCCACCGCTTAGTCTCAGCTTCACGTAGCTGGAACCCTCGATTTTATCCACCGTGTACTTGGCGGCTGTACCATTGACAAGCACCCGGAGAACATCTGCCTGATCAGGCAGAAGAACCTGAATGTCAGTCTCCGTACTTGTACCCGTATACCTGAGATGGATCGCGTGCTCATTCTTATCGAAGCGATACTGATAGGCCACATAACCCTGCGAATCCTCATACTTGATCACCGCCCGGGCCCAGTTGACACGGGCCGCTTCCCACCGGGGACTGATGGTCGCCCTGTTGAATGCCACTCCGGTGTCTTTCACACCCGCGAGACCTTCCACCATGGCATACATCACCGCTGCTGCAGCCCAGTTATCCGGTGCCCCGAAAGACACTTCCCCCGGCATCATGAACACGGGCTGATCCGACAGGGTGATTCCCACGATCATCCATTTCATGCGCGTACCGGCCCCCTGTAATTCCACCTGGCTGATCTCTTTCTCCGGGAATGGATGATTAAATCCCGTGATGTACAATCCCACGTCATTGCACCGGCTGTTGCTTCCTCGCCAGGCCACCTGAGAAACAGGTGATGAATTATACCTGGGCCATTCATCGTCATTCACGTTGACGGGGAAATGGAAAAAGCCGACCTGGTCATTGGTCATGTGCTGGATATGACTGGTACCATCGGTATAGAGCAGCCTGAAGTAACCGCCATAATACCTCCCTTTGGGCCTGGCAGAATGGCTGATGGTAAAACAGGGATCATGCAGGGCATGCAGGAAGTAGATAGATCCGGCTTTTCTGTCCGCCTGAATGAATATCCTGTCCGCGTACCCGACCTCGCCCGACAATCCGATACAGGATTTCTGCCGGTTGTCATCCGGGTTCACCACGTGGAACCTGACATGTGCGAATTTCTGTATTCCCGTGGGGAAATCCCCCAGATCATCCCCTTCCTGGTTCACCCATACAGGATGATCTTCCCGGGCAGGTCCCGCTAGTCCGGCATTGGCATAGGGCGTGAGCTCAATGGGGTAGAATGCCTGTTCAGGCACCTCTGGCATGGCTCCCCGGTAGATGCAATGGAGATGGTTCCCATGGGATCTGACCAGTTCATATACCCTTTCCAGAATATCCACGGCGTAGGTCTCGAATCCATGTTCAAACGCTCCGTGAGCCAGTTCACCTGCCACAATAGGTGATACCCCCCCGTTCATGTATTCCCACTGATCCATGTGCCACCCCTTTTCAAAAGGAGGATAGCACATGTACCACTCGCCGGGGGAGCTGGCAGGCATCTCCTTTCGGACGCGCTGGTACGTTTTGATGATCTGCACGCATTGTTCGTGCACCGTGCCCTTGTTCAACGCGTATGCATTGGACAGCGTGACCTGTGCTGCCGTATCCGTGTCTCCGAAATCAAAATGCTCACCGGCATCTTCAGGGATCCGGTGGGTATAAAAATGTCCGTTCCAGCACAGATCATTGGTGCGTTTCCGAAGGTCCTCTCCGATCTTTCTGATTCGCCCGGCCTCTGAATTCCTTCCTGCATGATCCAGCATTTCAGCAAGGTACTGACAACCTATGGCCATGCCGATATTATCGGCATACAGGATGCCATACTTGCTTCTCGCAGGATCATTGGCCATGATATTGTGGTCCAGCCGCTCAGCCTCCTCATCGGGAAGGAAATCCCAGATATCGATGGTATAGCTTCGCTTGATCAGTTGATATCGGTCCGACCAGGTATAAGGACTTGTCAACTCATATTCCACCGTCCGGAGAGCCTGGTCCAGTTTACCTTTCATCCAATCATGGTCCGCTGTGGCCTTCCAAACATAGTACAAGCCCTCCAGGAAATGGAACTCCGACATATTCTCCACGGGGACTTTCACGAAAAATCCGGTCCGGTCACTGTCGCCGCCAATGAACTGGTCGGTGAATCGCTGGGTGTAATAGGAACGTTCGGAACTGCTATTCCGGAAAAAGTCCGGAATCATTCCGTTCTCAAATTGTCCGCTGGCAAACAGGTCCATGAAGTCCTGCTGCTTGCTTCTGAAATATTTCAGGCTTTTCATCAGGTGCACGTTGTCCTGGAACCATCCCACGCCCATGTGAAAAATCCGGTCGCCATACTTCTGCTCCCTGAACTCCCTGACAATGATCCAGTGCAATATATCAAACAGTGCCTCGTATTGCTTATCCTCGCACTTGATCCCTGTCCGGCAATCGACCCGGAAGGATGCCATATCCAGCAACCTGCCGGAATCATCCATCAGCAGGGCCAGGTGCGTTCCCAACTCGCCGCAAACCGGGACTTCCGTTTGGGACGCAATGGCATCTTCATGGTAAAAACGGAACTGGCTGTCACAGATCTTCAGGATTCCATCGCGCGAGGAATTTACCTTGAGATGACCCAGTGGTTCATAGGATGACCGCTCTTCTGAAAATGAAAGATAGTCGTTGAATTCGGGGGACAGTTCCCCGGCATGATCGAGCATTCGTGCATGGACAAAGGGAATGGCTCCCATGGTACCGCCGCCTATGGCAGCCATTTTACGGAAAAATGAACGGCGGTTGGTTTGGTTCTCTGGGTTCATTGTGGATGATTGTTACATTGCTTGTCCATGCAATGTAACAATCTCCTCCTTTTCATTTGCCCTGTCCTGTCCTGTGGCTTATTAACTATGATCAGAAATCCATGCCGGAAGGGACATCCTACCAGTCACTGAAGGATTTCAGTATTCCTGCCAGGTCCTGGATCTCTCATGGCTGATCGAGTGAATAGTCAATCAGGGTTTCATAGAGGATCAACTGGTAGTCCAGGATATCTTCAAAAGTGATGTCGGGATTGCCCGAAGAGCTGCCGAAGGATCCGTGGGAGCATTCAAATGTAAATACCAGACAACCTGATGTATGGTGCAAAGCACAGGTCAGGTTGAAAGGGGTCTCCGGAGGGAATTCCCTGTCTTCCACCGATGGTTCGCCGAATACCTCGTCCGGGTAGCAGGGCAGGTCATTGCACCTGTAAGCCTTGTTCACCATCCTGCTCAACTCCTGGACCTCTTCTTTCATGAACCAGGGAATATAGCTCACGGGAAGGATCCGGGAGACCAGCTCGAATGAGTGCAAGGATACAGCCACATTGGGAGCCTCATCCCTGGCCAGGTCCAGGATGGCCCTGGTTTCCTCCGCCATGGGTGAAAAAAACTCGTCGTGCATGATATTGATTCCGTCATCGTTGAAATAGGCACCAAGAATGCCCACGTCCCCTTGCATGGGATGGAGCGATTTGGCCTGGGGATATCCCCATGGGGAGCCATCTTTGTGGGTCCCCTGTCCATATTTGGTCATGATCGTGGTAGGAAGGCCCAGGAAAGTGTCGTAGGGGCATCTCGCGCGCCCATCCGGATTTCCGCAGGGGACAATGATCGTCCTGCACTTCTCCAGCTTTTGCTTCAGCGATGGCCATTCCTTCCCCCGGTAGTCCTTTCCCGTCTCGGCGATGTGTATCAGGTTCACCAGGCCCACGATGCCTTCCATTTCCTGACCGTGGACCGGACCCAGGAAATAAACCACCGGTTTGTGGAACCTGCCGCGGCTGGCGTAACTGGATGGATCTTCGGCCCCGATGGCCGAATTGTAGTTGGCCCTGGAATGGAAGTCCTCCTTTTTACCGTAGAAGACCGCGTACACCGGAGATCCTCCGGGAGAACGCGCGATGACCTTCACCTCTCCCCTCGTGACCTGGCTCACTTCTTCCTCGATGGCCTTAAGGTCAGACTTGAAGAATTCCGGAATATCACTCCTGTTTGGCTGATTTCCCGCTTCAATATCCACCTGGGAATAGAGGCCGTCCGGGTAGCACAGGATCAGCCCGCACAGGCTAAGAATCATACAAGTTTTATTCATGGTCAAGAAGTATCAATATGATATAATAACGGATTCCTCCCGTATCGAGATTGTAAACCAACCCACATGTCCTATTTCGATGTCTGTTTTGTTTGAAAACCTATGTGAGACAATCGGAGGATGGCTTCTATATAGTAATAATCGGTATAGTTCAATTGAATATCAACACCACTGTTCGCTGGCTTGTTTCCCACGCTGTGTTTTAAAAGGAATCCCCCGACCTCACCTTCCCCCCCGGAATAATGAGGCGTTGATAATTCGATCAGGATACGCCTGGCTGTAGTCAGATACCTCTCATCCCCGGTGTGTGTATAAAGCTCAATAAGCGCCGAGGAGATTATGGCGGCGCTGGAGGCATCTTTCTCCTCCCCCGGTTCATCCATCAGGGAAAAGTCCCAGGTAGGTATCGGATCTTCCTCCAATTCAGACAGAAGGTAATCCGCTATCCGTGAGGCATGATCCAGAAAGAGCCTGTTGCCCGATTCGCGGAACATCATGATGAAACCATAGAAGCCCCAGGCCTGACCCCTCGCCCAGGACGATTCATCGAAGGCCCCCTGATAGGTGCCTTTCTTCATAGGTTGACCGGTGGAACTATTGTAATCAACCATATGATAGCAGCTGAAATCTGACCTGTATTGATCCCGGAGTGTTTTCATACTGTGATTCAGGGCGATCTTCTCGTACGCTTCAATCCCGGAAGCTTTTGATGCCCACATCAGCAGTTCAAGATTCATCATGTTGTCAATGATCACGGGGTATTGCTCCCACCATCCGGGAAAATCCCATGACCTGATGCAGCCCACGTCCGGATTATATCTTGCGCTGAGTGACCTGGCACTGGTGAGAAGTATTTCCCTGTAATCCGGATTCCCGGTCAGCCGGTACCCGTTTCCATAGCTGCAATACATCATAAAACCCAGATCATGTGTACCGGTATTATACCTCTGCCCGCCAAGCCTGGCCGTGTAGCGCTCTGCCATGGATTTCCAGTACTCATCACCGGTATATTCATAGATATACCACAGGGTACCCGGGAAAAAGCCGCTAACCCAATCTGAAGGATTTGCGCCCTTAATATCCGAGCCTTTCCCGGAGGAGGGAATCGTTTCGCGAGAATCAAATGTTTCAGCCAGGAATTTGTATCGCCGGATGGCTTCTTCCATTCGATTTTGTAGCAAATTCCATTCCTGGTCACATATCGGCTTATTGCTTCCCGTCAACTGTCCGTTGGCATAACAGCCAGGAAAGATGGATATCAATAAGACCAACATATATCTCCAGGTTATAAACCGGGCTGTTCCTTTGAATGTTTCTTCAGCGGTCTCCTGGATAATATCTTTCTGCATAATCATGGATTTTCGGGCTAAAAGTAGATGTAACATCATGATTTGTTATCCTGTACTAACCTGCATCCCGCACAGGTAAGCACAGGATAGAGAACCCAGGAAAGAGGACTATATTTGAAAATCCCGGACAAGAACACAGGGAAAAACATTGAAACTGCTATTGATACATTGATCTTGTTTTTTCTTATGTTTATCAGCTTAAATAAGATCTGCCAATAAAGCCCAGATGGAGGAATTCAAAGAAATCAATGAACATTCCAAAATCCCCAAGTACCTCCAACTGGTCGATTTTATCATGATGGATATTAAAAGCGGGAAACTGTCCATGGGATCCCGCCTGCCTTCCATCAACGAAATCAGTTTCGAGTATTATCTTTCCCGTGATACTGTCGAGAAAGCCCTGAAGGAACTACGGAACAGGGGGATCATTACCTCGATCAAACGCCGCGGCTATTTCATCTCCAAAACGGATTTCAAGTACGAAACCAGGATTGCATTTATCACCAATACCATCACAGACTACAAACGAAATATCTACGAAGCCTTTACCAGGGAAATCGGTGAAAACACCCTGGTAGATGTTTACGTATATAACTACGATATCAGGAAATTTGAGATCATACTCAAGAGTCACATGGATGAGTACGATTATTTTCTTGTGATTCCATTTTTTCAAAGCGCTCCGCACTACCAGAAAGCCCTGGAGCTGCTAAATAGTATCCCTGACCGGAAATTACTGGTCCTGGATAATCCACTTGGCGGGATCAAATCCGTTCATTCGACCGTGACCCAGGACTTCGAGCTGGATATCAGGGAGGCTTTGATTTCCATGAACGAACAACTGTCTGCATACCACAAACATTATATTCTATATTCCAGTGAGAATGTCCATCCGAAAGAGGTTATCAAAGGATTTGAGGTCTTCTGCCGGATGTTTGAATACGAATACAAGGTGTTGTCCCATATGGACTCTGATACGATTCACGAAGGTGCCAATTACATCCTGCTGAATGATGACCAGCTGGTCACGACCATCGAACTGATCAGGGGAAAGAAGCTTGATCTCGGAAAAGATGTGGGACTGATCTCTTACAATGAAACACCACTAAAAAGGATCCTTGCCGGCGGAATCTCCGTGATCTCTACCGACTGGCAGGCCATGGGGCAGAAAGCAGCTGATTTGATCCTCAACCACGAAACCGGGTTCCAAAGGGTTCCCTTCAAAATCTATTTAAGAAACTCTTTACTCAAATAACATGACAGCCCAATCGAAAACAATCAGGAGATTTGAGTTGAAATTGAGTATCAATGCATGGTACAGGTGGATCCTTGTCCTGATCCTTGTCCTTGCCGCACTGCTTACGGTGAGCAACAGATTCCTGCTGTCTACTATCAAGGATTTAAACCTTGAGCTGACAATGTTCAACACCTACTTCCAGGACAGGGAGCTGCACCTCTCCAAATTCTATAACAGTGTAAACAAAGATTATCTGATCAGGGAGTTATACGATGTGACCTTAGACAGAAAATACCTGAACGCCCTTCGTGAAAACAGTGATATCATGGTGCAGGAATTCGACTCCCTGCACAAGTATTGCCTTGAAGATAAGTCTTACTGTATTCCCCTGGACAGTGTCAAGTATTGCCTGGATTTGTATGTTGAGCTGTTGATCCCCCAATATGAACTTGCTCACCAGGCAATACATGAACCTTCCGGGTTTTCGCTGAGTCTCGATAGGCTGAATTGGTCGGGTGAATTGGTCGATGCGAAAAGCGTAACACTTGATCCGTCAGACCAGGAGAAGATCAGGGAGCTCCTCAACCATAACTACCAGGTACTCATGGAGCGGATCGTGAAACCTGCCGGGAAGATCGTCAGTATGGACAGGGACAGCACCATGAACCGGCGTGTCTGGGCAACAGAACGAATATCATCTCTGCATTTGTGGCAAAAGGTCACATCCATCCTGACTCTGTCCTTCGTGGTACTCCTGGTATTTGTTCTGGCATATATCTTTATCAGACCGCTTGAAAAACCACTGCCCTTGTTCAGCAGGTTGCCCGATCAGAACTACGTGGCAACATACCCGGGATTTGAAACGGAAATGGCCACTCTTCTTGAGAAACATTATCAAAGCTTCAAGAAATATAAGGGGCTTATCCTTGTTTTTCCCAGGGGTGGATTGTTCCCTGGTGTAATTACCCGCGTTTTTCGGGCTTTCTGTGAGATCCACCAGTTGCCTTACAAACAAACAGAGGAACTGCACCCTGGAGATGTGAATCAGGGACAGACATTTATGATAATGGAAGACAATACGCTGGCTGCTTTTGTTGAGATTACGGCTGAGAAGGGACTGATCATCGGTGAGGAAACCGGAGTTTTAAGCTACGGTGACAGTCCCCTGCGAAGAATCGTGGCCAATGGCATTACGGTCATCGATAACATCCAGGACGATTCTACGCACCTCGGGAACCGGCTAGGTAAAACCACTTCCGGGCATAGTCTTAGGTTTATTGAAAGAAAATCCCTATAAGAAAGCGAATATGAAACATAAGGTTTTAAGAATCATGATCCCGGGCATCCTTGCGCTTCTTATACTGCAGTGCAGGCCCCAGGAGAAAACAGGGATAAGCCGTGAAGAGGTTCAATCCCTTGTATCTGAGAATATGCAATTTGCACAGCAGAAGATCTCATATTTCCTGGAAAACCTTGATTTCAATACCTACCCGGGTTCCATCGACGACAGGGGAGAATTGGAAACCCTTCCGCCAAGTTCCTGGGAAGCGGGTTATCTGGCAGGCATCCTGTGGCACCTGTATGACTTTACGGAACAGGAAAAATGGAAGGTATTCGCACAACAGTGGACAGCAGGACTTCAGCTGCAACAATTCAACAAGAAATCTCAGGATCTGCTGTTTATGCTCTATTCCAGTTTCGGGAACGGTTACAGGATCACGGGGGACAGCCTGTACAAAGATGTTCTTCTTCTGGGGGCAAAGCTGATGGCGGAAAGGTATGATCCTGGCATAGGATGTATAAAATCGTGGGATCCTTTTTATGAATCCCTTCCCGTACAGTTCGCGGTGATCATCGATGCGCTGTTGTCCAATGAAATGTTTTTCTATGTATCGGAAATAACGGGAGACACCACCTATTCCTGGATGGCATACCAGCATGCCCTGCGGACGAAACAGGACTTTTTCAGGGACAACTATAGTACATATTACTTTCTTGACTATGATACAATTTCCCATGAGGTCATAAAGAAAGGGACCTGGATGGGAGACTCGGACGAGTCCACCTGGGCCCGGGGACATGCAAGGGCTATTTATGGTGCGGCGATCACTTTCAGGGAGACAGGCGATTCAAGCTTCCTGGACCTTGCCCGCAATGCAGCGGACTTCTACATGGAGCATCCCCGCTTACCTGATGACCTTGTCCCTTTCTGGGATTTCGATGACCCGGATATACCCAATGCCCCCAGGGATGCCTCTGCAGCCTGCATTGCCGCATCTGGTATCCTTGAGCTCTCCGAATACCTCCCGGAAAATGAGCGGGGACATTACTTTGAATTCGCGGTCCGCACCCTTCAGAGCCTGGCTTCAGATCAATACAGGAACCAATCCGATGAGAACCTGGGATTTATCCTGAAACACTCTACTGGAAGCCGGTCGTGGAACCTAGATATCGACCGGCCGAAAATCTCTGCAGATTATTACTTTATTGAATCACTCATTAAACTACAACGGATCATTGAATAAAGCACGATGTTCAGGACAGGACAGGACAGGCTTTTTACCGAATATTGCAATTTTTGCTTCTGACTGTAATATACCCGAGATGAATTGTAAATGGATATACCTACTCTTACTGATTGCCGCTCTTAGGGGATGTATGAATCAGGATACATATGAGCACCAAGTGGTGAAGATCGACCCGTATACAGAATACCAGCGAATTCACGGGTTTGGAACCAGCATGGTGAATTACAAAGAATTCCCGGCAGAGTATTTCCAGGAGGATTTCCTGGATATGATCGTGAATGACCTGGGCATGAGCATTCTCAGGATACCGATCACCGAACACCTGGAATACAGGAACGATGATGATGATCCGGACCACTACGCCTGGGAGAATTTCTATCTGTCCGATAACAATTGCCGGAGGGGTATGGAGGAGACCTTCCGGTTTGTCGGTGAACTTAAAAAAAGAGGCGTGGACCTGTTCATGGCCTCACCCTGGTCCCCACCCCAGTATATGAAAACAAACCGTGCTCCAATTCAGGGAGGTTTTCTGAGAGCAGATATGTATGAGGAGTTCGCGGAGTACCTCTCCGCCTATATCATGCTGGCGAAGATAAACTGGGATGTGGATATCCGTTGGATCAGCCTTCAGAATGAAAGTATTTTCATTGAGTTCTACAGGTCATGCCTCTATCATGGTTATGGAATGAAGGAGGCACTCAAAGCGATCATGGATAAATTTGAGAGGGAGAATATCGAAACCAGGCTCCTGATCAACGAGGATATGCTCTTTCCGGAAAGGGTATACGATTTTCTTGATCCCGTGTTCTCCGATCCGGTATCAAGTAAGTATCCCGGCGACATTGCCGTGCACAGGCATGCCAGTGGCAATGAACTACTACAATGGAAAGATCTGGCCAGTGCCTATGGACGGGAGTACCATATGACTGAAACTTCTGGACACCAGACCACCTGGGACGGTGCGATGGCAATGGCGGTTGATATGCACGAATACCTGGTCCTTGGGAATTTTAGCTCATGGATCTACTGGCAAATAAGCGGGAACACCGGAGGCAGCAACCCCGGTCTCTATACCCTGATGCTTGAGGGCAAGCCAACTCCCAAGTATTATGCAGCAAAACATTTTTACCGGAACATCAGACCCGGGGCCATTCGGGTTGAAGCCTCCTGTGAAGATGACTCAATCCTGATCTCGGCTTATAAGCATCCCGCTACAGGAGACCTGACCCTGGTGTTGATCAATCCCTCCCAAAAGCAACGGGTCATCAGGCTGGAGAAGAATACCGGGTTGCCTGCCAGGTTTGACGTGCAATTATCAGATGAAAAGGTGTTTTACCAGGACAAGGGTAATATCCGCACCGGAGACCTGATCCATATACCTGCCCGGAGTATCATGAGCCTGACCGGCAACCGCAGGGATCTGAAGGATCCAGGGAAAGTGCTGGAATACAAAGAATCCTGGACGCCCGGGACAGGAATGCCAGTGAAAGCAGGGAATCTTGATCCGTTCCCGATTAAATCCGAATGGCAGGGAGCTACCGACAGGCATGCCGGCAGGTACATTCAGGTAGAATCCGCAATACAGGCCGGAACAATCAACCAACAACGGGCCGATGGCTGGACACTCCTGCATGAGTCCATCCTGAACGGGGACGGGGAAGCCGTCAATTTGCTGATCAATAACGGAGCTGACGTGAACCTGGCTGCAAAAGACGGATGGACTCCCCTGCATGCAGCTTCTTCGGGATTTGTGGGCAACAGGGGAATCCAGGTCAAGTACAAGGAATACAACCACTACGAAATTTTCAGGATACTGCTCGATTCCGGGGCAGATATCAATGCCCGTACAGAGGATGGCTGGACTCCCTTGCATTGTGCGGTTATCAATGCTTATACCGGGTACAGGCAATCCGAATCAACCAGCTTAAACAGAATAAAAGATCTCATAACTGCCGGAGCAGACCTGGAAGCCAGGGATGAAAATGGAAGAACTCCTTTGCACTGGGCTGCCATGCAGGGCTATTCCCACTTTATCAACGAGCAGACCCGGGTAGAGGATGACGTGGTCAGAATCCTGCTGAATTCTGGAGCGGAAGTGAATGCAATCGATCAGTTCGGATCCACCCCGCTGCACTATGCAGTTCAGATGGGATTTGAATCCATTACCTGGGCGTTGATGCAGGGAGGTGCCAATACGACGGTAAAAAACCTGAACAACCTTACCCCCATGGATATCGCTCTGGAGCTTCAGTCGGATACGCTGCAGACCATTCTTAGGGACATCAGTCCTGGCCAGGCAAACAAGTGGCGCCCGAAATCCTTTATGCATCCGGACACACTGGATCTGGATCAGGCACTGGTACTGGCTGCCATTTCCGGAGATGAAAAGCAGTTGATACGCTTGCTCAAGGAAGGGGCGGATGTACGGTACAGGGACACAGATGGATTCCGTGCCATAGAAAGGGCCCTTGACAATGGATTCGAATCGATTGTGAAGCTGCTTAAGGAAGCAGAGAGCTCCAATTAAACTTCATTCCTGCGAGAAGGACCTTTGAAGGACCAGCCGGTCTGGAATTGCCCGTAAAAGTCCGAATCCCATGATTTCTCCTGATTCTCTTGTCATACCAGGATCCTTCGGGATCCAATAAAAAAAAGGAATCCAGACCCATGCATTGGCCCGGATTCCTAAGGTATAAGAACCCTACTACTACTGACTTAACGTATTAAAAGTAAGCAAGAAAAGTGCTATTCCTGTCCTGTCTTATCCTGTATACCCGGAAGTAAATTGCAAACACCCGGTTTGATTGAGTTACCGGCATTTGAATCCGAGTAACAATATTCTATGCTATTTAACAAGGCAATAATCGATAAATTAATACATTGTAGGCTGATTATGCGCGGTCTAGTTTTTTTTTCTGAGAGCCGTTTTAAATTGAAACAACCATGAAAAGTTCAAAAAAAATCCGGGATGGCCTGAGGCGCCTGAAACAAAACATATTGTCCTATAAAATTCCGGGGAAACTGGTGTTTATCGTCCTTGGCGTGGCTTCTACCCTCTGGTTTCTGATCAGGGTGATCCCCAAACCCCAGCGTGCCGGTTATCCGTGTATGCGGGCAGCAGCCCCCATCATGTCGGGTTTTATCCTCTACATACTTTCCCTCGGGGGAATGACCCTGCTGTTTAAAAAAGCGGTGTCAAAATTTAAAAAGGCGCAATACCTGGCAGCTGTTTTGGCCCTCGGTTCAAGCCTCGTGCTCTTAGTAGCTTTTAACTGGACCAGTGCGCAAAAAGTCTATTCACAAGTTGTTGGGTTTACCCGGGGTGTCTTGCCCGATGGCCCCAACAACCCGATGGGTACGGGAATTGGCGTGAACCCGGGACGTGTTGTCTGGGCATGGGATCCGGATGCAACCAACGAAAAATGCCCGAACACCATCACCGACGCCTTTTTTATGGCGAAAAACAACAACCAGGGGGTGATCAACGAGATGTTTGACCATGCCATAAAAACACTGGCAGGTGCTGATGGTATAAAGGATGCATGGGACTCGATTTTCATAGATTTTAACCAGCGTAAATCGGGGACCGCTGAAAGTTACCAGGAAGGACAAACCATATTCATCAAGGTCAACAACGGACAGGCCGGCTGGGCAATCAATATGTATAATCTTTCTGAAACCGGAACCACTTCGGTGATGACCGGTTTGAGAAATGCGGCCATGGCCGGTACCACCCCTGCTACGGTAGTTGCGCTGATCCGGCAACTGGTGGATGAGTGCAATATACCGCAGGAGAACATATACGTGGGCGAACCCATGACACACGTTTATAAGAGCATGTATGATGCAGTTCATTCGGCTTATCCCGATGTGAAAGTTCTGGACAAGGACGGAAATACCAGCCTGGGCCGCACGAAATCTGCCGGTTGGACCGATGATGTGATCTTCTATTCCGATTTCGGCAGTTTTATGCCTGATGCCGGCAGTGATAACCTGATGCAGGAGATGTATGATGCCGATTACCTGATCAATGCCGCCGCCCTGAAAGCACATGCACGTGCCGGGGTTTCGCTGAATGCAAAACTTCATTTTGGTTCCCACGGCGACCATCCCAATTATGGATTTGGTTCTTTCCACCTCCATGCCGGCCTGATCTGTACGGTTGATAACGACATTATGACTTCAGGTGTGCGCGGGGATTATGGAATGTACCGGGTGCTGGTGGATTTGATGGGCCACGAAAAGATCGGCCGCAATACCGTTCTTTTCATTGTTGACGGGCTCTGGGGAGGCGTTGAGGCAACCGATATACCTGTCAAATGGAAAATGGCGCCTTTTAACGGAGATTTCCCGAGTTCCCTGTTTATTTCGCAGGATGGTGTCGCCGTTGAATCGGTTTGCCTGGATTTCCTGAGGGCCGAAGCCGACAAAAACGACCTGTTTAACGACAGGCCCTTCTTCCCGGCTGTTGATGACCACCTGCACCAGGCTGCAGACAAAAGCAATTGGCCGGAAGCCATTGTCTATGACCCCGAAGACGACGGATTTGAGATCCCCTCACTGGGGGTACATGAACACTGGAACAACCCTGTCGATAAGCAATATTCCAGGAACCTGAAGTCCGGTGAAGGCATCGAACTCCTGAAGGCTGATGCAGGGAATACAACTGGGATTGCTGATCCGTTTGCCGGTAACATATCGCTGTATGCATACCCCAATCCCTGTACGGAAAGTACCCTGCTATCCTATCACCTGGATGCAAACAAAATGGTCTCCGTTTCACTTATTTCCATGGATGGTAAAATACATTCTGTATTGGACGATGTGGCAGTAAATTCCGGGGATCACACACAGCGTATTCATACAGGTGAACTTAAAGCAGGCATGTATATCTGCCGCATTCAAACCACGGATCATCTCCATAGCGACATACAATCCATCAAGCTGATCATTCAATAAACAAAATGAAGCATAGTAAATACCTGATATATGTATTATTGAGCATATTTTGGGCATGCGATAAAGGGGATGATCCTGAGAAGGAGATCCTGCCCTCCATTGATGCCGCGGTCCATGCCATTGCGGTTGACAAATACAATACCAAATGGATCGGAACCGATGATGGCCTGTATAAAAGTGTGGAGGACGGATACGAATTGGAGGAAATTCCCGGTGATGGAACAATAAACGCTCTCTATTATGAAGAGAGCGGGGATATGCTCTGGATAGGGACCGGAACAGGTCTGCTTCAGGCGACCATTTCAGCGGACAACATGACGGCTTCTTCCATCGGTTCAGAGAATCTCAGCCATCCGAATATCCTCACGATCCATGTGGACCAGGACGCCAGGCGATGGTTTGGTACCGAAAAGGGGATCAGTCTCAATGACGCAGAGAACTGGAAAAAGGAGAATTTCAGGGTCAATACACAGGGTATGCAGTTTGCGATGGATCCTGAGAATTTTCCGGTAAACTCCATTGCAAGCGCAGCAGGCGAAACCTTCTTTGCAACCAGCGGTGCCCGGCTCTACAGAGCCACTGGTTTCGACCCTTCCACGGATGCATTTTCGGGGGCCACCCAATGGTGTATCCCCTACAACGGACAGAGTGTAACGGATACGATGTTCGTGGTATTTATTGACCAGGCAGGTAAACAGTGGATGGGTGGCAAAGAGGGGATCCAGGTTCATACGGGTGATGATCCGAAGGCCCAGGACAGCTTTACCTATTACTACGATGAACTTCCGGACCTATATGTACTTGCCATTAATCAGTCCGCCAGCGGAGACATGTGGATCGGTACACGCCAGGGACTGGCAGTATTTACCGTTACAGGCTGGGAGACAATCACGGCAGGTCTGCCCGATCTGTGGGTAACTTCCATTGCCTTCGATGCAGACGGCAGCACCTGGGTCGGCACAAGAAAAGGACTGGTTAATATCCCCTAATGCCCTGATAAAATCATTTTACCCCCACCCAGGTATTCGCCGGCCCTTACAGAATAGAGGTAAATGCCATCAACTACTTCATTGCCTTCCTCATTGGATCTGTCCCATATGCATGTGTACCTGCCGTCTTTTTTATCCTTTACAGCCAGTGTGCGTATCAGTCTGCCTTCTGAATTATAGATGGAAAGTTCTACCTGATCGGATCGCAGTCCCCCGTAAGGAACTTCACAATAAATCGTTGTGACCCTTGTAAAAGGATTGGGGTAATTCTGAGTAAATATCTGCCCCTGAGCGGATGAATTGCCCTTAAAGGGTAAAACTGCCGTTGTTTCCTGGTACTCAAAGGACCCTATATCAGCGCTGGTCCCAACAGGTCTCGGATTCCCATCATAATCTTCACCGGGAGCATGGTTGTTATCTCCCTTGTCTTTGGCAGGGCTGTTACTTTGCAGGTGCAGGTCATACTGACCCGGGTTCATAAAAAGGGCCGTTGCCGAAACTGCCACCAATGAATGGGCATCCTGCCCGCTATAGTTGGTCCAGACCCCGCCAGCCACATCATCCAGTGAAAACTCATCTGTATAGGCAACCGCCACTGCACGGCTTGGATTGTCATTCTGAAACAGATTATAATCACCGTGGTAATTGGTTGTCCCCATCTCTTCAAATGCCAACCCAATATTATCCCCACCGGCAAGAATACAATTATACATTTCCAGAATATCTCTGTTATTTTCCACCCAAATCAAATAGGTTTCACCCTGAAAAAAAGTGCAGTTGGAGAGCTCTACTTTCCCGGGCTCGCCATCCCAGTCCAGTTCAACAACAGCCGATTCGCACTGATATCCGGTACAGTTAACCAGTTTGATATTGTCCTGCCACAATTTGTAAGCGCCGTTATGACAATCATAAGCCAGGCAACGGTTCAGCGTGGTATTACGCGAGCTGATATCAAATCCGTCAAAAACATCGTAGGTGGTACAACGGTTAAAAACAAAACCATATTGGTCGCCGTGCCCCAAAGCAAATCCATCGACATTCTGTGCAGGATCTGTTCCCGTATGTGCCAGGCAGTCATTAAATACTCCGTTATAACAATAGGAGCCTTCCGAAGAAGTTACATCAAAGCCATAAAGTGTAAAATGGTGTACGACCACGCGGTTGAATGCAAAATCGTGTGTTCCTTCCGAAACACCAATGCCATAAGTTACATGATGTACTTCACAATCAGAAACCTCAAAATAAGATGCGTCCTCGATCCAGATTCCATTTTCGTCCCAATTGCGGATTTCAAATCCCAGCAATTTAATCCGGGGAGCTGCCAGGATAACGCCATTCCCTGATTCCGTAACTCCTTCCCCGTCAATAACAGGCTTTTCTCCAGGATAGGCCGCAAATACAGTATGGCCATCGCTTTCATTCCCACCCTGATCCATATACACATTTTCAAAATAGACCCCGGCCCTGACAAATACCGTATCCCCGGCAGTAACCGTCTCTGCAGCGTTTTGGATGGTCCGCCACGGCGAGTTGATTGTGCCGGAATTGTTGTCACTTGAGGAAGGATGATCCCTGTCAACATAATAGGTGTCCGCCTGGCTTGGTGTGGCATAAAAAAACAATACCAAAGAATAAACAAGCACCGGGGAGAAAGAAGAAATTTTTTTCATCAGTTTCTCTGATTTATTAATGACAAATACAACTCATAAAACCTTTTCCTGCGAAGGGTAATTCCCGTTAGAGTATAATTTACGATGTGTTTTTCTGTCAAACCGAACTCTGAATCAACTCATTAAGTTATAACAAAATAATTTAAAAAAAAACGCTTTGGAGAAAATTTCAAAGATTCATCAACTGTCTTCAAAACGAATTTGCGCTCTACGTTTACCGGTAATCGCATCGCCTGAGTAACAGAATCATTCATTGGGTCGTCATATGATCAAATATAGGGTCGATTCAAATGCATCGATTATGAGAGATTTAACCGGAAAGTTTTTAGGCTTACTGATTGGCTGCATGTCATTGATAAATACGGCATCAGGGCAGTCCGCCGATGAGTGGCAACAGGATATCGATTTGCTGGTAAGCAAAATTGAACAATACCATCCAAATCCATGGGCTCGAATCTCCCAGGAACAATTTGAATACAGGGCCGCGGAGATCAAGTCAAATCTGAAAACCCGGGATCATGAAAGGATGGTTCTTGAGATGTTGAAGCTTGTGGCCTCCCTGCAGGACGGTCATACCCAGGTGCTGCTTGATAACCAGGATCGTTTCAACCTGTGGTTTCCTGTTCGCATTGAAAAATTCAATGACGGATTATTCATTACGGCAGTCGATACAGAAAACTCCGGTTTATTGGGTTCCAGGGTGCTGGAAATTGGAAATTATGATTCAGACTCCGCAGTTCAGCTTTTGGGTGAAATCATAGCCAGAGACAGCGATTACGGAATCATCAGAAGGGTGACCAACTATCTTTCAAATGCAATCGTACTCGAAAAGCTGGGGATCATCCATTCAAAAACCACCTTGCCCCTGAAAGTCCTCTGTTCAAATGGTTCATCTAAAGAGGTCTCATTGGCATCCTCTGAATGGAGGCTCTCATTTACATGGGCATATGATAAAAAAAGTGTTCCGTCAAACAGGGAGATTGTGACCATTTTTGAAGACAGCTCCAAAGGTTTGCCCCTCTATCTTTCGGGATTTCTAAAATCGACAGATCCGTTTTGGTACACATATTTACCCGAAGATAAAATGATCTATTTTCAGATGAATCAGGTCTTCGATGGCTACAATGAATCCCTGTTAGATTTTACGAAAAGGGTTTTAAAAATAGTTGATGAAAAAAGTCCTGAGATTGACAAATTTGTGATTGACCTGCGATTCAACGAAGGTGGAAACAGCGATTTGGTTCCGGCACTGGTGCAGGAGTTCATCCAAAGAAATGACTCTTTAAAAAGAGGCAAGCTGTTTATAATAACCGGAAGCAATACCTTCAGTGCGGCAAGCATCTTCATCGGACAAATGCTAAAAGCCACCCAGGCCATCACTGTGGGAGAAATTGCAGACGGCCCGCTCAACTTCTCATCCGACCCGGTCATGTTCTTCCTGCCGCACAGTCATCTGCTGGTGAACATCTCCAGGCTCTATTCACAGGATGGGCACCCCACCGATCAGAGAGGTTTTTATCCGCCCGATTGTTATATTCCGCTCACCTCAAAAGCCTGTTTTTCCTTTACAGATCCTGTGCTGGAAGCAATCAAGGAGAATGAGGTAAAATCCATCAAGGATATTCTTTATCATGAAGGAACGACCCTGTATAAATCCGAACTTGAAAAAAGAGAATCCCTGTATGGTCAGTACAAAAGTTGGTTTCCCTATACTTCTTATGACCTGGCCCTGTATGTCTTTAACGTTTTGATACCATCCGGAAAATATGAAGAGTCGGTTGAGATTTCAATGCTCAATACAGTAATCTATCCTGAATCGATCTGGGGTTGGTTCATCCTGGGGATGCTGTATGAGAATATGGGCATACCTTCAGAGGCACAGAACTGTTTTAAGCGCCTGCTGGCCATTGAACCCTGTCATGTTGAAGCGAATTGGGAGTACGAAAAAATAAATGCCCTTCTTGAGCCTGTTCATTTGGAACCATCCCTGTTGGAAAATTATATGGGTGAATTTGAAGGACGAAAAATAGCGCTGGAAGAGGGACACCTGACATATCAGACAGGCGAAGACAAAAAAAGAATCCTGACCCCCATCTCGGAAAACTACTTCCTTCTGGAAGATTCCGGCTACAGGATTGTATTTGTAACAAACCATCACAGGGCAGAAAAAATAAAAATGATGAAATGGGATGGTAAAACAGAGATTTACAAACGCTCCGGGTCCATCTGATTTGAAATTCATCATTCTATGCCAACACACCAAGAAATTGGTCAGATTTCCTGGTTTTTCAGCCATATTTAGCCTAATTTTATAAGGGCCTGGTGTTTAATCTATTAAATGAATACCATGAATCATCATAGACAGGATAAAAGCCATTAGGTATATACATGCGTTTACTGGCAAGTTAAGAACGCGTCCTCAAACATTAATACATAGATAAAAATGAAATTGGTAATTACAATTTTGACAATTTTGTCTTCGACTTGTTTGACCTCTTTTTCTCAAATGAGATTTGTAACAATTGATAGTACAAAAATTTGGATAAATACTATTGGCACAGAGAACCGTAAAGATGGCCAACCCGTAGTTGTATTTGAGAGTGGGATGGGAACACCTATGGGAAATTGGGATAGAGTTTTAAAAGGTGTTTCAGAATTAGCTCCCTTAGTAAGCTATGACAGACCTGGAATAGGAGAATCAGAACCTGATAATGAAAAGCCAACAATTAAAAATGTAGCTGATAAACTAATAAAAGTTCTTAATTGTTTAAATCTTGAACCGCCTTATGTTCTTGTAGGACACTCTTTAGGTGGAGCATATGTTAGAGGTTTTGCGGCATACTATCCTGAGATGCTTGCTGGCTTAATAATAATTGACCCGGCTGATTTTACAGAGACGCATGAAAATAAAAGACAATACTTTAGAGATATTGGGATAGGAAATGCAACAATTGATTCGCTATTCAAAAAGTGGGATATTGAAAGCATTGCGAATAAGGGAAAATCTACAGTTCCCTTGTCTATACAAGAAGAAGGCGAGGTTCTGGATATTATGAGAATGAATGATTTTAAAGAAATAACCGACTCAAAATTACCAAATATCCCAGTTCATATTTTGACTGGTGGCCGCTATGATACACCCTTAAAATATAGAGCAACAGAATTTAATGATTCATTGTTATTTAGAGCAAAAATGAAACATAGGGTAGAACGGTGGACTGAGGTAATTCAATCAGTTGATAAAGGAATGCTGTTTTATAGTGGAGATGCAGGACATTTTGTTCACTATGACGACCCTGAATTATTGATTTCAAGTGTTAGAATTGTTTTGCAGGATTATGAACTATTAAGAAATAAAGTAAATTAAAAAATAACCAGCCACTGACACACGGTCATAAAACATTGGTGTTTAATTGGTTTGCCAAGTGCATCGCTCTCTGGTAAGGTTAGGCACAAGGAAATCAAAACCGAAACGATGGTGATAAACTGAAAAACGGAAAAGCAGATTTGACTGGAATCAAATTGATAACTTTATAAAGGTTGAAGTGAATAAATCCCTGTGCCTAACAATAAAAATGATAAAATATGGCGACGATTTTAAAAGCAGACCAAAGAGAATTTAAAGAAAGTCCGAATAAGATTGATAATTACAGAATATTCACAGATGTATCAAGAATTAAAAAAGGACTAAATCCTGAAAACCTGAACTTTGATTTAAGACAATTAAATCCAGATGAATACTCAGCTCCCTACCATTTTCATCGATACGCAGAGGAACTTTTTATGATACTTTTTGGTTCTGCAACATTGAGAACTCCAAATGGATTAGAAATCGTAAATAAGGGTGATTTGATATTTTTTGAAAAAGGGGAAACAGGAGCACATCAACTATATAATCACACGACTGAGACTATTATGTATTTGGACATAAGGACTTATACAGGTTATGATATCGCTGAATATCCAGACTCGGATAAAATACTTTTAGCCCCATCCTTCGAGATTTTTAATAAAGACTCGCAAGCAAGCTATTTCGACGGAGAAAAGAATATTAAGGATAAATGGAAACAAATTGAGAATAAAAATGAATAACACCAGCTGCTAGCACGAGGTAAACTCTATTTGCCATGTCACACGTTTTGAACATTTCCGACACTCATAATCAACGTATTGCAAACATGACCTTTGCTTCGGTCTATCCAATGTATCTCGCAAAGGTGGAGAAGAAGGGCAGAACAACAGAAAAATGCAGGAACTCAAGAATCCTTTGACGCAGCAGGTTCGGTATTTGGATAAGTTGGTGGATGAATTGGCAAAGGGCAGGAAGTTGGAGAAGTTTCGTTTGGACAAAAAATTAAAATGAAATGAGAAATTACTTTTTTAGTGATTGCCATTTACACACTCTTCGCTTGTTCTGGCTGCAAATCCTCCAAAACTTCAGAATATATCAAGACACCTGAAGAAATTGGGAAGTTGGTTACCAATGATTTGCTCTCGAGATCAGAATTTATGATGTACCATGTTGATGAAGTTATTTCGGTGCATTATGCCGAAGCTTGTGCTGGTTATGGCGCTATAAAACTGTCTGCATTTCTGAAAGACAAAGAAACCATCCAAAAACCAACTGACCGATATGATAGCGTAATTACTGAAAACATTCCTAACTCAGCCAACCATGTAGATGCAAATGCATATGGAATATTACCCGAAGAACCATATCACAGTGCTTATATTAAAGCATGGAACGCACTTACAAGATATATTGATCAAGATGGTAAGATTCAAGAAGTGTGCATAGGAACAGGCCAGAGCGTTGATATGAATTATTATCTCAGTCGTCCCAGGATTGCTGGAGACCTGCATGGACAGGCGCCGATCCTATGGTTTGCCTATATATTAGCCAATTACCCTTATATTGCTCCAGCTTAATTGATCCTCAGCATTCACTGGTAAACTCCTATCTGCGGGACGGACTGCTGCTCCGCTGACTACCGCTACTCGATTTGCTTCTGCTCGATTTGCTGCTACCCGATCTGCTGCTGCTTGACCTGCTGCTGCTCGATCTGCTGCTACTGCCCGAGGGCTTGACAGAGCTCCTGCTACTCACAGATTGACTGCGTTTAGGAGCGCTGCTTTTGCTGCTGCTCCGGACGGCAGGTTTGCTGCTTTTGCTGCTGCTCCGGACGGCAGGCGTGCTGCTTCTGGTGGTACTCCTCGATACTGTGGAACTGCTTCTGGTCTGCGGACTGCGCACCTGCGCTGCCGGAGGAGTACTCCTTTGGGTCGATGTTGACCTCACTGCACCAGCATTGCGATCTTTTGTTGAGACGCTTGATCTTGAGGTGCCGGAAGGTGTTGCAGTCCGCTGTGCATTCTGATGGGTACTCGCTGCACCGGTTCTGCTGGCGGGACGTTGGGATGGGGAGACTGCCTGGCTCCTGGAAGTCCTGCTGCTGGAAGTTCGTGCGTAGAGCTCTTCCCCGGCACGCCGCTGATCCGGACGTGAGTAAGTATCCCTGTAATATCCCTTGTTGACATTGACAACAACCGAAGGACTGTATACACGCACATGGTTCCGGTAATAAGTGTTGTATGTCATGCACCGGTAATCGTTCCAGTGACGGTAATGGGAATAATAATAGTCATTCCAGTGATAATGATACCCGTAGTAATAGTGCCAGTAGTAGGGCCTCCACGGACGCCAGTAGGAAGGATAATAACCCCAGTACCAGGAAGACCTCCACACCCTGTATCCGGGGAAGTACATATAACTGATCACAGGCCAGGCTGCAATATCATAATAGGTAGTGGTAACCACATTTGTATTTGCACGGTATACTTTCCCGGTATATCCCGGGTTGGGCGTTTCGGCATAGATGGGTTCAACAATATAATTCTGCCCGTAAAGTGCTTCATCCCCGATCAACTGGATCTGCACTTCCCCGTTCCGGAGCTTTTCAACCACAAAAACGGCCACATCCTGCTGCTCGTTACGGTCCATGGCCGCGCGAAGGACAATGGTGTGTACATTCCCCTCGACATAATCCGAAACCGTAATATAATCAATGAGCTTATCGCCATTCAGGTCCAGGTTATTGATCCTGGACTCCTCATTGTTCAGGCTACGCTCAAAACCTTCCAGGGTCTCAGATTCCTGGAACAGGTTCATCACGGCATAGAGGTTAAGATTGTCTCCCGGCAGACCAAGGTATTCATCGGGATAGTCCTGGGCCGATACGATTGCTGTAGCTGCTGCAAAGACTGCTATTGTAAATATAATATGTATTGTTTTCATGACGTTCAGCTTTAAAGTTAATGCCTTCATTTACTTGTATGCAAATGACGTGCCAAAGGAATGTGGAT
>CAYVRK010000032.1:0-50826 GCA_964453785.1 uncultured Bacteroides sp.
TTCAATTGATGGTGTAGTCGGCTTTGGGCAGACCACTGCTGGGGATGGCTTTCATGGTGAAGCCCTCCTCGCGGAGATATTCCAGGGTGCGGGGGAGGGCGTAGTAAAGGTTCTCACTGGCCTTTTCCGAATCGTGGAAGACGATGATGGAGCCCGGTTTCACATTCCGGATCACATTCTGCAGGACCCGGTCCCCGTCCAGCCCTGTGTTGTAATCGATGCTCAGCACATCCCACATGATCAGGTCGTAGTGGTCCAGCACCGCCCTGACCTGTCCCGGGAGGATCCGGCCGTAGGGCGGGCGGAAAAGTTTCGAATCGATGAGGTTGCCGGCCAGGTGGATGTCGTCCATGTAGCGTTTGACACTGGAGCGGAATCCCTTCAGGTGACTGTAGCTGTGGTTTCCTACCGAATGACCGGCTGCCAGGATCTGGTTCATCAGGTCGGGATGCTTGTCCACATTGCGCCCCAGGCAGAAAAAGGTAGCCTTGGCCCCTGCTTCATCCAGTTTGTCAAGCACCCAGGGTGTGACTCCCGGGGTGGGTCCATCGTCGAATGTGATGAAAACATCCTGGTGGTCCCCGTAAAAGTCCCATGTCATCCTGTTTAGCGCACGGGTTAGTAAAGATGGTGGCCTTACAATCAGCATATATTTCTATTAACGGAACAGGACCTCATATTCTTGCCCATACACCGAAAGTTCTTCTTCGAGCCTCCGAGCCGCATCAATTTCCCCGTATCCCACACAGATGCTCCTGAGTGCGTTGATGTCCCTGACAGCTCCCAGAAAATCGTTGCCGGACTTGACGAACCTGGACTTCTGGCTGCTCGAAAGAAGCCTGTAATACTCCAGCTCAGAAACCAGCATTTCCTCATATTTCTGTACCATATTCAGCGCAGTGGCAGTATCCCCCACACTGAAATATCCCTGAATCATCGGGGTGATCCCGGCATTATAAGGGACATTTTCTTCGGGCATATGTTGCATGCACTCATCCATAACCATCCTGGCACTGTCCAGTTTCCCTTCATCCACAAGGGCTCCGGCCAGTACAGCAAAGGCATAACGGTAGTGAATGGTCATCCTCAGGTTGTTCTCATCCATGTAAATCCCGGGGGTATCAATCCCGCCCCAGTCGAAATCCTCCATGAGCTTCTTGTACATGGTTTCGGTCTTCACCGCCCCCAGGTAGTTGGAGTTAGGTACCCGGACCGGAGCCACCCGGAGTGCCAGTCCTTCCCTGAGGAAATAATCCTCCAGGTTCAGGTAGTTATCCGACGATACGGTAGTGGAAAAGTAAATGGGGCGCTCCCAGTCATTGTTCCCCAGCAGATCCAATACGGTAAGCAGGTTCTTGTAGAGTACAGTCTCGGAGAGCGAAAAACGTACCTGGTCCACCCTTCTGTCTGCAAACTTTTCAGGAACCACCCAGTCGGGCATGGTTGCTGAATCGGCTGGGATGACAAACTTCTTTGCAGGGATGAAGTACTGCCCGTTCCTGAACCTGGGATCATCGGTAAGCATAAAGGCAAAGGCCTCTTTCAGGGGCGCATAATCGGCATCGATGGCCTTGATCAGCCGCTCCATTTTTACTGTCTCTGCATTCACGGCAGCCAGATCCAGGTGGATGCGGTCCGCGATTTCCTTGGAGTTGAAGGTCCGCAAATACCCGTAGAATTTGAGCGGATCCATGTTCTTCTTCAGGGCCAGGATGGCTTTGTAGTCATTGGCATGGTTCTGCGGGAGCAGCGAAGCCTCCAGCACATCCAGGGTGCTGGCGTAAATATCCATCACTTCATCTTCATACTTTTCCCTGTTTATTTCGTATTTCTCCCTGATCAGCACTCCGGCCGATTCAACCAGGTAGGCATAATCCCGGTTTCCCTGTTCATACTGCTTCCGGGTCATGCTGATGGGAAGGCCCTTGGAGTCGTAAAAGGTCTGCTTCATCTGCTCGATGTACCAGTCGGCCGTCAGATAACTCAGGTTCACGATCCGCACATCGGTACGAACCCCTTCCACCTCCTGGATGTACCACAGGGGGAATGTGTCGTTGTCGCCGTTGGTAAACATGATCGCCCCCGGCAGGCACGAATTGAGGAAATTCCTTGCAAAGGCAGGCGCTGTATACCTGTTTGAACGGTCATGGTCATCCCAGTTCTCTTTGGCCATGATACCGGGCACCAGGATCAGTGAAACCAGTACCAGCACTCCGGCTGTAAGCACGCTTTTTTTATGCTTTGAGGTCCATTCGATGATCCCCGCCACACCGATACCGATCCATATGGCAAAGGCATAGAACGATCCCGCATAGGCATAGTCGCGCTCCCTTGGCTGAAGCGGATACTGGTTCAGATAAACCACAATCGCCAGTCCGGTCATCACAAAGAGCAGCGAAATCACCCAGAAATCCTTGTTGTTCTTTTTATAATGGTAAAACGCTCCTGCCAGTCCAAGCAGCAGCGGAAGCAGGAAGTACTTGTTGTTGGCCTTGTTTTTGGTTATGGAATCCGGCTGGCTGGTCTGCGGTCCGAGCCGGGCCTGGTCGATGAACCTGATCCCGCTGATCCAGTTTCCCTTGGTGAGTTCCCCCTGTCCCTGGATGTCGTTCTGCCTTCCGGCAAAATTCCACATGAAATAGCGCAGATACATGTAGCCGATCTGGTAACGGAAGAAGAAACGCATGTTCTGTCCGAATGTGGGAATCGCAATGGGCTTGTTGCGGTCATAGCTGTATCCGCCGTACTGGTTTTGCATGGGATTGCCCTGCTCATCCCTACGGATATCATAAAGATCGGCCTCCTTCATCCTGGCCCAGTAAATGTATTCATTGGCATGCCTGGCCTGGGTGCTCCACATCCTTGGAAATACCCCTTTGGTATCACTGTCATACTTGTAATCGCGGTTCTTGTTCACCTTGTAGTATGAATCCTCACCCTTGTAATAACTGGCTTTCCCTTCTTCAACCCCGGTGGGCCTGGAATTGAAGAATGCACCATAAAGCAGGGGATTGTCCCCGTACTGTTCCCTGTTCAGGTAGCTGTGCAGGGAGAACACGGTATCGGGATTGCTCTCGTCCAGTGGTGTGTTGGCCGCGGACCGGATCACAATCACCGCATAGGAAGAGTAACCGATGACCACCACCAACAGGCTCAGAAGAATGGTGTTCCACAATACATTCCCTTTTTTGTGGGTTAAAAAGATACCAGCGATCATCCCTCCGAAAAGCAGCAGGGCATAGATGATCACACCCGAATTAAAGGGCATTCCCATTCCGTTTACAAAAAGGAGTTCAAACTTCCCTGCAAGGCCAATCAGGCCGGGGATCAGCATATAATTCACAAAACCCAGGATGGCTACCGAAACAGCTACGGCGGCAATCACCCCTTTGACGGAGGGTTTGTATTTCTTCAGATAATAGACAAAAATGATGGCGGGGATGGCCAGCAGGTTCAGCAGGTGCACCCCGATGGAAAGGCCCATCAGGTATGCAATCAGGATGATCCACCGGTTGGCCCCCGGCTGGTCGGCCACATTCTCCCACTTCAGGATGGCCCAGAAAACCACTGCGGTAAACAGGGATGATGAGGAGTACACTTCCGCCTCGACGGCCGAAAACCAGAAGGAATCCGTAAAGGTGTAGGCCAGAGCACCCACCAATGCAGAGCCAAAAATGGTGATCATGGCCACCGGTCCCCTGGCTTCATCTCCGGAGAAGAACTTCTTCACCAGGTGGGTCAATGACCAGAAAAGGAAAAGTATGGTAAAGGCACTGGCTGTGGCAGAAAGGATGTTTACCATCACAGCCACTTTGGTCACGTCGCCGCCCGCAAAAAGCGTGAAAAAACGTCCCATAACCATAAAGAAAGGCGCTCCCGGGGGATGCCCGACCTCCATTTTAAAGGCGGTGGCAATGAATTCTCCACAATCCCAGAAACTGGCTGTGGGCTCCATGGTTAACAGGTACACGATCAGTGCAATCACAAAAACACCCCATCCGAAAATAAGGTTATAGCGCCGGAACTTTTCCATTCATTCAGAATATATGGTGACTAAAAAACATGCAAATATATAATAATTATGGGTTTATGGTAAACCTCCACGGCATATCCTTCCAGGGGTCGCCTGCGTAATCGATCCCGATCCTGGGTCCGGCCGAATAGGACAGGTTTAAACCGCTCTCTTCAATCCAGATGCGCCTGGAGGTCACCAGGTCCTCACCGTAGTAACTCCCGTCCACACCCATCAGCCTTGTGAGCCTGCCCGGACCGGCCGCCTCCTTCAGCCCCCTGATCAGCACTGCCTGGGGAATCCCCTGCCCCGCAGTGACGATGTTCATCATCCAGTACATTCCATAGATCAGGTACATGTATAGTTGGCCCCCGTCACCAAACATCACTTCGGTCCGGGCGGTCCGCCCTTTGTTCGCATGACAGGCCCTGTCCTCCCCTCCCCGGTATGCCTCGGTCTCGGAAATGGTATATACCGATCGCTGCCCTTCCTCTCCGGCCAGGACCAGGTGCTTTCCCAGCAGGGCCGGGGCCACTTCCAGCACATCCCTGCGGTAAAACTGCCTGTCAAGCCTTCCTTCCACCTGAACTGAAAAGTTTACGCCTGAGCCATGGGAAATCGGGCCCGAATAGAAACAAAGCATAGAAAAATGCCATAAAGGAAGCTCCGACGGAGGTTTCCAGGGTATCCTCATTGAGCATGGAGAGCATCATGAGTATGAGAAATCCGGCAGCCAGAAAGGAACGCTGTCTGTGTGCCAGGAACAGCGGTGCCACAAGCGACACCAGGCAAATGATCAGACCCGGTATCCCGAAAGAGATCAGGAAGGTCAGGAACTGGTTATGTGCCCTTCTTCTCCACTTATCCTTCAGGGGGGAATTGCAGGATTCGTAAAACGTTTTAAAAGCGGCATTCACATCCCCGTTGCCCACACCAAACAGGGGATGTTCCCTGAATATCTTCCAGCCTGCGTCCAGGTAAAGATATCGCTGTACCACCGACTTCTCGTTGGGACTGTACCCCAGCCGGTAGCGGTCTATCTCCCAGATCACCTCATAAATCCGCGGGTAGAGCCTGAAGCGCTGAAGATAAATGTAATTGGCCACCCCATGCTCAATGGCCTTCACCTCTGCGTTTGAAAGCTGGCGGACACCTGCTGCATCCTTCCGGAGCCCTTTGGAGGTCAGAAAGCGGATCAGCGTTCCCCGTATGGTATTCCCGTTTGTGGTCTTTCCCTTGTAAGGCACATCGCTTACCTTGTTCCACTCCTCTTCCATCTCCTTGTCGCAGATATGCAGCCACACATAGTGCCCGTTCTCCACCTCCCTGAGATTGGGATAGTTCTTGTAGGGATTCCCCAGCACTGTATGGGTGTCAATCTCATCAAAGTGAATCTCATCGAAGGAGTAATACCTGTTGATGGCATGTCCGAGGTAGATGATCGAGAAGAGCGGAAGCATGATCACCGGCACCAGGACCATGAACCGGATGGCGGTATCACGGATTTCCAGAACAGCCCTGATCATCAGAAACAGGGCAAGAAATCCCATGATCACAATGCCCGAAAGGGACTTGAGCAAAACAAGGAAAACCGGAAACCAGATGATACAGGCCATATAATAAATGCGCTCGGACCGGGTAATGGAATTGTGCTGGATGAATAGGAACCAAACGGTAACCAGTATGGCCAGGACGATCATCAGGGAAAACCTGATATGGCTGATAAAAAGCGAGAGGTCCCTGTACCCGTCAATTTCAACGGGCAGCCAGCCCAAAAGCGCCGCCACCGATGCAAGGGAGGCGACAAATACGGCCATGGTAAACATCAACAGGATGCGGTTCACCTGGGCTTTGACCAGGGGGACTGATGTACCGACCACCAGGGGGATGAGAAACAGGGGTACTTTCACCCTCATGTCTTTGTAACTGTAGGCGCCATCGGCCGACCAGAACAGGGCTATCGCGTGGAGCAGGTATAACGACAAAAAGATCCAGAGTGCTTTGTTCTGCCTGAACCGTTCCCATTTCTCACGGAACCGTCCCTCCACAAGCCAGTTGGCCAGGATCAGCATCTGTGAAAGGGTGACTGTGAAGATGGAAATGGGCAGACTGACAGCAATAAAAATCAGGCCATAGAAAAAGACCTGCTCGTGAATTTGGTGTCGGGTTAGTCGCATGGATGAACAGCAATCCTATTACTAATAACTATAAGGGGCCATTTCTATTGTGTAAAACCGGGATTTTAAATTGAATTCCTGCGCTTGCCGTACCTGATCTAAAAGCATGTTGAAAAGGGGCTGTTTTAATGAAGTCAGGGCATTTATAACTGTTTGTTTTTCTGGGCCTTAGTAATTCAATAAATTTATTGTTGATATCTTCTTGTTTTAAAGAATTTTATTGTATTTTTGCGATCCATAAAATTAGGCACAAAACAGGATAAAAGTGAATACGTTAAGTTACAAAACAGTTTCAGCAAACAAAACAACCGTCCAGAAGGAGTGGTTTGTTGTTGACGCCAAGGACGAAGTGCTGGGCAGACTTGCTTCAAAAGTAGCATTTGTTCTCAGGGGAAAGCATAAGCCCAGTTTCACACCTCATGTGGACTGCGGCGACAATGTCATCGTGATCAATGCAGAGCTGGTGAAGCTCACAGGAAACAAGATGACCGATAAACAGTATATAAGGCACACCGGTTACCCGGGAGGCCAGCGTACCCAGACCCCCGAAGATTTGCTGAGCAAGAAGCCCGAAGCTGTGATCGAAAGGGCAGTCAAAGGGATGCTCCCAAAGAGCAGGCTCGGAAGCGAACTCTTCAGGAACCTGTTTGTTTTTACTGGTGAAGTTCATCCCCACGAGGCGCAGCAACCTAAAAAACTGGATTTAAACAATATTAAATAAGACCATGGAAGTGATCAACACGATCGGAAGGAGAAAAGCTGCCATTGCCAGGGTATACATGAGCGAAGGCAAAGGCCAGATTACCGTAAACAACAGGGATTTTAAAGACTATTTTCCCGACAAGCTGCTTCATTATATTGTTGAACAACCCCTGAATCTTCTTGAGGTAAGGAACAACTACGACATCAAAGTCAATCTTGATGGCGGTGGAATGAGCGGACAGGCCGAAGCGCTTCGTCTGGGTATTTCAAGAGCCCTGATCAAGGTCAATCCTGATTACAAACCTGCCCTCAGGGCCGAAGGGTTTGTCACCAGAGATCCCCGCGTTGTGGAACGGAAAAAGCCGGGCCAGCCAAAAGCCAGGAAGAGATTCCAGTTCAGCAAGCGTTAACAGATATTTTCTATACATCATCCTTGCGAAACCGGCAGGACTCCCTGATGGGGCTACCTGCGGGTTGACCAGCAAAAATTAAAAAAATGCCAGAAACAAATTTTAAAGAATTATTGGATGCGGGTGTGCATTTTGGCCACCTGAAAAGAAAGTGGAATCCTGCCATGGCTCCTTATATATTTATGGAGAAGACCGGGATTCATATCATTGACCTCAACAAAACCGAGATCAAACTGAAGGAAGCTTCGGCGGCCATGAAGCAGATCGCCAAGAGTGGCCGGAAAATCCTTTTCGTAGCCACCAAGAAGCAGGCCAAAGATATTGTTGCAGAAAAAGTTGCGGCCATCAACATGCCCTACGTGACAGAACGCTGGCCAGGAGGTATGCTCACCAACTTCCCCACCATCCGGAAAGCTGTGAAGAAAATGTCTTCCATTGATAAAATGGCCACAGACGGTACATTTGAAACCCTTTCCAAGCGTGAAAGGCTCCAGGTCACCCGTCAGCGCGCCAAACTGGAGCGGAACCTCGGATCCATTTCCGATCTGACCCGTTTGCCCGCCGCCATGTTTATCGTGGATGTGCACAAAGAGTACATTGCCGTTCGCGAAGCCAACAGGCTCAACATTCCTGTCTTCGCCATGGTGGATACGAATTCCGATCCCCGGAACATCGATTTCCCCATCCCGGCCAATGACGATGCTTCTAAATCCATCTCACTGATTATCAGTTACGTTTGCGATGCAGTTGCCGAAGGCCTGAGCGAGCGTAAGATGGAGAAAGAGAAGGAAGAGAAGAATGTCAAAGCCACCAAGGAAAAGGGTGAAAAAGCAGGAGAGAAGAGTGAAAGCGCCGGAGAGAAAGGGGCCAAGAGCGATGGCAAACGCAAAAGGACCGGTAAAGCAGAGGTGATCGTCCCCGTAGTTGTAGCCTCCGACGATGATGAGGATGAGGAAGTGGATTCCATCAAAGATAAGGCTTCTGCCTATGATGTGATTTCCGATGATGATGAGGATGAGGCTGCTGTCGGTAAAAAAGTTCCCACCCTTGATGAGGCTGACGAGGAGGAGAACGAGTAATTTTTAATTTGATTTATAACGCATTAAAAGATTCGGATAAAAATGGCTGATATTAAAGCTGCTGATGTAGCGAAACTGAGAAAAGTCACCGGTGCCGGCATGATGGACTGCAAAAAGGCATTACAGGAGGCTGATGGCGATTTTGACACGGCAATTCAGGTGATCCGTAAGAAGGGTCAGGCCATCGCCAACAAACGTGCTGATCGTGAGGCCAGTGAAGGCAATGTACAGGCCAAAGTTGAAGGCAACTTCGGTGCAATGATCTCCCTGAACTGCGAAACTGATTTCGTAGCCAAGAACGATGATTTTGTGAAATTTGCCACCTCCATTCTTGACCTGGCCATCGCCAAAAAGCCGGCTGACCTGGAAGCCCTGAAAAAACTTGACATGGGTGGTAAGAGTGTGAATGATACCATTGTTGAGAAATCAGGAACCATTGGAGAGAAGCTGGAACTTGCCTATTACGAATTCATCACTGCTGAGAAAGTTCAGGCCTATAACCATTTTGGCAACAACCTGGCTACACTGGTTGGATTCAGCAAAGCAGATGTGGAGGAGCAGGTTGCCAAGGATGTGGCCATGCAGATTGCTGCCATGTCGCCTGTTGCTGTAGACGAAACTGATGTACCTGCAGATGTAATTGCGATGGAGAGAAAGATCGGTCGTGAGAAGGCGCAGCAGGAAGGCAAACCCGAGAATATTGTTGACCGCATCGCCGAAGGTATGGTTAAAAAATTCCTCAAGGAAGCCACCCTGTTGAACCAGGATTTCACCAAAGACTCCAAAAAGACTGTGGGCCAGTATATCAAAGAACATGATAAGGACCTCCGGGTTACAGGCTTCAAAAGATTTTCGGTGAAGCAAAATTAGGAAATCAGAACCCCATCATAACCGCCCTGCCAGCAAAGCAAGGCGGTTTTTTTATGCCCATTATCAAGAAAGGGTAGTTCCCTTCGGCACTGATTATTTTTATTGCACAAAAATAAATAGGCGCCTCAGTAAACTCCCTTTCTTAATCAGCCGCAATAATTTCCTGCCTTTAATAAAAATGGGCGGCTCAGGAAACTACCCTTTTGTAATTTTCGTAATTTTAAAGAAAAAGAACAATGAACGGATACAAACGTATTTTGCTTAAGCTGAGCGGAGAGGCCCTGATGGCCGGGCGTTCCCATGGGATAGATCCTTCAAGGCTGCAGGACTATACGGAGGAAATTATCCAGGTGTCGGACATGGGCACCCAGGTGGGAATCGTTATCGGCGGTGGCAATATCTTCCGGGGGATCACCGGAGTTGAAGACGGTTTCGACAGGGTAAAGGGTGATTATATGGGTATGTTGGCTACGGTCATCAACGGACTGGCACTGCAATCAGCATTCGAATCAGCCGGAATGAAAGCCAGGCTCTTTACAGCCATCCGGATGGAGCCGGTGGCTGAGTTCTTTTCCAAAACCAAAGCGATTGAAGCCCTTGAGAACAATGAGATTGTCATCTTCTCGGGCGGCACCGGGAATCCTTTCTTCACCACAGATACAGCCTCATCCCTCCGGGCTGTTGAAATAGAGGCCGATGTAATGCTAAAGGGAACCAGGGTGGACGGAGTCTATACAAGTGATCCGGAAAAGGATCCCGAAGCGGAAAAATATGAAACGCTGACATTTGATGAAGCTCTCCAGAAAAATTTACGTATCCTCGATTCGACCGCATTCACCATGTGCAAGGAGAATGAATTACCCATTATTGTGTTCAATATGAACGAGAAAGGAAATTTGAGGAAACTCGTTTCGGGAGAAAAAATTGGTACTTTAGTTAAAATTTAAATAAATTACGCTCTTCTTACACAACCCTTGAAATCATGAATGAAGAAGTTCAGTTGATTTATGAGATGACCAGAGAGCGGATGGAAAAAGCCGTTGAACACCTTGAAAATGAGCTATCTCGAATCAGGGCAGGCAAAGCCAATATCCATATCCTCGATGGGATTATGGTGGATTATTACGGCACACCCACTCCCCTGAACCAGGTCTCCAACATCAGTACCCCCGATGCCAAGACCATCATGATACAACCGTGGGAGAAGTCCATGATCGACCCCATTGAAAAGGCATTGATGAATTCCAATGTGGGAATTACACCGGCCAACAACGGCGAGGTGATCCGGCTGGCCATCCCCCCACTCACCGAAGAACGCAGGAGAAATCTGGTGAAGCAGGTGAAAAATGAGGGTGAAAACGCCAGGGTGAGTGTACGCAACAGCCGCCGGGATGCCAATGATGAGTACAAACAGATGCAGAAAAACGGGCTCTCTGAAGATGAAACAAAGGATGCAGAAGCTGAGATTCAGAAGTTAACCGATGAATTTATTGGACAAGTTGATAAAGTCATTGAAGGCAAGGAAGAGGACATCATGACCATCTGATCTACATATCCAGGATCCTGAACAGCTCTGATAAATCGGGCGAAAGAATAATCTCTGTCCGGCGGTTCTTCCTCCTTGCTTCCGGGGTGTCGGCCGGATCCACCGGAAGGAATTCACCCCTTCCCGCAACCGTGATACGTATGGGTGCAATACTGGAATCCTCCAGCAAGATCCTGGAGATTGAGGTAGCCCTCAGTACGCTCAGGTCCCAGTTGTCTTTAATGGATGATCCCTTCCGGAAGGGCACATCATCTGTATGGCCCTCGATCATGATGTTGATATCAGGATTTTTACCCAATACAACCGACAGCTGCTTCAATGCCCTGACACCATTGGGATCCACCTGGGTACTCCCAGACTGGAAAAGCAACTTCTCCTCCAGAGAAACATAGACCTTTCCGTTTTTCCGGGTCACAGAAAGCCCCTGGCCTTCGAAACCCAGCAGGGCGTCAGCAACCTTTGTTTTCAGCTCATCCAGGATCCTGTCCTTTTCATGGAGCATCTCCTCCATCTCCATCAACCGGGCATTCCGGGCCTCCAGTTCAGCCTGAAGCTGATTCACATCCTGTTTTTGCTTGTTGACACTCGACTCAAGTTCTTTGAGCATCTGCTCCTTTTGGGTGAGGGTCTCCTGGGTGCCCTGGAGCTCATTGAGCAACCTTCGGGTTTCCCTGGCATTACCCCTTAAAAGTTCATCGTGGGTTGCCTGCAGATCCGCATACTTCCGCTGCAGATCTCCAAGCTCCTTTTCAAGCCCTTCCACCCGCTTTTGAATCCTGATGCTGTCTTTCACCAACTGAGCCTGCTGGCCTTCTACCTTGTCAATCTTTCCCTTCATCTCACGGTTCTCCACCGTCAGGTATTCATTCTCCTTCATGAGATCATCTCTCTCATTCTGAAGGGAATGGCTTTTATCTGTAAGTTGGGAAAATTCACTGGCAGGGACACACGATCCCAGGAGGGCAGCCCCAATAATGATATAAATGATCTTCTTCATAATTACATAACGGATCAATTGTTCCAAATTACATAAAATAGAAGGGAGAATCTTTCCGTTTTTTCACCACCCTCTTTTAAGATATTAACAAACCAATTTATTCGTACCTTTGCACCAGAAAAATTCAGTGATGGAAGAGACCCCAAGGGACTATACTCTTTTAAAGACCATTGAGAGTCCGGCCGACATGAAAATGCTCAAGCCGGATGAACTGATTCAGCTCAGTAAAGAGCTGAGACAATTCATTATAGAGGTAGTTTCCTCCAATCCGGGTCATTTTGGAGCCAGCCTTGGTGTTGTTGAACTTACAGTAGCCCTGCATCATGTATTTAATGCTCCTTATGACCAGATCATCTGGGATGTGGGTCACCAGGCATATGGACACAAGATTCTTACCGGCAGGCGGGACAATTTCCATACCAATCGCAAATACGGGGGAATCAGCGGATTTCCCAAACCTTCCGAAAGCATATATGATGCTTTTGGAGTAGGCCACTCATCCACCTCCATCTCAGCAGCCCTGGGAATGGCTGCAGGAAACAAATACAAGGGTGAGGATGACCGCCAGGTGGTGGCCGTGATCGGAGACGGTTCCCTTTCGGGGGGTATGGCCTACGAAGCCCTGAACAATGCCGGAAATGCAAAGAAAAATATGCTTGTGATTCTCAATGACAACCACATTGCCATTGATCCGAGCGTGGGGGCCATGAAGGATTATCTTCTCGACATTGCCACTTCCAGGTCCTACAACCGGGTAAAGAATGACGTATGGAACCTCCTGGGATTCCTGAGTAAAATCACTCCCAACGCAAGACATTACGCCCAGAAAATCGAGAACGCCATCAAATCCATTGTTCTCAAGCAGAGCAACCTGTTCGAATCGCTGAATTTCCGCTATTTCGGTCCGGTGGACGGCCACGATGTGATGCACCTGACCGATGTCCTGAAAGACATCAGGGAGATCCCCGGTCCCAAGCTTCTGCATGTGGTCACTCAGAAAGGAAAAGGGTTTGCCAAGGCTGAGGAGAACCAGACTGCGTTCCATTCACCGGGCATGTTCAACATGCATACCGGGGAGATGATCCTTAAGTCCTACGACAAACCACAACCCCCGCTCTACCAGGATGTATTCGGGGAAACCATCCTGGAACTGGCACGCACCAACAAGAAGATTATCGGGATCACTCCGGCCATGCCCACTGGTTCTTCCCTGAAGATCATGATGGATGAGATGCCCGACCGCACCTACGATGTGGGCATTGCCGAGCAGCATGCTGTTACTTTTTCGGCCGGACTGGCCACCGCGGGAATGGTACCCTTCTGCAATATCTATTCGTCCTTCATGCAGCGGGCCTATGATCAGGTAATCCACGATGTGGCCATACAGAACCTGCCGGTGGTCTTCTGCCTTGACAGGGCAGGACTGGTAGGCTCTGACGGGGCCACCCACCACGGTGCATACGACCTGGCCTATTTCAGGTGCATCCCCGGGATGGTGATTGCCTCCCCCCTGAATGAAATCGAACTTCGCGACCTGATGTATACTGCCCAACTGAAACCGGCAGGCCCGTTCGTAATCAGATATCCCAGGGGAAGGGGTGTGACGGTGGACTGGAAACAGCCTTTCAGTGAGGTGCAGATTGGCAAAGGACAGCAACTGAAAGATGGAACCGACCTGGCCATTCTTTCCATTGGTCCCATCGGCAACCAGGTTACCAGGGCCATCTCCATGCTTGAGAAAGACAATATCAGCGTGGCTCATTATGACATGCGATTCCTCAAACCGATAGACACCTCGCTTCTGGAAAGTGTTTTCTCCCGGTTCGATAAAGTGATCACCGTGGAAGATGCCTCCATTGTCGGGGGACTTGGGAGTGCCGTGATTGAGTATATAAATGACAACAACCACAAAGCCAGGGTGTTGCGCCTGGGGATCCCCGACCGGTTTGTGGATCATGGCACCCAGGAGGAGTTATACAGGGAGTGCGGTTTCGATGCAGAAGGAATTGCCGCCGCAACAAGGAAAATGGTCATTCCCCACCTGCTCACCAAAGCAATATAAGGGTCTACAGATCAAACCTGATTCCCTGCGCCAGGGGAAGATCCTTGCCGTAATTGATGGTGTTGGTTTGCCGGCGCATGTAAGCTTTCCAGGCATCCGATCCCGATTCACGACCGCCTCCGGTCTCTTTTTCACCGCCAAAGGCACCTCCAATCTCCGCACCGGAAGTTCCAATATTGACATTGGCGATTCCGCAGTCGGAGCCCACTCCGGAAAGGAACAGTTCAGCTTCCTGCAGGTTCCGTGTAAAGATGGCCGAAGAGAGTCCCTGGGGAACATCATTGTTCAGAGCAATGGCCTGTTCAATGGTATCATACTTCATCAGGTAAAGCAAGGGTGCAAAGGTCTCATCCTGAACAATCCGGTAATGATTCTGCACCTCGGCCAGGGCAGGCACCACGTAGGTCCCCGACTCATAACCTGCCCCGCTCAGCACATCACCCCCGAAAAGGATGGTTCCTCCTTCCTGTTTTACCCTGTCAATGGCATCGGTGAACAAGCGTACTGCTCCTTTGTCTACCACAGGACCAACCAGCACCTTTTTATCCAGCGGGTTTCCGATACGGCCGGAAATCTGTCCATAGGCTTTCATCAGCCGGGCCTTCACCTCCTCATAAACATCCTGGTGAATGATCACCCTGCGGGTGGTGGTGCAACGCTGACCGGCAGTACCCACCGCCCCGAAAACGATGGCCGGAATGGCCAGCTCCAGGTCTGCCTCTTTTGAGATGATCAGGGCATTGTTGCCCCCCAACTCCATGATGGAACTTCCCAGTCGCCCGCCCACGATTCCCGAAATGTGTTTTCCCACAGCAGTGGACCCGGTGACAGATAAGAGCGGGATCCTTTTGTCCGCCGCGAAGTTGTCGCCCATCACCGATGACCTGGCAATAACCAGGTTAAATACGCCTTCGGGCACATGGTTCGCTACAAGCACTTTCTGAATGATATGCTGAATGGCTATGGCAGTCAGCGGTGTTTTTGAACTGGGTTTCCATACAACCACATCGCCGGCAATGGCAGCGATCATGGCATTCCAGGCCCAGACTGCAACGGGAAAATTAAAGGAAGTCACCAGTCCGACGATCCCCAGCGGATGGTACTGGTCAAACATCCTGTGCAAGGGTCGTTCCGACTGCATGGTAAACCCGTAAAGTTGCCTGGATTGCCCAACGGCAAAATCACAGATATCGATCATCTCCTGGACCTCACCCAGTCCCTCCTGGTAAATTTTACCCATTTCAAGGGTCACCAGAAATCCGAGGTCTTCTTTTGATTCGCGAAGGGCTATTCCGATCTGCCTGACCACCTCACCCCGCTTGGGGGCAGGTACCGATTTCCATGTTTTGAAAGCATCGCCTGCACACTTCATGACCGCTTCGTAGTCCCCGAGGGTGGCATTGGAAACCTTGGCAATAATCTCTCCGTCGATGGGAGAAACAGAATCTGAACCATCCCCCTTCGTATCAAGCCATTTTGTTCCGGTGCTTGCACCGGGATTGATATCCTTAATCCCCAGCCTGCTGAGTACCCTGATCACCTGATCTTCGAATTTCTTTTCCATAAATCTCTGTTTTTCTGTTCCTGTTACTCAACAAAATTAACACAGGATCGTTTCATAAAATATATTTAATAACATGCATGAACCCGCAGGCCCGATGGCTTTGCAATTATCCTGAAAAGCATTAACTTCGCTGCGCTTCGGATCGGTGCAAAATAGTTCTTATTGTATTTGTTTTTTTGTACTAAGTACTGTGGACTGAGTACTGATTACTAAAATGCCCAGGTGGCAGGGCCGACCGTTTAAAAAAGCTCCTGTGGAGCTTTTTAGGGAGGAGCCAGCCTGTAGCGGGAGCCCAATTCCGCCACCATGGTATATTAGCAACAACCTGCAAAAACAGGAGTTGTAGTTCTTGAAATAGTGATTTTAATATGCCCAGGTGGCAGGGCCGACCGTTTAAAAAAGCTCCTGTGGAGCTTTTTAGGGAGGAGCCAGCCTGTAGCGGGAGCCCAATTCCGCCACCATGGTATATTAGCAACAACCTGCAAAAACAGGAGTTGTAGTTCTTGAAATAGTGATTTTAATATGCCCAGGTGGCGGAATTGGTAGACGCGCTGGTCTCAAACACCAGTGATAGCAATATCGTGCCGGTTCGATCCCGGCCCTGGGCACTATCCTCATCTGAAATGTCTGAAAGTCCAATCCAGGAAAACAAACAACTGGCCATTGATAAGCGATACCTGCGAATGGCCAGAATATGGGCCTCCAACTCCTATTGCATCCGCAGAAAGGTGGGGGCGCTTCTGGTGAAGGACAAAATGATCATTTCGGATGGTTACAATGGTACACCCGCGGGATTCGAAAATGAATGTGAGGATGAGAACGATACTACCAAATCCTATGTGCTCCATGCCGAGGCCAACGCCATTACCAAAGTGGCCAAATCCAACAACAGCAGCGAAGGCTCTACCCTCTATATTACGACCTCTCCATGCATGGAGTGTTCCAAGCTGATTATCCAGGCAGGGATCACCAGGGTGGTGTACGAAGAAAAATACAGGATCACTGACGGACTCGACCTTCTGGAGCGGGCCCGGATTGAACTGCAACATATACCTGACAGCTCGGAAGAAACTGATCAGGGATCAATTGAATAAGACGATATGAGGAGTAAGAGAGACAGATTGATCATGTTTTTGCCGGTGCTCATCAGCCTGGCGCTGATTGCGGGAATCCTTTTGGGCAACTGGATTACGGGCATCCGTATCCGGAGCATTGTCACCGACGAGGTGAATAAACAGAAATTTTCCATCCGTCCGGGTTTGAACAGCAGTTCGGGTTTTTCACTGACCCCAAAGGGGAATAAGATCACCTCTGCCATTCAGTACATTGTGAATGATTATGTAGACACGGTTGATGTCTCCGCCCTGAGCGAATCAGTCATGCCGGCCCTGCTGGAAAATCTGGATCCCCATTCGGTGTACATTCCAGCAAGTGATTTTCAGCGCTTCTCCGAGCCCCTGGTCGGAAACTTCAGCGGTATTGGTGTATCATTTAACATGACCGACGATACCGTGGCCATCATCAACACCATCCCCAACGGTCCGTCCGAAATGGTGGGTATCCTGGCAGGTGACCGGATTATCCAGGTGGATGATTCACTGGTGGCCGGAGTGAGTATGCCCAGCGATGATATCGTAAAGATGCTCAAGGGTCCCAAAAACACCCTGGTGAAAGTGACTGTTTATCGCAGGGGTGAACATGCCCCCATCGATTTTGCGATTACCCGGGATGACATCCCCATCTACAGTGTGGACGTGGCCTATATGGTCAACAAGAATACCGGGTATATCAAGATCAGCCAGTTTGCCCAGACCACCTACCGGGAATTCATGCAGGCCATTGAAAAGCTGAAATCACAGGGTGCGGTGAAACTGATCATTGACCTGAGAAATAATGGTGGAGGCATCATGGAAGCAGCCACCATGATCGCCGATCAGTTCCTGCAGGAAGGGCAGCTGATTGTCTATACCGAAGGGCGCACCAGGCCCAGGGAGAATGATTATGCCACCTCACGTGGAATTCTGAAAGATGACAAGGTGGTGATCCTGATGGATGAATCCAGTGCATCGGCCAGCGAGATTCTTGCCGGCGCCATCCAGGACAATGACCGGGGACTGGTGATCGGGCGAAGATCCTTCGGGAAAGGCCTGGTACAGGAGGAGATGCGGTTCAACGATGGTTCGGCATTGCGACTCACCGTGGCCAGGTACTATACACCTACGGGAAGGAGCATCCAAAGGCCCTATGAAAACGGAAAGGAAGATTATTACCACGAATTCACCGAGCGCATCGTCAGGGGTGAACTGGAGCATCTTGACAGCATCAAGTTCGATGATTCCCAGAAATTCGTAACACCCGGTGGAAAGATCGTTTACGGTGGAGGTGGCATCATGCCTGATGTATTCGTCCCCATTGACACACTGGGATCCTCGGAATACTACAACCGGGTCAGGAGCCTTGGGCTCATGTACAGATTTGCATTCTATTATACCGACCTGCAACGCTCCAGCCTTGAGCAATTCACCACTGCAGATGAGATTGAGGGATACCTGGATAAGCAGAATATTCTCCCGGCATTCATCAAATATGCCAAGGAGAAGGGGCTCAGTCCCAATTACAAGGAGATCGAGACTTCAAAAAAGATCCTGACCAAAACCATCAAGGCATACGTTGCCCGAAATGTCATCGACAACGAAGGATTCTATCCCATTATCGCTGACATCGACAACACACTCAAGGTAGCCATCGACACCATTTCGTCCCTTTAATTCCAGGCCGGATTAAACCATTTTCGTTTTGCTTCATCAAAGAGGTAAATCAGTTTTGAATTTTCTAAAACAGAAGCAACATGAAAAATAGAATGATGAAGACAGCAGGAACACTTTTACTGGCAACAGTAATGGTGACCGGGATGCAGGCACAACCCCAAAATGGAAAAGGAAACGGACCCTGTGGCCAGGGATATGGCCCAAACCGTCAGGCATGTCCTCAATTCGGACAGGGGTACGGGCGAATGCAACAACCCGCTTTAGACCTCTCCGAAGAGCAACAGGAACAGATGCAGGCCCTGAGGCTTGAACACTATAAAGTCATGAAACCCCTGCGGAATCAGATGGCCGAACTGAAAGCCAGGGAGCAGACCCTGATCTCGGAAGAGGAAGTGGATATGAAGGCTCTGAATAAGGTCATCGATGACCAGACAGCCCTGCAGAATAAAATGCGGAAACTCAGTGTAGAGCACCGTCTTGCAGTCAGGGAAATCCTCACCGATGAACAGATGATGAAGCTGGATCAAAGGCGGAATATCGCCAACGGCAGACAGGGGCGGTTCAATCAATGCAACGGTCCCCAGAAAAATAAAAGTTAATAGTAGAGAAGGTTGGTTCAAGGACCCGCCCCGGTTGTTTCTGACGGAATGAGCAACGGAGCGGGTCTTTTTTATGGATTGAAGGTATCCCCGGCTGGATCCGCCGGCAGGATCTGATCCACAAAAGTTACGATGGCCCCGGCTGACAATTCAGCTTCTTCCATCATTCCCATATGGCCGCTCTCCTCCAGCCTGACCACCCTTGCATGGGGCACCAGGCCTGCCAGTTTCTCAAATACCCCTATGGGAATATAGTTGTCTTTCATTCCCCCGATCAACAGCACAGGAAGAGCAGGATCCTGAAGAACGTGGGTCCGGTCAGGCCGCTGCATCATGCCGTTCAGTATGGCGATGATCCCCTGATCCGGAGCCTTCAGGGCGATTTGCCGGGCCAGTAATACCTTTTTTTTAAGCCGCTCTCTGTTTTCATTCGCAAAGGCCTTGGGAATGTTCACATTCACGATCTGCCGCTTCTTTTTGCAAAGGATCAGGCTGATCTCCCGTTCCCGGATTGCCTTTTTCTCGTCCGTATCAGCATAGCAGGTGGAATGGAACAGGCAGTAGCCCCAAAGACGCTCCGGGAAAAGTTCAGCAAACGCCATGGTCACATATCCGCCCATGGAGTGTCCCAGCAAAACGATCTTTTGAATGTTTTCGGCATCCAGCACAGCCCTGACAGCCCCGGCCAGATCATCCATGGAGTGAATTTTCCCCCATGTACCCGACTGGCCATGCCCGGGAAGATCCACACAGATCACCCTGAAACGGCCGGTCAGCCCCGGAGTGAAGTCCTCCCATATCTCCCCCGACTCCAGGTATCCATGCAGCAGCACCATGCAGGGTCCTTCCCCCTGGTCAGAATAAACAACACCGGTGCCTTTATATGTGACTTCCTTTACCACCATGCCTGTCATTTTTGTTGTATCAGATCTTCGATCTCCCCGGCCTCCATGGGAATATCTGCCAGCAGGTCCAGGGGACCTTTTTCAGTGATCAGTATATCATTTTCAAGCCTGATTCCGATGCCCTCTTCCGGAATGTAAATTCCCGGTTCGCAGGTCAGCACCATTCCCGGCTGAAAGGGTACGGACCGGTCCATGGGATCATGTACATCGAGCCCCATGGAATGGGATGTGCCGTGCACAAAGAACCTTTTCCACAGCGGATCGTTCACAGGACTGGAGGCTGCTTCCTGCCGGGTATAAAGTCCAAGGGCAAGATGCTCCTCCTCCCACGCCTCGCCAACCTGTCTATGTAGTTCCCCGATGGTCACACCCGGCACCATGAGCGACCGTGCATGCAGAAATACCCGGTATACCGCATCGTAGATCTCCTTTTGCCTGTCCGAGAACTTCCCTCCCACCGGAAGGGTCCGGGTACAATCCGAGGCATAGTTGTTCACCTCTGCCCCAAAATCCATCAAAAGCAGTTCACCTGCCCTGCAGGTGCTGTTGTTTTCAATGTAGTGCAGGATGAGTGCGTTTTCTCCTGAAGCCAGAATGGGATCAAAGGCATTCCCCTCTGCTCCATTTCCAATGAATTCGGCCGTCAGCCCGGCTTCCAGTTCATACTCTTTTACTCCCGGTTTCAGCATTTTTATGACCCGGTGAAATCCCGACCGGGTGATGGCACAGGCTTTCCTGATCTCCTCCAGTTCCTCCGGCTCTTTCACCATCCTGAGCTGCATCATCAGGGGGCCCAGATGGTCCTGTTTCAAACCCGGATACAAAGCGGTGAGTTTTTTCTGAATGCGCGAACCGGGCGTCTCTGTTTCATATTCCCGGTCGCCCGCCCCGGGATAATTCAGGAAAAGCAGCCTTGCTTTTTTCGCCCCTTTATCAATGAAACCATCCAGTTCAGAGTTCCACCGCACATCTTCTATTCCCGAAATACCGGAGGCCATTTCGGGGGTCATCAGCGGACCCGACCAGAGATCGCTTTTCGGATCAGGCTTCCTGATGAACAGGGTTTCACAGTCAGCGGTCATGACCAGCACACTTCCTTCCTGGGAAATGCCCGTGAGGTAGAAAAAATCCGGATGCTGCCGGTAGGGATAAAACTGGTCCCCGGACCGGATCATGAAGGGGTTTGAACAAACCACTGCCAGGGCGCCCCCGGGCAACTTTTTGCCAAGTTTGGACCTGTTTCGGATAAACAGTGCTGAAGAGATGGGCGCAGACCTCATGCGGGCAGGTTACTGTATTCTGGAAAAATAGTGTTGTACGAAATGTCCTTTACCAAAATATGCTAATTCAGAAATGTTATATTTGTTTGTCACCCCGCGCAATTTAAGTAACTTATTTTAATTGTAAATGTATGTCCAGTATTTTCACTTCTTCCATCGGTAAGAAATTAATGATGTCTCTGGCAGGGAGTTTCCTGGTTGTATTCCTGCTGGTTCATATGGGGATCAACCTCCTGATTGTGATCTTCGACGATCCCATGGTGTACAACAAAGCTGCCCATTTCATGAGCACAAATGTGCTGATCAAGATCTTCGAGATTGTGCTGATGGGCGGAATTCTTCTCCACATCATCTATGCGCTGATCCTGCAGATTCAAAACTGGATTGCCCGCCCCAGGAGATACGTCAAAGCCAACTATTCCAATACATCGTTTTTCTCCAAATTCATGATCCACACTGCGGTGATCATCCTGGTCTTCCTGACCATTCACTTTATGGATTTCTATTTCAAAGCCAAATTTGGTCACGGAGGAACCATCGTGGTTGACGGGGTGGTGTACCACGATTTCGCTGCGGAGATCGTTGACAAATTCAACATGCTTCCCTTCGTGATATTTTACATCGCAGCTTTTGTTTTCCTGGGCTTTCACCTGGTACATGGATTTCAATCGGCTTTCAAAACACTTGGAATGGATCACAAAAGATATACCCCTGTGGTCCAGGCTTTGTCCATCCTCTACTCCGTTATAATTGTGGGTGGATACTCCATCATTCCCCTGATGATTTACTTCGCTTAATACATTTTGCACGATATGGTTCAGATACAATCCAAGATACCCGTAGGACCCCTGGCAGAAAAATGGTCCACGTTCAAATCCAATCAAAACCTGGTCAATCCGGCCAACAAGCGAAAACTCGACGTGATTGTGGTTGGCACCGGACTGGCCGGTGGGGCCGCTGCTGCCTCCCTGGCTGAAATGGGATTCAAAGTCAAATCCTTCTGTTACCAGGACAGTCCCCGGAGGGCACATAGCATCGCTGCCCAGGGTGGGATCAATGCGGCCAAGAACTATCAGAATGACGGGGACAGCGTTTACAGGCTGTTTTTCGATACAATCAAAGGCGGAGATTACCGCTCCAGGGAAGCCAATGTGTACAGACTGGCTGAGGTAAGCAACCAGATCATCGACCAGTGTGTGGCACAGGGGGTGCCCTTTGCCAGGGAATATGGCGGAGCCCTCGACAATCGCTCCTTTGGGGGAGCCCTGGTTTCACGGACATTTTATGCAAGGGGACAGACCGGGCAACAGCTGCTGCTGGGTGCCTACCAGGCGCTGAGCAGGCAAATCAAACTGGGCAACGTGGAGATGGTTCCGCGCATGGAAATGTTTAACCTTGTCATGGTGGACGGGAAAGCAAGGGGGATTATTGGAAGGGACGTGATTACCGGGAAACTGGAACGGTTCAGTGCCCATGCCGTGGTTTTGGCAACCGGGGGATACGCAAATGTCTTTTTTCTCTCCACCATGGCCATGGGAGCCAATGTAAGTGCAGCATGGCAATGCCATAAAAAGGGAGCCCTCTTCGGAAATCCATGTTTTGTTCAGATCCATCCCACCTGCATTCCGGTCCATGGCGAGGCCCAGTCGAAACTGACACTCATGAGTGAGAGTCTTCGCAATGACGGGCGGATCTGGGTACCCAAAAAGAAAGAGGATGCTGATAAACTGCAGCGTGGAGAGATCAACGGAACGGAGATCCCGGAGGAAGATCGCGACTATTACCTGGAGAGACGGTACCCGGCCTTCGGAAACCTGGTCCCCCGCGATGTGGCTTCCCGGGCTGCCAAAGAGCGGTGTGATGCGGGATTTGGGGTAAACGCCACCGGACTGGCTGTTTTCCTTGATTTTAAAGATGCCATTCAGCGGCTGGGAAAAGATGTGATTGAAGCCAAATACGGGAATCTTTTCCAGATGTATGAAAAGATCACCGATGACAATCCCTACGAGGTTCCCATGATGATCTATCCTGCCATTCACTACGCCATGGGAGGAATATGGGTGGACTACGAGTTGCAGACCACCATAAGCGGACTTTTCGCCACCGGCGAATCAAACTTTTCCGATCACGGCGCAAACCGCCTGGGAGCCTCTGCTTTGATGCAGGGACTTGCTGATGGTTACTTTGTTCTTCCCTATACCATCCAGAACTACCTGGCCGGGGAGATCAACACCCCCCGTTTCAATACAGATACGAAAGCGTTCGAAGAAGCGGAAAAAGAGGTGGCGGATCAACTGGAAAAACTGATGGCTGTCAAGGGGAACCAGTCGGTGGATACACTGCATAAGCGTCTGGGGAAGATCATGTGGGACTATGTGGGCATGGCCCGGAACAAGGACGGACTCGAACTGGCCATCGAGGAGATCAGAAACCTGAGGGAAGAGTTCTGGAATTCGGTGCGGATTCCCGGTGAACTGAATGACCTCAATCCCGAACTGCAGAAGGCCGCCAGGCTCGCAGATTTTCTTGAACTGGGTGAGTTGATGGCCAGGGATGCCCTGATCAGGGAGGAGTCTTGCGGAGGCCACTTCAGGGAGGAATACCAGACCGAGGAAGGGGAAGCCCTGAGGAATGACAAGGATTTCACCTTTGTGGCTGCATGGGAATTCAAGGGGCCCGGAAAGGATCATGTGTTACACAAGGAGCCCCTGATTTTTGAGAATATTGAAGTGAAACAAAGAAATTATAAGTAACAAGGAATAACCCGTTTACCATGGACCTGAAACTGAAGATATGGCGTCAGAAGGATACCCGAAGCAGGGGTAAATTCGTTGATTATAAATTGCAGGATATCTCACCCGACAGCTCGTTTTTAGAGATGCTGGATGTGCTGAACGAACAGCTTGTGGCTAGGAATGAGGAACCGGTGGTATTTGACCATGACTGCAGGGAAGGAATCTGCGGAGCCTGCGGCTTGTATATCAATGGAAGGCCCCATGGCCCCGATTCCCTGATCACGGTTTGCCAGCTCCATATGCGCAAGTTTAAACACGGCGATACCATTGTAATCGAACCCTGGCGGGCCCGGGCATTCCCGGTGATCAAAGACCTGATGGTGGACCGTTCCGCCTTTGATAAACTGATCCAGGAAGGGGGTTATGTCTCTATAAATACCGGAAGCGGTCCCGATGCAAACAGCATCCCCATCAGGAAGAAGTATGCGGATCTGGCCATGGATGCAGCTGCATGCATTGGTTGCGGAGCATGCGTGGCTGCCTGTAAGAATGCATCAGCCATGCTGTTTGTGGGTGCCAAGGTTTCCCACCTCACCCTGCTGCCCCAGGGTAAAATTGAGGCTATGGAAAGGGTCTCCGGAATGGTGGCCAAGATGGATGAACTTGGATTTGGAAACTGTACCAATACGGGCGCCTGTGAAGCCGAATGCCCCAAAGGGATCACCCTGTCCAACATTGCCAGGCTGAACCGGGAGTATTACCGGGCCGCTTTATAACCAAGCCCTCAGAATCACATGATTGCAGTGCAAAAGGATATCGGTTGCTGAAGCCTATATTTATTCGCGCAGCGAAGAAATTAAGCGAAGCAACGATATCCTGGAGCATTGGCCTTCTTTTTTTGCATGCAAAAAAAACAGCGACGAGGCTAATATACATTTGTAAAAAACAGATGTGAGCTAGATGTTCATGGTCGCCTCGACCTCATCCGCCGTTTTGGGGATAGGTGTTCCCAGTACCCGGCTGCCCGTATCTGTAATCAGCACATCATCTTCGATACGCACGCCGCCAAATCCCAGGTAAGGTTCAACAGCACGGTAGTTGATGAACTGTTCAAACTTTTTCTCAGCTTTCCACTGCTCGATCAGGGCCGGAATAAAATAGCAACCCGGTTCATTGGTGATTACAAACCCGGGCTCCAGTTTCCTTCCCATCCTCAGGTAGGCCAGGCCGAACTGGTCGCTTCTTTTCAGTGAACCGGCATACCCCACTAAATTTTCCCCGAGACTCTCCATGTCGTGTACATCAAGCCCCATCATGTGACCCAGACCGTGAGGGAAGAAGAGCGCGTGTGCACCTGCCGCCACAGCCTCGTCCAAATCACCCTTCATCAACCCGAGATCCTTCAGTCCGCCTGCGATGATCTTCGCAGCCAACAGGTGTACCTCCCTGTAGGTGACACCGGGAATGGATGCTTCAATGGTACGGGTGTTGGCAGCAAGGACTATGTTATATATGTCTTTCTGTATGCTTGAGAACTTCCCGCCGACCGGAAAAGTCCTGGTGATGTCACTGGCATACCCCATGACGGATTCGGCTCCGGCATCGCAAACCACCAAACGGCCTTCCACCAGTTCGTTGCCATGGTAATGGTTGTGCAGGGTTTGTCCGTCCATACTCAGGATCACCGGAAATGAAACGGGTCCCCCGTGAGACAGTGCAATGCCTTCTATGGCGCCCGCCAGCTCCCTTTCAAAGTTCCCCGGGAAAGCCATCTTCATGGCCGTGGTGTGCATGATCCCGGCCACCTCCAAGGCCTTTTCAATCTCTGTTATTTCATATTCATCCTTCACTCCGCGAAGCTTGACCACTGCGCCGATGAGCCCCTCTGAGACATATTTTTGCACCTCTTCGCAGCTCACCCCCAGCAGTCCGGCCAGCGTAATCACCTGGTCACCCCGGTAGGTGGGAAGGATATGTAGTTTTCTACCTGACCGGATCGCTGCCTTCAGCACATCGCCCAGTGCATCCAGTGTATTGGTGGACTCCACTGCCACTTCTGCAGCCAGTTCTTTCACCTTTGGCTGCTCTCCCATCCAGATGATGTCACCCATTTCAAAGTCATCCCCGTACAAAGTATCCACCCCCGACCCTGTATCACAAATGCCATGGAAGCCTGGCTTGTTGATTCCGAAAAAATAGAGGAAACTGCTATCCTGCCTGAAATGATAGGTATTGTCCCTGTAATTCATGGCGCTTTCATTGTTGCCTGCGATCAGAATCAGGCCTTCACCCAGCAGTTCGCGCAATTGCTTTCTTCTTTGCCAGTAAACTTCTTTTGGAAACATATGCTTTAGGATTTATTTGTGCTAAAAGTAGCCCCATTTTTTGACAAACGTCCAAAATCTGTGATAAACCTGATCTGCAAAAACAGATGTTTTATATCACAAACCAAAGATTTTTCCCGGATACCCCACGATAGGATACCAATTCCGTAACATTTTCATTCACAAAACGTAAAAATATGCGAATAGCATAGAAAAATAAGAATATATTTTTATATTCGCACAAGCCAAGTAATTTTTCAACCCTTTGTTAACAATTTTACCAACATGCCCTACCGCCGCCTTCCCAACACCGATTCCGCCCGGCTCAAGTCGCTGAAGTCAGCCTACGAAAAAGGGAAAGACCTCCCACCCTTTAAACTGGCCTTCAGCCCCACTTCCCTGAGAAAGATGCAATCCGTGATTCCCGGATTTGAAAACGCCATTTATGAACACAGGAATTCACTGAACATCCAATCGGAGAAAAACAAAGAATACCAAAAAAGGCTGAAGAAGGTGCGGCTCTATATTTCACATTTTATCCAGGTAGTGAACATGGCCATTTCCCGGGGCGATCTGGTGCCTGAGACCCGTTCCTATTTTGGGCTGGATGAGGAGGAGAAAAAGGTTCCTTCCCTCAACTCTGAAGAGGAGGTAATTGAATGGGGACAGCAGCTGATCGACGGTGAACACCAAAGGCGCAACAAGGGCCTGAGCCCCATTACCAATCCCACCATTGCCGTTCTGAAGGTCCACTTCGACAAATTCATGGAATACCACAACTACCAGCAAAGCCTGAAGAACCGGAGCCAGCGTGCACAGGATCAGCTGAATGCTCAGCGGGCACAGGTCGATAGCGTGATTCAACAAATCTGGAATGAAGTTGAGGATACTTTCAATGACCTGCCCGAAGAGCTGCGAAGGGAGAAATCATCCGAATATGGACTGGTCTATGTATTCAGGAAGAGTGAAATGAACAACACTACCCTGTTTCAGACCCCCCGTATGGGCGAGATCGGTTAGCGGACACCTTGATCCGGTAATACCAAAACACAAAGAATACCACAAAAAGCAACATGCTGATCAGGGCGGCGATGGGTATCATGGTGCTTGTACCGATCTCCTCAAGCATGTCGTCGGCACTTCCCCTTGAGTTGAAATAGTAGTATATGACACCCATGGCATTGTTTACGAAATGGGCTGTGATGGGAAACCAGATGGATCGGCCCAGGTACATCAGGTAACCCAGTATGATCCCCAGTATAACGCGTGGAAGGAAGGAGAAAAACTGGAAATGAAACGCGCTGAAAAGCAGGGCGGTGATCACAATGGCGATGTGTGGACTTTTCACAATGCCTGTCAGCAACCGTTGGAGCAATCCACGGAAAATCAGCTCTTCCCCAACAGCAGCAAGTACACCAATCATCAGCAGGTTGATCATCAATCCCCAGAAAGAACGGGTAGCCGTAAAAGCCCGCATGATTTTCTCAGCCTCCCCCTCCAGGGTTCTTAAAAACCGGTCGACGGACTCCAAAGGAAATTCCATTCTCATGTTGATCTCGGCCACGTAATTGATCAGCGGGATCACAGAGACCATCATGCCCACTGTTAGAAGGATGGCCACCGGGCTGACCGGTTGACGGAAACGGTAGTAGGAAAACAGGTCTCCTGCAAAGAGATAGGAAAAAAGGAGTGCCGGAATGATAAAAGTGCCCACGGACCCGAGGATCTGGATCAGTTTGGATGCCGCCACATAACGCGGATCGTCAAAGGATTCCAGTGAAAGAATCTCGTTTACTCGAAATCCATAGATCCATCCGGCCAGAAATGCTCCCAGAAATTGGAATGCCAGTCCGAGGATGAACAGCATCACCACAGCGAACATGAATTTTTCACCTGGTTTCAACCCGGCAAGAAGTGCTGGCCTTTTTTCGTAATTTTGCATCGCTCGAAGAGAACAAAGAAAGTAATTTGAATCTTTAAAACCTACAAGATTTATCACCATGCAAGCGGTGGATCAAGAAATCAGACTGGATCGGAAGTTGTCGCCAGGTGCCATTCAGTACCTGACATCTCACCTGGCTCACCACTATTCCGGCCCTGACCTGCATTCAATTCTGGTGACAGAGGAAAAAGAAACAAGTGCGGCATCCTCCTCCTTCTATATGCCTCAGTCCGATCTGCCCCTTGAACCAGAGAAGGTGTTTTTTATTGAGGAAGTTCCCGTCCTGTTCCCGCTGTCCCGGTCAGAGGCCTGGTACGCGGTCACTGAAAAAGGGATCCGCTTCAACCATGACATCCTTAAAAGTGCCTTTTACCTTCTTTCCGGAATCCAGGAATATCTTGATTACCAGCCCGATACACATGGCCGTTTCCCCTGGCGCGAATCGATCCAATACAGGCTGGGGTTCACCGAAAAACCGGTGGTGAACTACTATTTCGAGATCATCCTGGATGCACTTGAATCCTATTGCAACACGAACAATCTGCCGTTTAAAAGGGTGAGACTGGAGCAACCCGTACTTCTCCTTTCCCATGATGTGGACAGGATCAGGAAGTATTCCTTTCGCGAACTGGTTTATGTTGCTTTGCAACTGGTGGGACTCAAACCATCCGGCAGGAATCTTGTTAAAAAGTGGAAGTCATTCCTCTGCTATGCCAGGGGCACCCTTCTGTTCCGGAAAGACCCCTACTGGAATTTCAGTGAGATGCTGGCCATCGAAAAAGAGCACCGGATCTCCTCTTCCTGGTACTTTCTTGAAAAAACCGGAAAGGGCAATTCGCGGTATCACTTTGGGGATCCCGTGATCGCTGAACTTATCAGGGACATCACCCGGCTGGAACATGAGATTGGAATCCATGGCACACTGGAAAGCAGCACGGAACCCGTGGCCATGGAAGAAGGAATCAAAAGACTGAACCGGGTGACCACCCATCCGGTTTCAGGAATCAGGCAGCACTTCCTGAAGTATAACATCCGGACCACACCGGGGATCCAGGGTTCGGCCGGACTCACCTATGACACAACGCTTGGATTTGCTGAATGCATCGGATTCAGGAACTCCTACGCCTTCCCTTTCAGGCTGTATGACTTTCGTGAGCAGCGGCCCTTGGATATTTGGCAGATCCCGTTGAACGTGATGGATACGACCCTGCTGGAATATATGTCGGTCCCTGTTGCATCGATCATTGAAGCTCTTCAGCCGGTTCTGAAAGAGGTGTCCCGGTTTCATGGCCTGTTTTCGCTCCTTTGGCACAACAGCACACTGGATGAAGAGGAGTACAGGGGAGTGGGGCCACAATACCGGCAAATCCTGGAGCACATCAAAGCAGCAGGGTTCACCTCACTCACCGGGGCCCAGATGGTGTCACGATGGAAAACAATGAAAGCATGAAAATTGCTGAACTGGACCTGGGCCATGAACCCCTGTTTCTGGCCCCCATGGAGGATATCACCGACCCTTCATTCAGGCACCTGTGCAAGCGATATGGAGCGGATGTCATGTACACCGAATTTATCTCTTCCGACGGACTGATCAGGGATGGTGAAAAAAGTGTCAGAAAGCTCGATATTTTCGATGATGAAAGGCCCATGGGTATTCAGCTTTACGGGCACATTGTGGAGTCCATGGTCGATGCCACACACAGGGCGCTCGCCTCAAACCCCGAAATGATCGATATCAACTTCGGCTGTCCGGTCCGCAAGATTGCCAATCGCGGAGCCGGTGCCGGAATGCTGGCCAATATTCCCCTGATGATGGAGATGACCCGGGCCATTGTGAAGGCTTCAACAGTTCCTGTCACGGTGAAAACAAGGCTGGGATGGGATGAACAGAACAAGATCATTGTGGATGTGGCAGAGCAGCTCCAGGACCAGGGGATCAGTGCGCTGACCATTCATGGCCGGACCCGGGCACAGATGTACAAAGGCACGGCCGACTGGACCCTGATCGGAGAGGTGAAAAACAATCCGCGAATGAAGATCCCCATCATCGGAAACGGCGATATCACCAACCCGGTGGAGGCCCGGGAAGCCTTCGACAGGTTTGGAGTGGACGGGATCATGATCGGAAGGGCAGCCGTGGGCAAGCCCTGGTTGTTCCGCCAGACAAGGCACTACCTTGAAAACGGGGAGTTGCTGCCCGATCCCACTGTTTCGGAGAAGGTGGATATGGCAAAACTTCAATTTGAGAAATCGCTGGAGTTCAAATCAGAACCGGTGGGAATCTATGAGATGCGCAGGCATTTTTCCAACTATTTCAAGGCACTTCCCCATTTTAAGGAGACCAGGCTCAAGCTGCTCACTTCCCTTGATGTGAATGAGATCATGGAAATCCTGGAACAGATCCGGGACAAGTTCGGTGAAATCAGGCCAGGGGATCCCGGCTCTTTCTGGGATTAATTGAGTTCATTGCTCTTCCTGGGATAATCCAGGTTGTAATGAAGTCCCCTGCTCTCCTTCCGGGCCTGTGCCATTTTGATCACCAGGTAACCCACATTGATCAGGTTGCGCAACTGGCAGATACGCAGGGAAAGCCTGGATTCTTTATAGAGCTCCTCCGTTTCCCGGTATATGATCTCCAGCCGGACCACAGCCCTTTCCAGACGAAGATCAGACCGGACGATGCCCACATAATTCGTCATGATCTGCTGCACCTCCTTCAGGTTCTGGGTGATCAGGACCATCTCTTCGGGATGGGCGGTTCCGCTGTCGTCCCATGCAGGGATCCGGTCGGCAAAGGGATAGGCGCCCGAATGAGCCATGGCATGCCTGGCCGCCCTGTCCGCATACACAATGGCTTCGATCAGCGAATTGGAGGCCAGCCGGTTTGCCCCGTGGAGCCCGGTTGAGGAGACCTCCCCCACTGCATAAAGCCTTTTGATCCATGTCTGTCCGTCCATATCCACCTTGATGCCTCCGCAGACGTAGTGTGCTGCGGGAACCACAGGGATCAGATCCTTTGCAATGTCGATTCCAATTGAAAGGCACTTCTCGGTAATGTTTGGAAAATGCTTTTTCAGGGCCTTCTCCTCCTTGTGGGTAACATCCAGGTAGACAAAGTCGTGGCCATGGATCTTCATTTCGTTGTCAATGGCCCTGGCCACGATATCCCTGGGTGCCAGGCTGCCCCGCTCATCATACTTGTTCATGAATTTCTCGCCCAGCTGATTTTTCAGGATCCCCCCGTAGCCACGCATGGCTTCGGTGATCAGGAATGAAGGGCTTTCTCCGGGATTGTAAAGCGATGTGGGATGAAACTGGATAAATTCCATATTCTCGATAATCCCCTTGGCCCGGTAAACCATGGCAATGCCATCACCTGTGGCAATGGACGGATTGGTGGTGGTTGAATAGAGGTGCCCGGCTCCACCGGAGGCGAGGAGCGTGGTTTTCGAGAGAATCGTGATGACCTCTTCTGTCTCCAGGTTCAAAACATAGGCCCCATAGCATTCGATGTCTTGCATGTGCCTTTTGACCATTTGTCCCAGGTGGTGCTGGGTGATCAGATCCACGGCAAAATGTTTCTCCAGCACATCGATGCTTGGGTGATTCCTTATTTCCCGGGAGAGCGCGCGTTGAATCTCCTCACCCGTATTGTCTTTGTGATGAAGGATCCTGTATTCGGAATGGCCGCCTTCCCGGGCCAGTTCGTACTTCCCATCAGATTCCTTGTCAAATTCGGTTCCCCATCTGATCAGTTCGCTGATCTGGGCAGGCCCCTCTTCCACCACCATCTTCACGACTTCTTCATTGCACAGGTGATCGCCCGCCACCAGTGTATCCTCCACATGTTTTTCGGAACTGTCGGGTTTGTAAGTAACCGCAGCGATCCCTCCCTGTGCATACCTGGTGTTGGTTTCCTCCAATTCTGATTTGGTGATCACACATACCGCTCCATGTTCAGCCACCTTCAGCGCAAAGCTTAAACCCCCCAGACCGGACCCTATTACCAGGTAATCATATTTTTTCTCCATACAGCCTCCAGATGTTAATCTTCAACAAAGATAGAAAAAGCTTCAGAGATTGATTTTAAACCGCTAATTTTGATGGCCATGATCCGATTACTCACCATTGTAGGGGCCAGACCCCAGATCATTAAGGCTGCTGCCCTGAGCAGGACCATTGAAGCCGGGTTCAGCGACCTGGTGCAGGAGGTGATCCTGCATACGGGTCAGCATTACGATGATTCCATGTCGGAGGTGTTCTTCAGAGAAATGAAGATTCCCCCACCCAGGCATCACCTGGGGATTGGTTCCGCTTCTCACGGAACCCAGACCGGCCAGATGATTGAAGGAATTGAGAAGGCCATTCTGGAAGAGAAACCACACGGTGTTGTCATTTACGGAGATACCAACTCAACCCTGGCAGGTGCCCTGGCTGCAGCCAAACTCCACATTCCTGTCATCCATATCGAAGCCGGACTGCGTTCCTTTAACAAAAAGATGCCCGAGGAGATCAACCGGATTACCAGCGACCATGTGAGTACCCTCCTGTTTTCGCCAACCATGACAGGGGTGAACAATCTGAGGGAGGAGGGAATCATCCATCATGAAGAGCCAACGCTTTCATTCGACCGCCAGGGAGTCTATCACTGCGGGGATGTAATGTATGACAACACGCTCTTTTTCAGGGAAGCCGCCCTGAAGCAATCCACCATATTGAAAGAGCTGGAACTGGACCGGAAACCTTATATGCTTGCCACCATCCACCGTCCCGCCAACACGGATGTGAAAGAGAACCTCCTCGGTATCCTGTCCGCCCTTGAAAAGGTGGCTGAAGAGCACCGGATCCCGGTCATCCTGCCCATGCATCCGCGAACAAGGAACATCCTGAATCAGGAGGACCGGACCGATGAATCCGGCACTGCTGCATCAGAGGGACAGGTCAGGTTTATTCCGGCAGTATCCTTCCTGGATATGGTCCGCCTGGAAGCCGGCGCCAGGGTCATCCTGACCGACTCCGGTGGCGTACAGAAAGAGGCCTGGTTTATGAAAAAGCCCGTTGTTGTTCTCCGGGAGGAGACCGAATGGGTAGAGATCATTGAAGCCGGCAACGGGATACTGGCGGGTGCCGACTCCCAACGGATCATCGAGGCTACACGGAGGTTTATGGAAGCACCTCCCGCAATCTACCCCCCGATCTTTGGTGATGGTCAGGCCGCCCGGCACATTTTAAAGGTGATCACCACTGCCAGGTGGTATTAATGTTTCAAATTTGGATTACTTTTGTGGTTCTGTAAATTTCAATCACCAGGCAAACAAGACGAATAAATATGGCACAGGAGGATCTATTTAAAAAACTGGTTGCACATTGTAAGGAATACGGATATGTTTTCCCATCCAGTGAAATCTACGACGGACTGGCTGCGGTGTATGATTATGGTCAGTATGGGGTTGAACTCAAAAACAACATCAAGAAATACTGGTGGGATGCCATGGTCCTTCTGCATGAAAACGTAGTGGGGCTTGATTCCGCCATTTTTATGGACCCAACCGTGTGGAAAGCCTCGGGCCATGTGGATGCATTCAACGATCCCCTGATCGATAACAAGGATTCAAAAAAGCGGTACAGGGCCGATGTGCTGATTGAAGAGCAGATGGCCCGGTACGAGGACAAAATCGCCAAAGAGGTTGAGAAGGCCCGAAACAGGTTCGGGGAGGCTTTTGATGAGTCCCAGTTCACCAGTACCAATCCCAGGGTTCTGGCCAACCGGGAGAAACTGGACGCGTTGCACGGGCGATTTGTCAAAGCACTGGCCGAGCCGGACCTGGAGGAACTCAGGCAGATCATCATCGATGAGGAGATTGTTTGCCCGCTCTCCGGTTCCAGGAACTGGACCGAAGTCAGGCAGTTCAACCTGATGTTCTCTACCGAAATGGGTTCCACTTCAGAGGGTGCAAACAAAATATACCTGAGGCCCGAAACCGCCCAGGGAATCTTTGTAAACTTCCTGAATGTCCAAAAATCGGGGCGCATGAAGATCCCCTTTGGGATTGCCCAGATCGGGAAGGCCTTCAGGAATGAGATCGTGGCCAGGCAATTCATTTTCAGAATGCGTGAGTTCGAGCAGATGGAGATGCAGTTCTTTGTGCCGCCCGGAACAGAACTGGAATGGTTCGAAATATGGAAGAATGCGCGGATGAAATGGCACCGCTCCCTGGGCTTTGGAGACCATAACTACCGTTTTCATGACCATGACAAGCTGGCCCATTACGCCAATGCGGCCACTGATATCGAATTCCTGTTCCCCTTTGGATTCAAGGAGGTTGAAGGCATTCATTCACGGACCGATTTCGACCTGGGAAGTCACCAGGAATACTCCGGTAAAAAGATGCAGTATTTCGATCCGGAGACCAATAAAAATTATGTGCCCTTTGTGGTTGAGACCTCCATCGGGGTGGACAGGATGTTCCTCCAGATCATCTCTGCGGCCTATTGCGAGGAGACCCTTACAAAGGAGGACGGATCCACCGATTTGCGTGTGCTTCTAAAGCTGCCACCGGTCCTCGCACCTGTTAAGCTGGCTGTATTTCCGCTCACCAAAAAAGACGGGCTGCCGGAAAAAGCCCGGAAGATTATTGATCTCTTAAAATTCGATTTAAACTGCCAGTACGAAGAGAAGGATTCCATTGGAAAAAGGTACCGCAGGCAGGATGCCATCGGCACACCCTATTGTATCACCATCGACCACCAGACCCTGGAGGATGATACGGTAACCATCCGGTACAGGGATACCATGGAGCAGGAGCGTGTGGCGGTCGGTTCCCTGCTGGAGATCATCAAAGAGAAAGTGGACCTCAGCAACCTGCTGAAACAGCTCTAGGGTGAAAAAAGTACTGGTCATAACCTACTATTGGCCACCCAGCGGAGGTGCCGGGGTACAGCGCTGGCTGAAATTCACCAAGTACCTGCCTGAATTTGGCTGGCAGCCCGTTGTTTATACTCCGGAAAATCCCGAAGCGCCGGTGGATGATCCCTCCCTTTTGAAAGATATTCATCCTGATATTGAGGTGATCCGAAAGCCGATCCGGGAACCCTACGCACTGTATAAGAAGTTTGTGGGAATGAATTCCGGCCAGCGGATCAATGCAGGGTTTCTCAAGGAGAGTGCACAACCCCGGAAAAAAGAAGGCATCTCGGTCTGGATCAGGGGGAACCTGTTTATTCCCGATGCCAGGAAATTCTGGATTCGTCCCTCTGTCCGGTTTCTGATCCGGTTGCTGAAAGAACACCCGGTGGATGCCGTCATCTCTTCCGGACCGCCCCACAGCATGCACCTGATTGCACTCCGGCTGAAGCGAAAGCTTGGTATCCCGTGGATAGCGGATTTCAGGGATCCCTGGACTGAAATTGATTTCTACGATCAACTCAGGCTCACGAAACGATCGGACCGCCGGCACAAATCACTGGAGAGGGATGTGGTGACAGGAGCCGACAGGATCGTGGTGATCGGAAAAACCATGGCTGACAGGTTCAGGGAGGTTCACGGCGTAAACCCTTTTGTTGTGCCCAACGGCTTTGATCAATCTGATTTTGACCCCGCAGTAGCCGGGAAAGGGGATCCCCGGCCCGGAGGTGAATTCCGGATCGTCCATGTGGGTGCCATGAACAAAGACCGGAATCATGAATCATTCTGGAAGGTACTATCCGAATTGATCAACGAATACCCGGAGCCCATGGCCGGTTTGAAGATCATGCTGGTCGGGAAACTGGATGTGTCGGTCCGCGAAAGCATCGCAAAACATGGATTGGAAGAGCGGGTGGAGATGGTTGATTATCTCCCCCACAACAAGATCATCCCGCTTTTGTTATCGGCTTCAGCCCTCTACCTGCCTGTAAATAACACGCCCAATTCCAAATCGATTCAAACCGGGAAACTTTTCGAATACCTGGCGGCAGCAAGGCCCATCGTGGGGATCGGCCCTGTGGATGGGGATGCAGCCCACATTCTGAAAGCGTGCCATTCAGGTGAAATGATCGGATTCGAAGATCAGGGAGCTTTGAAATCGTTGCTCCTTCAGTGGACACAATTGCAAAAGGAAGGCAAACTGACCATCACCCCCCGGGATATTGACAGGTACACCCGGAAACACCTGGCATCCACACTGGCCGATCAGCTTTCGAAGCTCACCTGATCAGTTTCTCAAGCGCCTGTTCTCTTCGATCAATCTGAAAATGCTGCAGGATATGCTCCCGTGCCCATTGGGAATGAGATGCCACATCCGGGAGTGACCTGACCTTCTCTGCCATTTGTTCAGCATCCCATGCATCCAACAGTATGCCCACGGATCCCATGGCCTCGGGAATACCCCCTACTCTGATGCCCAGCGGAATACAATTCCTGAGCATGGCTTCACAGACGGCATTCGGTAATCCTTCACTTCGTGAGAACTGGGCATAATACCGGGCCTTCCCATACCACCCTACCAGATCGGCATGATCAAGGGGTGGCAGGACCACCAGGTTTCCGGGTATGAAACCGATCTGGCTTTCCACCCCGGGCTCAATCCCGATCACCACAAAGCGCAATTCGGGCAAGCATCCGGCCAGTTCCACAAACCGGTCAATTCCCTTCAGCAAATAGCGCTGCCTGGAGCCGGTGATGCTGACCGTAAGGATCATCTCCTCCTTCGCTTCACCCGGCAGGTACAGTGCCGGATCATAGCCCGTGGGCAATACGGTCACATGAATATCTCCTGCCCTTTTCCTCGCCTCAATTCCCAGTGCCTCAGCCACCGGAAGGTTCATCCGGGCATGGCGCATGGAATACCTGGCGCAGAATCCCCTGAATTTCTTGTTGAATGAACCGTAGTCCAACGATTCCACATGGGTCACATCGTAACCGCCCAGAACAAGAAACAGGGGTTTTGAACTGAGCCTGCTGAACAGGGCCGGGAGCAGTGAATGATAATCTGCAAACCAGCAGAAAAGCGCATCACATTTCCAGATATGACGGGCCAGCAAGAAAAACTGTTTCGCCCCTGCAAAAAAGAAATCGGCTCCTGATTTTCCAAAAGGGCTCCTGATTGGGACCACCTGGAAAGAACGTCCCAGGGACTCATAATCTTTTTTGACAAAGTGAGAAAAGTCTTTGTAAATGAACAGTATACGGGGCCGATCAGACTTCATGGATGGGCGTTGATAATGATCACCAATTTAGTTAAAATAATAGAGTGTCCGAATTGATTATCTTTGGGATTGTATGGAAAAGATCGTCGTTTCAGTCATTGTTCCTGCTTACAATCACGAGCAGTATATTGCCCAATCGCTGGAAAGTGCCATCCATCAGACATTTGAACAAGCCTATGAAATCCTTATCGGGGACGATTGTTCGACCGACCGTACCGGGGAGATTTGCCGGCAATATGCAGATCATCCGAAGGTCAGGCTGATATCCCACGACCAAAACATCGGATTGATCCAAAACTATCGCTCCCTCTTTTCAGCTTCCAGAGGCAGGTACATAGCCATCCTTGAGGGAGATGATTACTGGGAAAAGAATAAACTCACCCAGCAGATCTCCTTCCTGGAGGCTCATCCCGAATACGGATTCCTGCACAGCAACGGCTATTTTCTCCAGGAGCCTGGTAAAAAAACACTGATCCACAATAAAGCCCGGATCCCGCAGGATCTGACCTACGGGGACCTGATCCAAAGCAACAGAATTGCCGCTGTAACGGCTTGCTTCAAAAGAGATTTACTGCAATTCGCCGACCTGGAGAAATTCGAATCTCTTGGATTCAGGACCATGGACTATCCGCTCTGGCTTGAGTTCGCCCAACATACCAGGATGGGTTACCTGAATCTTCCCCTGGCAACATACAGGATAACGGCGGGATCCATCAGCAACAACCGCTCCTTTGAAAAGCGGAAACAGTTTGAAGAATCGAACCGGTCCATTCTGGAATTCTACAGCGAAAAGTACCCTGTCGACGAATTAAATCCAGGTTTCATTCAAACCAAATACAATACCAAATTGTTCTATGCCATACTGGATTGTGGAACATTCGCCGATCAAAAGATACTGTCGGAAGAATATCTGCCCCTGGGCCGGATCAAAACCCTGGCACTGAGAAGCAGGCTTATCTTCTCACTCTACAGGGTCATCATCCGGTTGTTCTATAAACGGGTTTAACAAGGAAACGCCTGCATGAATCTAAATAATTATTATACAAACGAACGCCGGGATATGCTGGCGTTCCTTCCTGCCAAACCAACAAGAACCATTGAATTCGGCTGCAGTGCCGGCGTTTTTTCAGCCATCGTCAAGGAGAAGTTCCATACAGAAACATGGGGAGTGGACTTCAACCGGGAAGCAGCTGAGGAGGCCGGGAAGAGACTGGATAAAGTGATCGTGGGGGATGCCATGGAGGTGTTGAATGACCTGCCGGAGAAATATTTCGATTGCCTGATCTGCAATGACATCCTGGAACACCTGCCCTACCCGGATCTGTTTCTGAAGAAGGTCAGAAAAATTCTGGCCAAAGACGCCCACATCACCTGCTCGGTACCCAATGTGAGATCCTGGGGACACTTCATCCACTACTTTGTCGGAAAAGACTGGAAATACGAAGATTTCGGAATTCTTGACAATACCCATCTCCGGTTTTTCACAAAGAAGAGCCTCATCAGAATGCTGGAAAATTCAGAAATCGAAATCGAAATCATCAGGGGTATCACCCGCACAAACACCATCCTGTTTAACCTTGCCAATATCCTCTCCCTGGGTTTTATTTCAGATATGCGTTACCTGGAATATGGTGTCAGGGGCCGGTTCAGGTAAATATTCCTTTGATGAAAGCAAGCATCTTCATCTTCTCATCCCTGAGATAATCCGGATCCAGTGTAACCGGCCTAAGGGTGATCTCTTCCAGTCCCACACGGCCGAACAGCTGTTTGCGCAAGGTATGGCTGAACAGCATTACCTCCTTCCCGAAAACCAGGGAGGCGATGCATGTATGGACCCTGGAAGTGAGTACGCCTTCGGCATGGGCAAAAAGATTCAGGTAATCGAAAGCCAGTTCTGAAACATAGGTATTCGGAACCCTGAAAAATCCTTTCCTGTTCCCCGGGTTGATATAGTTGACCGGCCGGATGATGGTATAGTGATCGAAGGAAGGGTTGTGGTATCCTGACAGGCCGGGAAGGCGTTTATAAACCCGCTTCATCACTTTACCGGGGTGTTGAAGCCTGTAGCTCATCCTGTTCCCCAGAAAGGTAAATCCGTTTTCATACTGTGATTCATGGCCAAATCGCGGTTCCGGGCCTGTATCAAAGTTCAGAACCACATATTTCTCCAGTTCCAGGGGATAAGGGGTGAACAGGTCATTGAGGAAAAAAGCAAAATCAATTCCATCATAACTCATCCGGGCATACTCCCCGTAGGCCTCGTAGGTAGGTGTATCCCTGGTTACAAGGGCATAGGGTTTGATTTTCTTCAGAAATTCGCCCACCGCCCGGCGCTCGGCTTCATCATACCTCTGACTTCCCGCGCTAAAAAGGATTATTTCGGTGCCCTTCTGCTTCAATGCGGTGATCGTATCCTCCCAGAGCACAGGAAAGCTTGCATCAAACAGGGGGCCGGTGAGGACCAGGAAATCCAGTTCCAGGCATTTGATATAATTGAAGCTGTTTGCCGGGTTGGTCCCTCCCTCTTTCCAATAATAACCGGGCAGGTTTTGTGTCACAATGATTTGCTGTCCCGGAATGATCTCTGACAATACATGCCGGATGCTCTGGGTGAAAAAATCGTTGCCTATGTTTGTGGATGCAAAGCCGCCAACCAAAGCAATTCTAATCTCTTTCATATCTTACATATTTCTTAATAATCCTTGTCACCTCGTCTTTCAGGTCTTCCGAAGCACCTGAGTATAATATAAAAAGAAGGCTGGTAACCAGGAACAGAACGGTCTTGACTGCAGCCCCCAGGTAGATGTTCCCCAGGGGGATCACCGTGAGAATTACACCCAGAAAGACAAAGAAAACGATACTTTTCAAAAGGCTCCAGGAAAAAGGATGAATATGATACCATCGATAAATCAGAACCGTCTTCAGAATGTTATAGACAATGATTGAGATGGCGGTGGCCAGCGCAGCGCCGTTAAGCCCGAGGGTCGGTATAAGAATGAAATTCAAGCCCACAGCGAGAATCATTAAAAGGATCTGAAGGATCAGGTTGTACCGGTACTTATCCGAAACATTCAGTATCTGGCCATTGACACTGGTGAGCAGGTCAATCAATTTACCTATGCCAAGAAAGAAGAAAGCCCATGCGGTATTGCCAAACTTCTCTCCCAGAACCTCCATCAAAAGGGAGATGTTGACCCAGATCAGAAGGAAAATGACAGCACCGAGAACAAACTGATTGATGGATACTTTTTTATACATGGTTTCAATCCCCCCGAAATCGTCTGACGAGTGCAGGGATGAGATCACGGGCAGTGATATTTGTGCCAGTGCCTTTTCAGGAATCCCCAGGGTGGAAATCAAAAAGACCGGGATGGAGTAAAAGGCCAGTTGATCAAGCCCCAGCAGGTTCCCGATCATGATGGAATCTACCCGCATGATCAATATGTAGGCAATACCCCCAAACAGACCGAATACCGAATAATCCAGGATCTTCCTTGTATTGAGTCTCCTGAACGATGCCAGGGACAGGCGGGGAACCATTTTTGCCCTGTACAGATCCATCCACATGATCAGCGGTCTCAGTAAAAAAATGGCAACCAGCAGGGCTATCAGAACCTCAAGGGACAGCCCCAGAAAAAACATCAGGGTTAAAGCGATAAAAAAAACCACCTTCTGCAATGAATTTCCAAGAAAGAAGTGCAGCACCGTCCTTTGCCTGATCCTGGAATATGCCCCCAGCATTTCAAATATGACATTACCGGCCATGAGGGGGATCAGGATCAGGTAGTAGGTGCGATAAAGGGTGGCATCCTCTTCAAAATAGAAGTGCTTTCCAAAAAGAAACCAGAGGACCCCAAAGACAACAAACAGCAGGATGGTGATGGCAAAAGAAAATCCCAGCAATTCCTTTTCTCCTTTATTACGCTGGTATTCGGGAAAGAACTTGATGATCACGGAGGGCTGACTGAACAGAACAAACATGGAGATGATCTGCGCATAATACATGAGCAGCTGGACGAGGCCCCAAACCTCCGGGCTGTCATTAAAAAGCCTGGGGACAATGAATACAGAGTATATACCACCCAGCACAAACCCGACAGCAATCATGTAACTATTTAACCTGCTTTGTTTTAGCACATTTCCCATAGAATGACCGCTCAGCCTTGTGTTGATGAATACACGAATTTATTGAAATAATTCATACGGGCAATTTAGCGCAGTTTTTCCGCATGAAATATTTCAGTATTATTGTACCACAAAACCACTTATGAAAGTTAAAGAGAGCTTCCCCGGACTGGTGCCAACCCTGGTCGCCATCGTTACTTTTCTCATTATCGCTTTTGCCTACTTCCCGGATGCCCTGGACGGCAAGCAGCTGGGCGGCAATGACAACGCCAATTTCAAAGGCATGGCAAGGGAGCTCGCTGATTTCAGGGAGGAAACGGGAAAAGAGGCGCTCTGGTCCAACAACATGTTTGGAGGGATGCCAGGCTACCTGACCAGCACGGTTTACAAGGGCAATGTACTGAAATACCTGGACAAGATCTTCCAGATGGGCCCAAGGCCGGTCAGTTTCATTTTCCTTTACCTCATCGGATTTTATATACTCATGCTTTCCCTGCGGGTCAACCCGTGGCTGGCCATTGCGGGGGCCATTGCATTTGCTTTCTCATCCTACAATTTCGTCATTCTTGCTGCCGGTCACACTTCCAAGGCCATAGCCATAGGTTACATGGCTCCCGTCATCGCAGGCATACTGCTTGCGTTCCGCGGCAAAAGGTTGCTCGGGAGTGTCCTTACAGCCGTTTTCCTGGCCCTCCAGATCATGGCAGGTCACCTGCAGATCACCTATTATACCCTGATGATTGTTTTCATTTTCGGATTGGCACAGGTATATTTTGCCATCAGGGAAAAGGCTGTGAAAGAGCTGCTGATCACCCTTGCATTCCTCATGGTTGCCGTGGGCTTTAGCGTTGCAGCGAATTCAGCCAGGCTGTGGACCACCATGGAATATGGGAAATATACCATGAGAAATCCTTCCGAGCTCACAGGAGAAGAGAATGACAAGACCTCCGGACTGACCAAATCTTATGCCACCCAGTGGAGCTATGGGATTGATGAGACTTTTTCATTGCTGATCCCTGGTTTCAAGGGAGGCAACAATGACGGATCCCTGTCGGAGAAATCCAAAACCTATGAATTGTTTGCACGCGGCAACCCGTCCCAGGCCAAAGAGGTAATCAGGCACCTTCCCCTGTACTGGGGAGAACAGGCCTCCACCGCCGGGAATATTTATGTGGGTGCCATTATTGTCTTTTTGTTTATCCTGGGGATGTTCATTGCCGATCCCAAGATAAAATGGTGGCTGCTGGCAGCCACAATCCTGGGTATCACCCTCTCCTGGGGCAAGAATTTCATGGCGCTTACTGACTTCTTTATGGACCACATACCGGGTTACAATAAGTTCAGAACCGTGAGTATGACGCTGGTCATCCCGGCATTTGCCATGCCCGTGCTGGCCATACTTGCCCTTCAAAAGATATTGTTTGGTGGTATCGAAAAGAAAAAACTCTATAACGCCCTGAAATGGTCACTGGGCATTGCAGGCGGACTCGCTCTCCTGTTCGCCCTTTTCCCGGACCTGGCCGGAAGCTTCATATCAGCGCGGGATGGCAGTTACCAGCCTGAACTGGCCAAAGCACTGCAGGCCGACCGCAGGAGCCTGCTCAGGGCTGATGCCATCAGGTCGCTTGTTCTTATTTGTCTTTCGGCCGGGCTTATCCTCCTTTACACAATGAAGAAGGTGAAAGCAACCCTGGCCATTGCCGCCCTGGCTCTTCTTTTCATGGTAGATATGTGGCCCGTGAACAAAAGATACCTCAATAAAGATTATTTCTCCGACAAGCGACAGGCCACCCAACCCTTTATCCCATCGGCGGCCGACCAGTACATCATGGAACAGCCCGGGTACAACAACAGGGTCCTGAACCTGACTGTACCCATGTTTATGGATGCCTCCACCCCATATTTCCATTCATCCATAGGCGGTTATCATGGAGCCAAGATGCGCCGGTACCAGGACCTGATCGAAACAAACCTGATGACGGACATCAATGAACTTGTTACGGGATTGCAGGCTCAGAACCTGACAACCGTCTATTCTGCTCTTTCTCATACCAATGCCCTGAACATGCTGAATACCCGGTTTATCATTGTCAACCCCAAGTCCCAACCGGTGGTAAATCCCTACGCAGCCGGCAATGCCTGGTTTGTGGACCAGGTAAAGGTGGTGGCCAATGCCGATGAAGAGATGGCCACGATGGACACAATGGATATCAAAAAAAGCTGTACACTTGATGCGCGCTATTCGGGAGATCTTGAAAAACGCACTTTTACATCCGATTCAAACTCGAAGATAAGCCTGACTGATTACCAGCCCAATAAAATGGTGTATCACAGTCAGTCTGCAACGGAGCAGTTTGCGGTCTTTTCAGAAATCTATTACGACAAAGGCTGGACAGCCTATCTGGACGGTGAGAAATCAAGCTATTTCCGGGTGAATTACCTGTTACGGGGCATGGTGATCCCGGAAGGGGATCATGAAATTGTATTTGAATTCAGACCCAGGTCTTACTATGCCGGCACTTCTGTGTCTCTCCTGAGTTCCATCCTGCTGATACTCGCCCTCCTCGGGGCCCTCTATCTGGAGTACAGGAAGAGGGAGTCGGGTGAGGAAGTTACCGGCAAAAAGGCATTGATCAAACTATAGATGCTCTAATACCGGATTGTTGATTTGCTCCTGCGGGTATTGTCTCCCATTTTCACCGCCAGGGTAATTTCATGTGACCCATAATTGTAATGGGCGATATCTGATAGTGCCCAATCGAAGGAATACCCGAAGAAGACATTATCAAACCGGACACCGATCATGGCAATGATGCTGTTGTTGGTCCGGTATGACAGTCCGCCCCAAAGAAGTTCAGCATAATATGCCCTGAAAGAAATATCAGCCTGGGGATTCCAGTTTTCGGTGGTCTTTAAGAGCACACTGGGCTCCAGTTCCAGATCATAGGATACCCTGTACCGGTAACCTCCCATCAGCCAGTAGTGCCTGAAGGTTTTATAATCAGGGACATCATTGGCCCCGATCATCAGGGAGGTCTGAAGCAGGTTGCTGACGGAAAAACCTATAAAATAATCGATGCCATTGAACAACACGCCGCAATCCGCATCGGGGCTGTAGGCCACCTCCTTGAAATCACCGGTAACCACAGGATCGCCATCCTCTCCAAAAGTGAGTTCATTCATATTGATCCTGTATTGAAATGCTTTGGCCGACAGGCCGAATGAGAGCTGCTGGTTGTTGAGGATAATGTGGTAGGCGTAAGTAAATGCCACCCCGGTCCGAGCCACCTTGGCATTGATATCATTGATGACATAGGCGCCCAATCCGACCCGTCCCTTGGTACTCGGGATCAGCATGTTTCCCCTTTTGATGGGATTGTTTACGATCTTATGGCCCTTCCTGAACAGGCGGGATTGAAAGGAAGCCGAATAAGTTCGCGGAGCCTCCTTAAATCCCAGCCATTGTTGCCGGGAGGTTGCGTTAAAGGCCGTATAACCGTCGTAACCTGCATAGGCCGGATTGTTCATGAAAGCATTCTCCAGGTATTGGGAGTAGAGGGGCAATTGCTGCGCCTTCAGCCCCTGTGGCAACAGCAGGCTCAGAATCAGGATCATATATGTTTTTGCGCTCTTCACTCTTTCACTGCTATGCTTTTACCTCAATATGGTTACATTGCCCATGATGGCCGGTTCATCGTTATTCAGATCAATCACAAAATGGTACGAATCGATGGGCAGAATCCGTCCGTTATATGATCCGTCCCATGGCTCATCCGCTGCATTCACTGTCTGATACATCTTGTTGCCCCAGCGGTCGAAGATAACCAGATGCACATTGGAATAGAGTTCAAGTCCCTCGATAATCCAAAGATCGTTGAACCCGTCTCCATTGGGTGTGAAGGCTGTGGGGATCACCAGACAGGAGGTATAGGTATAACCCACTGTGGTTGAATCCTTGCTGATACAATTATTGAAATCAGTCACAGTAGCCACATATTCACCCCAGTATACGTCATAAAAGTACTGTTCATTTGCAGGCAGTTCCCTGTTCCACTCGATATAATAGGGTGGCGTCCCGCCATCCACATTCAAGGCAAGCTGGCCGTCAGCCTTGTCCTTGCAGAACGCTTCCTGGGTGCTGAAGTCCAGGGTCAGCAAAGGCGGATGGGTCAATTCGGCCCGGGTCTCCACATGGCAATCATTCAGGTCCTCGATCCTGATCAGGTATTCACCCTGAGGCAGGTTCTCCATGTAAGGCTCGGAAGCTGCACCATTCAGCCAAACCCTGTAATCATCCAGGCTAAATACAGTTCCACCGGTAATCAGCAGGTTGATCCGGCCGGTTGAGTCCATATAACACAATGGATCCTCCGGATCAATCTCGTATTCCAGGGGTTGTGGTTGAGTTATCTCCACTTCAACCGAGTCGGCACATCCGTTGATATCCCGGATACTGGCAAAATAAAGCCCGGCCGGTATACCCACCAGGTTCCTGGTGGTATCCCCCGTATTCCAAATAAAGAAGTAGGGTTCAGTTCCTCCCCGGGGATCCAGTGTGATCGCTGCATCGGAAAAGCCGGCACAGGAGATGGGGGTCCCGTTATAATCGGTGGCAACATCCAGGTCCACTACGAAATTGTCCGCTTCAGATACTTCAATACTGTCAACCAGCTCACACAGATTTGTATCCCGGATGATGACCGTATAAACCCCGGCGCTGATCATTTCAAGGTTCTGGCTTGTCTCATTGTTGCTCCATTCATAGGTATATCCGGGAATACCTCCCTGAGATTCAAGGTATACAAATCCGGTTGCCGTGTTGGCACAAACCGCATCTTTGGCAGTCAGGGAAACGATTCCCATGGGTTCAGGCTCTTGCAACACATAGAAAGTATCATACTGGCATCCGTTGATATCCGTAACAGACAGGGTATAGGTACCCACGGGCAGGTTGGACTGGTTCATGCTATCCGGATCGCTGACAAAACCGTTGGTGGAAGTCCAGAGGTAATCGTTCTGCAGCGAGTCCGCTCCCCCATGGGGTGTCAGATTGATCATCCCTGTTGAGTCATAAGCGCAGGCAATGGCGACCCCATCCAGACCCGGATACAGCGGGATATCTTCGTCTACCAGCAGTGGATTGGGCTGTTTCAGGATAAAGAAGGTATCCAGTGGACAAGAGATGCTGTCCAGGATGGAAAGATCATAGCGCCCGGCAACCAATTGGTTCTGATCTTCAAGGGTACTGTCGGCCATGGTCATCGCAGTGGTGGCCCACGCAAATGCATATCCGGGTATTCCGCCCTCAACACCAATGTGTATGAACCCATCATTCTGCCCGAAACAGGAGATGTTCCAGCTATTCATATCAGAAACCGTGGCCTCGTTCAGAATGACTTCCGACGGTTCGACCAGGTTGAATTCTGCAGAATCTTCGCAGCCCCAGGCATCAGTTACATTCACGTGATACAATCCAGGACCCAGGCGGGTTTGTACACTGTCTCCGTCGACCAGGTCATCATCATTGCCTGTCCACTCAAATATACCCGGCTGGATACCAATCCGGCCTCCGCTTACGTTCAGGTGAATCTCACCATCATCCGCATTGAAACAGCTTATATCCACCATCCCCGGCCTGAATGGATTGTCTTTTCCGATGATGAATGAATCCGGCTCGGTCAGAACGATCGGAATGTATTCCGGATGTCCGGCAGGCGGAGGATTATAACAACCCACCGTATCGAAAGCATAAATAACATACTGGCCTGCAGGGAATCCAGGCATATGCAGATTTTCATTCTCGTCCACTGAACCGGTTGCCACCGGCTGATTCACCTCAAAATTATGTTGGCCAAACCGATACACTTCCACATCATAGGGCGGAAACTCACCCGCCACGCCAATGTCTATCGTACCTGTGCTGTCCCCAAAACAGGTGATGCCATATCCCATGTATTTACTGGTGTCAACCGTAATATTAATCTGGGTGACCGCCTGGATCTCATAGGCATCTTCATAGCGGCACGCATTGGCATCCAGAACGGTCAGGTCGTACCAGTTGCCATCGGCATCAAGATGGTTACTGGTCTCCGGAAGAAGAATATCATCCACATACCACTTGTAGGAATAATTGGGGGTACCCCCGTCCACCGTTACATCGATGGATCCCAGGAATTCATTGTTCCAGCAGAATACTTTGGTGATTGAGTCTTCAACCACAATGGTGTCGGGCTGTTCTAAAAGGATTGAATCGGAGAAGAAGTAGCAGCCAATGGTATCCCAAACTTCGTATCTGTACCAGCCTACACTGAGATCTGACTGAACTGAATCTCCATCCTCCAGATACGCTTCAATGCCTCCGTTCGTACTCCAGTCGAAACGATAAGGATACCGGTAGTATCCGCCCCTCACATTGGAATGGACCGGCAATGAAAGCTCGCCGTTACAAACAATCTCCCAACCTCCGAATTGAGCAGAATCGGCCACCAGGTTGCCCTTCAGCTCGGGAGCCACCTGGACAATGATATCCTCTTTGGGATCTCCCAGACAGTGTCTGCCCGGCCCCTTTGCATCCCTGATCACAGGCATAAACCGATAGGTAATCTCTTCAATGGAATCGCCGGTGTTGATCACTGCTGTCTGGTCAAGGTTTACGATGGGATAATCCCCGCTTCCCTGTTCATTATCAATAAATGCTGCGTTATACCCGGTTGTATTCAGATCGTAAAGCAACTGCCCGGTTGTGCTGATCACAGCCGTGGTCATTAGTATATTATAGCCCTGTGCAAAACACACTGCGGTATCCTTCGGTGTAGACAAATCAGCAGTCATCACAGGTTCCGGATTCACATCAATTTCGAAGTAAGAAGTATCTCCTTCGCATCCTTCCTCAGAAATGAACGGCAATATTTTATAACCAACGCTTCTTACATCCATCCAGGGATTCACAACACCCTCCTGTCCGAAATCATCCGCCACTGCAATGCCGGCTCCCGGAGCAGAGCCTCTTACATTGTCCAGATTGTTGCTGTTATCAACGAACAAATTGTAATGAAGCGGACTGGTGGTATATACCAGCGAATCGAGCTCAAGGAAGAATCCATCATTGTAACAAAGCGTGTCCTCATCAAGGGTATACCTCAATCTTGGAATTGGATTCAGGAGAATCCGGACCACGTCATGGTTTCCATCATCACAGTAATGGGTCTCTTTGCCCACGCGGTTGTCCTTAATACGTGCGGTAAATCCATAATCCAGTACCTGAACAGTATCTGAATTATTGAATAACCAATCCTCAATCAGCGGAAAGCCGGCTTGTGGGTACTCACCATTTAGAGTAATCCCGCCGGAAACAGAATCCGCATTATACTGGATATTCAGGCCATAAACAATCTCCGTGCTGTCGTAGGTTGTAACTTCATTGGAGATGCTAAACTCAACCCTGGCTCCATCACACAATATGGAATCCTCGATTTCAACAGAAATGCGTGGTGTGGGATTGATGTATATTTTAATCAGCGTATCTTTTCCGGGGCCGCAAAGCTTGGTGTTTTCATGACCTGGCCGGGTATCATAGATAAAAGGTGTAATGCGATAAAATACGGATTTCCAGGTATCAGACTTATTGGAGATGGAATCCCTGATATCCAGATCAACACTGTTTTTGTCTTTGTAAGGATATATGGGCCTGTTTGATCCGGTGAATACATTGCTTACTGAAACTTCATCAATATCATAATTGGTATATACTTCGTATTCCTTCGACCCGAGTATATAACTACCCAGGGAGTCATGCACCGTTATGTCAATCACCTGGTTGTTACAGAACAGGTAGTCGGGAAGGGTCACATCAATGGCCGGAGTGGGATTCACATAGATGGTGATGACCGTATCCCGGCCATTTTCGCAGGTTGCATCCCCGTCAAGGGGACGAATTCTTGGCATGAAACGGTATTCAATCTTGTGGGCGATGGTATCCCTGTTAATCAGAACATCATCGAAATAAGACGGAATGCCATGAGTCGGCAGGAATGTCGAATCCGGATTTGCCCCCTCTATTTCAGGATCAGCCGTTACATCCAAATAAAACCACCAGTACCCATTAAACAGTGTCGTATTGGGATTTGCTATGGTGAAATTGATATAATCCCCGCTGCAAACCAGGGTATCATCCAGAACCGATGCCCTGATCTGCGGTGTAGGATATACGGTTATTGTGATGGATGTATCGCTCTCCACTCCTCCCTGGCAATCGTCTCCACCATCAATCTGAACGATGCGTGGGTGAAAATGATATGTGATCTGATGTGCTATGATATCGTTGTTGGTCAGGACATAGCTATAGGTTGTATCGCCATTGTACACCTGCGGGCCACTTACAGCACCTTCCAACCGTTCTGATGTCTTGCTTATTTCCAGATCATACATCCATTCACCCATCACAAAGACGTTCGGATTCCTGATGCTCAGGTCCACTGTATCACCGTTACAGATCTCAGTGTCACTGGCTTTTGCCCTGATCTGGGGTGTCGGATTCACCCAGATGACAATGGTGGTGTCATTCACTTCATTGCACGTCAATCCTCCATATTCCTTTGTCGGAATAAATGTATATTCCAACTTATGGGCAATTGTATCTATGTTTGTGAGGCTTTCATTTAGCTCAGAATCCGTGATTCCAAACATATCAGGACTCTCCCCTTCTATCATACCATCTGCATCCGTAACGATCAGATCATACTCCCAGGCACCGTACACAAATTCATTTGGATTACGGATACGAATGGTTGTGGTTGCCCCATTACAGATTACAGTATCATTGGCAATTACCCTTATGGCGGGGGTGGGATTCACCCAAACGATAATTGTTGTATCAAGACCATTCAGGCAGCTATCCCCACCGAGAACAGATTCTATGTAAGGAATAAACCGGTAAGCCACTGTATGCCAATATACCCCAACGTTCTTCAGGGTATCAGTAAAGGTAAGTTCAGTATCAGCATAATCTGTATAGAGCGGCAATTCAGGAAGTTCTCCCTGTATACTGTCGCCATAATCGACTTCCAGTTTATATCTCCAGTTACCAAGGATCGGGAAGTTCGGATTGGTTACATTGAAGATGATGAAGTCCTCATTACAGATCGTATCATTTCCGATATCCACATCAATATCAGGTGTGGGCTCAATAGAAATGACAATGGTGGTATCCTTACCCGTGTTGCACTCTGCCAGCGATCCGTCTCCCCGCGGGTCCTTGATCAAGGGCCTGAAAGTATAGGTAACCGTCTGTACCTGGCTGGTCAGGTTGCGGATCTCTTCATTCAGCGATACCCCATAAACCTGGTTGTCGTCAAATCCGGGAACCTCACCCTCGATATGGACATCCGTATCAAGGTAATCCCTGTAAACACGATACACCTGTGCTCCCGTCGAGGAGCTTATGCCATCGTTTACAGTGAAGCTTACTGTTGAACTGTCGCAATAAACCAGCTCGGGGACATCTGCCGTCAACCTCGGGGTCGGATTGATCGTGATCACAATGGT